>JAZDPP010000001.1:0-9304 GCA_043797445.1 Pseudomonadota bacterium
TCCGTCCAACCGTATTACAAACGATCTCGACTTCTGATACCTTACTATTATCGATCTAACCTACCTGGGGATTTTCGCGGGGGGTTAAATAACGTGACATTTTTGGGTTAATATTGGGGATATTAAACAAACACTCTACAACTTCCGTGGCCTTGCGGAAACTCAAAATGTCGTGGGGCGAAATCCGTGAGGTGCTTTTTTTGGTGCGTGCCCTTTGCAAGGTTGACCCCATTACGGTGGCGACACACGAACATGGAATTATGATTGCCGAGCGATATGGTTTTTCTATTTATGACGCCATGATTGTGGCATCAGCGCTTCTTTCCGGTTGCCATATCCTTTTTACCGAAGACCTTCAGAACGGTCAGCGGATTGCCAATCGACTAACGATTTGCAACCCGTTCATTGAATTGCACGAATAAACACGAGTAAGATTAAATTGCCGGTTTTGTTTTATGCTGCCGGTAGTGAGGACGCTGTGACAATCCAATGTCAAACAGATAACGAACTTGTTTCACAATTACGAGCCGTAGAAAAAAAGCAGGCGGACTTGGAAAAACTGAACCGGGAGTTACTGGAAATCATCAAAGCCGTATCGATCTTTTCAAAAACGCTGGAGAAAAAAAAGACTGATAACGAGAAAATAATGGCGGCCAAGGTCCATTGCAAAATCATACCTCTCGTTGAACGGCTGCGCCAGGATGTGAAATCAAGCCAGATTCGATCGGAGCTGAATGTGATTGCAGCACACCTTCATGAACTCAGCGCCCTGTTGGGTAATGCCAAGCAGGTATTCAGCACCCTGAGTCCGACGGAAACCCGTGTTGCGGCCCTGATCAAAAATGGGTTTAACACCCGCCAAATAGCGGCTGAGCTCGGCGTTTCGTTCTATACGGCTAAAACCCACCGGAGTAATATTCGTAAAAAATTATCGAGTTATGGTAAAAATGGAAATCTATTCTTGTTCTTGAAAGCGAGGATGGCCGATTAGGTTGTCTTCGTTCATAGGGGGGGGGATGCCGAGTACCTCCTAAATGTCTCAAACATCAAGAGTGGGTATCTAAAATACCTCTTTTCTACCACCCTTTTTTACTCCTTGACAGATTTTTTATAACCCCATAATGTCGACTCGGAAAAACGCTCCATACCCTATACCGGTAGCTAAAGGGAGAGAAGCACCCTGTTGATAGCGGGTAGCACCTGTCCTTCATTGCAGATAGAGATAAGAGATTATGGCACGGCATGAAAGCGAGCACTTTCGACTTACTCCCAGAAAAAGCACTTTCGCATCCCTTGGGAGCAATTTGCGCCAGGTGGGTAAAGTCATCGACATCAGCCTCAGCGGTCTTACCCTTGAATTCCTCAGTGACGAGAAGGCTCTGGTAAACACCCATCATGTCGATATATTCACTCTGGATGGAAAATACTCACTTTCCGGACTGCCCTGCTCGCTTATCCACCAGTCGGCCGCACCGATTCCCGGCGTTGAAGAAGAAGCGGAAAATGGCTTAGTGGCGAGAAGATGCGGATTGAAGTATGAAGACTTTAATAGCGAACAGTGGCGTGAGCTCGCAGAATTTATTGAAAACTATACCTTGATGGACCCTGCGGAGCCGCTTCGGGATGACGACGCAGGCGATCAAAAGAAGTAAATTTTAACGCGCCATTTTAGGCACGAATCGATTCAAAGTGCCGCCAAAAAGAAGCAGTTGTAACTGACCAGGCGGAGCTATGCCGTATTGATGCGCCGCCCTTCTCATCAGGTGTTGTTCTCCTTATTATTTCATCTTCACTCTCACTCAGGAGGAACTCATGGCCAACAAAGCGCTTCTCGTCGGTGTCAACCGGTACAAACTTCCCGGATCGGATCTTCAAGGCTGCGTGAACGATGTCACCAATGTTCGGGATGTGCTGCTGAAGTATTTCGGGTTTACCGTCAAACAGATCCGGGTGCTGGCCGATACCCGGGCCACTCAAAAAGCCATCCTCTCCCGGCTCGACTGGCTGGTGAAAGGCGCGAAACCGGGGGATCGCCTCCTCTTTCATTTCTCGGGTCACGGATCTCGGATTCGGGATCGCGACGGCGATGAATTAAAGGACGGGCTCGATGAAATCCTGTGCCCGCACGATATGGACTGGGACGGCACCTATATCGTTGATGACGATCTGAAGCATATTTTTTCAACGCTTCCGGCCGGCGTTCACCTGGAGGTGCTGCTGGACGCCTGTCATTCCGGAACCGGAACCCGCGAGACGGTGGCCCTGTCGTTGTTGCCCGCGGAGCACAGCTTCAAATCCCGGTTCATCGCGCCACCCATTGACATTCTATGTCGCCAGATGGGGGAAGAAGATCTGCCGGTCACCCGAATTCTGAAGGCGGGAAACCCCGGGGACCATGCGCTCTTTGCGGGGTGCAAGGATAACCAGACCTCAGCCGATGCCTACATCGGCGGCACCTATAACGGCGCTTTCAGCTATTATTTTTGCAAGCACCTTCGAGACACCCGGGGCGACATTTCCCGCGCCGAGCTTCTAAAGCGCCTGCGAGCCTCCTTAAAACACGAAGGCTACGACCAGGTCCCCCAGCTCGAGTGCCCCACCAGCGCCAAAAAGAAAAACCTCCTGCAATAACCCAAGCCCCTCCTTTAATAACCCAAAACCGAAGCCCTAATGCTTAAAACTTAAAACCTAAAACCGCCCTAAAATGAACCTAAAAATCAGCCACATAGGCGCCGAATCAACTGTAACCGGCTCCTGTCATCTCCTCCAAACCGGGGGCGTTAATATCCTGATCGACTGCGGCATGACTCAGGGGGCGGACACCGCCCTGCCCATGGACCAATGGCCCGTTTCGCCGTCCGCGATCGATTTTCTCTTTCTTACCCACGCCCATATCGATCATATTGGCCGGGTACCGGAGCTGATTCGGCGCGGGTTTACTGGCGAAATCATCTGTACCCACGGCACCCGGGCTCTTCTCGAGCCGATGCTGGAAGACGCGCTACGCTTCACCCAGTTATCGATGAACCGGGATGAAAAAGAGCGGTTGCTCTCATCTCTGGAGGAGCTTTCCTGGGGGTTTGAATACCTGGAATCCTTCAGTCTTCGGAAGGGGATCCGCTTTACCCTGGGACGGGCCGGCCACATTCTCGGTTCCTGCTGGATCCGGTTTGACTTGCCGGACGGCAAAAGCCTCGTTTTTTCAGGCGATCTGGGTGCTGAAAACACGCCGATTCTGCCGGACCCGGATATTCCGGAGTCTTGTGATCTGCTGGTCCTGGAGTCAACCTATGGCGATCGATGCCATGAGGATCGCGGCCGGCGCGTTGAGCGGCTGGCCCGTATCCTCAAAAAGGCCCTGGCTGACCGGGGAAAGGTGCTGATCCCGGCGTTTGCCCTGGGGCGAACCCAGGAGTTGATCTACGAAATGAATCGCCTTTTTTCCGACCCGGATAGCCCCAGTTTTAAATCCGATGGTGGCATTCCGGTTTTCATCGACACGCCGCTGGGCCTTAATATTACCCAGGTCTATGCCCGGCTTTCCGAGTTTTGGGACCGGGAAGCAACGGGGTTGCTGGAGAAGGGCGACGATCCTCTTGATTTTGACCATCTATACGGCGCAACCACCCACACGGATCACCTCAAATTGCTCGATTTGAAAGGACCCGCCATCATTATTGCCGGCAGCGGCATGTGCACCGGCGGCCGCATCATCGATCATTTAAAGGCCGGTCTGGATGATCCCACCACCGATATCCTTTTTCCCGGGTATCAGGCCAACCGGACACCCGGCAGGGACATCCTCACATTTGCCGAAAAAAAGGGCGGGTATGTGACCCTCGACGGCGATGCTTATCCCATCCGGGCCGCCGTGCAGTCGTTAAGCGGCTATTCGGCTCACGCCGACCAGCGCGGTCTTTTGGCGTGGGCAACGGCCATTCAACCCGGACAGGTAAAGCTGGTGCATGGGGAACCCGGCGCCCAACACGCCTTAAAAAATTTACTTCGGGAGCGTGGCGTTTCAACTGTTTGAACTCAGGTTGAGCCCGGAACTTTCTACATAGCAAACCCTGTCCCTTTTTCATTTGAATTTGTATATCCCATTGACAGATCCCCCATTGGTTTTATAATATTTCTAAACTGATAAATTTTTATATGGGGGAATTATTATGGCTTGTGTAAAAACTAAAATTTTTAAAAGCAACCGGAGTCAGGCTGTCCGTCTCCCCAAGGAGGTTGCCTTCCCGGAATTCGTAAAAGATGTTGAAATCACTGCAATTGGCAACAAACGATTGATCACGCTGGCGGGCGCATCCTGGGACGAATGGTTTAACGGGCCGGGGGTTTCCAGTGACTTTATGGCAGAGCGAGAACAGCCGGAAGATCAGCAAAGGGAGTTGTTTTGATGCTGAAGTACCTGCTGGACACCAATATTGTCATTTATACCATGAAAAACCGCCCACAGCAGGTTAAGAAACGTTTTGAGCAGCATCATGGGCAGATGGGAATTTCTGCCGTAACCATCGGTGAATTGGTGTTTGGCGCGGAACATTCACAGCAGATAGAACGAAATTTAGCAGACATTGAGGAAATGGCCGCCCGACTTGAAGTGCTTCCTTTTGACACCAAAGCCGCGTATCAGTTTGGCCGGATACGGGCTGCGCTTTATCGCACGGGCCGCCCCATCGGCCCTTATGATATGATGATTGCCGGTCAAGCTATCGCCTCCGGACTGAAATTGGTAACAAACAATGTCAAGGAATTTGAGCGCGTGCCGGGACTTCTGCTTGAAGATTGGAGCGAAGTGTAAATCATCACCATCTGCACGTTAGCCCATAGCCCATAGCCAATAGCCAATAGCCCATAGCCCATAGCCAATAGCCCATAGCCCATAGCCCATAGCCCATAGCCCATAGCCCATAGCCAATAGCCAATAGCCAATAGCCCATAGCCCATAGCCAATAGCCAATAGCCCATAGCCCATAGCCCATAGCCCATCAGGTCTGATTTACCGAATTCGTGGTAAAGCGGTTATGTTGGATCGAGATCTGGCAGTGCTTTATGGCGTTGAAACAAAAGTTTTCAAGCCGGCGGTTAGAAGGAATATTGCAAGATTTCCGGAAGATTTTATGTTTGAGCTTTCAAATTCAGCATTACAAATACGGCCCGGGATATCGTCTTTATTTTGGGCAGGAAGGCGCCCGGCTAATTCTTCTTCCGCTGGGTGGCGACAAGTCCTCGCAAAAAAAGGACATTGTCCGTGCAAAAGGCTACTGGCACGACTACAGGGGAAAAAAATACAATGAAAGCGACATCCTATCAAAAGGATCTGATTGAATCTCTGAAAGACCCCAACGAGGCATCGGCGTATTTAAACGCTGCCATCGAATCGAAGAGGGGGATCGATCAGTGTTTCTTCTGGCCCTGCGCAATGTCGCTGAAGCGAACGGGGGTATGACCGCTCTTGCCGCTAAAACCCGTCTAAGTCGTGAAAGTCTTTACCGTATGTTGTCCAAGCGTGGAAATCCTGAAATCAAAAGCCTTAATGTGGTCCTTCAGGCGATGGGCTATGGGCTATGGGCGATAGATTATGGGAAAGGGTTTTAAAGAGCTATTGGTATGGCAAAAAGCAAGGGATTTGGCTGTCGATATTTATAGAATCACTAATCAAGGTTTGACCCCAGGGCGGACCCCAGGGCGACCCGCAAGCTACAAACAAATTCCGAAGAATGGTGAAAATTGTACAAATCGGTTGCAATAAGCCCATCATCAGCACTAAAATGTAAGCAAAGCGAATAGGGGTAAAATTATCGAAAGCGGGGGCAATATGCCAGAAATTATATTGAAAACAGACATGCCAAACAAAGCGGCCAGAGTTTTGTCCGAAGCGCTGGAAACAGAATCGTTACGGTTGAAATACAGCCTTCAGCTTGCAAAAAAGCGGCTTTCTAAGTTTGAAAAGAAATACAAGATCTTATCAGAAAATTTCATAAATGAATGGAGCGCAGAAGACCTGGAAGGAAAAGACTTGGAATATGTTGAATGGGCTGGTGAATATCATCTTTCAATGCATCTGACTGAACGATTGAATGCATTAAAGAGCATCCGTAATGTCCCTTCGTGACTATTTGGTTGCTTTTCACCGTGCATTAGAAAAATTTGATGACTATGGATTTGCGGAATCCATCGACATTAAAGAAGAGCGAAGGGCCGCAAAGCAAGCTGTTATAAAATCGGATATTGCTCTTGTTGATGGTTCTGTTTTGCACATCAAAGAATACATTGATGCAAAATATGATATTGAGAAAATTTCTTATGCCTACCAGTACCAAAGCAGAGATGGGAAACTAATATTCAAGTATGATAATGCTCGTCACAGGCCTGATCTGGGATTTAGTAATCATAAGCACCTTGATGACGGCACAATAATAAGAACCTCTTTGCCTGATATCTTCGATGTGGTGGATGAGGTGATAGGTTATATATAGCAGGAATGCGTAAACGTGATATGCGCCACTGGCGCTAACCGATGACTTCTGATCCTGCCCCGATCCGAACGGCCCCCGCCTCAATTCCGATGGCGCCGTTCCGGTATTCATCGACACGCCGCTGGGCCTTACCATCACCCGGGTCTATTTCGACATTGCCGGACAGCCCGAACATGGTATTGGGTTACTCTAGTCTGAGCTCCTTAGCCATAGAACTGAGTCAATTGCCCAACAAACTATCAGGGAAGTTGCCGAAGCACCCCATTCCCGCTGCTTTGATCGGCCTTTTATGAAATGAGTAAGGTGTCCCCGGAATTCAATAAATTTCTGGACGTCCCCAAGAACTGACACAATCGCCATGACTGAGATACCTTCGATGTGAGGGGCTAATGAAAAAACACGATAAAATCCTGGTGAATCCTGATATTATGTTCGGCAAACCAGTGATAAAAAACACGCGTATCACCGTTGAGCAAATTATGCGTAAATTGGGCGGAGGGATGACGATTGAAGAAATAATTGCCGATCATCCTCATCTGACACGGAAAGATATTCTCGCTGCCCATGAATTTAACAGCAGCGGACTATTTAGCTGATGAAGAGGTTGCTTTCATATAAAAGGGGATGCATTGAAGTTTTTGGCTGATGAGTGTTGTGATGCAGGTTTAGTAAAATCCCTTTGAGCAGCGGGGCATGACGTTTCATATGTTCCAGAGCATAACGCAGGATCTTCAGACAATGAAGTTTTGCTAATGGCTTATAATGAAGAACGCATTTTATTGACAGAGGACAAAGATTTTGGGGAGCTTACTTACCGGCTCAGAAAACCTTCATCTGGTATCGTTTTGATCAGAATGGATATAGAATATAATCACTTGAAATGGCCCAGATTAGAGAGTTTGATTGAAAATTATGAGGAGCGACTTCCTGGATACTTTGTTATCGCTCATATTAATAAATACCGCTTTCGACCATTGATCTATTCGTTGTAAAACAAACCCATATTTCTATAACAATTCGTTTTAAATACTTATCCGCAGATTACGCAGATCGATAATTTATCTGTGTAATCTGTGTAATCTGCGTAATCTGCGGATTCTCATAATGAATGCTTTCAGTCAACCGGTTAAGGAATTTATCTGGTGACGCCTCAGACTTTTATCGCGAAGGTATTCAGAAGAATTAGCGCGTTTCAGCATCACGCCTTTCAATTTCCCCGCATTCTCAAGTACCGGATTTTGTCGAATAACCATTTTGCCCCCCCTTTCCTTTTTGTGTCAGGAAGATTTATATCGATCAGGGCGGCAGATTATTTCTCAGTTGCGGGCCGAAAAAAGTTTTCTGAATGAAAAATTTGGCGTGGTTGATATCGGACTATTCGGTTCTTTTGCCATAGGCCAACCGAATAGGGATAGCGACATTGATTTATTCGTCGCGTTGAAAGAACCTCGATTCGATTGGATAGCCGGCTTGCAGGTCTATCTTGAAAACAAGTTTAATCGAAAAATCGGCCTGAGTTGACGTTGCGTTACCTTCATGCAATATATATAAGAAATTCATGATTGAATCAGCTCCCGAACGCAAAGGAAAGGGAATACAAAGAGGAGTTATCATGTCAGTATTAAGACAAAAGCTTGAGGATGAACTCAACGCATTAGATAATCAGTCGTTGGCCGCGGTTTACGAGCATCTCCGGCAAATGAACCGTCTTCGGAGAGCGCCACAAAAAAGACAGGGTGCGCCACTCGATATTGAAAAAGTACTGGCCCTTACCTCATCTTCCAAGAGCAGTTGGGCTGAAACTGTGGTAGCTGCGAGGGAAGAGCGGCTGTGACGCGATACTTTCTCGACACTTCGGCCCTGGTAAAGATTTACCATCGAGAAGATGGTTCCGACTATTGCATGGGGCTTTATGCGGACCAGTCAACCCTTATCATTTCTGAATTTGCCCGTGTTGAGCTGCATTCTGCAATCTTTCGTAAACAGCGCCAAAAGGAACTGAACGTTAAGGCCTCGAAAGCGGTATTGCAGAGATTCGACTGTGACTGTGAGGATCGCTATGAGGTTTTCCATGTCGCCTCGCTTGTCTACGACGAGGCGTGCAGGTTGCTTTTTCGATATGCTGGTGTTTATGGCCTCAGGACGCTTGACAGTCTTCAACTTGCAACGTTTCTAACGTATTGCGAAAAAAATGAGGATTGTTTTGTTTGTGCGGACAAAGGACTTGCCGCGGTAGTGGAGAAAGAGGGCGTGCAAGGAGTTTTTATATGATCAAGGTGTGAATGGTGGGCTGTGCTAAAAACTGTAAAAAGACCGGCTCGATGAAATCATCTGTCCGCACGATATGGATTGGGATGGAACCTATATCGTCGATGACGGTCTGGAAAAAATCTTCTCGGTGCTTCCCGCCGGCGTTCGTCTGGAGGTGCTGCTCGATGCCTGCCACTTCGGAACCGGCACCCGCGAAGCACAGGCCATGGCGATGCTTCCTGATGCCCGCCGCGTTGCCTCCGCTTCCTCGTGCCACCGGTGGACATTCTCTGCCGCCGGATGGATGAGGACGCTTCGACTCCTTGAAGCCATTCGGATTTTGGGATTGGAGAAAAAGACCCGATCGATACAAAAAACAATGATATTGAGGCGAAAAACGGCTATTTATGAGACGTATGCGGTGATAATTAATCATGAGTAAACCCCCGGCTCTGCCGGGCGACTCCCAGAGTTTGACTTATGCGGGATTTTTCGAAAGCCTCCGCAATTGTGAACTGCTCAAAGAACACAAACGCAGGAGGCTTTCGATGAACGACGTACAATCA
>JAZDPP010000002.1:0-37404 GCA_043797445.1 Pseudomonadota bacterium
GGGCCAGTTTTTTTTGAAACGGCAATTTTTGGATTGTATTCATGCCGAACCCCTCCTTTTCGTAACCTGCATTTAAGGTGGGTTATTTCTCGAAAAAAAGAACAAGCAGCAGCACGAGCTGGGTACAGCCATCCGAGCCGGATATAAACGCATTTGTCTTGATCAGGGTTCCGGCGTGAAGCGCGTCATTCCCGGTTTTCGTTCGCATTTACCCAACCGTATATTTGGTTCTTAAATAAATCGAAGGAGGTAAGTTTTCCTGTAAAGATCGCATACACCTGCTCGGGGTCGATTTTTTCGTAGTAGTGAACAATCTTATTCCTGAACTGTGCCATCATTTGGAATTCGCTCACGGATTCCTGTGTCAACACCCCCTGTTCCGCCAACACGGCGAAAGCATCCGCATAGGAGTCCGGTTCCCGGAATCCGTTTTCCGCGATAATATGGTGAACAATATCAAAACAGCACTCAATGCTGATTTGCAGCGTTCTTTCGACGAACCGCTGCAACCGGATATCCCGGGTGTATTTCTCGTGCGTTATGTCGGTTGAGGTCCGCAAATCGGTGATATAGCTTTCGAGGTTATTCAGCAAACGGCTAATGACCGGCATTTTTATCATTGGATTTTCTCCACAATGCGCGCAGGTGTTGGTAATGGCGGGCGTCCAGGTATGCCCGCAAGGATTTATTTTCAAGAAATGCCCGATTGATGCCGCTTTTTTCAAAAATGCGAATCTTATTTCTTAAGACCTCGTGTTGTAATACCGGTGACGCTTTTTGCAGGATCACCACATCCACGCCCCGTTTAAGCTGACGCTGAAGAAAGGCGCCCAATTCCAGATCCATCAAGGGAGATTCGCTTCCATCGGTAAACACCGCGATATCCACATCACTATCGGCTCTGTTGGTACCGGCGGCATGTGACCCAAAAAGGTACATCACCTGGATTGACGGAAATTTATCTGTGATTTCCGTTAATAATTGGCTGAGATGAGCGGTTGCGGTCATGAATGCTCCCCAAGAAATTGAATTGCCGAGCCCGAAATTGAGAGGTGCTCGTGCGGTGTTTCCTACGACGACCGCAAGTTATTCGCACCTCATCGAATGGCTTCATATCCAATTCACCATGTTCGCCATTAATCACCAATTCCCAATCGACCATCAACTCATCCTGATGAAGCTCAGCCCACGCCAAAACAAGCTTTGTTTGCCTTCTTGGCAAGTTACCCTGAATAATTTCGCATGTCCGGATATCCACCGTGTAATCATTTCGAGAGCAGATGTGACATCCAACATGGCTATATGGATACCACATTAAAGCCAAATAAGGCAATCGCCAGACGTCTGAAATTTCAGGAATGGTTGCCTTCAACCGCCTCCCTTTTGATAGAGCAGGGGGAAAATATAAAATACATCCAAAGTCAGTTGGGGCACTCATGCTCTGCCGTGACTCTAAATGTTTATGCCCACTTGATGAAACCGATTAATCAGGAGGCGACGCGTAGGTGTCGTAGGATTGAAAATGCCGTTTTTTATCAACCGGGCACAATTTGGTCACAATCAATGAAAAAGGGGTTACAGCAAACTCTGTAACCCCTCGATATTTATGGTAGGCGGTATTGGATTTGAACCAACGACTTCTACCGTGTGAAGGTAGCACTCTCCCGCTGAGTTAACCGCCCATAACTATTACGCAAATGGCACAAATCGCCTTGCTCATCCGCTTTTGTTTTCGACTTCGCTTTATAGGAGCCAGAGGCGCTCGAAGTCAAGAGTTTTTTAGCGGTTCCGGTTCTTCATTCGTTGGCTTCGAAAAAGGGACTGTGTTTTCCTGAGAGGGATTTAATTTCCTGGCCGCTTCGATTTCGTGGGCTGTCGGCAATTCTTTCAAATCCTTGAGGTCAAACATTTCTAAAAATTGCCGGGTGGTGGCGTAGATAAGGGGTCGTCCGGGGATTTCTTTTCTCCCCAGAACCCGGACCAGTTTTTTTTCCATCAGCATTCGCAGCACCCCGCCACAATCGACCCCTCTGAGATGTTCGATGTCCGCTCGAATAATCGGTTGTCTGTAAGCGATAATCGCCAGGGTTTCCAGGGCCGGCTGGCTTAACCTCAGGGGGCTTGGCTTTAAAAGAAGCTTGATCCATTCATTATATACGGTTCTGGTGCGAATCTGATAGCCACCCGCCACTTCACTGAGGTAAAACGCGCCGTTGCGGGCTTCATATTCCGCAGACAGCGCTTCCAGCGCCAGTCGGAGCTCTTTACCCTCGACCCCGGTCAGAATAGTTTTAAGGCGCTCAATGGAAAGGGGGGCATCCGTGACGAATAAAAGGCTCTCGATTATGTTTTTCAAATCTTGCATTTCAGAGCATCTCTCACCGACGGGCCGGATGGATTGAGGGTGGACCGCATTAGCCTTATTGATAGAACAGGCGGATAATTCCGTTTTGGACATGCTGGGCAATCGTTACGAGGGAGAGCTTCACCATTTCCAGAACAGCCAGAAACGTAATGATTACCTCTCGTTTTCCCGCATTTTCCGCAAACAGTTCATCAATCGTCAGGGTGCTTTTCTTTTCGAGTATGTCGATAATTTGTGAGATTCTATCCTTAACGGAAAGAGTGTCCTGCGTCAGATCGACACGGTGGCCTTCCGGTACACTGTCGAGAATTTTTTGAAAGGCATCGATCAGTTCAAACAGGCCGACCTTGACGATGTCCGGGTCGGTATCCGTAAAAAATTCCGGGTTCCCCTGTGGCCGCGTGAACGTGTGTTCTCCCAGCAAGTTGCGTTTGGCCAGGGACTGCGCCGCGGACTTCATCTGGAGATATTCCAGCAGTGGCCGGGTGATCTCAAGGCGGGGATCGTCTTCTTCCTCCGCATCCTCGCCATGGGCGGGCAACAACATTTTGGATTTGATATGGGTAAGCGTTGCCGCCATCACGATAAAGTCTCCCGCAAAATTGATATTGAGTGACTTTAACATATTTATATAACACATAAATTGATCCGTAATCAGGGCGATGGGGATATCATAGATATCCACCTCGTTTTTTTTGATGAGGTGGATCAGCAGATCCATGGGGCCCTCAAAGATTTGGTCGAGTTTCACCTCGTAAGGTGTCTCGACCGAATCTTCCGGGGTATCCCTGGTGGTGAAATCGATCGCCATATCGCAAGACCCGGTCGTACGGTAACGATTTTAGGGCAGCCTGAAGGGTTAGATGTTCATCGCCGCCCTTACATCGGCCATGGTCTGCTGGGCCACGGCCCGGGCTTTTTTATTGCCGCTCGCAATGATTTCTTCAACAAGGCCCGGGTTCTTTTCATAAAAAATGCGCTTTTCCCGAATCGGCGCGAGGGCCTGAATCAAATTTCCCGCCATCAACCCCTTACATTCTACACACCCGATCTTGGCGGATCGGCATTCCTGGTTGACTCTGTCCGTGATGTCCTTAGGGCTGTATTTTTTGTGAAATTCAAAAACATTGCAGATGTCGGGGTCCCCGGGATCACTTCGGCGGACGCGCTGGGGGTCCGTTATCATTTCGGCGACCTTTTTCTTGATCTCATCCGGTGTGTCCCCGAGGTAAATGGCATTGTGGTAGCTTTTGCTCATTTTACGCCGATCGAGACCGAGGATTTTCGGCGTTTCGGTCAAAATGGATTCCGGTTCCGGAAACACTTCCCCATAGAGAAAATTAAACCGTCGGGCGATTTCTCGCGTGATTTCCACATGAGGGACCTGATCGATGCCCACCGGTACGGCATTTGCCTTGTACATGATAATATCGGCCGCCTGCAATACGGGATACCCGAGAAATCCGAATGTCGACAAATCCTTATTATTTAACTGCACAATCTGGTCTTTGTAGGTTGGGTTCCGCTCAAGCCAGGGGATGGGGGTCAGCATGGAGAGAATCAGAAACAGCTCCGCATGTTCCTTGATTTGAGATTGCACAAAAAATGTACTCTTTTCAGGAGAGAGCCCGGCGCTCAGCCAGTCCAGAATCATATTACGAATATTTTCTTTAATTCCTCGCGGGCTTTCATAATCACTCGTTAACGCATGCCAGTCCGCAACAAAAAAATAACATTCATGCTGGCTCTGCATCGCAATCCAGTTATCGAGAGCACCCAGTAAATTTCCCAGGTGAAGGGGACCGGTGGGCCGCATGCCGCTTAGAATTCTCTTTTTCGAAGTCATGTCGTTACTCCTGTTTAACACATTGATATACCGAATGGAAATTCATCCCATAAAGCCGGCGGCGGCGTATTCCGGGGCCGGACCAAAACGTATCGACCCTAATTAAACCATTACGCCCATGGGATCAAGCCGAAGTTCCGCCGGCGATCTGACTATTCCTTTCCGGATGCGGCCTCAAGGCGGGCTTCGGCATAAGCCAGTTCTTCTTTTCTCGTTCTAAGCCGCCCATCCAGCTTGGCATCCAGCACGGCCTGGATGATTTCCCGGTATACGGGGCCGGGTTTGTATCCCATTGCCAAAAGGTCCTTGCCGCCGATGGCCGGTTCAATTTGACGCAGACGGGTGAAAAAGTGGGAAATGGCCCGTTTGACTTTTTCCTGGCGGGTGGCGGCCATCATAAAAAGGAGGAGCTCTGTTTTCAGGCCTGTGAGCCGTTTATAGAGCGTGCTGTTTTTAACCGGGAGTTTGCGTTCAAGCGCGTAAAGGCGCCGTTCCGCTTCAAACCGTTCGGCACAGATGAGGGTTTTATACCGGTGCTGTAATTCAAAGCGGGTGCAAATATCCAGCGATGTTTCCATATTACACTGCCGGATGAGGGCCATGAAATAGATAACCCATCTCATGAGCGGCTCTTCAATATACAGCAAATCATACCAGGAAATGACTTTTTTGACGGAGTTGAAAAGGCCGATCAGCTCCTTCGTCATTTGAATCGAAGGATGAATGACACTCAGCAGATTATAATCGTGCAGGCGGGCGACGGCGGGGGTGGGGTTTTCTTCTTCAAGAAGGAGTCGTAATTCCGTGAAAACCCGTCGACCGCTCAGACGCTTGAAAAAGTCCATTCGGACCGCATTTTCGATAAGGCCGGCGGTCAGTTTTCCGATGCTGAACCCGAATCGCTGCTCGAAGCGGATGGCGCGAAACACCCGGGTCGGGTCTTCAACGAAGCTCAGATTGTGCAGGACGCGGATGTCTTTTTCCTTAATATCTTTCTGAGCGGAGAAAAAGTCGACCAGCGTTCCGAACCGGTTCGCGTTGAGCTGGATGGACAGCGTGTTGATGGTAAAATCCCTGCGGTATAGATCGAGTTTGATGGATCCCATTTCAACAATGGGCAGCGCCGCGGGAGATTGATAGTATTCCATCCGGGCGGAGGCGACATCGATTTTAAACCCATCCGGGTAAATGATAACCGCCGTGCCGAACTTGGCGTGGGTATGGATGCGGACACCGGCCAATTTGGCAAATTTTCTGGCAAAGGCGATACCGTCGCCCTCAATGACGATATCGATATCCTCATTTGACCGGTATAGAAACAGATCCCTGACAAATCCGCCCACGACAAACGCATTGACACCCGTCTCATCCGCGGCCCTGCCAATACTTTTAAGGATTTCCAACAGCGGGTCGGATAACCGCTCGTAAAGAAATTTCTCAATATTGCGGGTTCGTGCCGGGATCGGTTCCTGAAGCGGATCCCGGAATCGGCTTTTTAATTTTTGCTCCCTTCGTACCAGAACGTTTAAAAGATCCGTTCGCGTTATGACGCCCAAAAGCGCATTATTCTCCATGACCGGCAGTACGCGTTGCTTATTTTCAATAATTTTCTGTTGTACCTCCGAAAGGTCCGCATCCGGCGCCACACGGGCGAGTTCTGATGTCATGTACTCTCTCACCGGCACCGCTTCGAGTCCGTGAAATAGGGCTTTTTCGATGACCTGGCGGGTGATGTAGCCGGCCAGGTGATCTTGCGCTTGCTGCTTTTCGATCACCATCAGCGCATTGATGTTGTACCTTGTGAGAAAATTATTGGCTTCCTTACAGGAAATGGTTGCTTCCACCGTGATCGCGGGGGAAGACATCAGGTCTTTGGCGGAGCGTTGAGATTTAACGTTTTCATGGAGTATTTGAACCAGATGGTGTTCCGCTTGGGTAAGGGTCAGCTCCTTGAGGATGGCCGAAGCCGCGGCCGAATGACCTCCCCCGCCAATGACTTTCATGATGGCGCCCACATCCACCTCCGGAATTCGACTTCGGGCCACCACGTAGATTTTATTTCCCATGCACGCCACGGCAAAAATGGCATCGTAATTTGCTATTTTTATCATTTTGTGAACCAGAAAAGCAAAATCCGGCACATAGTCGGGGCTTGTAACGGTGCTGACGACGATTTCGACGCCATTGATGTGGTAGAAGCTGACGCTTTTAAACATTTCGTTTAGAAGCTCCAGCTGCTGAGGGCTGACCTCTCTTGCGATCATGTCCGAAACGATGTTTAAATTGGCCCCCTTTGATAAGAGGAAGGCCGCGGCCAGGAAATCGGCTTGCGTTGTGGAAGAAAAGGTGAAGGAGCCGGTATCCTCATAAATGCCGAGACTCAGGATCGTCGCCTCTTCCGGTGTGATATCAATCTGCTTTTCCTTTAAAATGGCCACGAGGATCGAGACGGTTGAACCGGTCGGCCGGATCACTTCCAGGTCAGCGCGGATATCACCCGCCATATTCGGGTGGTGATCATAGATGTGGATTTTGACACCGGGCTTATTCAATACCGATGTGAGGCTCCCGATTCGGCCCGGTTGCCGTGTGTCGACCAGCACGAGCAGTTTAATCCGGTCGAGGTCAATGTCTTTTATCTCGATGATGTTGTAGAGATATACCATCGATTTGATAAAGAAATTGCGCAAGTTCTTTTCCTGGGAACCCGGAAAGACCACCCTGGCTTCCGGATAAAGCTTCTGGGCCGCCAGCATCGAGGCCAGCGCATCGAAGTCCGCGTTTTGATGGGTGGTTATGACCGTAAGGTCTTCCGGGTTATATCCTGTTGTCTCAAACGGCATGGGTGATTTGTCCGGATCATGGAAAAATGTTGCGCTTAAGAGGCGTCGATGGGTTAGCGCTAAAAATACAGGCTTCTGACCATATGCCATAAACTGTTGTTAATCAAGCGAAACATTTCCCCCTTGAGAGGGAAAAATGATAGAAAATCGGGGGGAGGCACCACGCACTAATATCTTATGAATAGAGAAAACCGTTTGACTCTGCCGCGCATCGATATTATAAAATAAATGTTCGTTATTGTTGGTATTAATGTTACAGATTCCCGATCTTGCGCGATTAGATTCACTTAACTTTTGAATGGCAACCCCTTCGGCCATGCAGGATAACTATTTAATATTATTGTTTATAGAATTTTAGCGGCTGTGCCGTTCAGGTGCTCCGTCCAAAACTTTTAAGGAATTCGGTAGCAACGCCCAATGGAACAAGCTCACCATAATGAATACCGGCACCTGTTCGGCCCTGTTCTTTCCCGCCGGCTGGGAGTGTCGCTGGGGGTCGATTTAATGCCGCACAAAACGTGCACGCTGGATTGTATCTATTGCGAGTGTGGCAAAACCACTCACCTCACTCTCGCACGAAAAGCGTATGTTTCGATCGATCGGGTGCAAGACGAACTCACCTCTTTTTTAAAGCACGATCCAAAACTTGATTTCATTACCTTCTCGGGTGCCGGAGAGCCGACGCTTCACGGCGGTATTCAGCAAGTTACCCGATTCATAAAACGTCGGTTTCCACAATACCCGTTGGCGTTGCTGACCAATGGGACTTTGTTCAACCAGGAAGCGCTTCGACGGGAGGTGGATGAAATCGATCTCGTGATCGCGTCGCTGGATGCTGCCACCGAGGCGGTATTCCGGCGGATCAATCGGCCACACCCCGGTTTGGATCTTGAGGCAATTAAGGAGGGACTCATCGCTTTGGGAAAAGAACGTCCCGGCCGCCTGTGGATAGAGGTTTTTCTAACACCCGGCGTAAACGATAATGAGGATGAACTCCGGCAAATCAGAGATCTCATAGCAATGATAAAACCTGAAAAGGTGCAGTTAAATACCCTGGATAGGCCCGGAACTGAAAATTGGGTGAAACCGCTTGACGCCACGGCAATGGCCTGCGCGGCTGCTTGTATCCATTCGATGGAATTAATCGGTTCCCCCGGGAATTATCGACACGAGACGGCCCCGGGAAATTATACCCCACGATTGTTGGCTGCAATTCGCCGTCGCCCCTGCACGGTGTTGGATCTTTCCACTATGCTTGGCATTTCCGACGTGGAAGTGCTAAAACATCTTGAACCGCTGATGGAAAAAAACGTGGTGAGGAAAAAAGAAATGCCAAGGGGGATATTTTACTTTGCCGGTTGACGGTTCAAATGACGATAAAGGTTTGATAGGGAACGCCCGATAAAATGAGATGCTACCACGAGATTGTGACGGATGACGTGAACTGTATTTAGGAGGGAGCATGCCGGTATTTGTATGGGTAGGTACGAACAGGAAAAATGAGATACAAAAGGGTGAAATGGAGGGTCCCAATGAAGCCGCCATTCGCGCCAATCTGACAAGAATGCACATTACTCCCACGAAGGTGAAGGCAAAACCCAAGGATCTCTTTGAGAATGTCGCTTTTATGCAGCCCAAGGTTACACTACGCGATATTATTCTCTTTGCCAGGCAGTTTTCCACCATGATCGATGCGGGGCTTCCCATCATTCAGTGTCTTGATATTCTCCAGGCGCAACAGGAGAATAAAACCTTTAAAAAAATTCTCAAATCCATTAAAGACGCCGTGGAGAGCGGGTCAACCCTGGCAGAGGCATTGCAAAAATTCCCCAAGGACTTTGATGAGCTATTTGTAAACATGATTGCCGCAGGCGAGGCCGGCGGTATTCTCGATATCATCTTACGGCGGCTGGCAGCGTACATGGAGAAGATAGCCAAATTGAAGGCGAGGGTTAAAGGCGCCATGGTTTATCCGACGGTAACGCTTGCCATCGCCGCCATTGTTCTCACCATTATTCTTGTGTTTGTAATACCTGTTTTTCAGTCGATGTTTGCCGACTTCGGGGGGGAATTGCCAGGGCCGACCCAGATAGTTATCAACCTCAGTGAATTTGTAAAAGGGAATATTTTCTATATCGTTATCGCTGGGGTCCTCTTTATTTTCGCATACAAACGGTTCTATCGCACCCGAAAGGGCCGAATTTTCGTTGACAAGGCAGTATTGAAATTTCCTGTTGTCGGGATACTGATTCGAAAGGTGGCCGTGGCCAAGTTTTCGCGGACCATGGGAACCATGTTGACAAGCGGGGTTTCCATATTGGATGCGCTTGATATCGTGGCTAAAACAGCTGGAAATAAGACGATTGAGAGTGCGGTGTACAATGTTCGGGCCGCTATTTCCGAGGGGCGCACCATGGCGGATCCACTGGCGGAAAGCGGAGTGTTTCCGAGCATGGTTTGTCAGATGATCGCTGTGGGGGAGTCCACCGGCGCTCTGGATGCCATGCTCAATAAAATAGCCGATTTTTATGACGAGGAAGTGGATCAGGCCGTGGAAAACCTTACGGCGCTTATCGAGCCGTTCATGCTCGTGTTTCTGGGTGTGACCATCGGCGGCTTGGTTATATCCATGTACCTGCCCATCTTCAAGATGGCCGCCGTCGTGGGGGGTTGATTTGTCTGCAATATGAATGCAACGCCCAAGCCCCCCCGGAGCGAATTTTACCACCGGCTGAAATGGCTGACCTTTTGCCGGTTGATATTTACCACACTGCTTCTCGGGGGCGCCGCCTATATTCATGCCGAAGGGGGCTCCGACTTTCTGACACCACCTCTGGTAGCCATATATGGTCTCACGGTCGGCATTTTCATTCTTTCCATCATTTATGCCCTGCTTCTAAACCGGCTCAAGCACCATCAGAAATTTGCCGGTTTCCAGGTGAGTGGCGACACGCTCATCGTATCGGTAATGATTTATTTGACCGGTGGATTTTCAAGTGTGTTCCCCTTTTTATACCTTGTTGTCATGATTTACTCCAGTATGCTCATTTACCGTAAGGGAAGCTTGATTATGGCGGCTCTGTGCAGCATTCAGTATGGCGCCATGGTGGATCTCGAATATTATGGTTTACTCAACCCTTTTATGTCCACCGGCATCCAGACACCCATGAGCGATCAGTGGCGATATGTCATTTTTAAGATTCTCATGATATCGATCGGCTGTTTTGCCGTATCCTTCTTAAGCAGTTTACTGGCCGAACAAGTCCGAAAATCCCGGCGGGAGCTTGCCGTAATGGAAGAGCAGGTCCGGCGAGTCGAAAAGATGGCCACTGTAGGAGAAATGGCTGCGGGGCTTGCCCATGAAATAAAAAACCCGCTCGCCTCGCTTTCCGGTTCAATTCAACTCTTGCGGGAGGAGGTTCCATTCAACGACGATCATGACCGGCTCATGAATATCGTTTTGCGGGAGGCGAACCGGCTCAATTCCCTGTTAAGCAATTTCCTTCTGTTTGCCAGACCTCAAGCCAGAAAGCTGGAATTGATAGAGTTGAAAAAGGCACTGGAAGACACCGTGGCCCTTTTTGAAAAAAATATAAACTGCGCCCGCCGGGTTACGATCGATAAGCATCTTATCCAGGGCAGTTGGGTTGAAATGGATCCAACGCATCTTCACCAGGTGCTTTGGAATCTTTTGCTGAATGCCGCGGAGGCGATAGAAGGCTTCGGGCACATTGACATTTCAATGCACGCCTTGGGAAGCTCAAATGTCCTGATTGAAATTTCGGATACCGGTTGCGGCTTGTCTCGCGAGAAGGTGAGGCTGATTTTTGACCCGTTTTACACCACCAAATCCTATGGTACCGGCCTCGGGTTATCCATTGTGCATCGAATTCTGGAGACCTACGGCTTTTCGGTGACGGTTGACAGCGTTCCAAATAAAGGAACGACGTTCACGATTCATTTGATACGAAGCGAATCACTGGGGCAGCGAAAGGGTGCGAATGCTCATTAAGCCGGCGTTCCATGATTTTTCTTGACTTAAAAAATCGTTTCAGATAGTCGCATTCCATACTATAAACTGCCGTGATGCGGCATTGAATAAGGGTTATGTCCAGGCCACGCCATCCAGACTCTTTCCGGGTGGCGTTTTTTATTGGAGGCGACGGTGGCAAAGCTCCTGGTGATCGATAATTACGATTCATTCACCTATAACCTGGTGCAGATGTTCATGCCCTATGCGCTTGAAATTCGGGTAGTGCGCTGCGACAAGTTACATCTGTCCGAGGTGGCGTCATTTTCACCGGATTATATTTTGATTAGCCCAGGGCCCAAGGATCCGGCTCATGCCGGTGTGTCAAAGGCGCTGATCCGCTCTTTTTATAAAACGGTGCCGGTGCTGGGTGTTTGTCTGGGGATGCAGTGCATGAACGAGGTTTTTGGGGGCGCCACCGTGCGGGCGCCGGCGCCCGTGCATGGGAAGACCAGTCGCATCCACCATGACGGCGCGGGCGTATTTGCGGGTTTATCCTCTCCGTTCACTGCTGCGCGGTATCATTCGCTGATGGTGGTCTTTGATTCGAGCGAGCTCATGGTGACGGCCAGAAGCGATGATGGCGTGGTCATGGGAATGTCTCACCCCGCATATCCGTTGCATGGCGTGCAGTTTCATCCGGAAAGTTTTCTGACGGAAAAGGGAGATATGCTCGTCAGGAATTTTTTAAACCTTGGGGCGTTAAAAGGAGCGCGGGGACATGGTTGATATCGATGCTTTTGTCGGCGGGATATCCGGCGTTTGGACGACCCCCTTTGAACTTAAAGAGCCGTTTATTGACTTTGCGGGCCGGTTCGCGGCCCGGCCCGGAACGGTGGTGCTCATGAGCGGCACGAATTCGGATTGCGCCCGGTACCATATATTAGGGGTCAACCCCTGGTTGAGACTTCGGGCATGCGGGGCGCAAATCACTCTCGTCGTGGATGATAACACCTTTACCCTCACGGGAGACCCGTTTGATATCTTGCAGGCCATACTCCGGCGGTTGCGGTTGCCGGCTGCGGCATGTCGGGGAATCGGAGTTGAAGAGGGGGCGGATGCGCTGCCGGTCATGGCCGGCTTATTGGGTTACCTTTCCTATGATCTTAAAGACGTGATAGAGGAATTGCCGAGAACATCGGTGGACGATTTGAGACTTCCCCACCTCTATATGGTGGCGCCGTCTGTAATCTTAATTCACGATAAGGAAAAGAGGGTTACCCGGCTATGCATACCGGAGCGCACTGGCGTGGGAGATTTCCATTCGGTTTTAACGCGAGAAATGATGTTTCGAAATCAGGCTCGGCAACCCCGGGCGGAAGAAACGTTTGAGGGAAATATCGGCAGGGCGAAAGCGGGGGTTACGCGGGATGGGTACATGGCGGCGGTGGACGACATAAAGGACTATATCAGGGCCGGGCATGTCTACCAGGTCAATTTATCCCAGCGATTTGAAATGGCGTTCAAAGGAGATTCGTACCGGCTTTTCCAGCGTCTTTATGCCATGAATCCGGCGCCGTTTTTCGCCTATATTCATGCGGAGGATCACACCATTGTCTCGACCTCGCCGGAGCGGTTTATGAAACTCTCCGGTACGCGGGTGGAGACGCGCCCGATCAAGGGGACGAGGCCGAGAGGCCGGTCTCCCGCAGCCGACGAGGCCTTTCGGCAAGAACTGCTGACGAGCCGCAAAGACGATGCCGAGCTTTCCATGATTGTTGATTTGCTTCGTAACGACATCGGGAAAGTCTGTAGCGCCGGTTCGGTGCGGGTTACCGAGCACAAGCGCATTGAGGCCTACCGGAATGTGTATCATCTGGTCTCCATTGTTGAAGGGATCCTTTTGCCGGGTCGGGATGCCGTTGATCTGATTCGAGCCACTTTCCCGGGCGGCTCGATTACAGGGTGTCCAAAAATCCGGGCCATGGAGATTATCGATGAACTCGAGCCCACTCGGCGCCATATTTATACCGGTTCGATCGGATACATCAGTTTCCATGATACCATGGATCTTTCCATCGCCATTCGGACGGCAACCGTGCTGAACGGGCGGTTGGTTTTTTCGGTGGGCGGCGGGATTGTGTTTGATTCGAATCCGGCGGATGAATATGAGGAGACGCTTCACAAAGGCCAAACGCTCATGACGGTTTTGAAAGCGTCGGAAAAAAAAGAGCGTGATGAAAAAGACGCTGCCGCGGCTTCGATTGTCTGGTTAAATGGCGCCTTGCAGCCCCTTGAAGAGGCTCGGGTGCCGGTTTTGGATCAGGGCCTTCTTTATGGATACGGTTTCTTTGAAACCATCCGCGTGGCCAAGGGGCATCCCCGGCTGCTTCAATTACATCTGGATCGATTTGAGCGAACCTGGAGCCGCCTGTTTGAGACCTCTCCGCCGGATCTCTCCTGGGCGGATATTATCGCCCGGGTGCTCCACCGGAACGGCCTCACCGAAACAATTGCCGCGGTTAAAATTCTGGCGACCCGGGGAGACCGGGAGATGCCGCCGTATAATTATCAACTGCTGGTGACGGCCAGAGCCTATACGCATCGGCTGGAGGGAAATAAGGAGGCCGGATTACGCCTGGCCGTTTATCCGGAAGCCCGCCTGACGCCGTTGGCGGATCATAAGACAACCAACTATCTGTATTACCTCAAGGCGGGACACTGGGCCAAAGCTCAGGGCGCCGATGAGGCACTGATTCTGAATCCTGACGGGAGTGTGTCTGAAACCAATACGGCCGGCATCCTCGCCGTTAGGGGCCGCACCGTCATTCAACCGGTCTCGGACCACGTGTTGCCGAGCATCATGCAGCAGCAGGTATGCGGGCGGATGGCGGATTGGGGATATACGGTTCAAAAGCGGCGATTGATGCCACGGGATCTAATGATCGCAACCGAAGTGCTGATGGTGAACTCACTCATGGGCGCCGTTCCGGTTTTTGCCATCGACACACAGAAAATGAAGGTTCCCTCCGATCTGTTTGCACGGATTAATCGGGAGGTACTATAACTCCGGATTGCTTTTTGACGTTAACCTGTGTAAAAGCAGCAGCAAAGTGACCTTCGGTCCGATGGAATCATCAAGCGATATGGAGGATGAATGAGAGCGCGGGAGAAGTCCAAAAAAGAGCTCATTGCGGAAATCGAGACACTCTTACTCAGGATTGAGGAGCTCGAGGTCGTTGAGCGAAAATATCACGCACTAACCGGGAAGATACAACACCTTGCGGACCATGTCCTTCTCCAAAACACCGGTGAGCCGGCAATCCCCGACCGGCGGGGGGATAGCCGGGCGACGATACTCGTGGTGGATGACAATGATACTTTCCGAAAATTCATGCAGGAAGCGTTAGGGAATGAGGGGTATACGGTATATGCCGCGGAAAGTTCGGCTGAAGCGCTTCGCCTTCTCAAAAATATCGCTGAAACCGTTGGTCTCATGATTGCGGATATCGTCATGCCCGAAGGCAGCGGCAGCGAACTCTATAAGCATGTCAAGGCCGCATACCCGCATATAAAAGTGCTGTTTATATCGGGCTACACGGATGAAATTCTTATTCATACCGACGTTCAGGAAGTGATTGAATCAAAGGTGGCGTTTTTACAGAAGCCGTTTAGTGTATCGGAGCTTATCGGGAAGGTAAAGCGGGAGCTGGGGGCGACCTAAACGGACGGGGGTATGTGATGCAATATTTTGAAACGAATGAGCAGGCGGGTGAAATGCTGCGAATGGCGCTGCGGTTGATGGCGCAACACCAGGTGGCGCCGACTCCGATTCACTATACGATCTGGTATGAGTACGTTTCCGGTGTAAATTCGCCATTGAGAGCGGCGATGGAGAGTTTTGTCGGCGACGGTACACCGCTTTCCCCCGAAATTCATCAAACGTTGTATGACCAGTATATCCTTGACGGTGACAGAGTTACCAGCCGAAGAATGATCAAGGAGATTCAACGGATCATTGATGAGGTTGCCAGAGAGGTGAAGACGACTGGGGGAAATGTGGCGCGGCAGGGAGAAAAACTCCAGGCGCTTGCAGGTCCCCTTGAACAGGTGGATGATTTGGTTGCCATTCGTAAGGTGGTAGATTTCCTCATTAACACAACCCGGCAGATCCTTCACTCCAGTAATCATTTAGAAAACAGGCTGTCCGAGGCAACCATCGAAGTGGATACCCTGCGGCAGAAAATGGTTTCCCTGAAGGCCAAGGCCATGACCGACGCCCTGACGGGTTTGGTGAACCGATGGGGCCTTGAAAAACTCTTGATGCAGGAGATCAGCCAGGCAAGGGAGACGGGAAAGGAGCTATCCATCATCATGGCCGATATCGATCATTTCAAAATGATCAACGACACTTATGGCCATCTGGTGGGAGATAACGTCATAAAGATGTTTGCCGCCACCTTAACCGATTTTGTTAAAGGGCGGGATCTGGTGGTCCGTTACGGTGGAGAAGAATTTCTGGTGGTTCTGCCGGACACCCCCCTGGTCGGGGCGGTAACCTTGTCGATGAAGATGCAGTCTTTTTTAGAAAATATGAAATGGAAGCGAAAGGAAAACGGAAATCCTCTCGGGAAAATAACCCTTTCCTTTGGGGTTGCCAAATACCGGCCGGGCGAATCCATCGAAGATCTGATTCACAGGGCGGACAGCGCGCTGTATTATTCCAAGCAACATGGCCGAAACCGGGTGACCGCCGAGAACGAGGTGGTTTCCTCCTAATCAGGAACAGAATTCAAAAACGCCACATTCAACCTGTCGGGGCGGTTCGCGAACCGCCCTTACGGGTTTGTGGACACACCGACAGGCTGAAGTATTTTCCCGATATCGATTTCCCGGGGAATCCGACCCTGATCTCGCATCATCCGCGCTGTCTGCCGCCAGGCCGCGACGTCAATCGTACCGATGGGGATATGGGCGTCGGGATGAACCATCGTTCGCGTGACGGCGAGTTGTTTTTCAAGAATGTCGATCGGTGTATCCCGATCAAATGGCCGAATGAATTGAAGCGCTTTTTCCTGGTTGACCGGGTTTATCGCTTTCTCCCAGCCCGCCAAAAGAGCGGTTACAAACCGGCGAACCGTATCGGGGCGGCTTTTTAAGAGTTGCGCCGATGTTACCACCGAATTGGCGGCAAATCGGATGCCGAACCGGTCCGGGTCGAGAAACCGGACCCCTTTCCCGGCCGCTTTCAGTTTTTCGCTCAGGATGACGGCCTGGGCATTTCGATAGACCGGCCAGAGGGTGACGCTTCGATTGTAAAAGGGTGTATAGTCGTACCGGACACTGAAAAACCGGACATCTTTTTCCGATAAGCCGGCCGTTGCGAGAAGCGTTTGCATAATGGTTTCATCGTTACCCCCGAAGGTGATCCCGATGGTTTTTCCCTTAAGGGTTTTTATTTCATCGATCGGCGCCTCATCGTCATGATAAATCCACTGGAGCGGGTTTATCTGAAAGATCTGGGCAACCACCACTACGGGCGCGCCCTTGGCCACGGCCCGAACGACCTGGTCCGCCGACGCAACGCCGAATTGCGCATATCCCAGCTCCAGCTCCTTGATGGCATCGCGTTCCGGTCCCCCGTCCTTTAAGGTGACCGATAAGCCGCCCGCCTGAAAGAGCCCCGCTTCTACAGCATACAAATCGCCGACGGTGCTGACGTTTTTCAGCCATTTAAGGCGATATACGAGCGCTTCCCCGTCGCTTGCCGCGTTCAGGGATTTTGCGATAAAGAGAAGATAAAGAAAAAGGGTAAAGAAGATACCTGATAGATTTAACCCGCTGAAAGCCTTTTTCAGATATGGCTTGCCCATGTTTTTTTTATCCATGTTCCCAACCACTCCAGGAGCCCCTGATAGATCGAAAGCGATATGCCGATAAAAAAGAGTGCGATGAGAATCTTGGCAAGATCACTTTGATAAAGTGCAATTCGGATACTGTACCCGATCCCGGCGTTGGCGGCAATAAATTCGGCGACAATGGTGCCGGCCATGGCCAGGGTGGCGCTGCCGGCGATGACGGTGGTCAATTTGTGAAGATTTTCAAATGCGCGGATTTTTACCTCGAGTTGCCAGCGCATCTTTCCCGTCATCACATAAAAATGCTCCACATCCGTCACCGGTTCACTCATGATGCCGATGATCGACAGCAGGAGCGGAAAATAGCAGATCATGGCGGCAATCAGCAGTCTCGAAATAAACCCGTCCCCCAGAAGGATAAAGATAATAGGCGCCAGGGCGACAATCGGATATGCCTGCACATTGTAGGCGGCGGCCTTGACGAGGCTTCCGAACCAGGTGGTCCGGCGGCCCGCAATCCCTATTCCCAGCGCGAGGCACAGTGAGAGCACCTGACCGATGATAGCCACCCGGAGGGTGTCCAGGACGTCGGTGATGTACCCGGAGAAAAATGTCACGGCGGTGTGCCACAATTCCGGCGGCGCGGGAATGACATAGTCCGAAAGCCTCAGCCCATATTTCAGCAGCAGCAGCAGGGCGATGCCGAGGCCGTAGACGACGAGAAACTGACCGATTCGTCTATACAGCATTCATCATCTCCAGCATGGTTTTTGCGAGCGCTTTGTTGTCGAGCGAAACCCCCGTTACCTGGTTTCGGCCGGAAAGGCGCACCAGCTGGGGATGTTTATGGGTTGCTCGCAGCAGGAGAATGGTGTCGGAGAACCGGGCGACTTCAGCCACGTTATGCGAAATATAGAGAAAACACCTGTCGGGAAACCGGTCCTTGATGGCGAGGATAATTTTTTCACGGGTCTGCTCATCCACGTTGGCAAGGCTTTCGTCCAGGATTAGCACCTGAAAATCCTGTAAAAGATAGCGTATCAGATTGACGCGGTTTTTTTGGCCGAGAGACAGCTGGGAAAAGCGGGATGCCAGAAACTCCCGAATCCCGAACAGCTCAATCAGTAATTCAAGCAGTTCCCGCTGATGGGAGGGGGTGATTTTTTTAAGATGCTTTCCCACATGGGACCAGTCGGGTAAGCGCTCAAGATTATAGGTGTACAAAAAGCGGCCGTCCGGGTCCGGTCGCACCTGGCCTGAAAAGTCGGTGATGCGACGGGTGATGATTTTCGCGAGGGAGGTTTTCCCGACTCCGGACGGCCCGAAAAGGGAATGAAACCCGGGCGTGTCGATGGTGAATGACAATCGATCAAATATGGGGGTTTCCACGTTGGCGTATCGATAGGATATGTTGTGGCATTCAAGCATCATGGGCATTCACCGCAGGGGTGACGGTCCAGGAATCGAAGAACCTCTTCCTTGAACTCCCGACGTGTCAGGGCCGTGAGATGATCACAGGCCGGCACCGTTTTCTTTTCAGCCCCGGGGATCAGTTTCGTGATCCGGTCCGGTTGTCCGGCCACATCATCCAGCGCACCGGTAATTAAGAGCACCGGTCTGGTGGCCCGGCTGAATTCCGGAATGCCGGTTGCATAGACGCCTCGGGTGCAGGCGGAAAGGGCGCGAACGTCATTTCCCAGAAGTTCCGAAAAAGTCCGGACAGCCTTTAAAAACGGGTCGGTGATGGCGTCGGGAAAGGGCGTTGTCAACGCGCCGACAGTTCGTTCGGATCGATCACGGAACGTTAAGAAGCTATCCCCGATTCCCCCCAAAACAACCGTGTTGAGCCGTTCCGGGAAAGATAACATCAGATGGGAAGCAATCCATGCCCCCATGGAATATCCGATCAGATCCGCGCGTTCAATTCCCAGGTGATCCATCAGGCGGATGACATCACCTCCCATGAGGTGGGGATGATAGTCGGCCGGAGCCGGGGGTTTTGCGCTTTTCCCATGCCCCCGCAGATCAAGCGTCACCGCCTTTCGGCCTTGTGTCGTAACGGTTTTGATCCAACCCGTATTCTCCCAGTTCACCTTGTAATTGCTGGCGAATCCATGCGCAAAAAGCACCGGCTTGCCGCTTCCGGCCACGGCATAATGGATTTTTACATCGTTTGAGTTAAAAAACACCAAGTCGTTGCTCCTCTCGAAAAATGGCAGGGTCGGGTTTATCGGGCTTGATCATGGTTTCGGCCACGCCAGGGTATTTTTTCCAGCCCGGCAAGAACTCGCTATCGCTCAAACAGCTTGCCGGGCTTCCAAAAACACCCTGCGTGACCTTCTCGCCACACGGGTTGGCCGAATCGATGATCAAGGGCGGTTTATCGGCGTTGGGGGCGGTGCTCAATGTTTTTTAGGCGCTTCCGCTTCCGGCGTCTTATATTTTGCCATAAATTGTTCCACAGCTTCCGGTCTACCGGTTAAGATGGTGTTATTGAATGATAAGTGGCTGATGCGGTGATCCAGATACGGATTTAAGGCCTTTTTGAGTTCCTCGGCCGTGGTCGCAAGTTTATCCAAGGTATTCATTTGGTCATAAGTTTTGGAATTGAAGAAAAAGATGGTTTTTTCATATACACGGGGGTGAAGGTCGGATGTAATGTCGTAATTATTTAACATAATTTGGACTTCAGTGCATATCCACCGATAGTGGTTATGCGCGCTGACGGTGCTTGGCGCCAGGTTTACCACGAGCGGAGCCATTTTGACGGTTGCGGATTCTTTGTCCTTAGCGCTGCCTCCCGGGCTTTGCGGGATCTTTTTCCAAACGCTGTGCTGGCCGTCCGGGGTCATCAGGTGAAGGGTGAGGCCGTCGAATGTGACGATAGGATAAACCCCGCTCTGGGCCGGCCATCCGATTTGGGGATTCCCCTGAAGGGTTACCATCGTTAACCGGGTCGTGGCGCTGTCCAGTTCCCAGGTTCCGCTGGCTTTTCCCTGTTTCCCCCCCGGATTGGTAAGATTGCCGTCGATTTGATGGTCTACCTCGAAAGCCCCCTTCTCCTGAAATGAAAGCAGGGTATTGGCGCCTCTGGATTGCTGAAGTCGCCAGGCGCCGATGAGGCGGTTTTCCTGCTCGGTCCTCTTTTCGCAGGAGAGGACTACTGAAAATAACAGTGAAAACAAAAGGAATGTTTTAGGGGCACTCCAGGTCATTTTTTCGGGCAAATAAGTGCTATACGGACTCAACGGATTTAACTTCCGGTATTTGTTGCATCATCAACCGTTCAATCCCATTTTTAAGGGTCATCTGGGACATGGGGCATCCTTTACAGGCGCCGGTGAGGCGTACTTTCACGATGCCATTGGATACGTCCACCAGTTCCACATCGCCGCCGTCCGCCTGGAGCATCGGTCTGATTTCCTTAATAACAGCTTCCACTTTTTCTCTCACGATCCGGCCTCCTTTTATGGGTCTTCAATGGTCTTGCTGTTCCAATCTTCCTGAAAGCGCTTTTTATATGCCGCGAATTCCCCCGACTCGATTGCTGACCGCACCCGTGCCATCAGATGGGTATAATAATAGATATTATGGATCGTATTGAGTCGATACGCAAGCAGTTCTTTGTTCATGTACAGATGGCGTAAATAGGCGCGGGAGTAGTTGCGGCAGGTATAACAGGCGCAATCGGCTTCAACCGGGTCCGTATCCAACCGGTGGCGCGCGTTGCTGATGTTGATTGTGCCGAACCGCGTGAACAGTTGGCCGTTTCTGGCATTGCGGGTCGGCATGACGCAGTCGAACATATCGGCTCCCCGGGCGACCAGTTCCAGGAGATCTTCCGGTGTTCCGACGCCCATGATGTATCTGGGCGCCTTGTCAGGCAGAGCCGCCAGTGACATCTCTCCCATTTCATACATCAGCTCCTTGGGTTCCCCGACACTGAGGCCTCCCACGGCATATCCGGGAAAATCGATATCCACGAGCGCGGCAACCGATTCCCGTCGAAGATTGGCGACCATGCCTCCCTGAACGATACCGAATAGCGTGGCGGCGCCGCTTTCACTTTCGGCCCACACGGTTTTGCAACGGCCGGCCCAACGGGTGGTACGGCTCATCGCTTCTCTTGCCGCTTCCGGGCTTGCCGGGAAGGGGATGCATTGATCGAGACACATGATGATGTCCGATCCGATGCAGCGCTGGATCTCAACGGCTTTTTCCGGAGTCAGCAGGTGGGGGGAGCCGTCGATATGGGATCGAAAGGCGGCTCCTTCTTCAGTGATTTCCATCAATCTGCCGAGAGAGAAAATCTGAAACCCGCCGCTGTCGGTCAAAATGGGGCCATTCCAGTTCATGAACCGGTGAAGCCCGGAAAAGCGTTCGATGACATCACATCCGGGCCGAAGATAAAGATGATAGGTGTTTCCGAGAATGATTTGGGCGCCGGCCGCGGTCAGCTCCTCGGGGGAAAGGGATTTGACGGATCCGAGTGTTCCCACTGGCATGAACACCGGGGTGAGAATGTTCCCATGGGCGGTTTTGATGATGCCGGCCCGGGCCGATTCCGTTTTCGATCTGGCGGTAATTTCAAAAGAAAACATATGCGGTGTTACCTTCCCGATGGGGAAATATTGGGGGTTTCGGGCATTGCCGGCGTTGGCAAAACAGACTCCGGTTCAACCGATGAACATCGCGTCCCCGTAACTGAAAAAACGGTACTTTTCTTTGACCGCTTCGTTATAGGCCGCTAAAACCGTTTCTCTGCCGGCAAAGGCGGAGACCAGCATCAACAATGTCGATTGCGGCAGGTGAAAATTGGTGATCATGGCATCCACCATCGTGAAGTGATATCCCGGGTAGATAAAGAGATCGCTTCGGCCCCGTCCGGCGCAAATCCGGTTCCGGCTACCCGCGGCAAACTCCAGGGTTCTCACGCTTGTGGTTCCCACGGCGACGACGCGCCCGCCCCCGGCTTTCACCTCGTTAATTATTTGGGCGCTTTCGGGAGAAATGACGTAGGTTTCGGCATGCATTCGGTGATCCCGAATATCCTGAACCCGCACCGGCACAAAGGTGCCGTAGCCGACATGGAGGGTAATGGGTGCAATTCGAATGTGGCGCTTTTTTATTTTTTCCAGTAATGCTTCGGAAAAATGAAGGCCGGCGGTGGGTGCTGCGGCAGCCCCTTTTTCCGAGGCATAAACCGTTTGGTAGCAAAGCGCATCATCGACACCGGCCAGCGGTTGCGCCCGTTTGATATAATGCGGCAACGGCATTTTCCCGATCCGGTACAGCAACGATTCGAATTCGCCGGTGAAAGAAAACGTAACGGTAAATATCCCGTCCTGGAATGCCATGACTTCAGCGGTAAGATTGTCGTCAAAATCGATGCGCGTTCCGGGCCGGGGGCGTTTGGCCGCCTTGATGAGGCATTGGCAGGTTTGGTTACCTTCCGGATTTTTTTCCTCAAGGCTATCGGCGTAGTCGATGATCAGCAGCTCCACTTTGCCGCCGGATTGTTTTCGGCCCATCAACCGGGCGGGAACCACCGATGTATTGTTTACCACCAGAACATCTTCGGGTGACAGAAACTCGCAGATATCGGAAAACCGGTGGTGCGATATTCGTCCGGAATTTCGTGACAGCGCGAGCAGTCTCGAATTTTCCCGTTGCACCGCGGGCCGTTGTGCGATCAGTGTCTCCGGAAGTGCGTAATGATAATCACCGAGCAGGTACATGCGGCTATTGTCTTCCCAGATAAACCAGTAAAAGTCCGGTCAGCATCAATATAAACCCAAATCGCCGCAGCGGTCCCGCCGGCATTTCCAGTAAGGTGGTGATGAGGCGTTTCATCTTTTCCGGAAAGGCAAAATAGGGGAGCCCCTCAATGATCATTACCATGCCGATAACACATAAAAAATAGTCCATTAAGGAGAATTATCCTTAATCCGCGGCGCCACATCGGACCCGCATGAAAACCCGTTGCGATGCTCCTTTGCCCGATACATGGCGGTATCCGCTTTACTGATCAATTCATCCGCGTTCCCGCCGTCTTTCGGAAAGGTGCTGATCCCAACGCTGGCCGTGATAAAATCCACCGTCTTATCGTCGAGCCGATAGGGGCGTGAAATGGCGTCAAGTATTCTCGATGCCGCCGTTTCCGGCGTCAACTGGTGCGGATTGTCCATGATGACGGTGAATTCATCCCCGCCGATCCGGGAAATAAAATCGGTTATTCGCAAACATTTTTTTAGTCTTTCCGTGATTTCCCTTAGAAGCGCGTCACCGGCTTGATGACCATGGGTGTCATTGACCTGTTTGAATCGGTCGATGTCTATGTATAGGAGCGCAAATTCACTTTTATACCGAACGGCGCGATTCAATGTCTGCTCAAGTCGTTCATAAAATCCTTTCCGGTTGTTGAGGCCGGTCAGGGCATCGTGATAGGCCAGAAATATTAATTTTTCTTCGTACTGTTTTCGCTGGTCTATGTCGCGGATAATGCTGCGCAGTCCTATTTTTTGACCGGAAGGGCTTGTCATGGGGGTCAGCGAGAGCTCGATATGTTTCAGCGATTCATCATTCTGGATGATTTTGCAGTGATATCCGGCCTGCGCCTTGTCTGTCACGTAGACGGTCGAAAAGGTTTTAAAAACAGCATCGACTTCTTCAGATGGAAGAATCGCGGACCAATTGAGCCCCTGCAGATCGATGGGAGAAAGGCTAAAAATCTTGCACAGGGAATCGTTGAAGAAGCTGATATTCCAGGACGCATCCATCTCACAGTACCCGTCTTCAATATTTTCAATGATGGAGCGATATTTGCTTTCACTTTCCCGCAGCAAGGCCTCCGTCCCTTTACGCCGCTCAATTTCCTGCTCAAGATGATAATTCCGTATTTCGGCATCCGCCGCCATCTGGTTTGATTTGAAGATGGCCTCTTCAAGGTGGGAATTAGTGGTTTCCAGCTGGCGCTGGCTATTTTCAAGTCGCTTCTCGGCGCGCTTGCGTTCGGTGATCTCATTTTGGAGAGCGATGTTTTTTTCCTGAAGCGTTATCGTTGCCTGGGAAACGATTTGTTCCAGATTTTTCCGGTACTGTGCCAGTTCCGTTTCCATATGCCGGTGCCCTTCGGCTAATTCATCGTATGTTTGTTGTTTATTCATGCGTTGATCCCAGCATTTATTTACATTCGTCACAAAGGTGTCATCCATGACGGCGGTACCAAAATTGAAATTAATACATCATTTTTATGGCTGTGGTAAGAAAAAAAACAAAGACGTGCGGTTTATCGGCATCGTTTCACTGAATGTCGGCAAAAAAATGGCAAGACAGCACCCATTCTTTTTGATACAATCTTTTGCTCACACCGGATGCCACAAAAGCCAAAGTTGATCCAATAACGGCTGCCGGTTGTATGAATCGGCCTTGATCATCGCACCGGCCACGCCAGGATATTTTTTCCAGACCGGCAGGAATTCGCTATCGCTCAAACAGCCTGCTGCTCTTCCAAAAACACCCTGGCACGGCCTCTCTGCCGTGGGAAATTGGCCGAAACGATGATCAAGGCCTATGAATCTATCATTGAAAGGAAATAGAGATGATGCTGAGAAGAAAAAGTCGGTTTTTTTTTATGTTGGTTTTTTTGGGGGGATGTGTTTCTTTTTACCATAATTCGGCCTGGGCCATACCGGCCGAGGAGATCGATGCCAACGTAAACGTTGCTATTCAAGATTTTTATGTCGAGGTGCCCAATGGCAGGGAGCTCGCCGATAAAGCCTCCGGCATGCTTGTTTTTCCATGGGTGCTGAAAGCCGGTTTTATCGGAGGGGGCGAATACGGGGAAGGCGCTCTTCGGGTAGGGGGGCAAACGGTCGAATATTATGCGACGGCCGCCGTGTCGGTCGGTTTGCAGATCGGGGTTCAGTCCAAAGCCATCATTTTGCTTTTCATGACGGAAGACGCCGTGGCGAATTTTCAAAACAGCGATGGGTGGGAGGCCGGCGTGGACGGATCGGTGGCGCTCATTGAGGTTGGGGCGGCCGGCTCGATCGATACCACCAAAATTCAAGGTCCCATCATCGGGTTTGTTATTGGAAATAAGGGGTTGATGTTAAACCTGTCCTTGGAGGGCTCCAAATTTACCAAATTAAAACGGTAGATTCAGCTTGTACCACTTAAAATCGAGAGACCTGCCCGGTTTTCAAACCCGGGCCGGTCTTTCGATTTGGACACAACTGGTTCATTGTGATAAATATTCCAGGAGAATTCGAAGCATTCGGCGGATCGGCTCGGCGGCGCCCCAGAGCAGCTGATCTCCCACTGTAAAACAGGTCAGGTATTCGGGGCCGATATTGAGTTTTCGAATACGCCCCACCGGAACATCGAGTGTTCCGGTGACGGCGGCCGGCGTGAGATGCTTGATGGTTTCTTCCTTGGTGTTGGGAATTACGGTTACCCAATTGTTGGCGGTATCGATAATTCCCGCGATTTCTTCCAGAGGGATGTCCCGGTTGAGTTTTATGGTGAGTGCCTGGCTGTGGCACCGCATGGCGCCGATCCGGACGCAGATCCCATCGATGTTGATCGGTTTTTCGGTCTGAAGAATTTTATTGGTTTCAGCGTAGCCTTTCCATTCCTCACGGCTTTGACCCGACGGCATTCGGGTGTCGATCCAGGGCAGGGCGCTGCCGGCCAGCGGGGCGCCAAAATTTTCAACGGGGAAGGAAGTGCTGTGGAGCGTATTCAGGACCTTCTTATCGATGTCGAGAATGGCTGAGGAGGGATCGTTGATCAGATCCCGCGTTGCGGCGCCGATCATGTCCATCTGGGAGACGAGCTCGCGCATATTTTTGGCGCCGGCCCCCGAGGCCGCCTGATAAGTCATGGAGGTGAGCCACTCGACGTAGCCTCTCCGGAAAAGTCCGCCGAGCGCCATCAACATCAAACTGACGGTGCAATTGCCGCCGATATAGTCCTTGACACCCTTGGCAAGCGCGTCGTCGATGACATGCCGGTTGACCGGATCGAGGACGATGACGCTGGTTTCTTCCATCCGCAGAGAGGATGCCGCATCGAGCCAATACCCCTTCCATCCGTTTTTTCGAAGCGCGGGATAGATTTCCTTGGTATATCCGCTTCCCTGGCAGGTGACGATCACGTCCAGCACCTGAAGCATGTCAAGATTGTAGGCGTCCTGCAGGGGGGGGACCTCCAGGCCGACATCCGGCCCCTTCTGGCCCACCTGAGACGTGGTGAAGAAGGTGGGCTCATATCCGGTAAAATCTTTTTCCGCGAGCATTCTACCCATGAGTACCGAGCCCACCATACCGCGCCATCCGACGAAACCGACTCTGATCATGATCTTATCCTTTCTGAAGCTGCTTTTATTTTTATGCGTTCAGCAGACCCGGGAAACCACCTTTGGCAAACCCAATAAAAATCTTGGTTTCTGGAGGGTTGCATCGATTTGACCTGCGATAACCAACGATTGTAAACGAAAAAGACATATTGAAAATTGCCTATTGTGTCAAGGGGTATGAAAAATAACTTCAGGTCTGTTATTGCAGCCACGCCCAGGCGAGAATGCCCGCCGCCACCAGCCAGCAGCCATGCTGATATGTTTTCGGCGGGGGGCGCCAGATAAAGAGCGCGTGCGCCGCTCCGATGATGAGGCCCGATAAGAGCCCAAACAGGTGAGCCATGATGTCCGTATGTTCGCCTTCGGTGCCGAGCGCCGCGAGAAGCGCCAAGCCCGCGGCCAAAGGAAGCCAGGCCCGTTTTTTCCAGCCGGCGCCACCGGTTTTTTGCCGGAGACGGATAGCGGTTAGGATTCCAATGGCGCCGAATATGGCGGTTGACGCGCCGACGGACAGATGCGCCGTCTGATAGAAGACAGCGTTGGCGAGATTCCCCAGAATGCCGGATAAAAGAATCATCAGCCATCCGGGTCCCGCTCCGGTAATGGCGCATACCGCGGTGCCGAACAGGGCGATACCGGCCATATTCCCCATCAGATGAACCGGTCCGTCGTGCAACATCAGGGCTGTTACGGCACGATAAACTTCCCCCCCATTTATTATCCGGTCCGCACTCGCCCCAAACGACGCGAAGACGGCCTCCCGAGCGTAATAATACGCCACTGCCGCATGAATGGAAAGCAGCAATGCGGCGGCTCCGATGCCGGTCGTTGTGGGAAGTGGCGGGGGTAAAGGCGCATTGATATCGGGCGGTATTTCCGGATTTTCCCGGAAGTAGGCCTCGATTTTTTGAGTGGCTTTTTCCAGATGGGCATCTTTAACCCAAAGGCTCCAGCCGTCATCCGACTTTACGACGGCGTAAGGCAGATTTGAGGCGGAAAGAATCAGGATAAGGAGGTTTAACTGCTTTTTGTTGCTGGATGAATAAAGTTTGGGCATTAACCGGTTCCCGGGGGAATACTATCCGCGGCCAAATTCAGTGCCTCTTGAGCGAGGGTTCCGACTTTCCGTTTGACCAGAGACCCGTCAATAAAGATTTCAATCATACGGGAATCACGGGTCAGTTCAGCAAGGTGGGGTTTTGTGATTGCCGATCCGATCGGTCCCGCGGCCCAGGCCGACAGCCCCCGGTTGGCGGGATTGGCTCCGCTCATGAACCCGGGTAAAAACGCAGCGGCGTCTGCCATTAACCCGGGGTGCGCATGGGCTACGCGCCCGATGGCCCAAAGGGCGCCTTGCTGCAATCCTTCGGTTTCCAGGAAATTTCCATCCGGTCGAATATAGGAAATTAAAATTGCGGCATACTCGGCAGCTATCAAAGCGCTACGGGCCATGATTTCGCCCATTGCTTCAACGGAGCCCCAGCCGATGCCGCCGGATTCGTCGTTGAGGTTCCACATGAGCCGGCGCATGAGCGTCCGGCTGGATTCCGCATTTGTTTGGGCGAGGGTTGAAACGAGAATGCCCATGGCGGTTACGGCCTGCCATCTGAAAAGGGGGTCCGTGCTGTAGAGAAATGAAAAAAGAGGATTTGCCACCTGCCGGGCGGGCAGGTGGCAGGTTTTTTCCAGGGCCTTTTCCGGCCCGTATTGCCGGAGAAGGTCCCGAAGCATCACTTTAAGATCCCGCCCCTTAAGGGACTCAGAAAATGTTGAAATAGCGGCCATGCCGTTCTTCTTACTCCTGATCACTCCTCCTGCCAGTCAATGCAGTCGGCAGGGCAGCATTTGATGGCTTCATCCACCAGGGGAACGGGATAGGATTCGAGAGTCGCAACATCCATATAGCCGGCGTCCGTCATGTGAAACACGCTCGGGCAGACATCTTCGCAAACGCCGCAGCGAATGCAATCGCTCAAATCCACAACCGGCCTTTTCATGATGCCAGCGCCTTACCGATCTTTTTCCCCAGCTCAAAGCAGGATTGAAGGATTTCTTCATTCGGCACATACTGCGAGCGAATGCCCTCATCCATCAGTTCCATATCCATGGCCTGAAGCTCCTGGTTGATATGTTTCACCGCCTCCCCGCTCCAGCCGTAGGACCCGAACGCGGCGCCGATTTTATTCCTGGGTTTGAGACCTTTCATATAGGTCAGAAAATCCATGACGGTTGGAAAGATGTGGTTGTTCAGGGTGGGGGATCCAACGATGACAGCCCCCGCATCCAGCACTTCGGTCATGATGTCGCTGCGATGCCATTTGCGTAAGTGCATCGGGACAACGGATACACCTTCCGAGTGAAGGCCCTTTGAAATAGAATCGGCCATCTCTTCGGTGCTGTGCCACATGGTGTCGTAAACAACGACTGCTTTTTTCTGTTTTTCCTGGCGACTCCACCGGGCGTAGGCGTCCACAATTTTGCCCGGGTCTTTTCGCCAGAGAATGCCGTGGTCCGGGCAGATCATGTTGATTTCCAGCCCGAGCGCTTTGACCTGGTCCAGCAGTTTTGAAATGAGCGGTCCGTAGAGCATCAGAATATTGGCGAAATATTTTTTGGCGTGGGGCATGATGGCGTCCCCGACCTCGTCGTCGAATTTATCATAGGTGGCAAGGTGCTGTCCAAAGCCGTCGCTGGAAAAAAGGATCTTGTCTTCGCCTAGGTAGGTGAACATGCTGTCCGGCCAGTGGACCATCCGGGTTTCAAGGAAGGTGAGCGTCCTTTTCCCCAGACTTAACGTGTCCCCCGTCCCGACCGGCTGGTAGTTCCACTGCTGCGGAAAGTGTTTGGCCAGATTTTTCGCACCCATTTTGGAGCAGATGAGCGGCTTTGTTTCTCCAATGCGATGCATCACCCGGGGCAGCGCGCCGGTATGATCCATCTCCGTGTGGTTACTGATCATATAGTCGATTTTTTTCGGATCGACAATCTGAGCGATATTATCCAGCAGCTGATCGGCGAATTCCTTTTTTACGGTATCGATCAAGGCAATTTTTTCATCCACGATTAAAAATGCATTGTAGCTGCTTCCCTGATGCGTGGAGTATCCATGAAAATCCCGGATGTTCCAGTCGATAACGCCAACATCATATATCCCTTCCGCAATCTGAATCGGTTTCATGTGTCCCTCTTTAATAAAATTTCGTAAAAGTCCCGCAGGCTTTTTTTCTGTAACGAAAAGCCCTTTTTTTGCCGGTTCCGCGGCAGAAAAGGGCTTTGTGATTTTTACGCCGGAACGATGATGAAGCCCGGAAACGCTCAATCCTCGGGGCTGAAGTCATCTTTTGATGCGCCGCATACCGGGCATTCCCAATCATCGGGAAGATTTTCAAAGGTGGTACCGGGATCAACGCCGTTACCGGGATCACCCTCTTTGGGATCATAGACATAGCCGCACACGTTACAAACGTATTTCTGCATCATAATTCTCCTTTTAACCAGTTATTATAATTCATTGATTAGGTTGACAACTCTTTTTTTAATATCATCCCGGATATGGCGCATGACTTCCAGGGACGCTCCTGAAGGATCCGGAAGCTCCCAGCCAATCCGCTGGGCTCCGGGAATCAAGGGGCATATTTCCCCGCAACCCATGGTCACAATTACCTCGGGAGGGCCTTCTTCAATGGCGGCATCAATGGACCGGGGTGTCTTAAAATGCATGTCGATTCCTTCCTCGGCCATGACCTGTTCCATTTGCGGGTTAATTTTATCGGCCGGGGCACTGCCGCCGGTCAGAACTTCGAAGCGGTCACCGGCCAGGTCCTTTGCAAATGCTCCCGCCATCTGACTTCGGCAAGCATTTTCCCGGCAGGCGAAAAGAACCCGCCGGCGGCCGGAAAACGGTTTCAGAATCCGTGTCATGAATTCGGCAACTTCTGCGTTGACCGTGGGATGGTTCGCCATGTCTTTGGCATTTTCAACTCCCCGGTAGGTGAGGCTTCCCTCGTATGCGGCATCCACGGCGTCAAAGAAATATTTGGTCGTCAGTTCAACCGCATCGAAAAGGGTTTTTCCCTTGGTGGCGGCAACGGAGAGCATCGCCCCCCGTCGCATACGGGCGCCGGGGTCCCGCAACTTCAGGCGATATTTTCTGGCCCAGAAGGTTTGGCACCGATCCATGAGCGCCTTAAGTTGCGCCGTTACATTGTAGAAAAAAACCGGGGAGGCGGAAATGATGACATCGGCTCGGCGAATCAGGGCATAAATCTCCTGCTTCATGTCGTCATCAATGGGGCAATAGCCTTTTTTATCACAGACGAGATATTCCTTGCAGGGCAAAATATGCCGTTTATCGATCTCGATGGTATGGGTCAGCGCGCCCGCGCGCTGACCTTCCGCCATGCATAATGACAGCAGGTGGCTGGTGTTTCCTTTCCGCCTGGGGCTGCCCTGAAGTCCAAGGATAAACATTTGTTTTTCTCCAAACCCGCGCAGGCATCTTTTTGCCGGTGCGGCGCGTTCCATACCCAGAGAGAAGTTGCCGGTTTTCAGTGCCTTGGAAAAAATTTTCCGCGGTTTTCGCGGAAAATTTTTTCGTAAGGACACTTATCCCATCACAGGGTTAAAAAACAACTCCCCGGTAACTTCCCCCTTGGGGTATGGAATAGACCCATGGTGTTACCAGTGTTGGCTATGGCGCAACGCTGCTGGCCTGGCCGCCGACCTGGCATTTGCTGAAGTCGAGTTTCGCGCCGCAGGCGCAGAATTGCTCACGGTTCATTTCGTCCGAAAAAATTTCTTTTTCCTTTCCGCAGGCATCGCATTTACACATGAAAGATTTCAGGTTTTTATTGGCTTGAAATCCCGGGCAGTGTTGAGTTGCTTCTGTCATCGCTGTGTCTCCTTATTTATGGGTGAGTTGGGCAATTTATCCGGCCATTTTCGTGCCGATTTCCCGGCCGTAGTTCTGGGCCATGGCAATGCCGCCGCCGAGCGAGCTGGATTTGAGACGCAGGGCAGCGCTCGCCATCTTCATTTTAAAAATATTGGCCATCGTGTCGAATATTCGATCCGGGGCTTCCCCGCTCCAGCCGAAGGCGCCGAATGAGCCACCTACCTTATTTTCCAGTTCGGCCTTTTCTCCGAGAAACAATAGTTTTTCCATTGATTGGATCATTTTGCCGTGGTACGTGGCGGATCCCAGCACAAGGGCATCAAAGCCTTTCAGGTCGGCTTCGCTTTTAATGTCGTTCACATTCTTTACCACCGCTTCCATTCCTGAAATTCGAATACCTTCCGCAATCAATTCTCCGATTTTTTTCGTTTCCCCGGTTCTGCTGGCGAAAACAATCAACGCTTTTCCCATGATCCTCCTTTGTGTGATTCACCCTATTCGCTTATCGACGCCTTCCGCCTGACAATCCGGAGTGTAGCAGCTGTTGTCGACAAATTTGCATTTCTCTTTGCAGGACGGGCACTCCTCCGGTGGCGCATCCGCCTCTACTCTATAACCGCAGTGTTCACATTTCCAGCTTGTCATTAGCATGCCCTCCTTGTTTTTCAGCTGTCAGCCGTCAGGCCGTCAGCCTTCAGCCTTCCAAAGCCCGTGCAGATTGCAATATTCGCGTACCGTGAGCTTCTTTGCTTCAACCGCAAATGTCGCGGTCGGTGCGTCGCCCGGCTTTAGATATTGCCGGAAAATGTTGCCGTCCGCAATGATCTCGATCCACTCAATATAATGCTTTGCTTCCATGGGATGCGCAACGCTGCCCACTTTCACTGTGATTTTTCCGGGCGCTTTTTCGATTACGGGGATGTGTTTTTCTTTTGCCGCATCCACCGTGTTTTCCACCTGAAGTTTCATGGCTTCTCCGCAACAAACCAGTTCACCGCCGCCCCCATGGAGTACTTCCACAATATTGCCGCATGCATCGCATTTATATACTTCCAGTCTTTCCGCCATCATTGCCTCCTATTATAATGATAAGTTTCAGGTAACGTAATGGGTGCTTTAAAACTTAATTAGTATTCCTCGGCCATCACCTCGTAATGGGCCTGGGGATGTGCGCAGGCCGGGCACATTTCGGGCGCCTGAGCGCCCTCGTGCGTATAGCCGCAGTTCCGGCACCGCCAGGTCACCGGGGCGTCCTTTTTAAAGACTTTTCCGGCCTTGATATTGGCGGCGAGTTTCAAGTATCGGTTTTCATGATATTTTTCTGCAACGGCGATCGACTCCATGACGGCCGCTATCGCCGGAAACCCTTCCTGACGGGCTGTTTTTGCAAACGACGGGTACATATCCGTATGTTCGTAATGTTCACCGGCGGCGGCTCCCAGAAGATTCTCCATGGTTGTAGCGATAGTGCCGGCGGGGAAGGCGGCGACGATTTCCACCTCACCTCCCTCCAGAAACGTGAACAGACGCTTGGCGTGTTCTTTTTCCTGGTTGGCCGTTTCTTCAAAAATGGCGGAAAGTTGCACGTAGCCTTCCGCTTTGGCCTTGCTGGCAAAATAGGTATAACGATTTCTTGCCTGGGATTCCCCGGCAAATGCCGTCAGAAGATTTTTTTCAGTCTGGGTTCCTTTTAAACTGGCCAATTTAAGTCCCTCCTTATTTCGGTTGGTAAGGGTTTTGATTTTGAAACATCGAGCTATTCTTCCCATGCGCCTTTTTTTTCATGGGCGCCTTTTTCTTTTTCCGCGAGCTGTTTCAATTTATAGCCGGAATCTCTGAGGATGCCATAGAGGATCCCGCATCCGGTATCCTCTCTGTCGGCATCCCCCATGTCCGCCAGGCGAATCATGTAGTTGGCGAGACTGAGCGTTTTTTTAATGTTCCGATTACAGGGTTTCACAGAAGAAGACCTCGGGATGTTTCGTGTTCTATTAACAGGGTTCCACTGTTGCGTGGTTTGAACGGTTGCTGTTAAACAACTACACAAAACATGCCAGATTGTTTCCTGCGTTGCGCTATAAATATAACTATCCAATATCAATTAATATTTTTAACAAGTCGCTGTGACGGCCGGGGCCTGTTCCCGCCGGGACGATACACTTTTTGCTGGGAAGATGCTGTTTCCGCCGAAGCAATGGCGCGTTAGGGTGAATATAATTCACTGTAATTTATAAATAAACTATATTTTAACGTTTGTCTCGTCAGTCATTTGAAACACTTTTGTCTCAAAGGGACACCTGGATGAGACGCCCCGTTTCCTTCCGATATTCTCCGCTTGAGCGCCCGGCCATATTTTGGGGCCACCCTGTTGACGCGGCGGGGGAGCTTGTTATCTTAAAACCAACCTCCCTCCCATTTTTATTCCGGGCCATATGGCTTGAAAGGAAACAACCGATGATGACCCTTGAAGATATTCGGAACGACTTTGACCTGTTAAATAATATCGACTGGAAAATGACACCTGAAGAGGCGGTGCGTCTTTATCTGGAGTGGGGGAATAATTGGGCCCACAGCAACTATGTCATTCGATCCAGCGACGATGTCTCGTACTATTTTGTGGTAAATTCATGGGAAGAGATCCCGGTAATCTATTTGATCCGGCGCAATTCCGAAGAAGCCGTCGAAATGGCGAAGATAGCGCTTCCCGGCGGTATCGGAGACCGGTTTTTAAAATCCATCGGCCATAACAAAGGCGTTTATGCCGTGGACGGTGAACTGCGGGACTGGCTTAAAGCCGAACTCACCGCATGGCAACCGTAACGGTTATGAAGCTGATGGAAAAATATGTCATTCCGTCCGGCAGTCACTCCGGGTATTCGGGCCGGAGTGGGACCCGTGTGAAAACCGGGTGTCAGGGGTTTGTTTTTTTAATATCTTCCAATCTGTTCAGCCCCGGAGAGATCATATGCGCCGCGCAGGCCGGACAAAGGCCGTAGAATTCGAGCCGGTGTCCGATGATTTTAAATTCGGTTTTTTTGCTCAGCCGATCTTCAATATCCGATAGCTGCGCCATCGGCGCGTCCACCACACGATCACACAGGCTACAGCGAATATGATAATGCTCTTCCGGATTGGGGTCAAACCTTTTTATGGTGCCTCCGAACTCAAGCTTAGTGATTTCACCTAGTTCGGAGAGGGTTTCCAGATTTCGATAAACCGTTCCCAGGCTGATACGGGGAAGGCGTTTTCGAACCGCATCATAGACCTCTTCCGCGCTCGGATGGTCCATCAGTTTGTTGAGTTCTTCGAGAATGACCTTTCTTTGCCGGGTCATTCTGAGTTTTGCGGGGATGGTAAAATTCATGGTCGGTTTTTAGGTGTCCGGTTCTGGTTGGTGGTGCCTTTAATGGTTGGGGACGATTCGCCAACCGCCCTTACCGCTGTTCCATGGGCGTAAAGGAACATTCTTCCGGGCCGCAGTATTGACCGATATATTTCGCTTCCGGTCGGTAAAGCATGGTTTTGGGGGCTGCGTCCGCAAATTGTTCTTCCAGCACATGCGCCACCCACCCGGCAATTCGGGATACCGCAAAAACCGATGAAAACAGATCCACCGGAATGCCCATGGCATAATAGAGCGGAGCGCTGTAAAAATCGACGTTCACATAAATCTCTCTGCCCTTGATATTTTTAAAGGCTTTTTTGCTGACGACCTCCATCCGTTTGGCCATCTCATACCATTTGGTGTCACCGGTACGCTCCCCCATTTTTTGCGCCATGGGTGCCAGCAAAAAGCTGCGGGGGTCGTCTGTTTTGTAGATCGCGTGTCCCAGGCCCATCAATTTCTGCCCGGATTCAAGCGCTTGATTTACATAGGAATCTATATTTTTTAGCTCTCCGATTTTTAGCAGCATTTCCATTACCCGCACGTTGGCGCTGCCGTGCAATTCTCCGGAGAGCGAGCCCACCGCAGCAGAGGTTGCGGCATACATGTGTGCTCTGGTTGAGGCGACTTCGCGGGCTGCAAAGGTGGAGGCGTTTAAGGAATGCTCGGCGTGCAGCACGAGCGCTGTGTCCATGAACCGGCCGACGTCGGGGTCCGGTTTTTCACCGGTGAGCATGTACAGGAAGTTGGCCCCGTGGTCCAGTTCTTTTAGCGCCGGGATTGGCTTTTTCCCGCTTCGAATGCGCTGCCATGCCGCCACCAGCAGCGATACTCTGGCGATGAGCCGAATGGCCATGCGCATGCCGGCATCGCGGGAGAAATCCCGGGTATCGGGGTCATGCTGTGCCAGCATGCAAATGCCCGCCTGAAGGACATCCATGGGAGCAGCGTCCCTGGGGCCGGCGTTGAGGGCGGTAATGACGGCCTCGGGCAACTGGCGCTCGGCGTTCAGCCGTGCCTTGAAGTCGGAGAGCTCCGCCGTCGTGGGAAGCCTTTCTTTCAGCAGCAGGTGGCTAACTTCTTCGAAGGTGGCGTTGGCGGCCAGGTCCTGAACCCGATACCCCCTGTAAATGAGTTTCCCGGCATCCCCCTGAACATCGCTGATTTTGGTGCTGGCAACCGTAACACCCCTGAGGCCTGTATTTCTGACATCCAACGTTTCATTCATGATCCGCAACTCCTTTTCCCGCCGAAGAATCAAAACCCGCCAATAAGGGGGGCCGGCTCCCGTCGGGCGGCAGCCGGGTTCCATCAACCGGCACTCATCAAAGGTCGATCCACATATCCGCTTCATTGCCGCAATGTTTACATGTGGCAGCCCCCTTGATTTTCTTTTTTTCACTTTTCTTATCCGGGTTTCCCGAAGCTGTATCCTGCTGATGGGCGGCCTCTACCTCTTCCAAAGAACAGGTGACCATCATTTCCGCTTCATTACCGCAGTTCTCGCATTTGCACACCCGCGTCAGCTGTTTGGTCGATTCGCTCATGGTCGTTTCTCCTTGCTTTTGAATTTTATGTTACAGCCCCTATAAGAACATTTTTTCCGGCGGCCTTCGTTCCGGCACATAGGGGTGGGGGATTTTATTCTCATTCCAGTCATTGGATACATACAGTTGACAATAGCAGCTGCCGAATTCCGCGACATCCGGGGTCCTGTAAACGCAGGGGCAGATAACATCCCTGTCATGATCCCTGTCTCCGGACATCAGCCGGCAGGGGCATCCCATGTAACCATAGCGTTGCTTGTTGGTCAGCAGGGCTTCGAGCAACCCGAATACATAGGCCTTGTCGCTATTGAAATAATATCCTTTGGCTGCTTGCTTTTCCTTCAGCATTTCATAGAGTTCCGAAGCTTCCATCAGAGTCCGAGCGCCTCCTTGATTTCATTTTCCTTATAGCCGACAATCACGATGTCACCGATGATGATGGTTGGAAATGAACATTTGGGGTTGAATTTTTTTACATCTTCCAAAATGGCTTTTCGCTCATCGCCTTCAAGCAGATCCACATCGACAAAGTCGTACTTGATGGTGCAGTCGCCAAGGAATTTCTTTGCGGATTTACAGTGGCCGCATGTGCTCAGAGAGTATATCTTAACCGGGGGTGTAGTCATCACGAATATCCTTTCCTGTTGTGAAACACATGTCCGTATTGTGTGCAATCATAGCATGCGTGAACGGGTCCGTAAAGAGGGTTGGGGTGAGCTTGCGGGGCAATCGAATGCAGCCTCGGTACAACCGGGGTGCAAGTGCCTTGTTGTGTAGTGCATGGTCACGAGTTAAGTTCGATTTTTTCCTTGTAAGATTCTGCGGACTATGCTAAGCAGGGCAAAAATCAGAGTCAGTAAGCCTTGTCCCATCTTTGACTCATAATTATCAGCTATTGTATTAAGCTCTTGAAGAATCGTGTAGATTTGCATCTGGCTTTAAGCGGAAGTTTCATTGATGTTATGTCCGGGGTTACACTTGTTTTGCGGCTTCCATTCTATCATAGATGGATTTGCCTTCCCATTTAGAAGGGGTTAAACGGGCCGGTCCCGCGTTGTTTTTTTGAACCGGCAACCCCTTGCTCAACCCCTAACCCGCTTTCAGGCAGTTTTGTATCTGTTATTTCGGCCTTGATCATCGTATCGGCCACGCCAGGGTATTTTTTCCAGACCGACAGGAACTCGCTGTCGCTCAAACAGCCTGCCGCTCTTCCAAAAACACCCTGGCGTGGCCTCCCTGCCGTGGGAAATTGGCCGAAACGATGATCAAAGCCGTTATTTCTTTCGTTACGGGCGACTCCCTTTTTGGGGTTCGTTTTGATGCCTCTATAAAATG
>JAZDPP010000003.1:0-125947 GCA_043797445.1 Pseudomonadota bacterium
TCGAAATTCGAAACAATGTACAAAATCCAAATGATCAAAATACGAAACAACACATTCACGCACATAAGCGAAACAAGTTTTGGTCATTTGCATTTGGGTGCTTTGAATTTGTTTCGGATTTCGATATTCGGATTTCGGATTTTTCTGCCAGAAACGCGCGGAAAATTATTTCTAAGACACTAACGCTGGCTATGCCCGCAACCCCGTAGGGTCGAACCTATGTGTTCGCCCTTCTTAATCCGGGTGAACACATAGGTTCGACCCTACAGGCCCTTCTCCGAAATCAGGGGTACGGGATTGTTTTCAGTAGCCCCTTGACGGCGGTATGATTGCTTTTTTTCCCCTCATGATCATTTTTCCCTGTCGTTTTGCGTGGCGCCCTCAATATCCACAATTCTTCCGCTGCTCAGATAGGGTTTGGATTGGTATCGGCTGATGTTCATCATCCTTTGCGTCAGTTGACCGATGCGGGCCACGCCCGATGCGATACGAACCAGCTTCCGGTAATTCGGATCCTTTTCGGTAAGATCCATCAGGAGAAGCTCACAATACCCCGATACACTCTGAAGGGGTTGATTGAGCTCGTGACAGACCGCGCCCGCCATCTCCAGCACCCCTTTGAGCTTTTCACGTTCCTGTAGTTCGTTTTGTAGCGATATCAATCGTTTTCCAACGTTTATTCGGGCATGAAGTTCCCGGTTGTCATATGGTTTGGCAATATAATCATCCGCGCCGGCTTCCAGCCCCTCGACGATATCCCGGTTTTCCCCCCTGGATGTCAGCAGAATCAGGTACAAAGGCTCCGTTCGTTCCTGGGCCCGGAGTTTTCGGCACAGGGTGGGCCCGTCCATTTTCGGCATCATCCAGTCGATGACGGCCATTTGCGGCGCTTCCGGCGTCTGCATGGCGGTAAACGCCGCCTCTCCGTCGGATGTCGCAACCACCTCATAGTCCCATTTGCTCAAAATACCCTGAAGAACGGTCCGCGATGTCCAATCATCCTCGGCAATCAAAATTTTCATGGATCACTTGCCTCCATCGCCTCTTTCAGTTTTTCAAACCGTTTTTCCATTTCCGGCGCCAGACGAATCAGCGCCTCCATATTTCCGGCTTTTCCCGCCTTTTCAATGGCAAGCGCGGTTTCCTGAAGCGCCACACTGCCGATATAACCCGCGGCGCTCTTGATCTGATGGGCTTGCGTACCAGCCTCGGAGGCTTTCCCTTCGGCAACGAAGGCTTTTAGCGCCTGAATTTGCTCGGGCATGTCCGCAAGAAACCCCCTCATGACCGTAACCGCCAACGGTTCATCTCCCATTAAGCGATCGAGGAATGCCGCGCGATCAAAAATCACGACTCCTGGTTTTGAATCCGCCGAAGCGGTGTCATTTTCGCCGTCTCTTTCCTCGGGGCCGCGATTCGGCCGGCCCGGTTCATTCCCGGCGCCGAGCCATTTTTCCAGCCGCTCAGCCAGGGCATCGGGCGAAACCGGCTTGGAGAGATAATCGTTCATGCCCGCAGCCAGACATTTTTCCCGGTCCCCGCCCATGGCATGGGCGGTCATGGCGACAATGGGAATCATTTTCTTTTCGTTCTTTTCGCGCTCGCGGATTCTCCGCGTTGCCTCCAGTCCGTCCATGATGGGCATCTGTATGTCCATTAAAATGAGGTCATAGGAAAGGGTTTCCATCGCCTTGAGCACCTCGGCGCCGTTGGCCACCGCATCGGCGTGAAGGCCGAATTTTCTGAGGAGGCCCAGCGCCACCTGCTGATTGGTGATATTGTCCTCCGCCAACAGAATGCGAACTTTCCGATCAACGAACAGGCCCTGAAGATTGCGGGCCGAATGGCGTGTCACAATGGGGTGGGGGTCGACCCGGTTCGACAGGGCCACGGCCAAAACGCTCTTAAGTTCCCGGCTTCGCGCCGGCTTGGTGAGGTAGGCGGTAAACCCGATCTCCTCAAAGCGTCGGGCATCCCCCCGTGTTCCGAGGGAGGTCATCATCACCAGCCGGGTCTCCGCCAGACGAGTGTCCGCCCTGATGGCCCGGCCCAGGGTTTCGCCATCCATGCCCGGCATCTGCATATCGATGACGGCGATTTGAAACGGATCCGTTTCATTCAAGGCGGTATAAAGCGCTTCGAGACCCGAGGGGCCGTTCGATGTTTCGGTCGGCCGCATCCCCCAGCCGGATAACTGCGTGGTCAGAATATCGCGATTGGTGGCGTTGTCATCGACGATTAGGATCCTTACGCCGCTAAGCTCCCGAGGGGGCATCGGCAAGGCTTGCGTGCTTTCCGGCTGAACGCTCAATAGCACGGTGAACCAGAATTCGGAGCCTCGGCCCTCTTCGCTCGTTACGCCCACTTCACCGCCCATCATTTCGGCCAGCTGCCGGGAGATGGCCAGTCCCAGCCCGGTGCCCCCGTACTGCCGCGTGGTAGAGGCATCCACCTGGGTAAACTGTTGGAAGAGAATGCCGATTTTGTCCGATGGAATTCCGATTCCCGTGTCGCGTACGGAAAATCGCAGCAGGACGGTATTCCCCGCGGGGGGAGAGGGGAGGGACAAATCCCTTTTCATCCCGCTCGATTCCAGTGTAACACGGATCGCCACCTCTCCGGCGGTGGTGAATTTGATCGCGTTACCCGTCAGGTTGGTGAGAATCTGGCGCAGACGCCCCGGATCTCCGCGCAGCAGCAGCGGTACATCCGGCCGGACGCCGCAGACCAGCTCCAGCCCCTTGTCGTGTGCCCGCAGCGCCAGGGTGGAAACGAAATCATCCAGGAGCCCCTGCAAGTCGAAATCCAGAATTTCAAGGTCCAGTTTTCCGGCTTCGATCTTTGAAAAATCGAGGATATCGTTGATCAGCGCCAGGAGCGACTCGCCGCTGGCGCGCACGGTCTCGGCAAAGCGGCGCTGATCATCGGTCAGCTCGGTATCCAGCAGCAACCCGGTCATGCCGATCACCCCGTTCATGGGGGTTCGAATCTCATGACTCATATTGGCCAGAAACTCGCTTTTGGCGATGCTGGCGGCCTCGGCCCGCTGCGCCATTTGCGTGGCCAACGCCCGCTGTTCCTCGAGATGACGGTTCAATGCCTGCATTTCGGCCTCGGCCCGCTTGCGCTCAACAATCACCCAGGTCACATCGGCCAGGTAGGAAACCGTCTTCAGGTCGCTTTCCGTGTAGTCGCCCCCCTTGTTGCCGACACCTAAAATCGCGACAACCCTGTCTTGCCGCAGGACGGGGACCACCAATTCGCGCATGATTTCCGCATGGCCCGCCGGCATGCCTTTTTTGTTCGGCAGGGACCGGTAGTCGTTGTGGACAATGGGCCTTTTTTCTCGCGCGCAATCGGCCCAGACGCCGGCCAACTCAAGGGGATAATGGGCCCCATGGGCCTCGGCCCGGCAAAATTCCTTCAACGTTCGGGTGGACCACTGCTGAAGGGAGAGGGTCTTCTGGTCGCTTTCCACAAAATGGTAAAAGCCGATCGGACTGCCGGCAACTTCACCGATTTCATCCAGCGCCCTTGTCAGCAACTCCTCCAGGGTGTGGGTGGCGGCGTATTCAATCAGAGCCAACCGGGTCTCGGTCAATCGCAGGGACAGTCGCTCCTCGGTTACATCGCGAAAGACGAGTACGGCACCGGTGATGCCGCCGGTGGCATCATGAATGGGCGCGCAGGTGTCGGCGATCTGCCGCTCCGTGCCGTCACGAGAGATAAGCGCCGTTCGGTCGGCGAGCCCGATGATGCGATTTTCGCTTAAGGCCCGGCCGACCGGGTTTTCCGCCTCCCGCCGGTTTCGGGCCTGGACGATATGAAAGACCTCGGCGATGGGTCGGCCCGCGGCCTCATCGGGACTCCAGCCGGTGAGGGTTTCGGCGACGGCGTTGAGGCTGATAACGTTGCCCGCCGCATCGACACTGATGACCCCGTCGCCGATCGCGTGCAGCGTGGCTCTGAGGTGCTCTTCGTTGGCGACGAGCGCGTTTGCGATTTTGCGGATGTGTCTGTTGAGCCGCAGCGTATGGACCGTGAACGCCAGGGACCCCAGTAGCAAAAACGCTCCTCCGGCCAGCCAGGGCCAGTATTGCATCAACACCCGGCGCAAACTTGTCTTTCCCAGTATTTCATAGGGGGGCAGGTTCAGATCCCGAAGCAGTGCGTGGACACCGGCATAATCCTGGGCAATGGCCCAGCCGGCGCCGTGCACGGACTGCGCCGCTTGACTATCTTCCCGCATCATCAGAAGGCAACCGGATATTTTCTTGCTTAAATCCGGATTCGCCCCCGTTACCGCGGCAAAAGGCCATTCGGGGTAAAGCGGTGTCGACAAGAGATAGGGATAATCGGGGTGAAGTGCTTGATGGCTGTTGAGCACCTTTATTTGCGCCAAATCAATTCGCCCCTCTTTGCTCATTCGTTCCAACTGCGTGCTACGAACCGTCCCGGCATCCGCCGCGCCCGATAACACCGCGTTCACAACCGCGTCATGGGTTCCCTCAAAGACCAAAGCGGCAAAATCCTGGTTCGGCAAAATTCCTTTTCCCAGGATCTCTCTCCACGCCGCCTGCCAGCCCCCCAGTGAATTGATATCCACGGCGGAAAAGCGTTTTTGACGCAGGTCGTTCATCTCCTTGATATCCGCCCGATTCGCCCGGGTAAATATCACGCCCCCAAAAAGGGAGTGGGGTGCCGGCTCACCGGGAACCTGCAAGGTCGCAATGCGATGGGCGAGCCCATGATACTCCAGCGTGACATAGTAAGAAGGGTTGGCGGCGACATAGTCCACCTTCCGGGCTTTCACCGTATCCAGAATCTCATCAAAGCCGATCGGTTGAATTTCAAATTTCAAAGGGGGCAACTGTGATGTCAAATAGTCGGCTGTCGGTCCCCATTCCCGCAGGCAGATGGCAGGCCCCCGATTGGCGAGCACGCCGATTCGAACCACCTGATGGGCGTCGTCGGTATTTGCCGATTGGCCCGGCGCGGGAGTGTTGTTTAAGTCCCTTGCTTCCCCCGCATACGCTTGAACACGGTCAACGGTTATCGTCCACGAAGCCAGGACCCATAACATCACCGCCAGGAGAATCGCTGCCACCTTCGGGGCATGAGTGGCGGTGATCCGCCTTCTTTTTACGTTCCATTTTTCACAAAAAAAATCAGGGGTCATATGGGCGGCCCAATCGCATGTAATAGGTTCGGCGTTGTCAAAACGGGTCATTGGGAAGTTGGAAATTTCCAAAATGCCGATTGTGGCCGTCTCGAAAGACCGACTCGGTTTTGAAAACCGAGTCGGTCCGTCGCCTGCAACCGGTAGCGGAATCTTTCAAGTCCCTTTATAAAATAAAACGGTCCCTTTTGTTTCCGCAATTGGTTTTTTGCAAATCAGGGGCCAATTCTAAAAGAAGCTGCTGGATTATTTGTTAATAATAATTCAGTAGGTTATAAGGCGTTCTGCCCGATGGAAAGTTGCCGGGAGGATTTTCGGTAAACAAAGTGGACGGATTTTTCCATTCTTATTGGAATTTTCCATTTTTTTTGGATTTTTCAGGGGCGGGGCGCTAACAGATCAGAGCGGTACACGGTGAATTTATTCTACCCCTGGTTGAGGCGTCATGTTTGCTTATCCGTCCGCGAGGCCGATGGGAAAACGCCCGAGACGATGAACAAGTCTTTATGCCCCAAAGGGGCTGTGTAACATAGCCCGGGGTTGCGGCGGAGCCGCTACCCTGGGGTAACCAGGAGTCGATCAATTTATCATCAACCCCAACGGCGTTGTGTCCATGCAATGGGATGTGCGGTTTATATGGGGTTGGAGTTGAGATGGTCCCCATTTCCCAGGGTAGCGGCTTCGCCGCAACCCCGGGCTGAATTACACAGCCCCTTCGGGGCATGGGGGCGAGGCTTGAAGTATTCATAATGTACAGTGGGGGGGCGGTATGGCAGGCCTTTGGCATGATCCAAAAATCACGTTATAATAATGTGTTGTCAAATATTTCTTGGCATTGGCCGGAAAATGAGTGACACTGACCAAAGTCGGCGCAGGGGGGGGGCTTGTTGGTGGCGTCATTTGTATTTGATATTATGGGAAAATTTGAGAGTATGGAAAAAGAGGAATCGGGAAGGGAACCGAGGGGGCCATGCCCTACGATATAGCGCCCATCCTGAATTGTTTGCACGCCAAGCACGATATTGACTTTACCGGGTATCGGATTTCTCTCATCGAGCGTCAGCTCACGCAGCGGTTTTCAGCCACAAGCTGCGACAACGTTGCCGAATATCTCCACTATTTGCAGTCGAATCCGGATGAGCTCGATTCTCTTCTCGATGCGTTGACCATTCATGTGAGCCGGTTTTTTCGAGATCCGCTGACATTTGAATACATCGCCCACCGGGTTCTTCCCGAGGTGGTTCATCGTAAAAAGGAATTAATGGACCCGTCCCTGCGCGTCTGGTCCGCCGGTTGCTCCATGGGAGAAGAACCCTATTCCGCGGCGATTCTGATTCATGAACTGCTGGAAAAAGAGGGGCTGAACCTTAGGGTTCATATCTTTGCCACGGATATTGACGAGAAGATTTTGGCAAGGGCGGTCCGGGCGGAGTTTCCGTTTGAATCCATCTCCGAGGTCAAATTCGGATTGCTGAAAAAATATTTCATGTCCAAGGAAGATGTTTTCCAGTTAAAGCCGGAGATACGAACGGCCGTATCCTTTTCGGTGTATGATATTCTCGACCGCAAAACGGTTGCTCCGGCCGAAAGCGTTTTCGGCAGCTTTGATATTGTATTTTGCAGAAATCTGTTAATTTATTTCGATGCCGAGCATCAGGAACGGATATTCGGCAAGTTATACCGGTCCCTTTCCCAAAACGGTTTTCTGGTGTTGGGCGGCACGGAGATTCCGCCGTTGAGGTATCAGATGTATTTTAAGAAAGTAAATGATTATTGTCATATATATCAGAGGGCATAACAACCCGCGGGCATGCGTCACGGGTGCCGTAACCGGCTGCTCCGGTTGACATGAATGGCACATTGGGTAACGGAGCGCCGCCAGACAGGGCGAGTGCAAGGGGCGTAAGGACAAGGAGAAAAACGGCAATGGGGTGGTTGGACGCAATAAGCATCAAGCACAGAATGATTTTTTCTTTTGCGCTGGTATTGCTATCTTTCATCGGTTTTACGGTGTTCTCGATCGCTCGGATGAATACGATGGGGGAGTTGACCGAAACGCTTTATGATCATCCCTTGAAAGTTACCAACGCGGCCATTGAGGCAAAGGCCGGTGTGCTGCGGATGGTGATCGGAATGAAAGAGCTATCCCTGCCGGCATCGGATGTGGAAGTGACGGTGGCATTTCACGAGACGCTATCCGAAGAGAAACGGGTTTACGAGTATCTGAACATCGTTAAGGAGCGGATTCTGGGGCCGGAAGGAAAAGCGCTCATTCAAGAGGCTATTTCGGTCTTTGCCGGATGGAAACCGGTACGGATGGAGTTTCAGCAACTGGTGATGCGGGGGGACAGGGAGGCCGCGCATCGCTTCACTGATCAAAATGGGGCGGACTATGCGCTTCTCCTGGATCGAAAAATGGATGAGCTGGCGGCCTATGCGAACAAAAAGGCGGATGGGTTCATGGCGGAGGCAACCGCTGTCCGGAAGCGGATTGTCGTGCACACGATGATCGCTATCGGCCTCGTCGCCTTGCTGTCCTGTCTGATTACCTATCTCGTGATTCAAAGCATCGATTCCAGCGTCTCTTCACTTAAAGATACCATGTCTTCCGTCACGGTTACCGGCACGCTAATCAAATCGAATCTATCGGGAAATAATGAAATAGCCGACATGGCGCGGCATTTCAACCAATTGGTCGACCGGCTGCAAGACCAGTTCTGGTTCAAAAATGGCCAGAATGCCTTCAATGAGGCCTTGGCCGGGGATCTTGACCGTGAAGCGCTGGCGGCAAGAGGCATCCATTTTATATCGCGATATGTGGATGCCTGCGCCGGCGTTCTTTATTCCCATGATGCAAATAATTCTCTCTGCCGGCTGGAGGCTTCCTATGCCTTTGTCGAGGGAAACCACCTTCCCAGGGAATGCGGACTTGGCGAGGGGATTGTGGGGCAGGTGGCCTCCGAAAGAAAGCCGATTCTGCTCAAAGGGATCACGAGAGAGGACGCTTTGGGAAAAACCGGCACCGTCAGCGAACCGCCGAGGAGCATTTATGCCGTCCCCTTGTTACATGAGGGGGGATTGATCGGCGTGCTGGAGGTGGCCTCCTTTCAGGAAATGAGGGCAGCGCAAATTGAATTCTTGAATCTGGCCGCTCATATCTTTTCCACCACCCTCCATGTCGCCGCCCAGCAGGCCCAAATCAAAAACCTGCTGGAAGTGACCCAGCGGGACAAGGAGGCGTTGACGGTGCAGGCCCGGGAGCTTCAGGCCCAGGCGGAGGAGTTGACGCAGCAATCCGAGGAACTTCGGCAGGCATCGGCGGAATTGCAGGGACAAAACACGGAGCTGGAATATCAGAGCCGGCAGCTCGAAGCGGCCAGTCGTCTGAAAAGCGAGTTTCTGTCCAATATGAGTCATGAACTCAGAACGCCGCTGAACTCCGTCATGGCGCTCTCCCGGTCGCTCATGCGGCAGGCCGCGGGCAAACTGAGCGAGGAGGAGATGGGGTATCTTGCGATCATCGAGCGAAACGGGAAAAAATTGCTGACACTGATCAATGATATTCTGGATCTTTCCAAAATCGAGGCCGGGAAAATGGAGATCGTTCCTAAGTCCTTCAATGCCGGAATGACGATCGAAACCATCCTTGAAATGATGGCGCCTCTTGCAGCGGAAAAGGGTATCCTGCTGACCGCGACGATTCCAGAGCATTTCCCCCGGATTGAAAGCGATGAATCCCGGGTGCACCAGATTCTTCAAAATCTGATCGGAAACGCGGTCAAGTTCACGGAAAAAGGGAGCGTTACCGTTTCGGCCCGGAGTGATGCGGCCAACATCCATATCGAAATCACGGACACCGGCATCGGCATCCCGGATAACAGTCTTCCGTATATATTCGAAGAATTCCGGCAGGTGGACGGGACGACATCACGGGAATATGAGGGGGCGGGCCTCGGTCTGGCCATCGCCGATAAGGCGAGCCAAATGCTGGGGGGAAAATTGACGGTGAAAAGCGCTCCCGGGAAAGGCTCCACCTTTTCCGTGACCCTGCCGATCCATCCGGTGGAAGTATTTCCCGTATCCGAGCCTCTCTTGCTGACAAAACCGGGCCGGACGAGTTCCGGCAATGTCATTCTTCTGATCGAGGATAATGAGGTCGCCGCCATTCAGGTAAAATCGATTCTGGAGAGCAGGGGATATCGGGTGGATGCGGCCTCCGGCGGTCTGGAAGCGCTTGAATATGTCAAGCAAACGGTTCCGGACGGCATTATTCTGGATCTGATGATGCCGGGCGTGGACGGGTTCGAGGTTCTGGAAAGAATCCGGGGTACCGAGGCCACCGCCCATATTCCGGTTCTGATTCTGACGGCCAAGGATCTGACATCGGAGGATCTTCGAAGACTTAGCGCCAACAACATACAGCAGTTGATTCAAAAGGGGGATGTGGACCGGGACGGACTTCTGGCGAAGGTAGAAAGGATGCTGGGGTCGTCCTGATTCAGGACCAAAAATCGTGGACCACGGTTAATGGAATGAGGACGAGGGTATCCCCATGGCAACGGTGCTCAATTCAAAAAAGGATGTAGGAACGCCGCGATGATAACAACCTGTAGGGGCGGTTCGCGAACCGCCCCTACGATGGGGGATGCCCCTACAGACCCATAACGAGGAAACCCATGGCAACCATATTGGCCATTGACGACCATCCGGATAATTTAGTGAGTATTAACGCCATATTGAAGGATCTCATTCCGGGGTGCCACATGATAACCGCTCTCTCGGGTGCCGAAGGCATTGAAACGGCGATGCGGGAGACGCCGGATACGATTCTGCTGGATATCAAGATGCCGGGCATGGACGGGTATGAGGTCTGCAAAAGACTGAAGGAAAATGAGGTCACCCGCCATATTCCGGTGATCATGATTTCGGCGATCAAAAAGGAGCCGGAGGACTATGCAAAGGGGCTTGAATGCGGCGCGGACGGGTATCTGCCCAAGCCCATTGACGAGCATGTTCTCGTTGCCCAGGTCAACAGCGCCCTGCGGACGAAAAAAGCCGAGGATCAGTTGCGAAACCAGAAAGCGGATCTGGATCAGCTCGTGCGGCGGCAAACCGCGGAGCTGATGGAGAAAAACCGTCAACTGATCCGCGAGATCGATGAACGCAGGCAGGCTGAAAAGTCGCTGAAGGAAAGCGAGGAAAAATATCGATCGATGATGGAGGCCATGGAGGATGCGGCGTTTATCTGTTCCCCGGATTTTTGCCTGGAGTATCAGAATCCGGCCATGACGGAGCGAATCGGCCGGGATGCCACCGGGGAGCTTTGCTACAAGGTGATGCATGGGCGGGATGAAAAGTGTCCCGGATGTATTCACGCAAAAGTCATGCGGGGAGAATATGTCAAAACCGAAACTGTGAGTCCGAAGGACGGAAAAATATTCAGTGTTTCTCATTCCCCCATTTTTCACACCGATGGAACCGTATCCAAATTTTCAATTTTCCGCGACATTACCGAAACCAAAAAATTGACGGAGCGGCTCGATCAGGCGCAGCGAATGGAGGCCATCGGCACCCTTGCCGGCGGCATTGCCCATGATTTCAACAATATTTTGTTCCCCATCATCGGCTTGTCCGAGATGCTGCTGGAAGAAATGCCGAAAGACAGCCCCGATCATGAAAATCTTCAGGCGATTCACACCGCGGCCACCCGCGCCGGGGGGCTCGTGAAGCAGATTCTGTCCTTCAGCCGTCAGGCCGAACACCAAAAAATTCCGGTCAGGGTTCAACATATCCTCAAAGAAGTTCTAAAATTAACGCGATCCACCATCCCCTCCAATATCGAAATCACTCAGCTCATTCAAGGTGATTGCGGTCTTGTCATGGCGGACCCCTCCCAAGTTCATCAGATTGCCATGAATCTCGTCACAAATGCCTACCATGCCGTGGAAGCATCGGGCGGGGGTATCTCCATTGAGTTAAAAGAAGCGATGATCGCCGGGCGGGAGTGGGCGGGCGCCACTCTCAAACCCGGAAAATATGCGGCGATAACTGTTTCGGACACGGGACATGGCATCGCCCCGGAGGTGATGGGGAAGATTTTTGAGCCGTATTTTACGACCAAGAGCCTGGGAAAAGGAACGGGATTGGGGCTTTCCGTGGTGCATGGGATCATAAAGGACCACGGCGGCGATATTCGTGTTGAAAGTCAGCCCGGCAAGGGGGCTGCCTTCACCGTGTACCTGCCGGTGCTGAAAATGGCCCTGGAAGCCGTGTCACGGGAGAATCCGGTCATCTATGAATCCGGCACGGAAAGCATTCTTCTGGTCGATGACGAGGAGCCGATCGTTAGGCTGGAGCAGATGATGCTCGAAAGGTTGGGGTATCGTATTACCACCCGCACGAGCAGCATTCACGCGCTGGACACCTTCGGTGCGCATCCCGATGCTTTCGACCTGGTGATAACCGACATGACAATGCCGATTATGACCGGGGACCGGCTCGCAGGGGAGTTGCGGTTGATCAAACCGGGAATTCCAATCATCCTTTGTACCGGATTTACAGAAAAAATGGATGAACAAAGGGCCCGGGAGATGGGCGTTAACGGCTTTCTCATGAAGCCGGTGGTGAAATCGGACCTGGCGCGGATGGTCCGTAACGTCCTGCGGGCGGAAAGAGGATGTTGAAAACGCTGATTCAATACGATTGCGCCCAGTCCATTATTTTTGGATAATTCCATTAATTTTGGAGACCGCCCGCCAAAACGGAAAAAGGACGATAATTACTTGTTTGTAAAAAATAATTCGAGAGCATCGGGGGCTATCGTCGGGGGGAGATGCTTTGTTTCTTTTTTCCCGATTGCCGCCCTTTTCCCAATAAAGTTGGAATTTATGCAATACCTTCCCCGGCGGGACAGTCCTGGTAATGGAAAAACGCCCTTGCGTGACCTTCACTCCATTTGGGGGTGGCCGAAACGATGATCAAGGCCTGGTTGGAAAACAAATAAATGAAATTCTGGCACCTCTTTTGCAAACGTGTTGGTATGTTATTATTCATCATTTCGGCTTCAGAAGGGGGTGCCGCATGTTTAAAAAATTCAACTTAAAAACCAGAATGTTGCTGACGATCTGTTCGGTTGTCTTTCTCGCCTATGCCGTTACCATTTCCTTTGTCACCGTCAGGGCGGGAAATATGGCCAGGACGGAGGCGTTGGAGAAAGCGGAGCAGATGGCGCACCGGTATGGCGGTGTCGTCAAGGCGGAGATGGAAGTCGCCATGGACGCGGCGCGTACCACGGCGCAGCTTTTCGAAGGGATGAAAAGCGGCGCGGCCATTCCGGCCAGGGATGATTTGAACCGGATGCTCAAACAGCTGCTGGAGCGCAACCCCGGTTTCATCGGGGTGTGGACCTGCTGGGAACCCGACGCACTGGACGGAAAGGATGCCGAATTCGCCGGAAAAGAGGGGCATGACGCCACCGGAAGGTTTATCCCTTACTGGAACCGGGGCGCGGGGAAGACCGTTTTGGAGCCGCTGGTGGATTATGAGAAACCCGGCGCCGGCGATTATTATCTGCTGGCGAAAAAAACCGGAAAAGAGACACTGCTGGCCCCCTACAAGTATGTTATCTCCGGCAAGGAGCTATTGATTACGAGTCTGGTCGCCCCGATTCAGCATAACGGCAAGGTGGTGGGGGTGGCGGGCATCGATATCGAATTGACGGCGTTTACGGAGCTGGTTTCCGGCATAAAGCCGTATGAGACGGGAAATGCCGCGCTGATCAGCAACAATGGCGCCTATGCGGCTCACCCGGAAACCGCCAGAGCCGGAAACGATATCGGCTCGTCTGCGATCTGGAAAGCGGCCAAGGAGGCCGTCAAATCCGGCCGAATTTTCATGGCAACGGACTATTCCATTTTGCTGAAAACCGATGTGGAACGGATTCTGGTGCCGATCCGGATCGGCCTCTCGGAGACGCCGTGGTCTTTTCTGGTGAATATTCCCAAGGATAAGGTATTGGCCAAGGCCCACCACATCATCCTGGAAACGGTGATGATCGGTGTCATTGCGCTGATGGCCCTGATCGTCGTTGTCTATTTTATTGCTCGGAGCATTGCCGATCCGATGAGCCGCATCATCGAGGGGCTCAGCGAAGGGGCAGGGCAGGTTTCCGCCGCGGCCGGAGAGGTCTCCGCTTCCAGTCAGTCCCTGGCGGAAGGCGCTTCCGAGCAGGCCGCCTCCGTCGAGGAGACCTCTTCCTCCCTCGAGGAGATGTCCGCCATGACCCAAAAGAATGCCGACAATGCGCAACAGGCCGATACCCTCATGAAAGAGGCGACCCGGGTGGTGAGCCGGACGAATGATTCCATGACCGAGCTGACGAGTTCGATGAACGATATCTCAAAGGCCAGTGAAGAGACTTCAAAAATCATCAAGACCATCGATGAGATCGCCTTTCAGACCAATTTGCTGGCCTTGAACGCAGCCGTGGAAGCGGCCCGCGCCGGTGAGGCGGGCGCCGGTTTTGCCGTGGTGGCCGATGAGGTGAGAAACCTTGCCATGCGGGCCGCTGCCGCCGCTAAAAATACGGCGGACCTGATTGAAGGAACACTTAAAAAAGTGAAAGGCGGCTCGGAGCTGGTAACCCGGACCGGCGAGGACTTCGGCGCCGTGGCCGTGAGTACTGCAAAGGTCGGAGAATTGGTCGGGGAGATAGCGGTTGCCTCCCATGAACAGGCCGAAGGGATCGGCCAGGTCAATAAGGCGGTGGCCGAAATGGATAAGGTCATTCAGCAGAACGCGGCAAACGCCGAGGAATCCGCGTCCGCATCGGAAGAGCTGAGCGCTCAGGCCGCCCAGATGAAGGGGTTCGTGGAAGAGCTGGTCGCGCTTGTCGGTGGAAACGCAAGCCGAAGCGGGCGGGTGAAAACAAAAAAAATGCCGGCGAAACGAAAGCGGACGGTTACCCCCGGGGCGCTTGTCATGAATCGAAAAAACACGGTTACCCCTCGTCGGGTTATTCCATTGGATGATGATGATTTCGGCGATTTTTAAACGGGGGCTTGTTCGTTTCCCCCCTCTTCTTTCCAGCCCTGGTATCGATGTGACGGCCTTGATCATCGTACCGGCCACGCCAGGATATTTTTCCCGGACCGGCAGGAATTGCTATCGCTCAGACAGCCTGCCGCTCTTCCAAAAACACCCTGGCGCGGCCTGCCTGCCGTGGGAAATTGGCCGAAACGATGATCAAGGCCGATGTGACGGAGAAAAACGAGCCAATGATCCGGAAAGCGCCTGATGAGAGCAAAGGGGCAGCGTGAACAATGAAGCATAAGTTATTATTCGGATTTCTGTTTTATGCGCTCTGTTCCTGCCTCTATCTTTTTCATATCATTTATACCGAGGCGAAGGAAAAGGCCATTGCCGATTTGAATTCACGGCAGATGATTCATGCCCGGCAGGCCCAAAGAGGTATAGAGGAGTTTTTCAGCAATTTAATTGCGGCGCTCACCAAGCTCTCCGGATCAGGTCATATTATCGATATGGATGATTGGGGCCGGCGGGAAATGGAGTTTGCGCTAACCATCCATCCGGAGGCCATAAAAGCGGTGACCCGCTTGGATGCATCCGGCCGGATCATTTATTCATCCCCCTATGACAGCGCCCTTATCGGCAGGGACATTTCCGGCCAGAAACATGTTCAGGAGATCATGAAAACGCATCGGCCCGTCATCGGCGATGTTTTCAGGGCGGTTCAGGGAAATGAGGCCGTTGCGCTCCATGTGCCGGTGTTCAAGGAGAATGAATATGCCGGAACGCTCGCCGTTCTCATTGATTTCCGGGTCATTGCCGGCCATTTCGTGGCGGATATCCATATCGGCGAAACGGGCTATGCCTGGATGACGAATAAAGAGGGCACCGAGCTCTATTGCCCGGTTCCGGGGCACACGGGAAAATCCGTCTTTGAAAACTGCAAGGAGTTTCCCACCATTCTTTCCATGGCGTCGGAAATGCTTCAGGGACGGGAGGGGACGACCGTTTACTTCTTTGACCGGATCCGGGACCAGCGCCGGGAAACGGTTAAGAAACATGCCGTTTATTTGCCCCTCAAAATCGCTGACAGCTTCTGGAGCATCGTTGTGGCCTCCAGCGAGGATGAACTGCTGTCGTCCCTGGTGAGTTTCCGGAACAAGATTCTCGCGGTAGCGGGCCTGCTGCTGTTTTTCAGTTCCATCTTTTTTTACTACGGCACCAAGGCCTGGGGCATTTTCCGGGAAGCCGCCGCAAGACGGAAGGCGGAGGAGGCCTTACGCGCGAGCGAAATAAAGTACCGGGAGTTATTTGAACGGTCTCCCGTCGGCATCTTCAAAACCGATTCGGCGGGCCGGGCGCTTTTCGTAAACCCCGAGATGGCGCGAATTGTGGGAACCGCTTCCCCCGAGGAGGCCGTCAAGAACTTTCAGAACCTGGCCCGGGATCTTTATGTCGATCCGGGTCGCCGGAAGGCGTTCATCACCTTGATCAAAGACAGGGGGGGCGTCGAGAACTTTGAATACGAGGCCAGGCGGCTTGACGGAAAACACATCTGGCTCAGCATGAATGCCCGTGCCCGGGAAATAGCAGCCGACGGAACGTTTATCATCGACGGGTTTACGACGGATATCACCGAGCGAAAGCAGGCGGAAGCGGCCTTTCGGGAGAGCGAGGAAATATTTGAGCAATTCCTGGAGCATAGTCCGATCTATATCTTCTTTAAGGATGAAATGATCCGCTCGATCCGGTTGAGCCGAAATTTTGAAACCATGCTGGCAAGACCGCTCGATCAGATACTGGGTAAAACGATGGACGATCTTTTTCCCTCGGATCTGGCCAAAAGCATGATCGCCGATGACAGGCGGATATTGAGTGAAGGCAAGGTGATTCAGGTCGAGGAAGAACTGAACGGGCGGTTTTATGCGACTATCAAATTCCCGATTTATCTTCACGGAAAGCCGCGTTACCTGGCCGGTTACACGGTTGATATCACCGAGCGCCGGCAGGCGGAAGCGGAAAAGCGGCACCTGGAGGATCGCTTGCAGCGGGCGGAGAAGATGGAGGCGCTGGGGACGCTTGCGGGCGGCGTCGCCCACGATCTCAACAATGTGCTCGGCGTTGTCGTCGGATATTCCGAACTGCTCCTGGATGACCTGGCGCCCTCAAGCCCGCTCCGGCGCGGTATCGAAACCATTTTGACCGGCGGACAAAAAGCGGCCGCCATTGTTCAGGATCTGCTGACGCTCGCCCGAAGAGGGGTTCCCGGCAGAAGCGTGTTGAATCTGAACAAGGTGATCGTCGCCAATCTGAATTCCCCGGAATTTGAAACCCTGTCTTCCCACCATTGCGGTGTGCGGATCCGGACCGCGCTCGAGCCGGATCTGCTGAACATCTCCGGTTCCACCGTCCATCTCGGAAAATCGCTTTTCAATCTGGTATCCAACGCCGCCGAGGCGATGCCGAAGGGCGGGGAGTTGACCATCAAAACGGCTAATCGGTATCTGGATACCCCCCTTCACGGGTATGATGAAATCCGGGAGGGGGATTATGTCGTTCTATCCGTGTCCGATACGGGTGAAGGAATACCGGCGGCGGATCTGAATCGCATCTTTGAACCTTTCTACACAAAAAAAATGATGGGAAGGAGCGGAACGGGACTGGGGCTGGCCGTGGTCTGGGGAACGGTGAAGGATCATCACGGATACATCAATGTTCAGAGCGAAGCGGAGCGGGGCAGTACTTTCAACCTCTACTTTCCCGTGACACGGGAGGAAGTGACCGCCGAAGCCGTCCGCATTCCCCTTTCCGAATATAGGGGGAAAGGCGAGACGATTCTCGTGGTCGACGATGTTCAGGAACAGCGGAATCTGGCGACAGCGATGCTGAAAAAGCTTCATTACACGGTTGAAAGCGTTGCCGGCGGGCAAGAGGCCCTGGCTTACCTCAAGGTGCATTCCGTGGATCTCATGGTACTCGATATGATCATGGATCCGGGCATGGATGGTCTAGATACCTACAGAGGCGCTCTTCAACTTCACCCGAAACAAAAGGCCGTTATTGTCAGCGGATTTTCGGAATCCGAGCGGGTGAGCGCCGCCCAGGCCCTCGGCGCGGGCCCCTATGTGAGAAAACCCTATGTCATGGAGAAGCTCGGGCTGGCGGTCAGAAAAGAGCTGGATCGGGCGGGTCCCCGGAGGGAACCGCCCCGCATGAAAACCGGCCGGGTGTTGTGATGAAAGGGTCTCATGGGAAGTAACCTGTCGATTTTAATTATTGAAGCGATGCTGGTATATTTTCTGGTTATCTGGGCGCATTCCTTGCGCCATCGGTTCGGGCTGGTCTATTTTTATGCATTGATTGGCGGGATCACGGCAACGATGTCATGGATAACCGATGCCGGCGTCGCGGTTCAAATCGGTGGCATCACCTTCGTTGTCGGCTCCACCGTATTTTACACATCCCTGCTGCTGGGTGTATTTGTTGTTTATGTGTTTGATGGTCCAGGGGCCACGAGAATTGCCATATTCACGATTGCCGGCGTTTCAGCCATGGTTCCCCTTATTGCCATGGTGCTTCACCTGCAGATGGACTTGATCGGTAACGAGAGAATTGCCTATGTTCCCTTGCCGGGTCTTCGAATCAATGCGGCATCCGTTTTCGCAACGTTAATTGACCTGTTTTTTTTGGCCGTCACCTGGGAATATCTGGGAAAACCGAATCTCAACTTAAAGCTCTGGCTCCGGGCATATATTACGCTGCTGGGGGTCATGTGGCTGGATGTCGTTCTTTTTGCCACCGGTGCTTTTGCGGGCACTGCCCCATATTTAAACATCATGACTGGAACCTTGATCAGCCGGTTTTTCATTTCGGTATTTGCATTTCCTTTTTTGTGCGGTTACCTGTACTGGCAAAATAAGAAAACAGGGATTGAAATAGAAAACAGGCCGGTTTTGGCAATTTTAAAGCAGGTTGCCGAAATTCAGCTCGAGCTTTCGCATGCGCAAAAAGAGATCGAGAGACGGGAACAGGCTGAAAAGGAACGGGATAAAGTTATTCAGGAATTACAGAAAACGCTTTCCGAAGTTAAAATATTGCGAGGGTTTTTACCGATTTGTTCCCTGTGCAAGAAAATCCGTGATGACCAAGGTTACTGGAATCAGATAGAATCTTACATTCGGGACCACTCGGAAGCGGAATTCAGTCACGGCATTTGCCCGGAATGTGCCTTAAAGCATTATCCCGATTTCGATCTTTATCCTAAATGACGGCCGAATGCGGCAGCGCCCTATTTGCGAATGCATGGCTCGATTTTTGTCCGATAAGCTTATTTTGACGGATACTTTAGGGACATCGAATTTACTAACCCATTGACAAAAAACAGCCGGGGCGGGCATGATAAGAAGTTACGGCACTTGAACCGCGTGCAAGGAGAAGATAGATACCACCATGGACTTATTCGAGGAATTTTCGCAACTGACGTCAGCGTTTAAAAAAGAAAAGATAGAATATGCCTTGTGTGGAGGACTTGCAATGGCTGTCTACGCATTTCCCAGAGCAACTCTCGATATTGATATTTTAATTGAACCGGAAACACTTGAAAAAGTAAAATTTGTTGCAAAACAGGTGGGTTTTACGTTTGATGCCGGTTTGATGAAATTCAGTGGCGGGGCGATCCAAATTTATCGTTTGACAAAGATCAATCCTGAGACCGCCGAAACACTGGTATTGGATATTCTTTTGTCAACGCCCGATATAAAAGAGGTTTGGGAAACCAGACTGATGCTGGCATGGGATCAAGGAGAATTGCCCGTTGTATCCCCCAGGGGCCTGATTAAGCTGAAATCAATCCGCTTAAGCGGTCAGGATCAGGACGATATAAAGAATTTGGAGCGTATCATCAATGAAAACCGACATGAGTCCGCACGCAATAACTATTAGGATTAAAAAAACAAGTGATCTTCGACGGTTATGTATTGCCCTTGGGGGCGAAAGATTAAAAGAAAAACTGCAAAAAGAGCAAAGTCGATCCTGTGCGTTTGGTTATGGGGTTGGTGTTAACCTTCCGGCGAAGCCGGACCCGGAGTTCAAATGAGCTTCATCTGCGTTTTTTTATTCGTCGTCATCTGTCTTTTGCTCGCGATGCTGCGCCGGCAGGCGCGGGCGCATACCCGGGAGTTGCAGGCGGAGATACGGGAGCGCCAGCGGACGGAAGAGATATTGAGTCGCCGGCGGGAATTTCTTTTTATTTTGCTGGAAACCCTCCCCCTTCCCCTTTACTACAAGGATATTCACGGAAAATACATCGGCTGCAATCCGGCGTTTGAGGCGTTTATCGGTTTCAACCGGGAAGAGATCATCGGGAAAACGGTGTTTGATCTGGTGCCGAAAGAAGTTGCCGACCACCATGATCAGCGGGACGGGGAATTGCTGGAGAGGCCCGGCCGGCAACGCTATGAATATCCGTCCGAGGACAAGGACGGGCAACCGCGCCGGTTGATTTTCTATAAGGCCACCCTGATCAATATTCAAGGTCAAATTACGGGTACCATCGGCGTCATCTCCGATATCACGGAAGGAGAAAAAGCATAGGCGGTACTCTGGCCTCGGCCTTGATCATCGTACCGGCCACGCTAGGATATTTTTTCCAGACCGGCAGGAACTCGCTATCGCTCAAACAGCCTGCCGCTCTTCCAAAAACACCCTGGCGCGGCCTGCCTGCCGTGGGAAATTGGCCGAAACGATGATCAAGGCCCTGGCCTCGTTCATAATAGCCGAAAACAGGGGTACAGAGCGGCGTAGGGGCGAAAAATATTTCGCCCCTTGGGGGTTTCAGGGTATCACCGCCGCTCGTCATATTACCGGTTCCGCCCCAGGAGTCGGTTGAATTTTTCCCGCCACCAGGCATAGCGGTAAGCGATCTTTCGCAAGAACGTTCTCCCGGGCTCCTTGGGGTTGGTAATGACCGTATTGTTTTCTTCCTGTTTCAGGATTTTTTCCATCGGACTTCTATAAATTTCCATATTAATACGCCTCCCTCAAAGCTTCCTTCACCGGGACCGGTTTGCTCGCGTGGGGGCCGCTTTTTTCAAGCGCCTCGGCCGCTTTTTTGATCGTCTGGCGAATCTCTTTCAGCTTGAACGGCTTGGCGATGAAGTCAAAGGCGCCTTTCGTCAAGGACTCCCGGGCCAGCTCCATGGTGGCGTATCCGGTGATCATGATGACCATGGTACGCCGTGATTTTTGAAATACTTTTTCCATCACCTCGATGCCGCTGATGTCGCGCATCCGGATGTCACTGATCACAATGTCGAAATCCTTCGATTCCAGGCGCTCCAGGGCCGAAACCGGATCTGTGAATATTTCGACCCGGTATCCGTCTTTTTCGATGAACGGTTTGAGGCGTTCGCCCACAATGGGTTCATCATCCAGAATGAGAATCTCATACCGATTGCTCATGGTTTCCTCCCGTTTGTAAAACTGTCGGTTGTTCTTTTATGGGTGATCCCGCGCGATCATGCCGCCTGCAACGGTTCTACCTGCCGGCTTGGACCCCCTTCCCTCACGACCAGAAGGGTTTTTTGAATTTTTCTTCTCTGCCGATAGGCCCGGATGACCTGCAAGAGGATCACCAGGGCGCCGCTGATGCCGCTGAGAAAGAGGAATACCTTGCTCGTCATGTTGAATCCCGCATCCCAGGCCGGATCGAAATTCAAATACCCGAGCTGGCGCAGATAGACCGGAACCGCGATGATCCGGCTGACAACGCAGAGAAGAATGATGAGACTCGTCGTAACGCGGATGTATTTTTCGTTGACGACTTTGACGCCGTAAACGCCAAGATGTATCCCCACCAGGGATCCGAGATACAGCAGCATCGTCAGCCGGAGATCGACATATCCCTGATAGGCGTAGCTGATGGCGCCGTAGGCTCCCATGAACATGGCGAGGAACAGCTCCGTCCCGGAAGCCACGGCCGTCGGGATGCCGAACACATAGATCATCGCGGGAACGCCGATGAACCCGCCCACGCCGATGGTGCCGGCCAGGTATCCGGTGGCGGTTCCGACCGCCATCAATACCCATAGACTCACTCTCACATCCGCCACGGGAAAGTTGATGACGGGCGGAAGGTTCAACCGGGAGAGATATTGGGCGATTTTCATGGACGGTCCGCCGTCCGCTTCCCCGTTTGTTTTTGATTTCATAATGTCTCTGAGCATGGAAACCGCCACAACGGAAAGTATGCCGGCAAAGACGATGCTGATGTAGAGGTTCGCCCCGGCGCCCTTGGGGGCGCCATGGCTGTCGCCGCCCCCTGTGAAAAGATAGTTGTTGATGGCAACGGCGATCTGAACGCCGAGGATCGCGGTGGCCAGCATATAGGCCGCGAGTTTCTTATCCACATTGCCCGCGGCAGCGTGCTTTCGGGAGCCGATGAGGGCTTTTCCGAATTTATGCGCGATGTTGCTGGCTACGGCCATGACGCCGTCCACGCCCAGATTCATCATTCCCGGGGTCATGAAAAAGGCCCCGCCGCTGCCGATAAACCCGCTCAAAATGCCGCCGATAAAGCCCAGCAAAATGACTTGCAGGGCAATGACCAGGGTAATGTCGATATACTGTGTTCCTAACAGTTCTTGCATGACGATATCCTCCCGGCAAAGCCGATATCTTTAATCGATATTGATCAGTTTCAATGCCAATCCGGTTACGGTTCCATAAATATAGGCAACGATCGGAACAACGACGACCACCACCAGCGGCGACAGCCATTTGCATGTCTGATGGTCGGGGCCGCTCAGAAAATCAAGAATCAGCGCTTGATTCGTCATGACCCACCAGTAGACCGCCGCCACCAGGGCCGAAAAGCCCACCAGTGTCACCGCCTGGCGCTTGCCGAAGAGGAAGCGCTCCTTGAGTTCGTCCGAAGTGATTACCGGCGCCTTGAGCCGGTCCCGGATATTAAGCGCCAGCTCCCGGGTCTGACGGGTTCTGGCGGAATGACCTTTCGAGAGAAAGAGATCTCCGATGACCACCAGCGCGTAATGACCGCTGCCCTTCACCCGTTCCAGAATCTTGTCATAGCCGCCGCAAACCGTGTGGGTGCCGCCCGATCGACCCAACTGGACCAGCTCTTCCTGGGTCCGGTTGAGGCCGCCGTCATCCGCGACCGTCGCCGGTCCGTCGTCCTCCACGCCCCCGGTTTCGGTAACGGGGCATTTTTGTCGTCCGAAGCCTCTCTCGCCGACATCGGAAAGGGCCGCCTCATTCCCCTGAAATTCCTCGGGCGGAATCAGGCGGAAAAGCTCCACCGCCGCGCCCCACCGCTGGGCCAGCTGCATGATCTGCTGAAAATTATTTGAATCCGGTGCAAACCGTTCCTGAACCCAGAGAATATTCGTTTCCGCCATGGTGCACTGGATTTCCCGGCACCCGGGCAGATCGGAGATGACAGCCGGAATATGCCGGCTAATCGGGTCCAGATGGGGCGGATAGGTCACGGTGACGACGCCGTTTTCGGCCTGAACCTGGAGATCGGCGGCACCCGTGCGCTCATCAAGTGCTAGGCGTACCTTGGCCTGGGAGGAGAGATAGAGGTCCTCCAGCAGCCTTTTGCCGGCCGGTGTCGGTTTGAAATCGGGCAGTTCCGCCATTTCGCAGATAATCGCGGCGGCACTCGCAACGCTGATATTTTCCAGATTGAAAAAGGCATCGAAATGACCGGGGTCCCGGCCATCGACCTTGTGGACATACCGCATCCACCGGGCGATGTCTTCATCCAGCTGGGTGATGTAGGTTTCCGCCTTGTCGCGGGTCATGTGGAGCGCCAACGCCGTTCGGGTAATTCGGGCTTCCCGCGGGGCCGTGAGGCCTACCCGCAACCGGTGATTCACTCCCGGCAGCAGCAGATGCCCGGCTCTACCGGTATAGATGAAATCGCCCTGGCGGGCCTTTTCACAGAGGCTCGCCGTCAGGAAAGCCAGATATAAATCTTTCTCACGGGCCAGCTTTTCCGGCCACCCGGGCGTTTTGATCAGCGACACTTCGAGCCGTCCGACCTTGATGCCCATCTCCCTCGCCTTTTCCTGCAGCTCTTCCCGGCTCAGGATGGGCCAGTTCGTCCGCCGGGCGAGCGCCTGCGCCAACTCCTCCCGGCCACTTTGGTAGGTACTAGAAATCATAACGATTGCCATTTTTCACCCTCTCCTCTAAGGTTCTGGTTTTTTCGTCTTCCCCTATTCCGGTAAGTTACTATAAGTAACTAATATGATTCTTTCCTTTCACTTCGATGATGGGGCTTGCAATGAGCGGTTTTATCTGCGGCACGAGCCGCTGACACTCCACATCGTCCGCCTCTAAAACCAGCAGATCGATGCTTTCTGTTGTCACCATGCCGATCATTTCATCGCTGAATTCGCCATTGGCCTGGTGATGGGAAACCGTCAAGCCCGCCTGACGCGCACTGGTGATCAGATCCCTCAGCGCCTCGTTCATCCCAATCGAAGGCTGGTTCGCCGAACCGGCTCGTCCCCACTGCTGGAGAATAAACACCTGTGCATGCAGCCGCTCGGCAAGCGAAAGGGCGTAATGCACGCTTTTAAGATCTTTTCCCGAGAGCCCCAGGGGCACTAGAATTCGTTTTTGTGTCATTCCGTTATTCCTCCCAAACCGTCATGCTGCTGCCCCCGGTATTATCAATATTGATGCCAGAACCATTTTTATGATTTATATCGGTGGGATCCTCATATATGCCCGCGGAGGAGAGGCTGGGGTACGTTCCAAATTGAAACGCTATGGCCGAACGGACAGGCTTATTGTTAAGAAAAATTTATATAATTCAAATCATTATAATGTTCGTTTCGGATTGAAACAGGTTGGGCTATGGTTAGAAAATGCGATGTCGCAAAGAAACAACTGTCTGAATCAGGATAGACAGGATGAGACTCGATGTTCAAGTTTTTGGAGTTGCAGGGCTTCGCCCAATATGGTTGCAGCAGAAGTTGCTCCCGGTCTGCTGTAGGAGCGGCTTCCAGCCGCGACGGGAATTGTCGGCTCGTGAAAAATCGCGGCTGGAAGCCGCTCCTACAGGCCAATTCCGAAAAACTTGAACATCGCCATCACTCAATCCCGTATTGTTTCATCTTGCGCCAGAGGGTGGTGCGCGGGATGCCGAGAATTTCCGCGGCAAGGGTTTTGCGATGCCGGGTCTTGATCAATATTTCCAGGATATACGCTTTTTCCTTTTCTTCCAGGGTGACATTTCCCGGGAGGTCCAGGCTGACCATGGAAAGCTCCCGCAAGTCGGAGGGCAGATCCCGGATCGAGATTTCCGGCTCATCCGTTAGCGCGACAGCCCGCTCAATGATGTTTTCCAGCTCCCGGACATTTCCCGGAAAGGGATATTGCGAAAGAATCTCCAGCACTTCCGGGGAAACACTTTTAACCTCCTTGCAAAAAGCGCGGCCGTATTTCCGCAGAAAATGATGCGTGAGAAGCGGAATATCATCTTTCCGGGCCCGCAAGGGCGGCAAGGGAATCAGAACGACGTTGAGCCGGTAGAACAGGTCTTCGCGGAAACTCTGGTGTTTCACCATCTCTTTCAAATCCCGGTTGCTGGCCGCAATAAGCCGGACATTCACGGGCAGCGGTTTGCTGCCGCCCACCCGAAAGAGCGTTCGTTCCTCGACAAAGCGAAGCAGTTTCACCTGCATGCTCATCGGCATCTCACCGATTTCATCGAGAAAGATGCTGCCCTCGTGCGCTGCCTCCAGAAGGCCGATTTTTGTCTCCGTGGCGCCGGTGAACGCCCCTTTTTCGTGCCCGAAAAGCTCGTTGGTGATGAGCTCTTCGGCAAAACCGCCGCAGTTGAAGGAGACATAGGGTTTCTGGCGCCGGGGACTTTTCTCGTGCAAGGCTCTTGCCACCATTTCCTTGCCCGTTCCGCTCTCCCCCTGAATGAGCACATTGCAACCGAGAGGCGCCACCTTTTCCACCAGCCGGAAGACCTCGGTCATGCTCCTGCTGCTTCCCACAATCCGTGCGGGCTGGTTTTGAGAAAAAAGGGCCTCTTTGAGCGCCTCCTTTTCCCGGACCAAAATGACCTTGTCGAGCGCCCTGCTGACGAGCAGCCTCAGCTCCGCAATCCGGATCGGTTTGGTGACGTAGTGAAAGGCGCCGGCGCGGATGGCCTCTATGGCCGAATCAACGGAACCGTAGGCGGTGATGAGAATAACCTCGCTGCGGGGGTAGCGGGCGCGGACCGATTTGAGGATTTCAAGGCCGCTCATACCGGGCAGATTGAGGTCGCAGAGGAGAACATCGAATTCCGTCTCCTGAAACCGCTTCAAAGCGGATTCCCCGTCGCCGAAGACCTCGACATCGTAAGGTTCCCTGGAAAGTCCCCGTTTGACCTCGCGGCCGACAATGGGTTCATCGTCGATAACGGCTATCCGGAAGCGCTTTGCCCGTTCATTCATTCTCATAGAGGTTCCACGCCAGCGGCAGAAAAATGGAAAAGCAGGTGCCCTCGCCGACCGTGCTCTTCACCTCCATGCGGCCGCCGTTTTTTTTGATGATGCTGTAGCTGACGGAAAGTCCGAGTCCGGTGCCGACCCCCTCCTTTTTGGTGGTGAAAAACGGATCGAAGATCTGACCGAGATTTTCCGGCGCAATGCCGGGTCCGGTGTCGATGACATCGATCCGGGCCTCATCGGGATTATCCGAGGGACCGATCACCACTTTCAGCTCACCGCCTTTTCCCATGGCCTGAATGCTGTTCATGAATAGATTCAAAAGGACCTGCTGCAGGCCGCTTTTATCGAGATGAAGCTCGGGAAATTCGGTCTTGACCTCCTTGGTGAAGGTGATCTTGTGCAGGCTGAACTCATTGTTGACGAGCCGCGCGGTTTTATTCACCACCTCGAGCAGATTGACATTTTCCACCCGGGGATGGCTCGCTCTGGAGAATTCCAACAGATTTTTGACGATTTCACTGGTCCGGTCCGCCTGGTCCATGGCCTCCCGGTAAAGACCGCGGCGCTCCGCGTCATCCATGCTGTCATCGTCCTCCATCAGCGATTCGAGGATGAGGGAAATATTGTTGACCGGATTGTTGATTTCATGGGCGATACCGGCTGTCAGCGTGCCGATGGAGGCGATCTTGCGGGATTGAATCAGTTGCTGCTGACGTTTTTCCAGCTCCGTCATCATGTGGTTGATGGCCGTGACCAGATGATAGATTTCGTTGCCCTTTTCCTGGTAGGGGGTAATCCGCTGAAAGGCGCCTTTGGCCACGGCTTCGGATTCCCGGGTGATGCGGGCCAGGGGCCGGATCACCTTTTCACCGATATAAAAGATGACAAACCCTAAAAGCACCACCAGGGCGAGAAGACTGATCAGGGGGAGCGGAATCATCTGGCGTAGCACCCGATCGATCGATCGGCGTTCGGCGACCACCAGTTGATCCGCCAAAATCAGCAGATTCTGTCCCGCCCCCCGGATCAGTGCCTGTAAATCCGCGCATTTGTCTGCCCCGCAGGGGGTCTGATACAGCTTGGCCATGGCTGCTGAATAATCTCCGACATATTTGACAAACTGAAGGTAATTGTTCGGACCGATGGCCTGGGAAAGGTTCTCTTTCTCTCGTTGAAGAATCAGGCCCAGTTTGTTGGTAAAGGTAACATTCTCTTCGTAGCTGAAATCCTGGCGATAGAGAAAAAAATTTTTCTCGTAGCGCCGCATCTCCAGAATGGTGCTGTTCAGTTCCTCGGCCAGTTCAAAAAAAACCATGGATCGGGACAGGAGCCGAAAGTTGTTGTAATTGACGACGATAATGGCGGCCATGAAGACAAAACAGACTGAAAACGCCATCATGATCTGGACGCGAATCGTTTGGGGAATAAAGTTCATTTGTCGGGTCCCGGGATTTAAGTCTTTGGCATTTTGCAAGATGACCGTCACGGTATGTAATAAAAAAAAGGAGGGCTGTCCAATGCTAATTGGCGGAAAAATCGGCCTTGATCAGTGTTTCGGCCACGCCAGGGCATTTTTTCCAGCCCGGCAAGAACTTGCTATCGCTCAAACAGCTTGCCGGGCTTCCAAAAAAAATGGACAATTCCAGTTTGAGTGGACGATTCAATCCAGTTTTTTTGCAGAGCCCGGGTCCTTTCTTCTTCGTTCCGGCGGCTTTGTTTATAACTATTTGATAATGTAACACTTAAAAATATATCCCCCTCCTGATGCGGTTGGCTCTAACTTTGCATGAGTCCGTAGTATCGTTATCCATGGTTCATTTTTCCTGAACCTTGGCGCTTTCATCACCAGACTATCGGAAACAGTACTGGATAGACCTATGAATCTTATAATATTCAGCGAGGGAGAGGCGACCCGGCAAGAGGTGGTCACCGCCGTGCGGGTGGCCGGAGTGAATGGCCCGGTTGAAGTTTATCCCACCTGTGAAACCTTCCATCAAAGACTGCGTGGGCCCAAACTTCTCGGGGCGCTGATCATTATCGCGCTTCAGCAGCGCCGGACGCTTGAAACATTGATACGGGAAAAAGAGCTCGTAAGAGACATCCGAACGATTGTCGTGCCGCCCGACGACGATATGGAAACGATCGTCAGGGCGCATCTGCTTCGTCCCCGGTTTGTCATTTTTAAAGAGGACATCGCTGAAAAGTTGCCCAAGGTGCTCACCAAAATGGATGACACCCGGCATTGATCCTGTTTTTTAATAATTATTTAAAATTGTTATGTACCACTAATCGCTAAGGAGATTAGCCATGAATTCGCAAATACCATCTCCCGACGACGGGCGGGTCCTGACGCTCAGAGGCGAGTTGACCATCGCCCGCGCCGAAGAGCTGAAGGCGGCGTTGAGCGAATCACTTCAAGGGGCGGCCAGTGTCCGGATTCAGCTCGCCGATGTCGGCGCCGTCGATCTATCCTGTCTGCAGCTTCTCTGCTCGGCGCACCGGACAGCGGCTGTTCTCGGAAAATCGTTGACCCTTGAGGGCGAAGTGCCGCCGATGATACGCGAGACCATGAAGTACGCCGGATTTACCCGCCAAAAGGGGTGTGCGTTCAGCCCCCATACGAACTGTCTTGGATGTGGAGGAGACTGATGGGAAAAACGATTATGACGGTGGATGATTCCACGAGCGTTCGCCAGATGGTGGCGTTCACGCTCAAAAACGCGGCCTACGAGGTGGTGGAGGCCAAGGATGGAAAAGACGCGCTTGCCAAATCAAAGGACGGGGCAGTCCATATGGTGCTGACCGATCTGAACATGCCGAATATGGACGGGATCGAGCTGATAAAACACCTGCGGGCCGATCCCGCCTATAAGTTCGTTCCGATCATCATGCTGACCACCGAATCTCAGGATTCGAAAAAGCAGGAGGGGAGGGCCGCCGGTGCAACGGGGTGGATTGTAAAGCCGTTTAAGCCGGAACAGCTGTTGGCGGTGGTTAAAAAGGTACTTGGCTGAACGTATCCGATTCTTTGGAGAGGGATATCATGGACGACCTGGTGAACAAGCATCAGAACGCCTTTAAAGTGGAAGCCTATGAGCTTCTGGGGGAGCTGGAAACGGCTCTGCTGGAACTCGAGGAAGTCCCGGACAACGAAGATCTGATCGGGCGCGTGTTTCGGGCCATGCACACCATCAAGGGGTCGGGCGCCATGTTCGGTTTCGATGCCATTGCCGAATTCACCCATGAGGTTGAAACGATCTTTGATCTGGTGCGCGACGGCAAGATGGTGGTCACGAAAGAGCTGATCAATCTGTCCCTGTCTTCCCGCGATTTGATTACGGAAATGCTGGGCGCTTCCGAAGGCGATACCGCGGTCGATCCGGAGAAGGCGACGGCGATCATAGCGGCCTTAAAGGCGCTGCGTCCGGGCGCTACGCCGGCCCGAAGAGGGGATGCCCAAGCAGTGCGGTCGCCCGACGAACCGGATGTCACCGAAGGGGAAGTTCCCCCAATGGTGACCTACCGGATTCGTTTCCGGCCGCCCCGGGATCTTTTTGCCTACGGTACCAATCCGGTCCTGCTGCTCGCGGAGCTGTACGATCTGGGCGAATGTCATATCGTCGCCCATACCGAAGCCATTCCCCTGCTGACCGAAATGGTTGCGGAATCCTGTTATGTCTTCTGGGATATCGTTCTGACGACCGACAGAGGCAAAAACGCCATTGAGGATGTCTTTATTTTTGTAACGGACACCTGTGAGATTTCCATCCGGGCCATCGATGCGCAAGGCGGTATCGACGAGACCTCGTCGTATAAGAAACTGGGGGAGATTTTAGTAGAGCGGGGGGATCTCACGGCGGATGATGTTCAGCGGGCGCTCGATGGTCAAAAACAAATCGGTGAAATGCTGACGGAGGCCCGGGTGGTCTCTTCCGATGCGGTCGAATCGGCGCTCGTGGAGCAGGAGCATGTCAAAAAGATTCGCGAGAAGCGTCAGGAGGCCACCGGCGCATCGAGCCTGCGGGTCGACGCGGGAAAACTCGATCAGCTGGTCTCGCTTGTCGGCGAGCTGGTGACCGTTCAGTCGCGGCTGCGGCAGCGGGCGGCCTCGGTGAACGATGGGGAGATGGTTCTCATCGCCGAGGAGGTCGAGCGGCTGGTCGGCGAGCTTCGTGACAACACCATGAGTATCCGTATGCTGCCCATCGGCACCACTTTCAGCAAGTTCAAGCGACTCGTCCGGGATCTTTCAGGAACCCTCGGAAAGGAGGTCGAACTGGCCACCGAGGGTGGGGAAACCGAACTCGACAAGACCGTGATCGAGCAGTTGAGTGATCCGCTGGTGCATATCATCCGGAACAGCATCGATCACGGCATCGAAGCCCCGGAGGCAAGAGCGCGGTCGGGGAAACCCCGGCAGGGAACCGTTCACCTGAAAGCGGCCCATCTCGGGGCCAACGTGGTCATCCGCATTGAAGACGACGGCGCCGGACTGGACGCCGGGGCGATCCGGGAAAGCGCCATTAGAAAAGGACTTATCGGGCCGGATGCGGAATTGAGTGAAAAGGAGACCTTCGGACTCATTTTCGCCCCCGGTTTTTCCACCGCCAAGACCGTGACCGGGGTATCGGGCCGGGGCGTCGGCATGGATGTCGTCAAAAAGAGTGTGGAAGGCTTAAGAGGGGTCATTGAAGTCGCGAGCGTTAAGGGTATCGGTACCACCATTACGCTTAAATTGCCGCTGACGCTCGCCATCATCGAGGGGTTCATGGTGAAAATCGGAGACGGTCATTTTGTCTTTCCTCTCGCCGCCGTGGAGGAATGCGTGGCCATTCCGGAAGAGGATATGGAAAAGGTCAGAAAGCGCAATATGATGAATATCCGCGGTTCGGTCGTGCCCTACCAGAGTTTGAGGGAGATTTTTGCCGTGGACGGCAGTCCCCCGGCTGCGGAAAGAATCGTGGTGGTCGAATCGGGGGGACACCGGGTCGGATTCGGCGTTGACAGCATTATCGGCCAGCATCAGACGGTCATTAAATCCCTGGGAAAATTCTATAAGGATATCAAAGGAATCTCCGGCGCCACGATTCTCGGGGACGGCTCCGTGGCGCTGATTCTGGATATCGTTCAGCTTATAAACGCCGCGGAAAGACAAGGCTGAATGGATACGGCGAGCAGCAACGGCAACAATTTTTAACGGAAAGGAGAACGGCATGTTTAAAAACCTCAAGCTTAGAACCAAAATGCTTCTTGCCTTTGGGTGCGTGTCGGTTATCACCCTGATGGTGGGTCTGGTCGGGTACTATGGCGCCTATCAAAGCGCGGGCGCCATCAATGAGATCGGCGCGGTGCGCCTGCCCGGTGTGAGCAGTCTTCTCATCATCAAGGAGAGTGCGGAGAATATCCGGGGCACGCTGCGAACCCTGCTCATCCCGGGTTTGTCCACTGAAGTTCGTCAACGGCAATACACAAACCTGGTCAGCGCCCGCGAAGCTCATGAAAAGGCGTGGAAAATCTACGAATCGTTCCCGCAGACCAAGGAAGAGGCGACATCGTGGCAAGTGTTTGTGCCGGCCTGGAATGCCTGGAGAGAGGAAAACACCAAGTTTGTCGAGTTGAGCAAGCAGTTCGACCGTAACGGAATCGCCGATCCCGCCGACCTGTCTCGACGGCTGGAGCAGTTCACCAAGGATCACTACGTCCTTGTCAATCGCGTGCGCGATCTTCTGGAGAACGCGAATAGCGCTTTTGATGGCGGCGATGATCATACCGTCTGCCATGCGGGCAAGTATATGCCGACCATTCATACCGATAACCCTGCCCTGACAGCGGCGCTTCAGGAATTTATTGAACCGCACCGGAAGTTCCATGAAACGGTCGGCCGGATTAAGCATCTGGTCGCGGACGGTAAGTCGGCCGAAGCAAAGGTTTTGTACCAGAACGCTATGGTGCCGGCCATGCAGGAGGTGTTTAAGGGGTTTGCCGCCATGCTGACTATTGCCAACGATTCTCTGGCAATAAGAGTGAAAGCTGAGGAATTGGCGTTTGGCCCGCTCATGCAAAAACAGCGTGGGGCTGTGGAGCTTTTAGACAAGCTGGTGGATATCAACCATGAAGCGGCTACCCAGGCGGCTGCAACGGCCTGTTCCCAGGCGGCCTTCATCAAAGTCTTTTGCCTGCTTGCCACGATCATCGGTGTGCTGTTTGCCATCGGCCTCGGTTTTCTCATCGCCCGGGCCATTACGCGTCCGATTATCAGCGCTGTCGGCGTAGCCGATAAACTGGCTGAAGGCGATCTCATGGTTGCCATCACGGTGGACAGCAAGGATGAGACCGGACAACTTCTTGAGGCCATGAAGCGGATGGTGGATAAAATCAAGGGGGTCGTCGGCGAGATTCAGAGTGCGTCTGAAAATGTCTCCTCCGGCAGCCAAGAGATGAGCAGTACCTCCGAAGAGATGTCCCAGGGCGCGACCGAGCAGGCGGCGGCGGCGGAAGAGGCCTCTTCTTCCATGGAGCAGATGGCCGCCAATATCAAACAGAACGCCGATAATGCCCTTCAGACCGAAAAGATCGCCCTGAAATCAGCCGAAGACGCCCAGAAGAGCGGCAAGGCGGTGACCGAGGCGGTCGTGGCCATGAAAGATATCGCGGAGAAAATCAATATCATTGAGGAAATCGCCCGTCAGACCGATCTTCTGGCGTTAAATGCCGCGATCGAGGCGGCCCGGGCCGGCGAGCACGGCAAGGGCTTTGCGGTGGTGGCTTCCGAGGTCCGGAAACTGGCCGAGCGCAGTCAGACCGCCGCCGGTGAAATCGGCAAACTCTCCCGGTCGAGCGTGGCGGTTGCCGAAGAGGCAGGTTCCATGCTGACCCTGTTGGTGCCCGATATTCAGAAAACAGCCGAGCTCGTTCAGGAAATAAGCGCCGCCAGTAACGAGCAGAATACCGGCGCCGACCAGATCAACCGCGCCATTCAGCAACTGGACCAGGTCATTCAGCAGAACGCCGGCGCAGCGGAAGAGATGTCGTCCACGGCCGAGGAGCTGGCGAGCCAGGCGGAGCAGCTTCAGTCCACCATATCTTTCTTCCGCGTGGAAGACTCAGGCCGGCGTAGCAGTATAAAAAAACAGACTCACCGGCCTGCCCGGAAACCGGCGCCTGTAAAAAAGGCCGGCGGCCATGAACTGCTGGCGGCAAAAAGCGGCAACGGTCACAAACGAACCGATCTCGCGACCGACGAGGGGTATCTGCTCGAAATGGACGAAAAACCGGGAGCCTCTGATCGAAAAGACAGCGAGTTTGAGCGTTACTAATCGCACTTATTGAGAAAAAAAAGAAAACAAGGAGATCGGCGAATGAGCGAAAAAATGACCCAAAGCGCCCTTTACCTGACCTTTAAGCTGGAAGACGAGATGTTTTCCGTGGAGGTGAGTCAGGTGCGTGAAATTCTCGATTTCACCCCCATTACCAAAATTCCCCGGACTCCGGATTTCGTGCGCGGCGTCATCAATGTGCGGGGCAGCGTGGTGCCGGTCGTGGACATGCGCCTCAAATTCGGCATGAAAGGTGTTGAAAGCACGGTTCATACCCGCATTGTCGTTCTGGAGGTGAATCAGGACGGTGAGACCACGGTGCTGGGAGCGCTGGCCGATTCGGTGCACGATGTGATCGAACTGGAGGCGGATCAGATTGAAGATCCTCCCCGGCTCGGTTCCCGCTGGCGGACGGAATTTATCAAGGGCATCGGCAAACACAACGGGATGTTTATCATCATCCTGGACATTGACCGGGTGTTTTCGTCCGACGAACTCGCCCTGCTGGACACGACATCCACCAAGGCGCCGGCAGAGGAAACAGCGTGATGGCCGGGTTAACTCATCCCGAATAGTGCAGAGGCAGCCCCCTCCGTGGCCGCTTTGTTTCAGGGGCGGTTCTCCCTCGACCATGAAATAAAGGGTAACCACTAAGGGCGCCGCTATAAGTCCTATAGGTCCCATAAGTCTTATAGGACTTATAGGACGAATAAGTCTCATAGGACAAATAGGTCCCATGGAAATTGGTCGAATTCGGAAAGGAGAATGAACGTGACATCCGTCAGCAGCCCTGCAATGGAAAGACAACGCCCTTTTTCGGCGCCACAGGCCATGTCCCCGAAGACCTTCGAGCGTTTCAGGGAGTTTGTCACCACGCATCTCGGGATAAAGATGCCGGATGTCAAAAAAACCATGCTTCAGAGCCGGTTGCAGAAACGGCTGCGCCTCCTGTCCATTGATTCCTATGAAGATTACTACGATTATGTCTTCAGCGCCCGGGGGCGGCAAGCCGAACTGACCCATATGATCGATGCCGTCACCACCAATAAAACCGATTTTTTTCGCGAACCGAAGCATTTTGATTACCTGGTGCGGGCCGCGTTACCGGATCTCTTACAGGCCCGGTCCGCCGCGGCCTCGAAGACGTTTCGGTTCTGGAGCGCCGGTTGCTCGACCGGGGCCGAGCCTTACACGCTTGGCATGGTGCTGAGCGAGTTTGCCGAGAGAGTTGCCGGCTTTCAGTTTGCGATTATCGCCACGGATATCTCTCAGCGGGTTCTTGAAGAGGCCAGGGCGGGGATCTATTCCGAAGAAATGGCGGCCCCGATCCCATTGCCCTTGCGAAAGAAATACCTGCTGAGGAGCAAAAACCCACAGGAAAACGCAGTCCGAATCAATTCCGAGATAAGATCCAAAGTCCGTTTCGGGCGGCTCAATTTCATGGAGGATAGCTTCGGGCTTCGTCAGAACGTCGATGTGATTTTCTGCCGCAATGTGTTGATCTATTTTGATCGTTCCACCCAGGAACAGGTGGTGAACCGTCTCTGCCGCCATCTTCATACGGGCGGGTTTTTGTTCCTCGGGCACTCGGAGACGTTAAACGGCTTGTCGGTTCCGCTGACTCAGATTTATCCCACTATCTATAAAAGGCAGGAATCGTAATGATATTCAGCGAATGGCGAAAGCAGGCCATTCCCATACCCCATAATTTAAAAACGGCCCAATCAGAAAATCCGTAGGAGCGGTTCGCGAACCGCTCCCGCGGTGGGAAATGACGGTGTTAAGGAAGATGAGCGATTCTATAGCAGAAAAAACCGGACCGGTTCATGTTCTGGTGGTCGATGATGAGCTGAGCGTGTGCAAAATGCTCTCCATGCGCCTGGAGCGCTCCGGATATCGATGCCGGACGGCTCCGGACGGTGAGACGGCGCTTCGTCTCCTCTCGGAAGAGAAGGTGGATCTGATTATTACCGATATCAACATGCCCGGCATTGATGGTATCGAATTGACCCGAAAGGTTAAATCGGCTTTCGATATCGATGTGATGGTCATGACCGGTCAGATTGAAGTGTACACGTATGAAGAAATTATTGCCGCCGGAGCCAGCGACTTCATTCAAAAACCGGTGAGCACCAAGGAATTGATATTGCGGCTCGCAAGGGTGTTACGCGAGCGGGAGCTGCTGCGTCAACAGCGGGTGAGCCTGGCGGTTATGCGGGCCGCAAAGGATCAGGCGGAAAGCGCCAACCGGGCCAAGAGCGAGTTTCTGGCGAATATGAGCCATGAGTTGCGCACTCCCATGAACGGGTTGATGGGGATGCTCCACCTGACGCTGGATACCCCGCTGAACGAAGAGCAGCGAGAATATCTTTCCCTGGCCATGTCCTCGGCTGAAAGTTTACTGCGCCATATCGATGACATCCTGGATTTCTCGCGGATAGAGGCCGGCAAGCTCGGGATTGAATCGGTTACGATGAGGTTGTCGGCGGTAATGGCATCGGCCATACAGCCCTTTGTGTTGCAGGCCGGCGCCAAGGGGGTGGCGCTTCGGTATCAAGTCGATCCGGAGGTTCCCGACATTCTGTCCGGAGACCCGGATCGCCTTCGCCAGGTGCTCATGAACCTCTTCGGTAATGCGGTCAAGTTTACCGAATCCGGCAGGGTGGAAGGGGCGGTGAAGGTGCTTGAAAAAGATGTCGAATCCGTGGTCCTCCATTTTCAAGTGCTCGATACCGGCATCGGCGTCGAGCAGCAGCATACCGAGACTATCTTTGACGCCTTTATCCAGGCGGACGGATCGCTTACCCGCCGCTACGGGGGAATGGGATTGGGCTTGAGCATCTGCAAACGGCTGGTCGAAATGATGAACGGGCGGATCTGGGTTGAAAGCACACCCGGAACGGGGAGCTGCTTTCATTTTACTGCCCGCTTCGGTGTGCTTCCGTCCCAGCTTGCCGCTTCGGGTCAGAAAGCAAATACGGCTGAACTCAAGGCAGAGGGATCGCGGCGGCCGGAAAGGGACTTGAACGTCCTTCTGGTGGACGATAATACCATCAGCCGGCAGGTCGGCCGGGATATTCTCTTAAAACTCGGCTATCGGGTCACAACCGTTGAAAACGGTACAACGGGGATTGAAACCTTTAAAAGGGGTCGTTTCGATCTGGTGCTGATGGATCTTGAAATGCCGGATATGGATGGCTATGAGGCCGCCCGAATCATTCGGCAACACGCGGCCGACAGCGGCCTTCGGACGGCGATCATCGCCTTGACGGCGCACGTCTTTGAAGATGTCCTCGGAAAATGCCGGGAAGCCGGCATGGAGGGGCATATTTCAAAGCCGTATTCGGTCGCGAAATTAAATGAGGAAATTAGCCGGATAATGGAACCCGAAGCATCCGATTCCGCGCGTTGTTTGCCGCCGCATGATCCGGATGCGCCAAAGGCTGCGGGGGTTATCATTGATTTGGAAAATGCGCCGGATGAAACGCCCGGCGACGGGAATCCGTTGCCGGATATGCCACGGAACGTTTCGGATCAGGCGGTTATGATGCTCGATCAGCTTCGCATTTCGATTGCGGCGGCATCTTCGGGGCAGGCTGCCGGACAACTGGCGGTGCTGAAACAACTCGCCGGGCAACTGGGAGCGGAAGCACTGGTCGATGAGATATTCCGTCTTCAACTGATGGTTCGAAAGGAAGAGTGGGAACGTTGCCTCTCGCAGGTCTTAACGCTTGAAACCGGGTTCAAACGGTTTGGAGCACGGACGGCCGCGAAAGAGGCAACGCCATGAAAAATAAAGGAGTTACGAAGATGCGTATGCTTATTGTCGAAGACGACCCGATCGCTCAGAAAGTGATGTTCAAGTATTTATCCGCCTATGGCGATTGTGATATCGCGGTTGATGGCGAAGAGGCTGTCCGGGCATTCCGGCTGGCCCAGAAAGATAATCGGCGCTATGATCTGATCCTGATGGACATCATGATGCCCAAGGTGAATGGCCGGGAAGCCCTTCTGCAAATCCGTGAAATGGAAAAAAACGCCGGGGTCTTCGGCTCCTCGGAAGTCAAGGTGATCATGACGACCGCCCTGGCGGATCCCAAGACCGTTGTGGATTCCTACTACAGATCCGGGGCGACCTCTTATCTCGTAAAACCGGTTGAAAGGGAAAAACTGCTGGACGAGCTTCGGAATCTGAAATTGATCTCATGAGGGCGATCGGAAATGGATCATTGAAAAAGCAAGTAACCATTCATATCGGTGAAATATACGGTAGTGCGGCCCCTGTCGAAATCAGAACCCTTCTGGGCTCTTGTGTTGCGGTCTGTCTCTTTGATCCGATCCGGAATATCGGCGCGATGAATCATATTTTATTGCCCGGGCGCGCTGATTTGAAACAGTTCAATGCACCGGCGCGGTTCAGTATTAATGCCATGGAGCTTCTTATCAATAAAATGTTAACCTTGGGCGCCGATCGCCACCGGATCATCGCAAAAGTCTTTGGCGGCGCGCATATGTTGCCTCAAATCTCCACGGAAAATGGGGCGGGGCGAAGAATCGCAGCCTTTGTGATGGATTTTTTGCGGAATGAATCCATCGAACTGGTGAGCCACGATCTGGGGGGACGCCTCGGGCGCCAGGTTCATTTCCACACCGATACGGGCGATGTTTTTGTCAGGCGGGTTCAACCGGCCCAGAACCGGATTCTATGGGCGGAAGAAGAAAAAGCGATTCCCCGTGTCCGCCGGGAAGTTCGAAAATCCGGCGCCATCACCCTGTTTGATTCCTCCGGCGGCAAATAGTCCCGCGTCCTTTCTCTCTTCAAAATTCATAAAATGTTTTTGTGTTTCCGGTCTGCTCCGGGGTATAGTACGTCCATGAGGGCAAGCCGCTCCATGGCGCTTTCAGGGGCGAGTAATCGTCATGATGTCGCGGGTACGGTCAAAACCTCTCTCACAGGAGTCGGAATGGACGGCATCCCGGATGCAACTGGCGCTGACCTTATTGCGCGGGCCGAAACCCATGCGGGGATCCGCGCGGGAATCGTTCGGCTGGAAGATGTCTTGGCGGGCCCCTCCCATAAGGTGGGGCGCACCGGCGTCTGGCCCCTCGGCTCCTCCGCGATTGCGGTGGAAAAGTGGATTGAGGGGGGACGCTCCGTGCTGGTTCTGGGGCTCCATCACCCGGTCGGTAACCCGCAACTCGATTGGTTCGATCGCGGAAACACCCTGGGAAACCGCTCCTTAACGGAACTTATCGGTTCATTGATAAAATGGATTCAAAACGCATATGGTTTAAATGCGCAACTGTTGCCCTATTTTTTCGAACAGGGAGGTGTTTTTTTAAAGGACGCCGCGGTGCTGGCGGGGCTTGGCATCATCGGCCAAAACAATCTCCTGATCAACCGGGAATGGGGTCCACGGATTCGGTTTCGCGCGATCCTGATCGAGGGGGATTTGCAGCCGACGCGGCCGGGAGAGAATTTTGCACCCTGCGAGGCTTGTGATATGGTTTGTCGGAAGATTTGCCCCGGCAAGGCTTTTTCCAAGGGGACCTACCGTTGGTGCGCCTGCCTTGCGCATCTCAATTTCAATAGAGATAACAGCGTTCTCACCGGTGAGCGGGACAATGACGGAAATCCGGTTCGGGTGGTTAAATGGTGCCGCGAATGCGAATTGGCCTGCCCGGTGGGGGGGGCCCGTTGAAAGCTCCCTTATTGGGTGGATGGAACGGAAAAATACGGTTTCAATGAAACCGGCCGGTCAAAAATTCCCCTGGTATGTCTATATTGTTCGCTGTAATGATGGAACATTGTACACGGGAATCACAACCGATCTTGAGGGGCGAATGGTATCCCACAACTCCGGAAAAGGGGGTGCAAAATACACAAAGGCTCGCCGGCCGGTTGTGCTCGTATATGCGGAAGGGGCCGAATCCAGGTCTGAGGCGTCAAAACGGGAATATCGTATAAAACAGATGCCCTTGACGGCAAAATGGGGGATGGTAGCCGGTTGGAAACGATGCCCCGGACCTTACTCGTGACTCGGGGGTGGCCGAAGAGATGATCAAGGCCGAAGTCCTTGATCATCGTATCGGCCGCGCCAGGGTATTTTTTCCAGACCGGCAGGAACTCGCTGTCGCTCAAACAGCCTGCCGCTCTTCCAAAAACACCTTGGTGCGGCCGCCCCGCCGTGGGAAATTGGCCGAAACGATGATCAAGGCCAGGCCGAATCTTTTATAAATTGTGGTTGAGAATGGAGAAGGTTCGTGTTAACCCTTTAAAACGGTTGACGATTGGGCAATGGCTATTGTAATTGTGAGAAAAGTTATCTTCATTTTACTCTAATTCAGAGGGAGGCACCACGTGAAAGAATTAAAAGATGTGTTGGGAATGGTTGCGGATGGGTTGAAGTCATTTGCTGAAGGGATGGGAATGATTGCCGGCAAGATGGATGCGCTTGCTCAATCCATGGCGGATACGGAAGTGAAACCGGAGGTCCCGGAGCAAAAAACAGCCAAGGTCCAGCCGGAAAAATCGGAAAAGAAGCCGGCAAGAAAACCGGTGGTCACCGCGGCCGTCAAGCGGCCGGCCAAAAAGGCCGTTTTCAAGGCGGCTCCCGGGAAAAAAGCGGCTCCTGAAAAGAAAGATGCTCCTGAAAAGAAAGATGTCCTGGAAAAGAAAGATGTCCTGGAAAAGAAAGAGGTGCGTACGGCTTCCGATAAGGTGCTTGAGGTCATCAGCGATTCCGGGAACGGGATAGGCCCGGGCGGGATAATGGAAAAGACGGGATTCGACAAGAAGAAGGTATCCAATATCCTGCACCGGCTGAAACAGCAGGGGAAAATCGCAAATGCGCAGAGAGGCATGTATTCGAAAAAAGGATAGGGGTGGTTGGGATGAACAAGCTCGGGTTGATCAATGTCTTTTCAAAAGAGGCCCATATTTCAAGATCCCAAGCGGCGGTGGTGGTAAGCAGACTATTTGATTCGATGGCGGATGCCCTCGCAAAAGGCGACAGGGTCGAAATGCGGGGGCTATGCTCTTTTTTCGTAAAAGAATATGAGGGCTATACCGGAAGAAACCCGAAAACGGGCGAGCCGGTTGCCGTGAAACCGAAAAAACTGCCATTCTTCAAAGCGGGGAAAGCATTGAAAGTGAAGGTGGATGCATCATAGGCTCCGGCCGTATGTTAAATTAATTCTACTGGGGGGAATCATGACGACTCAACGATTTTGCAAAAGGTATTTCCCGGCTTTTCTGAGCCTTTTGTTCAATTGCTTATCCGTTTTTATGCCCGGCGTGGGGACGGCTGAAGCAGCCGTTCATTTAACCGGTTTGAGTATGTCTCCTCAGAGCGGTTTAACGGCCGGCGGCTCTGTCACCTTTACGGCGAGCGCTATCTCCGAAGAGGGGGGAACGATTTATTACCGATTCGATCTCATTCCCAGTTACGGAACGGATCAATATGATCCCTATAATCATTACACCACGATACAGGGATTTTCCACAAGTAACACCTGCACGTACAGCTTCAGCAACGCCGGAGATTATATCGTCGTCGTTTTCGCATCTCCCGCAATGAGCGTTTCGGCCGACAACGCCATCATCGGGAAAAACGTATCGATCGGCCGCAGCAATACGGTTCATCTCGGCAGTCTGGACCTGGGGCTCATCAAAACGGTGAAGGTTGGAGAAACCATCACGTTTCGGGCAAACGCCGTATCCGATACCCAGGCGAGCGTGTACTATCGGTTCGACCTGATACCCAGCTACGGGACCACTCAATATAATCCTTACAACAATTATACAACCCTCCAGAATTATTCCACTCTCAACACCTGTTCGCATACCTTCAGCAGCGCCGGGAAATATATTCTCGTTGTATTTGCCTCTTATGGCCAGGGAACTCAATACGCGACCATGCCGATTGCCGGTGGCAGCATTTCCGTTACCGAAACCGGCGATCCGGATTCCGCCAACAACACCGGCAATCAGGAATTCGATCGTAACAATGCGGTGGCAACCGATGCCCTTTACGGGTTCCGCAGTGAAACACCGGCCAATACGCTGCTTCCCACCAGCATGGATTACACCGGCAGGATGCCCAGTGTGAAAAGCCAGGGCAGCACCAGTTCCTGTACCTCCTGGGCGACCGGGTATTATTACAAGACCTATCAGGAATCGATTGAAGAAGGCTGGGATCAAAATCAAAACACCTTCAGTCCCATGTATCTATACAGCCTTCAATGCCGGAATTATACCCAGCCATGGAGTTTTATCGCCGCCTGGGAAACCTTGAATCAGTACGGATGCGCTAAATATACCACCATGCCGTTTGTGGATTTATCCGGTTCCGATGAAAAATCGGATTATTCAACTGTCACCATCCCGAGCGCCGCGACCACGGAAGCCAGAAATTTCCGGTGCGGTGAGCGAAGTCAACTGGAGGGCCTGAGCCAGGTGAAACAGGCCCTGACCCGAGGCCCAGTTCTTCTGGGGATCAACCAGTACGCCAATCTGCATTTGAGCTCCAGTTGGCAACCCTCTCCGGAGAACAACTATATTACGCATGATGCGTCCAACAGCAATGTCGGTCATGCGATTCTTTGTGTCGGATATGATGATTCAAAATTCGGCACGGGGGCGCTCAAGTTCATCAACAGCTGGGGATCGGACTGGGCGATCGACGGTTTCTCATGGCTGCGGTATTCGGATTACAGCAACATCGTCCTTTTTTCCATGAGTATTCAGGATACCCCCAATGCCAACCGGACAGACACAACGACCAGCAAGCCGGTCTCGCCATCCAATGTGACGGCGACGGATGATGCCGGTCCCTATGTGGATATTTCCTGGAGCACTGTCAGCGGTGCTCAGTACTATCGCATATTCAGAAGAAAAGTGAGTGATGCATCGACCTATGGCGAAATCGGAACCGCCTATCAGGGCGGCTTCCGGGACAATCCCGAAGCGGGCGTTGCCTTTTACTATTCGGTGGTGTCCTATAATGACGTGGGGAACTCCGAGCATTTCGCATCGGATACGGATGCCAAGGACTATGTGGATACGGGGCGCGCAAGGGGCAGTTCGATGACTAAGCCCACCCTGAGCTGGCTGTCCAATGATAATGCCGGTGTCCGGTCCAATTTTTCGGTTTCAAACCTCGCCTCGGATGTATCGGCCATGGAAGTTTTGGTGGCCGGCAATTCGGAAGGGCCCTGGGCCTCCTTCGGATATGCCGCACCGGGCAATTTTTCGATTTCATGGGGACAGGATTCCGAGTATATAGGAAAAAAGCCGTTTGTGAAGATCGTAATCAGCAGTGCCTCCGGAACCAGCGAGTCTTCGACTCCGGTGCAGGTGGCGCAGACACTGGTCAGTTCCGTAAACGTGGCCGATGTCACTTCCCTTGCGGCATCCGCTCAGGGCGACGGAATTCAGGTCACCTGGTCGACGAACGGGGGAAGGGCCGATTATTTTGAAGTCTGGCGATGGCTGGCGGCGGAAGATGAAGGAAACGAGTGGATATTCATCGATACCACCGATGGCACCGCCTCCTCTTATACCGACACTTACGCGCTTCCGGGGAAAAACTACTACTATGCCGTTGCAGCCGTGTACCAGGGGACTTATGGGGAGTTTGCCATTACGGATATCCCCGCAAGCATCGTGTCAACCCAAGCGAATTTATTTCTCTACGAGGTGGTTTACGATATCGGTGAAATCTACAATCCGGCCTACTTTCAATTAACGGTATGGAACGATGGCGGCACTACCATCCACGATTATTCCATCAATATATATGTCTATGACTGGGACGATGGTGAAATATACTATCCCTTCGATATATTTTACGCTTCGGATTATATCTTCTCCTCCTTACTTCCACCCGGCTATTCCCACACCCTGTCCCTGTCGCTTGACCTGCCTTCGGCCTATGCCGATGGGCATTATTATTCCTGGATTATCGAGATTGACTATGATGATGATATCAACGAGCTTTACGAGGATGACAACTGGCTCATTACAGAGGACGGATGGTGGTCCTATTATTTATCCTCCGCGGCCCCCAGGGGTTCCGGGCCGGCGGAAGGGTTTTCCCGCATGGCTTTAACCGGCGCCAATATGTCGAGTTCGCGGCCGTTCTCCAAAAAACGGGTGGAAAATACGTTAAAAGGGGTGATGGATGGGACAACCCTTCAAACGCTCAGCCTGGATAATCGAAGCAATGAGGCCGCTCCCATTCCCTTTAAAAAACCGTCTTTCTGCGTGGATCATGGCAAATAAAAAACGATGCTTTCTATTGGGGATCTGTCTGTTTTTTTCGCTTTCATGCGCAGTTTCCCATGGAGGGCCTCCGGCGCCTTCCGGCGCAAAGGCCCCCGATCAGCGGGATGTCGCCATATTGCTTGAAAAACTGACATCCCCCATGGAAGCGGACCGGTATCAGGCGGTTGAAGCGGCAAAAAGGAGCTCCGGGCGGTTTACGGCGCAAGAGGTTGAAAGCGCCTTGACACAAATTCGTGGAAAAAATGTCAGCGCTTTGATTTTCTTTTTCATGGAATCGCGCAACGATATACTGTACCGCTTAGGGGTACCGGCACGAATGACGCTGGAAAATTCCCCGGGAAGCTTTCCGAACATCGCCTTTTACTACGCCAGAGTCCGGCCGCCTGAAGGCCTGAAAGCGCTGTTGAAGCTGTACGAAACCCATGAGGATCAAAAAATGGCCATCTGCAAGGCCATCGGTGAGACCGGATCCCCCGATGGGGCGGCCTTTCTGATGCGCAAAGCGGAGCAAGCCGAAAAAGCCGGAAGCCGGATTCCCATGCTGGCGGGATTGAAAGTACTGCGTCAAACGGTGGACAAGACACGCATCGCCTCTTTTCTGAATGCGGACCTCGATCGGGAAGAAATCATTTTATTGTCACAGCTTAAAACCGACTTCAGCGGGGACGAACTTATTTCCCTGTACAACGGGAACAACCGTCAGCGCGCCTATGCGCTGGAGTATATCTTCATGGCGCCGGAAAAAAATGTTGCGGCCCTTCAATCCATTATCAATGAGATGATGGAACGGAAACAATTCGACCGGGTTCGGGAGTTGTTGATGTCCGATCGTATCCGGAGTTCAGCGGATGAACGGATTCGCGGATTCCGGGAATCCGTTCTTCAAAAGATCCCTGTAACCACCAACGGATGAGTTTATAGGAGGTCGTCCTTGTCCTTCAGGGGAGCTTGCTACACATTAAACCTGAAATTGATGATGTCGCCATCTTGAACGAGGTAGGTTTTTCCTTCCAGTCGCACCGTCCCTCTTTTTCTGGCTTCGGCATAGGAGCCGGCGGCGATGAGATCGTCGTACGATACGACCTCGGCCCGAATAAAGCCTTTTTTAATATCTGAATGGATCACTTCGGCCGATTCCACGGCTTCGGTTTCTTTTCGAATGGTCCAGGCTCGGACCTCATCTTCTCCCACCGTAAAAAAAGAGATGAGCCCCATGAGCTTGTAAGAACGCCGGATAACCCGGTCCCTGGCGGAGGCGGTGATGTTGAATTCCGCCAGGAACTCCGCGGCTTCCTCCGCTGTCATCTCGCAGATTTCCTGCTCCAGTTTTCCCTTGATGAGCATATTGCTTTCAGGGGCGAGCGTCCCCAATTCCGGCGTTTCGTCATCATCATCCGCATTGTTAAAAAGAGTCAGTATCGGTTTGGCGGAAAGAAAAGTAAAGCCTCGCAGCAAAGGCGTGGCTGAAATGAGCGGGTTTACACGCAACGGCTTTTCATCTTCCAGAATCCCGAGGCATTCCCTGAGCAAGGAAAGTTCCTCCGGATTTATCTTTTTCCCCCGCTGCTTGTCGAGTCCCAGACGTTCAATTCTTTTTTCCACGGAGACCAGATCCGTAAGGATCATCTCCTGTTCCATCGCGGAAGAATCCGCTTTCGGCGTGGGCGCTTCCATGCCGTATCCGCCGAAATTGCGAATGACATGAATGAGAGCGTCACAATCCCGGACCTGATTCCAGAGGGCATCTCCTTTTGTGCTTTCTTTTTGGGACGCCGTTTGCGCGGGGAGAAAATATTCCACCTGGGCAAAGATCGTCTTTTTGGGCTGGTACATGTCGCTCAGGACGTTGACGCGGTTGTCCGGAACACGGATGGTGCCGATGCGGGGCTCGTCCCGGCGGCCCGAATCCGAAAGGTTTCCGGTGAGGGCTTCAAATACGGTGGTTTTTCCGGATCCCGGTAGTCCGATGATGCCGAGTTTCATTGAATACGATCTCCTTCTTCACAAACGATGTCCCGGCCTACTTATATCGTGGGGCTTGGAATGGCAATAAAAAAGGCGCTAAGCCGATGTCAGCGTTCTTAAGACATCTTCTTTGCCGACGACGCCCACCAGACGGCCGTTTTCCAGAACCGGGAGGGTGTGAAAGCCTTTTTCCACCATGAGGGTGGCAATTTCCTCGATAGGGGTGTTCGGTGATATGGTGATCGGCTTTCTGGTCATGGCCTGTTCAACCGTGAGAGCCGCAATTTTCTCCAATTCCGTTTCCATGTTTTTCATCGATCGAAGGGGGAAATACCCGTCCAGCAGGGTAAAGAGCGACGGGATGGACAGCTTTTTCTGCGTTGCAATCAAATCACTTTGGCAGAGAATGCCGATCAGATGACCGGCGTCATCCACCACCGGTGCGCCGTTAATTCGTTTCTCCAGCAGGCGGGTCGCGGCCTGGCTGATTTCAAGGCCCGCGGATAAGGTGACGATCTGTGTTGTCATGATGTCTCTGGCTGTAATCATGGGGCCTCCTCAAGAACAGGTGAAATGACTTAACTCCTGAGTCACTATATTTTTTTCCCCCCACCTATGTCAAGGCCGATCAAGGAGTTGCGCAGGGCAATCGCATGTAACCATGATATAAACCACGGCCTTGATCATCGTTTCGGCCAATTTCCCACAGAAGGGAGGCCGCGCCAGGGTGTTTTTGGAAGAGCGGCAGGCTGTTTGAGCGATAGCGAGTTCCTGCCGGTCTGGAAAAAATACCCTGGCGTGGCCGATATGATGATCAAGGCCTAAACCACTAAAAATCAGGACCGCGGCACCTTCTCCCACAGGCTCTCGTTGCCGGCATCATACTTCCTGGGAAATTCCTTGAAACGGACCCTGGTGTCGGTGCGGCCCGAGGAATAGTGCATGAGACAGGTCGAGGACTCCACGTCCTTCCAGGTCAGCTGGGAATGACCGCATTCATGGCCGATCGTCTGGCGCTCTTTGTCCTCGGTTTTGGTCTGTTCCGCCACGTAGATGGGATTGCCGCTCAGACCGCTCAGGGGCCACTCGATGCCGTCGGTCGTGGCATGGTCCTTCGTCAGCGCCGCGGCCAGGGTGACGGTGGTGCCGCTTTTACTCTGAACGGTGATGTTTTCCGCCGAGGCGCCCGTCCCAAGGGTGTAGGAATCTCCGTCAACGATATACCGCATGTAATCGGCATGGGAATCCTTCAGGGAGATCGTGGTGTCGCCGATGGCGGCGGCCGTCTTCAGGAAGAACATCCAGGCGAGATCCTTGACAATGACGATCTTCTGGCCGGCGGGATTGAAGGCGGTCTGAATGGCCGTTTCTTCCGACGAGGTCGCACCCGGCTCAAGATCGAGTTTGCCGCTGTTGTTCAGATCGTAACGGACATCGATGACACCGCCCGAATCGCTGTGGTCGGAAAGATCGAGTGTTACCACCGCTGCCTTATACCACCGGTTGATGGCTTGCTCTGCTGCCTCCACATCGAAATTCGGTCGCGTCAGGGCCGTTGCCGCCACGGTGCTGTCATGGATCTTGGCCACCTTGGCGGTAAAACTCACTTGCCGGTAGACATTGGCCCGGATGGCTGCCAATTCATGCTGTTCACTGCATTTGCAACGCGCTTTGATCACGGTCTCAGCCCTGTCCTGAGCCTTTCCGTTCAAGGTCAGATCGAAGGTGCCGCCGCCACTGGCGGGGTTGACCGGTTCAGCGATGGCGGTGTCGTCACTGGTGAACTGAAGATCCGTGGCAGTGGCTCCGCCCTGAATCGCGACCTGCACCTTGGTGTCGTCATTTTTTTGGACGGACACATGATGCAGGACGCCGGCCTCATTATCCATGTTGTCGTAACCGTATTTCTGGTTAGCCGACTCGGAAAAAGCGACGCTGATAACCGTGAGATTGAGGGTCGCCTGGCAGGGGGACCCGCTTGCGGGGGTGAAGATGGCTTTGACGATCTCGGCATCTCTGGCGCTGCTCACCTGGGCGGCTGCGGTGACGGTCACCGTGTCCGAACCGGTGTTGCTCAGGGAAACCTTCGTGCTGGTCGTGGTCCACTGGAAGGTACCGGAGGCCCCTTCATTGGGAATGGCCCTCAGCTGTATATTTCCGTTGATGGGGATGATCGTGCAGGGCACAGAGGTACCGTCCGGTCCCTTGATCACCACGTTGGTGCAGCTCGGATAGGTATGTTCCGGGCAGGGCACCTCGCCGCCGACCGGGGTGTTTGTCGTCGATGTCGCTGGATTGGGAGGAGTTGAGGAACCGCCGCCGCACATAATTCGTTACCCTCGTTTGTTAAAAATTAACCGCCGGTCGCATTAAGGCGTTGGAAACCCCTGGACAGCCAGGTAAGGTGGACGCGCGGTCCGCCACTGAATGCCGAAGGTTTCCTCGCAGAATTTTTCCACCCGTTCGTAGCCGCTGTCATTGATGATGGCGTTGTCATGGAGAAAAATCTTGTCAGGGAAATTATAGGCCAGCGCCTCCATGATCTTGAGCCGTACCGAACGTTTGAAATTGCCCTCCTGCAAGAAAACCAGGCCGGAACGCATCTGGCTGGCCAGAGCGGTTAGCGCGGACCGGGTGCCGATGAACCCGACGAGTCGGGCAAGGCGTTCTTTCTCCACCGGATCGGTTGTCGCAAGAAAGGGTTCCACGAAAGTATTCTCCGTCGCCTGGTCGCCCAGGGCCGCTTTCGCGATGAGCAGCGAAGTTTCCTTGCTCCAGCGGGGCATTCCTTCGAGTTCTCTCACCACAGGCAAGGCATTGCCGATCTTGCCCTTGGCAATGATGAGCAATGCGGTTGAATCGGGCCATTGCCGCAAATTATCGGGCAGGTTACTGCTAAAATTCGCGATCATCTCCGGTGGCACGCGTGTTTGCACGGCATCGAGAGCGGCATCGCGCGCCATGCCGGCCTGGCTGATCGCTTCTGTCAACAGCGCCCTGATAACAGATTGGTTGCGGATGAGTTCTATTCCCTGTTTATAGAGCGGGTCGGTCTTCCGGCCGAGATCGACGAGGAGCTTCACGATCTGGAGCCGTACTTGAGCGTCTTCGGTCCGAAGCGCCTCGGTGAACCCTTTCACCGCCACGTCATCCGGATGACCCGCCGCGACAAAGGCCGTCACGTTTCGAGGGGCGCTCTGGCCTTTTCTGAACTGATCTATCTGTTCTTCAACCTGTTTCATCATAAGCAAATCCTTATCGTCTTGAGCCTGGCAGCAAACAACCCTCAACAGGCCCAGGAAAAGAAAGCCCGTCACTACCAGGGCCGCGAAGCCCATGGCTCTATGTGTATCTACGCCGCGCCGGCCCACCATTTCTCCAGGAATTGATTGGCTGCCTGCTGAAAGGCCGCGATCTTGCCTTCGCCGCTCACACTGTTCTTGCGGAAGATTTTCCCGGCCCAGGGGAACAAAAGATCGGTCTCGAACCGGTAGCCGAGGACAAACATGGCAACGCCGTAAGCAACTGTCCCACCGGTGCTGGTGATACCCTGTCGGCCGGCGGCGGCCAGGACGTGAGTGATCAGGTTTTGCAGAGCCTTGTCCCCGATATACCGGCACTTTTCGGGAGATAACCCCTGAAGGGTTTGTCGCAAAAAGGCAGGCATTCGTTCCGGGGGGACAAAGGGAGATTCCTCGCTTCTCCGCCGCAGGATTGTCTGCAAGGTTTTTTTAAAATAGGCGTTGTCCGGACCATAAATCCCCTTGGCGCAATCAACGGCGTCGAGATAGATGGCTTCGATCTTGATATGCTGTTCCGTTGGTCTCTGGCAGGTGAGCCATTGCGCTGCCCAGGGATACTGCGGATCGGTATCAAAACCGCTGCCGAAGAGGAACATGAGATCCGTGACGAGCACGGCTCCGCTTTCAAAGGTGAGATCGTACTGTTTTGCCTTGGAATGGCCGGCCCGGATAATCCGACGTAGCACAGCCTCATCGTCGTTGACCGCGGCGCAGTGTTTGGGAAAATATTTCCGCAACCGGACCAGGGTTCGTTCCTCGAAATGCCTCATGGCATGATTGTCAAAGAGTTCCTTCTGACTGTTTCGGATGGTGAGCATGACTGTGTCCACGATTAAAAAGTGTTGTCCCCGGCCCCCGGCCCCCGGTCAGCGAGAGCGGTAAGGCCTCTCAATACGGCCTTGATCATCGTACCGGCCACGCCAGGGTATTTTTTCCAGACCGGCAGGAACTCGCTATCGCTCAAACAGCCTGCCGCTCTTCCAAAAACACCCTGGCGCGGCCTGCCTGCCGTGGGAAATTGGCCGAAACGATGATCAAGGCCCTCAATACAAACGCTGTTTGTAGATTGCTCCGACTCGTAACAACCCCAGCCGTTCATACAGCCGTCCCGTCCGTTCGGTATTTACCTCCGTGGAAATACTGAGGCAGATTTCCCGAACCTTCCGGGTTTCCGCCCACCGCCGGAATGCCCTGATGAGTCTGAACGCGGCGGTGCCGCCCCGGAACCGGCGGTCGACAAAGAGAACCATGTCGCAGGCGATGCGCTCGTCACAGAAAAAGTAGTCGGTGACATACCCTCCGAACATCGCGATAATCTTCTCCTCTTCTTCCGCCACGAGGCCGCAATATGCCTCGTGGCCGCTCGTATAAACTTCGGCCAGTCGGCGTACCTTCCGCCGGTGATAAGGAAGAAGGCGATAGGCGCTTTCCTCATGCATGGCCGCTCCGAGGTCCAGAACCTCATCGATGTCGTGGTGCCGAATCGGACGAATCAGCATGGGCCGTCCCATAGCGAAAAAGGGGAAAATTATAAAACCTTTTGACCACTGCTACCATGCCAAAACCGGGCTTGTCAAGGAAGGCTCGTTTTTCAATCTTTTTCCCGGCCCTTTAAAAGGTCTTTCAGAATCAAGTAAATCGAAAATTCAGATGCCACCCCGATATCGCCCGTGTTAGGGCGATCATGGATCAAACATAGTTGAATCAACGGCAAAAGCCAATGCGATGTTGCACGGCGCATGCCGTGTTTCGCGGAAGATGCGACAGCGCACGTACAATTTCCGGCTTTACAGCTTGACAACGTGGCAGAAAACCTTCTATTTTTTAATATCTCTGAAAAGATAGTTTACGCTTGCCGAGTTTCTTCATACCCATGCCGGTTTGAACCATCGGCGGTGGATACCCGCGGGAACCCGTTTTATGGCCATGAGTGATTCCGGGAGCAGCGTGCATTGATGAAAAGAAGAGCTTTTCTGAAGATGGCCGGTTTGGGCAGCGTGGCGTTTGCAGCCGGTTGCGGCTCCGAGACCGAAAAGAAACTTCTGTCTCTGGTTTCGGCGCCGGATGATCTCGTTACCGGAAAGGCGGCTTGGTACGCGTCCGTATGCCGGGAGTGCCCGGCCGGTTGCGGCATTCTGGTGAAAAACAGGGAAGGCCGCGCCATCAAGATAGAGGGAAATCCGCTGCACCCGGTGAATAAGGGAAAGCTGTGCATGCGGGGGCAGGCGGCCCTTCAAGGCGTTTACCACCCGGACCGGCTTTACGCCCCGCAGTTGAAAGAGGGGCAGGGGTGGCGATCCATCGGCTTTGCCGAGGCGGAAAACCGTTTTCGGGAAAAGGCGGTTTTCGCGGCTCAAAGCGGGGAAAATCGCGTTCGAATGCTGACGGAAATGCCCGGCGAGAGCCTTCTGTCCCTTTTTTCAGCGGGAATGAAAAAATGGCACTCAGCGCCGCCGCTCATCTACGAACCTCTTTCTTACCATTTCCTCAGAGTGGCCAACGAAGCGGTTTTCGGCCGGCCCGAGTTGGCCGCCTATCGCTTCGAGAAGACGGATCTCTTGATTTCTTTCGGGGCCGATTTTCTGGAGACCTGGCTATCTCCCGTGGCTTACGCCGGCGCCTTTAAAGCCATGCACGCGCTTTCGAACGGCAAAAAAGGCCGGTTTTTTCATATCAGCCCCTTTCAATCTCTCACGGCGGCCAACGCTGATCGGTGGCTCTGCTGCAAGCCCGGAAGCGAAGCGATCCTTGCTCTCGGGCTCATTCGGGAATCCCTGGAATCCGGAAACGGGAACTTTTTGCCGAACGATTTCCAGCAGGCGCTTCAAAAAACGGTGGCCTCTTTTTCACCGGAAACCGTTTCCCGGAACTGCGATCTGGCCCCGGAGGCGTATCAACACCTGCTGACCGCTTTGAGGGAATCCCGGCAGCCCCTGGTTCTGGGGGGCGGCGCCACTGCCTGGGGAGAAAACAGCTCCGTAACGGATTTGGCCGCCTGCCTATTGACGTTGCTCTATGACCCGAAATTGTCGCTGGTCGATTTCCATCATTCCCATCGGATTGCCGCCGCTGTCCCCATGGCCGACATCATGGATTTTTTTGACCGGTTGACCCGCGAGCCGCCGGCGCTTTTAATCCTGAACCATGTTAATCCCGTGTTTTCTCTCCCACCGGCCGCGGGTGTTGAGGGGGCGCTAAAACGGGAAGATATGTATGTCGTCTGTTTTTCCGATGTGATGGACGATACGGCCCGGTTCGCCGATCTCGTGATTCCGGTGCGCCATTGGCTTGAATCCTGGGATGAGTATGGCGGGCAAACCGGGGTCCGGGGGATCTTGCAGCCGACGATGGCGCCCTTGACCGAGGGGCCGGGCCTGGGAGATTTCTTTTTGAACGCGGCATTTGCGGAAGAAAGGTCCGCAAAAGACTATAGATCCTATGTCATGTCACGACTTCGCACAGGGGGTGATATCGCGGATGAGAAGCAATGGATTGACTCGGTGAGAGTGGGAGGCGTTTTTTCTCCTTTGAAGAATGCGGCTACGGCCGAATTTTTACCTGCCTTGAATCAGGAAGCGGTGTTGAAGCGCCTCGCCTCCATTTCCATTCCGGAAGATAAAGCCGGGGCATCCGAATTGACCTTTATGGCCGTGCCTTCCATTCGATTCTTTGACGGCCGGGGGGCGAAATTACCCTGGCTCTGCGAGGCGCCGGACCCCTTGACCCAGGTGGCCTGGCAAACACCGGTTCTCATCCATCCGAAAACCCTTGCCCGGAACGGGACGGCCCATGAGGACGTGGTGCGGATTCAATCGGCGCACGGGACGATAACGGCCACGGCCTACGAGACGGAGGGGGTCCATCCCCGGGCCCTGGTGATGAGCATGGGCCAGGGGCACCGGGATTACTCCCGGTATGCCGCAAATATCGGCCTCAATCCGGTGACGATTTTCTCGGCAAAACCGGTTCCCGAAACAGGAATCCTGCTCTCGGCGGTCCGGCCGGTTGGAATTCAAAAAACCGGGCAAACCGCGGCGCTGGCGCATACCGACGGAAGCCGCATTCAGCATGGCCGTAAGATCGCCCTTTACGCGCCGTTTCCGTCATCGAAACCGGAACCGTTCGCTGCCGGTCATGGAAAAAGGTCCGGCCTCACGATGAACGATTTTCCGCTCACGCTTCCCTTACCCGAAGGGTACTCGCCCGAACGGGATTTTTATCCCGCTCACGATCATGACGGCTACCGGTGGTCCATGGTGGTCGATCTGGACCGCTGTGTGGGGTGCGGTGCCTGCGCGGTTGCCTGCTACGCAGAGAACAATATCGGTGTCGTCGGTGAAGCTTCCATTCTGAAGGGCCGGGAGATGGCCTGGCTGCAAATTCAGCGCTACCACGACATGGAAGATTCCTCGCGGATCATTTTTTTACCGATGATGTGTCAGCACTGTGACAACGCGCCCTGTGAATCGGTTTGCCCCGTTTACGCCCCGCATCATTCCAGGGAGGGGCTCAATAACCAGATTTACAACCGGTGTATCGGCACCCGGTTCTGTTCCCAGAACTGTCCCTATAAGGTCCGGCGGTTCAACTGGTTCGAGTGGAAATGGCCCTCTCCTCTTGAAAAGCAGTTAAATCCCCATGTCACCGTGCGGGCCAAGGGCGTTATGGAGAAATGCTCCTTCTGTATTCAGCGGATAAAAGAGGCCCATGGCATGGCAAAAAACGAGAATCGGGCCATTCGCGACGGGGAGGTCATTCCGGCTTGCGCCCAGACCTGTCCCACGGATGCGCTCGTGTTCGGAAATCTGATGGACCCGAAAAGCCGGGTGCGTCGGCTCGTGGATGATCCGCGCGCCTACCAGGTGATGGGGTATCTCAACACCAAACCGGCGGTGATTTATTTAAAGAAGGTGATGCATGTCTGAGCCATCGCGTCCCATAACCTTTGCGGAAATCGACCGGACGGTGCTCGATACGTTGGCGCCACCGGGCCGGGCATACTGGATGGCCGTTTTTGCGCTTGCCTGCGGGGTTTTTCTGGGAGGGGGGTGCTGGATCTACCAGATCTTCGTGGGCATCGGTGTCGGCGGCCAGAACAACCCGGTGGCCTGGGGAACTTACTTAATCAACTTTGTTTTCTGGGTCGGGATTGCCCACTCCGGAACGCTTATTTCCGCGATCCTGCACCTTTTTCGGGCCGGATGGCGAAATCCGATTGCACGGGCCGCCGAAACCATGACGGTGTTTGCCGTCTGTACGGCGGGTCTTTTTCCCTTTATCCATCTCGGCCGGGTGTGGATGGTCTATTACATGCTCCCCCTCCCCAACGAGCGGACTCTCTGGCCTAATTTTCAGTCGCCGCTCATGTTTGACGTGGTGGCCATCAGCACCTATCTCACGGTAAGCTCCCTTTTCTGGTACACCGGCATGCTGCCGGATCTCGCCACGGTGCGGGACCGGGCGACCGGCACCCGGAAAAAAATTTTTACAATTCTCTCTCTGGGATGGACCGGCGCCCATGAGCAGTGGCGGCATTTTTCCCGGGCCTATCTTTTTTTTGCAGCGCTGGCGACACCACTCGTCATCTCGGTTCACAGTGTCGTCTCCTGGGATTTTGCACTATCAGTGACGCCCGGATGGCATACGACCATCTTTGCGCCCTATTTTGTGGCCGGCGCCATTCACTCGGGGCTCGCCATGGTCATCACCCTCATGATTCCCCTGCGGCGGATGTTTCACTATGAGCGGTTTATTACCAGGCAGGTCCTTGAAAATGTCGCCAAGACCATCATCCTCACCGGTCTCATCGTAGGGTTTGCCTACGGAACCGAGTTCTTCATCGCCTGGTACAGCCACAGCGAGGTGGAGGCCGCCATTTTCACGTGGCGAATGGGAGGGCATTACCGGGTGGGGTTCTGGATCATGGTCGTCTGCAATACCGTTATCCCCCTGCTGTTTTTTTTCAAAAAAATTCGAACCCATCTCGGCTGGCTTTTTTTTCTCTCCCTTCTGATCAATGTCGGCATGTGGTTCGAGCGCTTTGTCATCATCATTACCAGCGTGGCGCATGATTTCATTCCGCATTCATGGGGTCTTTACACGCCGACCCTGATCGAGATCGGGATCATGATCGGCAGCTTCAGCCTCTTTTTCATGCTCTTTATCCTGTTTGTGAAGCACATGCCGTCGATGTCCATGACCGAGCTCAAAGAGACCCTCCATCAGGCAGGAGGCCATGGCTGAAATGAAATACGTCCTGGGGCTTTTCGAAGACGAAACCGCGGCAGTGGTGGCCATTGAAGCTTTTAAGGGGCTGCCCTGGCGGCTTACCCGTGTCCATTCACCGATTCCCAGCGAAAATCTCTCGGCTGCGCTGAAATTAAAAAAAAGCCGGATAGGATATTTTACGCTGGCCGGTGGCATCCTGGGCTTTTGCTGCGGGTTTTTGCTAGCAGCCTTTACCGCTACCCGCTGGAGTCTGATCGTCAGCGGAAAACCGGTGGTGGCCCTGGTTCCGTTTTTCATTGTGGGCTTTGAATTTACGGTGCTCTTTGCCGTGCTCGGAAACGTGATCGGCATGCTCACGCAATCGCGTCTGCCGGCGTGGGGGGCACGCAACGGTCACTACGATGAGCGGCTATCCGGCGCCCATTACGGTATTCTGGCCTCCTGTGAACCGGCGGAGCAGCCGGCGCTCATTCGGTTTTTCCAGAAACACGGTGGCGAAGCGAGGGCCTATGACAACTGAAAAAGACGGTTTGCCCCTCAATCGATTCCGGCCCGTTTTGATCATTTCCCTGGTGCTGATGGCGCTCGGCGTCACCGTTTTTCTGATGCAGGCGGCGGGCGCTCACCCGGCGCGGGCCTGGCAGGCGTATCTTATCAATTTCCTGCTTTTTTCAGCGATTGCCCAGGGCGGATTTCTCTTTTCCACGGTGATGCATCTGACCGGCGCCCGCTGGAGCCGGTCCATGGCCGGCGTGGCGGAGGCTTTCGCCGGGTTTTTCCCGGTCTCCTTTGTTCTCTTCCTCCTGCTCTTTTTCGGAAGAGAGCACCTTTTCCCTTGGCTGCACGCGGACCTGCATGGCAAGGAGATCTGGTTGAATCTGCCGTTTTTAATGACCCGCAATGCGGTGGGTCTGTTTCTTCTCTACGGTTTTGGATTCGCTTACCTGTATTATGCGCTGGGAGTGAAGCGCGATGCGGGGATGTCACCGGCCTGCGCGCCCGAATTTCTCCACCCGGTGGCCGGGGACTCACAGCGAAGACGGGCCCGCATGACCTTCTTCGGCATTCTCTATACGCTATCTTTTGCCGTGGTCCTGTCTCTTTTGGGCTATGATCTGGTGATGAGCCTCGATCCGCACTGGTACTCCACTCTTTTCGGGGCCTATACCTTTGTAAAGGCTTTCTACGTGGGACTTGCCGGAATTATCATTCTGGCCGCCCTTCTCAAATTAACGGGTTCCACACCCCTGGATCTTCAAGCGGCCCATTTCCATGATGTGGGAAAGCTCTTTTTCGGGTTTTGCCTGGTCTGGGCGGATTTTTTTTACTGCCAGCTGGTGGTGATCTGGTACGGCAATATCCCCGAGGAGAGCGCCTATGTCATTGAAAGAGTAGTGGCAAGCCCCTATAACCCCCTCGCCTGGGGCGTCTTTTTAGCCGGTTTTGTGCTTCCGTTCTTTATTCTATTGAATCGAAACATCAAAACCCGGCCGGTGGCCATGATTGTTCTCTGCACAGTGGTTCTGGTCAGTATCTGGCTGGAGCATTTACTCCTGGTGGGACCGGCATTGTTTCCTCATGGGACCGCTCTGCCTCTGGGAATTTCCGATGGCGTTATTTCTCTTGGCTTTCTGGGACTCATGGTACTCGCGATCACGTCCTTTCTGAATCGGTTCCCGGAACTCGTTCTTCCGGACCCGGTCCCCGGAATTAAAAAGGAGGGGCATTAATGGGTGTCACCTTCCTTAAAAACGGGTGGCGGTTTTCGTGCGCAAACAAGCTGCCCCTGGTGCTGATCACGACCTGTCTTTTAATGATTATCGCCTTTCTGATTTTCTTTTATGTCCCACCCGCGACCTGGCTGGGTCCGAAGCAACCCATCGCTTTCAGCCACCGGGTGCACGCGGGCGTGAAGCGGATTGATTGCCAGTTCTGCCATCCTTACGTGGGCCGTTCTGTTTTTCCCGGCCTGCCGCCGGTGGAAAAGTGCCTGTTTTGCCATAATTACATCATCGCCAATCACCCGGAAATTCAAAAAGAGCATCGGTATTTTAACAGCGCAACACCGACTCCCTGGCAGAAAGTCAATTATCTGCCGGAGCATGTTTTTTTCAATCATGAACGGCACATCAAAAAGGAAATTGCTTGCCAGCAATGCCACGGTCCGGTCGAAACACTGGACCGGCTTCCGAATAATCGCTTCAAGATGGGGTTTTGCCTGAACTGCCATCGGGAAAAGAAGGTGAATCTGGATTGCTGGCTGGCCTGCCATGGATGAGTGAGGAGCTGGGAGTAAAGTATAGTGAGGAGCTGGGAGTAAACCATGAGGTGTGATTAGTGATGAATGATGAAGGAAATTAAGATGTTTTTATGTTGTATGCGTCGTATACGTCCCATACGTCCTCTATGGTGAATTAACAAAGGCGCAGGTTATATTCGTTCTAAAGCAGTCATCGAACTCAAATAACCCAACTAAATCAAATAGCTCAACGAACCCAACGAACCCAACGAACTCAAGGAACCCGCAAACCATATGAACCCGAAAAACCCGATAATGCCAACGGACTCCCATAGAACGGCCCTGGGGTTCATTCTGACAGCCGCGATCTGGATGGGGGTCGGCACCTTCATGGGGCTTCTGGGAGCAACGGAGCTGGTGGCGCCCGATCTGACCCGGCAGATGGCCTGGCTTTCCTTCGGCCGGATTCGCCCCGTTCACGTGAACATCGTGTTGTTCGGCTTTGTGACGCCGGGATTGCTGGGCGCGGCGTTTTATTATGTGCCCCGGTTGCTGCGGACCCCCCTTTACAGTGAGGGGCTGGGCGTTTTCACGGTGATCACCTGGAACCTTCTTCTGGTGGGGGCGGTGGTCTCCCTTGCTTCCGGATACACGCAGGGACGGGAATACGCGGAGTTGATCTGGCCGCTCGATGTCCTCGTGGTGGTGGTTTTCGGCGCCGCATTTTTAAACCTTATTCTGACCGTGAAACAGCGAAAAGAACCGATTCTCTATGTCTCCGTCTGGTATGCCTGCGCCGGTCTGGTGCTGACGGCTGTCACCTATATCATCGGAAACGTCATCTGGCAGCCCCATACGGGCGCCCTCGTGGGCATCCCCGATGCCATTCTCCTGTGGTTTTACGGCCACAATATCTTCGGATTGCTTCTGACGCCTCTTTCGGCCGGCGTCGTGTATTACGTGATTCCCCGGGCCTGCAGAAGTCCGCTTTACAGTCATACCTTATCCCTTCTGGGATTCTGGTCGCTTCTGGTTGTCTATACCCATATCGGCACCCACCATCTCCTACAGGTGCCAGTTCCCACCTGGTTGAAGGTGATCTCCATTGTGGACAGTATTGCCATGGTGATTCCGGTCATGGCGTTTTTACTGAATATCTGGTTTACGACCCGGGGAAAGCTTGGAGAAATTCATGCCGATATCGGCGCCAAATTCGCCTTTACCGGGACAATCATGTATTTTTTTGTCAGCATTCAGGGGTCCATGATGGCGCTTCCCGAGGTTCAGCGGGTCACCCACTTTAACAACTGGGTGGTGGCCCATGCGCATATCGGTGTGCTGGGGTTTGCCGGAATGATCGCGCTAGGCGGTATCTATTATGTGTTGCCGAAGATTCTGGACCGGCCCCTTTACAGCCGCTTCCTCGCCGATCTCCAGTACTGGCTGGTGCTGATCGGCGTGGTGGGGTTCACGGTGGTGCTGACCATTGCCGGGCTCATTCAGGGAAATGCCTGGCTCAACGGTGAAACCGTTTACCGGGTGTTGTCTGAAATTCACATGTATTTCGTGGTTCGGGCCTCTCTGGGTCTCATTCTTTTCGTGAGCGCTCTGGTGGGATTTTTCAACATCGTCTGCACCCTTGTTTATCGCGTCAAGGAGGTGCCGGCATGAGAATGTCTCCCAGATCGGTTGTAACCGGCAGCCTGTTGATCCTGGCGGCCGTTGTTTTCATAGCGGTCGTTCTGCCCTATGCCACCCGGGATGAAGCGCCATCCGATATCTTTCGTCAGCGCTCCGCCATTGAGAATGAGGGCCGTGCTCTTTATATCGCTAACGGGTGTGTGTATTGCCACACGCAGTCGATCCGTACCATTGACTGGGATTTAGGGGCCGAGCGGATCGCCCAATCCGGCGATTATGTTCAGGACCGGCCGATACTGCTGGGATCGGCCCGGACGGGCCCGGACCTGAGCCAGGAGGGGGGCGAGCATCCGGATGACTGGCATATGGCCCATTTTACAAATCCCCGCTACACGCGGCCGCTTTCCATCATGCCGGCATTCGCCTCTCTGGGAGAGGAAAAAATAAAGCGTCTGACCGCTTATGTTCAGGGACTCGGGTTTAAGGATGCGGATCCTCGTGTCGCCCGGCAGCGGGAGTGGAAGGAAAAGAGTATTTCCGCATACGCTGCGGGGCCGGATGCCAATGTCGCCTGGTTAAATACCCATATTCCCCAGGGATGGCGCGACATTCCGAACCCCTATCCCACCAGTGTCGCAGGGCTTGCCCGGGGGCATAAGATTTACCAGGATAATTGCGCCGGTTGCCACAGCCCCATCGGGGATGGCATGGGACCGGCCCAACCTTATATTCATCCGCCCCCGTTTAACTTCACCCTCCTTAAAAATCGTGAAATTTCCGGCGGGATTTTGTATTATCAGATTATGAACGGCATCACCGGAACGGCCATGCCCTATTTCAAACGGGAGCTTGAGTCGGAAAAGATATGGGATGTGGGCAACTTTGTGGCGGTCTATTTTATTGACCGGAGTGATGCCAACACGGCACCCCGGGGGATTGATGCGGCGTATGAGCCGGTGAAAAGTGAAAAGTGAAAAGTGAAAAGTGAGAAGTGAGAAGTGAACAGCAAACAGTGAAGGGAGAAGGACTGGTAGGATGAATGGGTCGAAATCGGGTATCAGAGATCCATCTGTAAGACGATAGCATTCGAAGAAAAAAGGGTCGCATTTATGTATTTTCCCTATTTTATCACTTACATTCTGGCAGGTTTCGCCATCAGCCTGATCGCGTTTCTCTGGGCACTTAAAAACGGGCAGTTTCAGGAGCAGCAGCGGGCCCGGTTTCTTCCGCTTGAAGTGGAGATGCCGCTTTCGCCTGACAGCGTTTCCCGCTGGAAACGGGTGGAAATTTATGCGCTTTTTTTTCTTGCCGGCGCCGGCCTTCTTACCAGCGCGGCGGTGCTGGTGGTTGCATTGGTTTCGGGGTGACAAGTTAATGGAGGGGCCTTATGCGGTACTATGAGCTACTCAATTCCCAGCACCTGATGCTGGCGCTGTTCCCGACCTTGCTGTTTATCATCGTTTTTGCGCTTGCGCTCGGTTTCAGCCACTTTCGAAGAGAAGGGGATGAGGCCCGGGAAAAGCAAACCCTGTACCGGTATCCGGAGGGCATTGAAGATCGGGACGCCCCTTTTCCGCTGGCCATGGTTCTGATAGTTGCCGGAGCAGTTATTTGGGCATTTTGCTACATCCTCTTTTCAGGGTTATTGGGGGTAAAAATATAGCATGGGCACACTATCGGAAAAAAAGAACGGTTTTCCGGACTGGGTTATCATTCTGCTGCTTCTCATAATTGTCCTGGGCCAGGGGTTTTTCTCTTTCTTCGTGGTGGGTGACAGGGGGCAGCCCGAATGGGACTATCGACCGGTGCCGGATATTCCCGCTGAATCCCCCTATGCCGTTTATGCGCCCCTGCCCTATCCGCAGCATGTGAGAGGCGAAAAAGGGGAATAGATGAAACGATACATCGGGGTTGTACTGATTGTGGGAATCCTGGCGGTAGCGGCCTACACCCTTTTTACGTTGTACGATACCCGGTTTCCCTTTGGCCGCATGTGGGAAACGCCCGCCATTCGTCCCCATGAGGAGGCCATTACTTATATGGCCGCTGGATCGGTCCCGTTTTCAGGGGGGGAGGCGAGTTATCGGGACAGGGAGGGAAAGGATATCCTGTCCCCGATCTCCGGGCCGGAGATGGCTGACGCGACGGCAATCGGTGAAAAACTATACGTTCAGTTCTGCATTCAATGCCATGGGAAATACCATGATGGAAACGGCACGGTGGGCCAGAGTTTTGCGCCGCTTCCGGGGGATCTTCGCTCTCTGAAGGTTCAAACCCTTGCTGACGGCGTTATCTTTAAGGAGATAAGCTACGGTATTCCCGGCGGGCGGCAGCCCCCTCTTGCCTCGACCATTGAAGTTCAGGATCGTTGGCGGGTTATCGCATTCGTCAAATCTCTCGGGGTTCGTCCGTGACGGGTTATTTCCAAAGAGCAACTCTTCACCTTGATTCCATGGCAAGCTTCCGGTGAAGCCGGAAGAAAAACGGGCCTTGATCATCGTACCGGCCACGGCAGGATATTTTTTCCAGAGCGGCAGGAACTCGCTATCGCTCAAACAGCCTGCCGCTCTTCCAAAAACACCCTGGCGTGGCCTCCCTTTTTCCCCACACAGTTTCGCTGTTTTTGCTTCTTTAAGGCGCCATGCCATTCTGGATTCGGTTTGAAAGTCAGGTTTCAAGTGCGGCTGGGAGTGGGGATGACAATGAAGGTTGAGCTGCCTATTTTATAATCCAGCCTGGCTCTGTGTTAGCTATACAAATCCAAACCTGAAAGGAGATCAGCGATGAATGAAGATTACAAGTGCCCGGTTACGGGCGGGGCTCACAAACATACATTTGGCAGAGGCATGTCGAACCGTGACTGGTGGCCGAACCAGTTAAACCTGAAGGTTCTTCACCAGAACTCGCCCTTGAGTGATCCGATGGGCGAGGGGTTCAACTACGCTGAAGAATTCAAGAAGCTCAATCTGTCATCCTTAAAGAAAGATCTTTATGCGCTCATGACCGACTCGCAGGACTGGTGGCCGGCCGATTTCGGTCACTACGGGCCGCTTTTTATCCGGATGGCGTGGCACAGCGCGGGCACCTACCGCACCGGCGACGGTCGTGGGGGCGCGGGGTCCGGCAGCCAGCGCTTTGCACCGCTCAACAGCTGGCCCGACAATGCGAACCTTGACAAGGCGCGCCGGTTGCTCTGGCCGATCAAGCAGAAGTACGGCCGCAGGATCTCCTGGGCTGATCTCATGATCCTCGCCGGCAACTGTGCGCTGGAGTCGATGGGATTCAAAACTTTCGGTTTTGGCGGCGGGCGCGAGGACGTCTGGGAGCCGGAAGAGGATATTTACTGGGGGACCGAGGGCGAATGGCTGGGTGACAAGCGTTACGCCGTTGACCGGGAACTTGAGAACCCGCTTGCCGCCGTGCAGATGGGACTGATTTACGTAAACCCGGAAGGGCCGAACGGCAATCCGGACCCGCTGGCGGCTGCCAAGGACATTCGCGAAACCTTCGCGCGCATGGCCATGAACGACGAGGAAACCGTCGCGCTGATTGCCGGCGGTCACTCCTTCGGCAAAACCCACGGCGCCGGTGATGCGTCACTGGTGGGCCCCGAGCCTGAAGCCGCCGGCATCGAGGAGCAGGGTCTCGGATGGAGGAACAAATTCGGCACGGGCAAAGGCGGTGATACGATCACCAGCGGCCTGGAAGTCATCTGGACCCCGACACCAACGAAGTGGAGCAACAACTTTTTCCGGAACCTGTTCAGCTACGAATGGGAACTGACCAAGAGCCCGGCTGGCGCGCATCAGTGGAAGCCGAAGCAGGGCGCCGGCGCCGGTACGGTGCCGGATGCGCATGATCCGTCAAAGCGTCACGCACCGACTATGCTGACCACTGACCTATCCTTGCGCTTCGACCCTGTTTACGAAAAGATTTCAAGGCGCTTTTACGAGAATCCGGATCAGCTCGCAGACGCGTTTGCCAGGGCGTGGTTCAAGCTGACGCACCGCGACATGGGGCCTCGCTCGCGCTATCTCGGCCCGGAGGTCCCGGCGGAGGAGCTGCTGTGGCAGGATCCTGTCCCCGCCGTCGATCACGAGTTGATCGGGGAGCAGGACATTACTGCTCTGAAAGCCGGGATTCTCGCATCCGGACTGTCCATCTCCCAGCTGGTCTCGACCGCTTGGGCTTCGGCGGCGACGTTCCGCGGCTCTGACAAGCGCGGTGGGGCGAACGGGGCGCGCATTCGTCTTTCGCCGCAAAAAGACTGGGACGTCAACCAGCCGGATCAACTTGCAAAGGTCCTCCAGACGCTCGAAACGATCCAAATGGAGTTCAATAAGTCACAGTCCGGCGGGAAGAAGGTCTCGCTTGCCGACCTGATTGTTTTGGGCGGGTGCGCGGCCGTCGAAGCCGCGGCGAAGAGAGCCGGACAAGAGGTGACGGTCCCCTTCACGCCGGGGCGCACGGATGCTTCGCAGGAGCAGACCGATGGGGTCTCCTTCGCAGTGCTCGAACCGATCGCGGACGGGTTCCGCAACTACAGCAAGACCCAATACTCCGTTTCAGCGGAGGAACTGCTGGTCGATCGGGCGCAACTGCTGACGCTGACAGCGCCTGAAATGACGGTTCTGATTGGCGGCATGCGCGTCTTGAATGCAAACGCCGGACAGTCCCCACACGGCGTTTTCACCAAGCGACCCGGGACGCTGACGAACGATTTCTTCGTGAACCTGCTCGACATGCGCACGGTGTGGAAGGCAGCTTCGGAAGCCGGAGATGTGTTTGAGGGGCGCGATCGGGCAACGGGCGTGCTCAAGTGGACCGGCACCCGTGTAGACCTGATCTTCGGTTCGAATTCCCAACTCCGGGCCTTGGCGGAAGTTTACGCATGTGAGGACTCCCAGGAAAAGTTCCTGCACGACTTTGTAGCGGTGTGGGGCAAAGTAATGAGCCTTGACCGTTTTGATCTTACCTGATCACAGCATAAACGTTTTCGATGGCATCTGACGGGGGCGGCGAAGAAAGTGCGCCGCCCTTCGGCGGCCATAGACCCCTCCCTTGAATTCTCAAGATTCTTCCCTTGCCACTTCCCTTATTAGTACATACTATTTGAACATTTCCGGGGCGGGGAAAAATGCGTCAATTCTGCACCATTTCGCCCATCGAAAGGAGATGAAATCATGTCGACAAATATCGTCCGGCTTCACCGCGTGCTCCGTTCGACGCCCGAGAGAATATATCGGGCCTTCCTGGATGCCGATGCAATGGCCAAATGGCTTCCCCCAAACGGATACACCGGCAAGGTTCACCATCTGGATGCCAGGGTCGGCGGCATTCATAAGATGTCATTCACGAATTTCACCACAGGTCATATCCATTCCTTCGGCGGCACATATCTCGAACTTGTACCGCACGAACGAATTCGTTATACGGACAAATTTGACGATCTTAACCTGCCGGGGGAACTTCAGGTTACGGTAACCTTAAAAAAGGTACCCGTCGGGACCGAGATACGTATCGAGCAGGAAGGTGTGCCGGATGTCATTCCTATCGAGGCTTGCTATTTGGGCTGGCAGGAATCGCTCACGCTTCTATCGAAACTCGTCGAGGGCGAGATCCCAGGATAGCGTGTGGAATGAGTAAACAAAACAAATCATTTCGAATCATGAATTTCGTAAAGGTACTTATACCCCTCAAGGGGGGTACTGGAAAAAGTCCCGTTTATCGGGGTCCGGTTTACTTTGCGGGGAAATAATTACGTCACGAAAAGGGAGGTCACTATGAAGGATGGACTCTGTATATCGATAGCAATAATGTTACTTTTGGCCTTTACAGCAGTGAACCTTTTTCTGCCTTACGCGCTGCTGGTCGTTGCATTGTTTGTTGGATTGGCGTTTGCCTGCGGAATGATCAAGCGCCGTGGCCGCAGCTCTGAGTGCCCGTTGGGGTTTTGTTGAGCGCCGGTGAGAAATTTCCACAATCGTAACTTACCACCTATCGCATTGGGGGGATACCGGACCAGCCTGTCTGGAAGGCAATGTGACCGAATTGAACGTCCTAACGTTATATCGGAATGGCATGATGATTCAGGCAATGGTATCCACCGCCGCAAAGGCCGGTTCGTGAAGGGGCAGTAAAATATCGGCCGCCGCCTTTATCTTCAGCATGATATCATAAGCCTCATAGACGTTGACGTGGGTTCCGGGCGGAATGACTTCCATCTCCATGGCTTTGATTTCCACGGGCGGGTGGAAATTTTCGTTAATCACACAAAATCCCGTTATCACCGCTTTTCCGGAAGGGGTCTCAATAAAGATAGACAGTCCGCCGGCTGTGTGGACCGGGGTATGCACGCAGGTGATGCCCGGCAGAATCTGCGTGTCGCCGTGAAGGGTTTGAATCTGGCCCTTATCTTCAACGTCTTCGATATAATCCAGCAGGTACCGGTAATCGAGTGGGTGGGGATCATGAATGGTTTCAAGCTCTTTTTCATGCACGATAATTTTGGCGTTTTCGCACTTGTAGTCATTTTCGCAATGATCGTTGTGAAGATGGGTATGAATGATCAGGTCGATATCCTTTGGTACCAGGTTCCAGCGTGCCAGGCCCTGCTCAAAGGTATAAATTTTTCCGCCGATGGCTTTTTGCCGTTCCTCGGACTGTATCGGGCTCATTTCACCGGTATCCACGAGAATTTTCTTATCACCACCCTCGATATACCAGCAGTAAATCGGAATCGTGTAGACCTGACCGTTTCCGTGCTGATAGGTCATCATGCTTTTATCAAACACCTTGGTGCCCATGACAATGGGATGAATTTTATATCCGCTCATATTTTAATTTCCTTCCGGATGCATTGCGTTTATGCCATCAGTCAAACCAAATTCCAGCATGTGATGCTATTTTGCCGGCCAGTGCTTGGAAATCATCGTAACACTTTCGAACAGCCTCAATGTGGGCACCAATCGCCCCATCGGCGGATTTAAGAAAAAAAATGGGTTTGCGTGCCTCCATCGCCATCGGCATCAGACTCCGGTAATGTTTGAGTAATGAAAGGCAGTAAGGATCCTGTGCAACCGGCGGCAAAGACGTATTCGTTTCATTCAGAACTGCTTCCCGATAGACACCCGGTATTCGATTCATCCACCGTTTATAGGCCATGACGGGCCGGCTATCGAGGATGCCATGCTGCATTACGATATAGCCGATTGCTTGCATCGACCCTTTGGGCATTGCCAAATCCGGTGGCGCTTTCAAAAGAAGCTCTGCCCAGACAGCACGCCACTCCCGCAAGGTCGGCCCAAGGTTTTTAAGACCTTGCAGCGAGAAAAGATCAGGAGCCAGCGGCAGGCACACCTGGTCGGAGGCGATTAACGCCGAACGGTTGATGGCGCCCAGATTGGGTCCAACGTCGATCAATACGAGTTCCGCCCCCCATTCTCCTGCCCCATGAACAAGGCGATGAAATGCCGTCATGGTACGAAAAGCGGATTCATCACGATTGTGGCATCGGGGCCACGCATCCGAAAGCTTGTCTTCAAACCGCGACAAGCCCAGGTCGCCCGGTATAAGACCCAGGTTTGTATTGATCTTTTCCAGGCCGGGTTGGGCGATGTCACCAATCCCACGCAGAATGGGTCGAATGGCCCCGTACACAGTGTCGGGATGTTCGTCATCTGGCCATAATGCTTCCAGGCGTTCTTCGTCAAGAAACATGGCGGTGAGGTTGGCCTGGGGGTCAAGATCCACGGCAATCGTTTTGACGCCGTGGTCTGAAAACATCCACGCCAGATGATACACCAGCGAGGTTTTCCCCACCCCCCCCTTGTTGTTGAAGAAGGCGATTGTTTTCATTCCATCCTCCGGAATATCTTTACCAACACGGAGTGCTCATCGAACTCGAACGCAGCGGGACGGTTGCCGTTTTGCGCCAAAAGCGTCTGCGCACGCTGAACCCCGTAGCCAAACCGGTTCACAAAGCCAAGTGATTTCATGGCTTCCGCAATGACTGGGTTTCGGTAACTGTTACGGGTAGGGAAGTTTTCAGGAGTCGCCTCTCCATACAGGCCGCCGGGGCTTTGGATTTCAATGTGGTCGCTGAATGCGTAAAAACGAATAGGCGAATTGCTGTCGTAGTTACGATGCATGACGGCATTCATCAAAAACTCCCGCAGCGCCCATTCCGGATAGTCTGTCTGCAGTTTTTCCGATAGGGTGCTGACCGCTCGCATCGTTGTATGAATCAGCAGCTTGAGCCTGCTTTCCAATTCCCGCAGAACCGAGTAAAGGTCACCGGAAATTTCAGCTTGATCATCGGGCAGGTCCGTCAAGTCCGTACCCGGCAATTTGAGATATTGAACATAGGCTCCCGGCAGGAAAAAACGGGGGTTTTTTCCGAAGAGCAATACGCCTGCGTGCGTCAAGCAGGTACGCTGCGGATCGAACAATCGTAATGATGCTAACTGAAGTTCAATGGATCGATTATTCGCTGAAATTATTTCCGGAGCAATGGCTTCCCGTCGATAGGCGTCGAATTGGCCCAACGCTATTTCATCAATCCCTGCTTCAGAGCAGGGACGCGCGTCAAAGGAGCGGGCAAGTGCAACACGACGCTCCGAAAGAACGCGTTCCTCTTGTTCATTGGCAATGCCTTTCCGAGGTCCGACGCGAATGTAAGCACGGCCTTTATAACGGACAGGCGGAAGATCCGAAGGGTAAACTTCCACTACCGCTACATCACCATTCGGTTGAGGAAATTTGCCTATATTCATATAAGGCTGCGGCAGGACATTCCCATCGGACCGAATCCCTCCGAGATTTTTCAAAAGTTCATCGGTTGCTCTCAAACCGGATAATGTCCCATTGTCTCTAACACCGATTAAAAGATAGCCCGGCCGGCGATGATTGGGAAGATCGTTGGCAAAAGCGCAAATTGCCTGACCCAATTTATCCGTATTATCCACTGATACGGTACGCTCAATATGGTCAGCTTCCAACTCGGTCAATAGCCCATGCAATTGATCTTCGGTTAACATTGCGCCTCCAATTTCAAAAATAGCGTGTCTGACATAGCGGATGAGGCCGGATGGCTTCTTCTGGTAATGGGGGAAGGTGCGAAGACCCTCCAAACCGGGGACGAGCTCACCGTTCTCAATTTTTATTTATCACTTGAGGGGGGGGGATGTCATCTACCATTTCCCGAGTGTGTGACCATGGCCGTCTGGGGAACGTGGGATTCAAGATGCGAAGGTGGCTCGAAGGAGATATTCCGGTCTGATGGGATCATTGGGTATTACCAAAACGGTCGCGCCAGTTCGGCCGTCAGCTCAGGCGCCAAAAACGTGGCCATATCGCCGAGCATTACCTCGAAACCGGTAAAATCGCTACGCACCCAAGGACCGTAATTGCCGCGTACGGTTATCACCACGCGCAATTCCATGTCGTCCGATCCGTCTTCCAGCAAAAGCAGGCCGAGGTTATAACCGTTTCGGCCAAGGCTGCGATAGAATTTTTGGGTGTTCAGCACCCCTTGCGCCAATGACTGCCAGTCGTTCTCCGTGGTTTGGCGCAGAGAGGTAACCGCCCCGTGATGGGATGGGTGCGGATCTCGATGGGGCGCTCGGCTATCTCACCGGTGGGCAGTACGATCCGGGAATAAAATGTTTCTTGAGAAAACTGCAACATGGTGTTTTTCCTCTCAAGCCGGGTCATGAAAGCCGGTTCGCAGGAGTGAATCGCGGCTGATCAGGCCTCTGAACCGGCCGGTATCGTCCACCACCGGCAGGCGTTTGAGGGCCTTTTCGGTCATGAGGCCGATGGCCTCTTCGATCAACGTCTCCTCGCGGACCGTGATCAGACCGGTTGTCATGACCGCACCGGCGTTGGTTTCGGTGAGGCACTGCCGCAGATCGCCGCTACACGCGTTCTTTTGGAAAGGGTGTTTCACCCTCGCGAGAAGATTCCAAAGGCCCTCCTCTTTCTGTTTGAAGTAGCGGAGCAAATCCCGATCCGAAATCAGTCCGAGCAGTTTTCCTTCGGCATCAACCACGGCCACCCGTTGAATATCGTTCTGGTCGATGACCCGAATCACCTCATCAATGGGGGTGTCGGGGGAAACGATGTGCATATCCCGGCGCAGGATGTCCCCAACGCTCTTTAAGTGCGCCACTTCGATTTTTTGTGCCCGAAAGGAATTCCAGTCGGGTGCTTCCCGCATAACCGTTCGGAAGATATCCAGTCTGGAAAGCATACCCGTGAGGCGTCCGACCCCATCGACCACCGGCAGGCGTTTGACGTCCTTGGCCAGCATCAAATTCACGGCTTCGGCCAGGGGCCGGTCTTCCGCGATGGTGACCGCCGGCGTCGTCATCACCTCGGCCGCGCTTCGGGAAGAAAGCGCATCAATAACCGTACCGGCACGGTTTTGATCGGATTCGGCCAGGAGACCTAGCCGAAGCGGCAGGCCGCCCTTTGCGATCAGGTCCCCTTGCGTGATTACCCCGATGGGCCGGCCCTTGTCATCCACGACGGGAAGCCCCGTAAAGATAGATGACAGCAGCAGGTTAGCCGCATCACTCAAGGGGCTTTTGGCCGCGACACTTTTGGGAGCCGCCGTCATGACATCGCGGACCAGGAGCTGGCGGGGGAAAAACAAATTGCGTGCCCGGTGGCTGATCACATTCAGATCGTGCAGGGCAATAATGCCGTCGCCGACCATGCCGTTCAAATCGTCCAGCACCCGCTCGATTTGTGCTGCCGGGATAACGATGTAAATGCGAATCGGCAAATTGAAGGAGAGGATTTCCAGGCGGCCGGTCGTTACCTCGCCGCTTTCGTAGCAGCCGGCGATTCCCCGGGTGACGATACAGCGTGCCGCGATCTTCAGATTCCGGATGTACTGGTTGACCGCATCGGCCACCGGTTTGTTCCGGTAGCGCGCCTCTTCGCTGGTGAAAATTTCAATTGCCTTGTAATTTAGCATCGCGCCTCCTATTTAAGCCCGCCCAGCCACATGCCGCAAAAGGTGAGCGTCAGCCCGCCGATGTTGTTGATCAGGATATTGGTCAGGGGCAAAAGCGCAATGCCGGCGCGGGCGGCGTTGACGGTTTCAAGGGAGAATGAGGAAAAAGTCGTTAGCGCACCCAGATATCCGGTGATTAAAAACAGGCGCATGTCCGGCGTCAGCAACCGGACGCGATCCGAGAGAGCAAATAGCAACCCGATCAAAAAGCACCCCGATAGATTGACCATCAGCGTCCCCCAGGGAAAGCCGCTTCCCCATAGTTTCACCGTCAGCAAGTTGACGCCGTAACGGCTTGCGGCACCCAGGCTGCCGCCAAACATGACGATCAGCAATTTTTTCAGCGCCGGCTGGAAATAGCGGCCGGCCTCCAACAGCGCGTAGATACCATCGGACAAAAAAGTCTTGAGCTGAATCAGTGCGTGAACGAACCCTTCCATTATTGGTGAACCTCTCCTGACGACTTCAAAGTGATGTGTGCGCCAGCGTTCATATCCGTGGCTGAAACAATGATCAAGGCCCTGAGGTCTCCGCGCTTCGAAAAATTCGGGCATTGCGCTGTCTCGTCCATCAACGGACTACAATAATCGTGCGGTGCGCGTAACTCAAGATTCTTTTTGGCAAGGGAATCAAAAAGCCAATTCTGATTCAGACTCTCCCCGCAGTGTCCCATGACGATAATATTCAATCTGTCCCGTCATGGGGATGGTTTTCGGCATAAATGGCCGCAAACGGTTCAATGGCTTCCCGCACCGCTTGGGTGAAGCTGTCAAATACTCCGGTTCGGTGTTCCCTTCCCTCTGGTGTCAAATCCCGGAACATAAGCGAGCGCAGGCCGCGGCTGATCTCCATCTGAACCCCCATGCCGCGACCGCACAGGTTGCAGATGTTGGCATGATCCGCTCCGCCGAAGGGGGGCCCCGAACATTCGGTGATTTGAAACCCCGCGTCACGGAGTTTATCCCGGATCCGATTTTTTAATTCGACATCCAGCCCTCCCAGATGAACCACTGGTTCCATTCGGGCGCTGCCGTGAATGGAGACGATGATATCCGATTGGCAGACGATCTCCATGGCGGAGGGTTCGTCGAAACAGGTGCTGGTGATATGCAGGGCCAGATTTCCCCGGCTTTTGATTCCCTCGAAAGAGTAGAAGGCGTGCTCCGGTCCCGCTATGGCATCGGCAATGCGAGTCGTTCCGGGCTCGATCTCACCGCCATGAATACTCAAAATGGCGATGCCGGAGCTTCCGATGCGCCGCTCGATGCGGTAGTCGGTGTCCCGGCGCTCGCCACGTTTGAGGTTTTCAAAACTGGTATAGCGGTCCATCTAACTCCTCCCATAGCAGAGATGCCGGATGGGTATTACTTCCATGGATTTTCGAAAACCGCCGTCCGGCCGAGATCTCTCTCAATTTCCAGCAGCCGGTTGTATTTGGCGATCCGCTCGCTACGGCAGGCCGAGCCTGATTTGATCTGCTCGCCGCCCATGGCCACTGCGAAATCGGCCATGAAGGTGTCTTCGGTTTCACCGGAACGGTGTGAGATCACAAAGCCCCAGCCGGTCTTTCGGCACAAGTCGATGGCCGCAATTGTCTCACTCACCGTGCCGATCTGATTGAGCTTGATGAGTACGGCATTGGTTGCGTGTTCGGCAATGCCGCGTTCGATGAAGCGGGTGTTGGTCACATAGATGTCATCGCCGACGATCTGAACCTTGTCACCGAGAGCGGCCGTGTGGGCCCGAAACCCCTCCCAGTCATTTTCCGCCAGCCCATCCTCAATGGAAACAATGGGGTATTTGCCGATCCACTCCGCATAGAGTGCTGTCATTTCATTGCTGTTTTTTCGACCCTGACCGGACTTGGCCAGGTTGTAACAGCCCTCTTCATAGAATGAACTGGCCGCCGGGTCCAGGGCAATGGCCACATCCCGGCCGGGTTTAAAACCTGCGGACGTAATGGCCTCGACGATCAGCTCACACGCCTCTTCGTTGCTTTTCAGATTCGGGGCGAATCCCCCCTCGTCTCCGACACTGGTGGCATAGCCTTTCCGGGTCAGTATTTTTTTTAGCGCATGGAAGGTTTCAACGCCGTATCGCAAGGCTTCGGCAAAACTCGGCGCCCCGATGGGCATTACCATGAACTCCTGGAAATCCATGCTGTTGTTGGCGTGCTTGCCGCCGTTTAATATGTTCATCTGCGGGACCGGAAGCCGAACGGCGTTTGCGCCGCCGAGGTTGGCATAAAGCGGCAGACCGGCTGCCATTGCCGCGGCGCGGGCAACTGCCATGGAAACGGCAAGCATGGCGTTAGCTCCCAGTTTACCCTTATCGGGTGTTCGGTCCAGATCGATCATCAGCCGGTCGAATTCGTCCTGATGCGATGGAGAAAGACCAATGATTTCGGGCGCGATAATTTCGTTTACGTTTTTAACCGCTGCCAGAACGCCCTTGCCGTTGTAACGCCGATTATCACCGTCGCGCAGCTCGACGGCCTCGTTTTCGCCGGTCGAAGCTCCCGAAGGAACCGAAGCGGATACCCGGATACCGTTTTCAAGACCGCAGAAAACCCGAACGGTCGGATTGCCGCGAGAGTCGAGAATCTCCATGGCGGAAAGCGATGTAATGGTAGATGTCATTGCAGTTATCTCCTTTTTTGAAATGCTTATAACTTTAAGTCATAGCCGCTGTAATGTGGGGTATAAAAAACCGCCTGCGGGTCCATCCTGGATAAACGTCCCCCTATACATTACGGCCGGCCGGCGCTGCGTCGTTTTCGGTTCTCAAAGACGGTGTATCGATTCATCGATATTTAATTTCTTAAGGTGGCTTTTAGGCGCAGCGGATAGCGCAATAAGTCCAGAGCTGCAAGAATATCACCGGTGATCACTTTGGCGGCATTGATCAGTTCACCAGCACACCCTTCCGGACCCATAACTGCTATGCTCAGCGCAGCCAAACGAATCATCGCAACATCGTTTCGACCGTTACCGATGGCCACTGTTTGGGTGCAATCCACCCCCGTCATGAAGTTCGCTTTGTCCCGGCCGGTCTGAATAAGGTGCAGTGTCAGGGGCAGTTCCGATGAAGCAGCCGGCCTCATCCACCACCCGCAGACGTTTATTCAAGCAACGCACTGACATTTCCCGCAAGATAAAGGGGTAATGAAAGCAGGCGGTATTTCACCGGGTGACCTATTGTTGTTTTGACGCTTATGTCTTCAGCTAACGGTGGATTTGCGTTAAGGCGAACCGCAAGCGTCAGGTTTTTTTCAGCCATAAATTGATGCAGGGATTTCATGCTTCCCGCGGCCCCGGATTTGACCTCAATGGGAACGATACGGTTTCCATGTTGGATGATATAATCGATTTCACCTAACCGGCCACCGGTCCTTTGCCAGTAAAAAAGCTGCGGGTCCATTGCCGGCGCCTGAGCGGCCCGCAATTGTTGCCCGACAAACTGTTCGGCGAGCCCGCCTTTATTTGAAAAAATCATCTTTTCTGCTTCCTGGCGTTTTACGGACGACAGGCCAAGCTGGGCGGAAATCAAGCCGACATCAACCATCAGCGCTTTAAAAAACTTTTCATTTGATTCCGCGCCCAAAGGCACGCCGTTGCCGCTCGTGTGCGCAACCCTCGAACATACCTTTGCCTGGGATAGCAACATCAGCGCTTTTTTGACGACGGGTGCCTGAACGCCCGGATCTACCATACTATAGACAAATTTGTTCCCAAGTTGTTCGGCAACCGACAGCAAAATTTTGTTAAGCAGCCTGGCATCGATTTCTCCGCCGTATTTATGAAAATCATCCCGATAGGTGGCCAGAAGATCATGCTGGATTTTAATGTATGCCCGCGTGTCTTTGCTCTCCAGCCATGCCTGGACTGCCTCGGGCATTCCCCCCACAAGACAATATTGCCGGTAAATGTCCATGCACCGGGCATGTAACGGTTGCGGCAGGGCCTTTTCCGGGGCGGCGGATATCATTTTCCGGTAAAGGGTCTCGTATCCCGATGCGATCGTAAATTCAAAAAACGACATGGGTTCCAGGTAAAAATAGGTTATTCGCCCGACCGGCATACTGAACTGCGCTTTATTCAAGGCAAATTCAAGCAAAGATCCTGCAGCGATCACCGGAAGCTCGGGCATGTCTTCCTTAAACCACCTGAGTTTTGAAAAAAGCTCCGGCGCGGCTTGAATCTCGTCTATAAAGAGGCATGATGATTCGGGATCTATTTTTAAAGCCAAATCCGCTTCGATGTTTTTCAGGATTTCCCGCGGATTATTTTCTGAAAAGAGGTCCGCCAGATTCGGAAATTTTTCAAGATTTAATTCAATCAGTTCTATCTGATGCCGCTTTGCGAAATCGCGCACGAGCCATGTCTTGCCGACTTGACGCGCGCCTCTAAGCACCATCGGCTTCCGGTTCGGGCTTTTCAGCCAGACATCCAGTCCATTTGCAGCAAATCGAATCATGTTGTTATCCTTTGAATGCGTTTGAATGTCTGTCGGAAACAGAGTCAACAGCTCCAACCGGCGATAGATGCCGTTATAATTTTGCAGTTAAAATATAACAACACGTTAAAATTGTCAAATATGAGAATTATAACATAATGATCAGATAAAAATTCGGGCATTGCGCTGATATGTCGATGCCGGGAAAGGCAAGTTTCCCGCTAATTTCAATCCGTTCCCTTTTTGCCGCTGGCCGTCAATCCGGCGCCGCGACCGATTTTTTCAGGGGCTTTCTCAAGTTTTACAAGTGGATTCAAAATCTTACGATTAAACAGGAGTGCGCCAACGACAAAGATGATCAGACTGAAGGATATTCATATGGGTTGCCTGCGGCTTCCCGAGGCCCTCCGCTTCTTTGCCGGACGGAAGGCGCTGGAGTTCAGCGACCCGTTTTATTCCCTCCGTGTATATCTTCATTGCTTTTTCAGAGCGTCCCTGTTCCTGTCGTTGCAGATGTCCCAGCTGTTCAACCATATCTTCCAAAAGGGGATAAAGGGTGATGCTGAAGTGGAGTGAATCCGGTCCTACCTGGGAATATTCGAGCATCATCTGGGCCCGGGCGGTTTTAAGGGGGACTCCATCCCCAAAGTTAAGGGTCAGGCTAACAAAATGTCCGGAATAAAGCAATCGGAAAACCCGATATGCTCAGGGCAATTGCATGTAGCAAGTAACTGCCGAAAGCGTAAGCCTTGAGGGGGATCAGATGGAGGCCGCGGCACTGTTTGGAGGCGGTACGCGTGAGGTTGCCGCGGCTGGAATCAGATCTTCCTCAAGGCTGAAGCGGGCTAATACACTGCATGCGATTGCCCTGAAGCTGAATGTTCCAGCTATTGCAATTGCCGATATTTCTTTGTAAAGAAAGTAATTGGGATGTCACCCCGGTTTCAATCACAAAACTTACGAGGAAGAGACAGTGACTCGATATCACGATTGGCTTCGACAGGCGGAAAACGATCTGCAATGGGCACGCTATTCCTTTGATGGCGGATATTATGCTCAGACCTGTTTCATCTCCCAACAGGTCGGTGAAAAAGCGTTGAAAGCCTACTGTTTTTTTAAGGAATTCGATGTGATCCGCTCCCATTCCCTTTTCCAGATCATTCGCGCTCTGCACGAAAATGGTGAGTTGGAGAAACATGCCAGGGAACTTGATATTTATTATATCTCCGGCCGATATCCGGATGCTTTCCCCGGTGGGGCGCCGTTCGAAATGATAACCAAGGAACAAGCGGAGCGATCCCTGGCCGCCGCCAAGGCGATATTTGCCGAAGTCTCAAAGCGCATGGAAAGAGATGACAACACAATCGAACCAGCCGATTCTTGAGAAAAGCCGTCCCGCGGTAAGCATCCTGGATTTTGACCGGGAAGAATTAATCCGGATGTTGCGACAGAAGCTTGGGGGTCACAGAAATGCCCTGGAAGCCTATCTCTTCGGATCTGCCGCAACGGGTCGGCCTGGTTTCTGGTCTGATCTCGACATCATCGTTGTGGTGGATACCAGCGAACCTTTTATTGAAAGGCCACGTCAATTTTTCGATTTGCTCGATCTGGGCATCCCGGTCGATATCCTGGTATACACACCCGGGGAATTCGCCGCCATGCGGGGCTCTTCATCCGGATTTTGGAAAAACTTCCGGGATACTCACCTCAGGCTAATTTAATGAGCCGATTTCTAGTTTCCCATGCAGATCTCCATTCGCATGACTTGCAATTTGTTTACCAAATTGTCATCCCCTTTTTCCGGGTGCAGCGTGAAGGTCGTTTTGATAATTTCACAGGCCCTGTCTTTATTCCCCAGTTCAACGGATGCTTTTGCGGATCGATACCGCGATTCATACCAGTGGTACGAGCCCACTTCGACTTTTTCCGAGAATCGTTGCCAGTTGTCAAACGCCTCCGTCCATTGCCCGTTTTTCTCGTAGATGGCGCCAAGGTTATAGGTCGCACTGGCGGATTGAGGATTTTTCCGTAGAATTTCCTCGTATATTTCCCTTGCCTTTTCGAACTTATCCTCATTCATGTACATTTCCGCCATGCGATGCTGGAGGGGGTCTCCTTCGTTACGATAGGCGGGGTCATTCTCGGAAATCCGGAATAGCTTTTCATAGATCGCATGCGCGGTGGCGCTTTGGTGTTCGGATATCTTTTTCTCCTTGGTTTCTCGATGCGATGTGGATGATCGGTGAAGCCGGGTGGCCAGTTCCTGTAAAAAGGCAAACTGGTCCGCATCGATTCGCCCGTCCGGCATGACCCCGGCAATTTCGATCTGGGCCTCTTTCAGCATGCCGAGCGAGTAATATGCATCAATGCGCAGCATTTTGGCGGTAAGTATAAACTTTTTCTCATCCGGATAGCGTTGCTCAAAACCATCCAGGCAATTAAGCGTTTCTTTAGCGGTGCTTTTCGGACCATATCCGTAAAATTCGGCCTGAAGGATATTCAAATGGGCTGCCTGCGACTTGCCGAGGCCTTCCGCTTCTTTACCGGGCGGAAGGCTCTGGAGTTCAGTGACCAGTTTAATTCCTTCCGTGTATATCTTCATTGCTTTTTCAGAGCGTCCCTGTTCCTGCCGTTGAAGATGTCCCAGCTGTTCAACCATATCTTCCAAAAGGGGATAAAGGGCAATGCTGAAGTGGGGTGAATCCGGGCCCACCTGGGAATATTCGAGCATCGATTTTTCTAATTGGGCTTTTTTCTGGTAGTATTTGCCGAGTTGAAAATGCGCCTCACTCAGCTCGGGGCACCCTTGGCAGTGAGCAACATACGTCTTGGCCGCATCGATATATTTGGCATAGCTCTGATCGTTTGTGTCGGCCGTATAAGCGTTAAGCGCGGCAGTGTAATAAAGTCGGGCCGCCTCGCCTATTTGACTCGCCTCCGGAAATCTCTTTGCAAATACCTCCAGAATCTCGATTGCTTCCGGCCATCTTTCCTGTTTACAATAGATATCGGCCAGTCGAAACCAGATATCATCCAGCAGATCCTCGGGGAGCGCTTCGGGGGTAGCATTCAGATGTAAATAATACCCCATCGCTTCGGTGTATTTTTTTTCACCGAAAAGATAATCTCCCATGGCGGCGCTGCCCCAGGCCCCAAGCGCTTCATAGGAGAGCTTTTCCAATTCCGCGGTATGTGCCTTGACATAGTGGTAAAATTCGATTCCCAGCCGCTTGTTGCTGTCCGCCATATTTTTAAACCGGTCGAAAACCGCCATGGTATCCGTGGTATCCATGCTGCCATTCGAATCCGGCTTGCTTTTTTCGAGCAGGGTCATCAGGATTTTGGCTCGAAGCCGGTTCCCTTCCACTTCGGCGATTTCCGGAATTTTTGTATCCGAAAAAGACTCAAAAAAACTATCTAAAATACGAAGCGCCTGATCCAGCTCTCCGGTCTGGTAACGGATGGCAGCCTCTTCAAACAGGCACTTGAAAAAAAGATCATCCTCCTTGCGCAGCTTGCTCTTTGCCGATATCAAATCAGCCGTCGCCTTATCATATGCTTTCAATTCCTTGTAGCACAGCGCACGCCCCAAAAGCGTTTTGGCGATAAGGATATTTTCGTTCAGGTCCGGAAACGCGAAGGAGAAGAAACGAATCGCCTCCTCCAGCCCATTTTTTTTTGCGGGATCGTTGTCCGTGAGTAGCATCCCTGTGTAATAGCCGGTCCATCCGAGCCAGTAACCGGATAGAGATACCAACGCATGGGGGGTTTTCCAGGCATCCGATTTAAAGAAGGCAACGGGTTCCTTTATGCTTTCAAGGCGGACTTCTTCGAGTTTTGAAATCGCTTTCTGGTTGATGGACTGAATGTCAATCAGCAGGAGTCGGATATCCCCTAAAAGCGCTCCCCCCCCTTTTTTTAAGCTGTCGGCATTCTCGCCTTCCATGAGGGCGATCAGGCGCTCGATGCAAGCCCCTGATTTGGACAGCACCAGCGCCTGATGTTGAAATGCAAACCGATCCTGCTTCAAAGCGGTTGCTGTCGCGGTTTTCAGCTTTTCAACCGCCATTGCCATCTCCTCAATGGAGGAAATCTTCTCGATATGAAGCCCCTCGATTATTTTCAATGGTTGAAGCGCATCCGCAGCTGAAGCGTTTCGGACCGAGCCGCTGAAAACGAACAGGCTGACCAGCAAACTGATAACAAATTCAAATCCCGGTTTCATGGAAGCAGCATAACCCCTTAAACGAATTCCGCGTTTCGGTATGACTCTGTGAATCCACCCCTTCGAAGCGATTCCAGAACAACCAGTTTCCTACCCTTTGTGCCTCTCTACCTCATTCTTTAACATCTGGCAAATCCGAATTTATTCATGAGTCGGGGGGGGGTATGCCCGCGGCGGGGGGCGGTGAAAGGGCTTCTGTTTAAATAAAATCTCATGAGACCCCGTGTGGCTGCTATTTTTTGATTGATTTTCAAATAAAATCACCTTATCCAACTCTAAACATTTTCTTTTCGATAACATTTTAATAGGGGGGGGAATCTCATGTCAAAAGCAGAATTGCTTGAACAAATGGCGAATGACGCTGGAATTTCGAAAGCCGCGGCTGGCGCTGCCTTGAATTCCATGGTAAACGGCATCATAAAGGCGCTTAAGAAAAAGGATGGCAAGGTGACATTGGTTGGATTTGGAACGTTTTCAACAAGCCATCGCAAGGCACGTACCGGGCGCAATCCCCAGACTGGCGCGGAAATCAAGATCAAGGCGGGCAATGTTGTAAAGTTCAAGCCCGGGAAGAAACTGAAAGAAGCTGTTTAGTGCTTGATCGAAAAGCCGCCTTTTCGGTTAAAAAAACACCAAATCCGATTGAAAAGCATTCGGGCGCTTGGCAAATATCCGCTATCCGCGCAAAACAGGCCCCACTTCAGAGCCGTGGAAGATGATGATTTCACGGCTCTGAAGTGTTACCGCAACGCCTCCGGCGAGGATTATCGCTTAAAGTCCATGGTAACCCGAACCTCTTGACCCACTTGTTTGACAACGGCATTGGGCATGCTTTTGAGAAAAACCTTCAACATCGCCTTGTTTTCAGGCAGCACGGTTGCATAAAACCCCTTGTACCCATTGGTGACGGCGATTTCTTCCAGCTTTTTCAGAAGATAGCCCGCGATGCCCATTCCCTGGAAATCTTCGCGAATCACAAAGGCCACTTCCGCGCGGCCATCTTCGGACCCCGCATAGGAGCCGATGGCCATTATTTCCCTGTTTCCCTTTCTGCGCACCTGCCCGAGGAGGGTGATGTTTTGGCGGTAGTCCAGTTGCGCCCAGTGGTCTTGCGCCATTTTATGAGAAAACACCCGGATGTGACGGAAAAACCGAAAGAAGATGGTTTCCTGCTTTAAGGAGTAAAAAAAGTTGCGGTAGGCGATCTCATCCGCGGGCAAAAGGGGGCGAACGGACATGGTCTTCCCGTTCTTCAGTTTTATCTGGCTTTTGTAGGCTTCGATAAAAATCAGATCTTCAGCCGGCGGGGGCAGCTGATCCGCAAAAATATAATGATGTCGTTTGGCTGCTTCGATGAGGCTTGCTCGAAAGTCGGGGTGAGCAATCTGGGTGAGTTCTATCGCGCGCTGGTAAATGCTTTTCCCCTTCAATTGGGCGATGCCGTACTCGGTGACGACAAAATGGACATCCGCCCGAAGCGTTGCGATCCCGGCGCCCTCCTTAAAACCGGAAACAATTCGCGAAACCGTTCCATTCATGGCGGTGGAAGGCAGGGCGATGATCGAAAAGCCTCCTTTTGACAGCGCCGCTCCCCGGATGAAATTTGCCTGATCCCCGGTGCCGCTGAAAAACATCCGTCCAGCGGAGTCGGAGCAAATCTGCCCGGTCAAATCCACCTCCAGGGCCGAACTGATGGAAATAAAATTATCGTTTTGACCAATCACGCTTGGGTTATTAACAAAGTCGGCTGTCCCGAAATAAAAACCGGGATTGTTGTCGATATAATCATAAGCCACCCGTGAGCCCATGCAAAACGTGGCCACGGCGCGATCCGTCAGTAAATTCTTTTTGCGATTGTTGATGACTCCCTTCTTAAACAGAGGGATGAATGCGTCTGAAATCATCTGGGTGTGAAGGCCCAGATCCTTCTTATTGCCCAGGTATTTGAGAATGGCATAGGGCAGATCACCATAGCCCACCTGTAAGGTGCTGCCGTCATCGATCAACTCCGATACGTACATTGCAATCCGCTCGGCGACATCCGCATCCGGATCTTCCCGAATATTTTTTACCAGCTCTTCCTCAAAAGGAACCAGATAATCGATTTCGTCAATATGGAGGTACCCATCGCCGTGGGTACATGGCATCCGCGGGTTTATCTGGGCGATGACCAATTTTGCATTTCTGACCGCCTCGCGCGTGACATCAATGGACACCCCCAGGCTGGCATAGCCGAATTTGTCCGGCGGACTGATTTGTATCAGCGCCGCGTCCAGACCGATCTGGTTGCTTCGAAATAGATTGGGAATCTCGGACAGGTAGGAGGGAATATAATCGATTTTGCCCTCATAGGCGGCCTGACGCATTTCGTTGCTGACAAAAAAGAGCTTCAACGCAAATCGTTTCCCGAAATCATCCGTTTTCAGATAGTCTCCAAAGGTAAAGGCTAACATCTGAAACAGCATGATATCCTGGATTTTTTCATCTTTCACCATGGCGTGAATCAGATGTTGGGGCTCGCCGCATCCGGAGCCGATAAAGACGCGGCTGCCGTTTTTTAAATTGGAAACCGCCTGCGCGGCGGATACGATCTTCGCTCGGGAATGGTATTCTGAATCGATATCCATTTTGGGTTTTACCTTGCCGGCAACGAAAGAAGTAGAACGTTAAATTTCCGAGGATGTGTCAAAGACGCTTTCGACAATGCCGTCAACATAGCCGGACTGCCCCTGTTCTGTCAAACAAGCGCTTGCTTTCCGTTGCGATACAGCCCCATTATCCGCATACCTGTTGATTTTTCATTAAATTTAGTGCTTAATACCCGATAGTAAAATCGGATAGTTAAATATAGACCGGCCGAAACGATGGTCGAGGCCTCGGGGCCGTGATCATCGTTTCGGCCAATTTCCCACGGCAGGGAGGCCGCGCCAGGGTGTTTTTGGAAGAGCGGCAGGCTGTTTGAGCGATAGCGAGTTCCTGCCGCTCTGGGAAAAATATCCTGGCGTGGCCGGTACGATGATCAAGGCCGGCCTCGGATTGCCATTGAGCATCGAAATATGAAGTGGTTAACCTCGAAATTATTTTTTGACCGCCGGGATCACGAGTTGATTCGCATCGTCAATGCGGTTGGCAATCGAAGCGGCCGGCAGGAGTTTGCCCGAAAGCGCTATTATCCGGTCTTTCACCCGAACGGCATTAAGGAGATGGCCGAATCCAAGGGATTGCGTATTGCCTATGCCGTTGCCCACCTTTTAAATTCCCTGGAAGTCGGCGCCATGGAAGATCGTATTGAAGCATTGCGGATGCTTCATGCCGAAGCGATTGACGCCGCCAGCGGTCCCATGCCCAAGAACACGGCCCGGGTGCTCCTGGAGCTGATGAAGGAGCTGGTGAGATCCGACGGAGACTACCAGCGCCAACTGACCCTGGCGCATGATTTCAGAATCGCCGCATTTGGAAAACCCCGTATCGTACGGCAGCAGCTGAGGCGCTATCGTCTCCTTGAAATGCCCGAGGAATGGAATCAGCTGACCTTTGATGACCACGTGCATGATGCCAATACCAAGGGACGCAAAACACCGACCCATCTCATCATGGACGCCTGGATCAAGGGGATAAGGCGGTTGCGGGTGATCCACTATAACTTCATAGAGCCTCGATTTGCCGCCGAGCTTTTCAGCGCCGCGCAAATAATGAATATCGATCTTCGCATCGGTGTCGAATTCTATGCCCGGTTTCGCGATCAGTATGTCCAGTTGATCTGGGTTCCCCGGGGGTTTGCGGATACCCAGGATTTTCTCTGCTTTCTGGCTGAACCGCACGTCATGGCGCTGATGGATGAGGGCCGTGTGGTATCCCATTACCAGCAGGGCCATGTGATGGCGCTCCTTGAAAAATTCAATACCCACTATCTGCAACAGATAAAAGATTCCTGCGGACTGGAGCTTTTGCCCCTTGACGAGGCGGACTTTTTAAGATTCGTCGGAATCGGTCAGAAGTCGAGAGTTCATCTGTCGGAGTATATTCAAAATCGAATGATCGATGCGCTTCATGCCCGAATCAAAGACCTGAAGGGTCGGTATGCGGATAGTGACGGTGAGACCCGAAAAAAAATCGATGCCTCGATCACCGCCGTGAACCGGCTTGATATTGAAGTGACGGTGAAGGCGTTTCTGAAACGCGAGAACAACCCCGAAATCGCCTATCCGGAGGTGCCCCATCCGGATGTGGATATTCCCGAATTACTGACCTTTTCCGCGCCGGAAATATTGAATCGGCTGGCGGCGTTGCGCTCGGGATATCGGGTTACCCTCAATTTAAGCAATCTCAAGGTGGAAGATGTCCTGGAATTGCTCTATGATTGCGAAGGCGGGATCACCCGTCTGGAAATTTTCAACCTTAAGGACTATATTGAGGGGAAAACCGCCCATCTCGCCGACATCAATCGCCTCCAGCAGGCCATCAATCGCGAGAGTATCATCACGTTAAAGCAGGTTGTGCGTAACATTATCTCGCGGATGGCGGCGTCGGATTATCATGACAAAGACGATCGGATCGCCAAACTCACCGCCATCCTGCATGATCTTCCGAGCTTGAAGGTATTATACCGGGAAACGCCCCTGAAATCGCGTATCGGCAGCGACTCCACCGGTCGATCCTACAAATCGTTCGGCATGGGGCTCGCCGTGATAGAGACGCTGCCGTTGCGGGCTCAGCGTGAAATCCAGCGGCGTCGATCGGGGCATGTTCGAGAGGTGTTGCCGCTTCGAGTGACAGCGTATCCGAGAAACACCTATATCCCTTACCGCGCCGAGCCACCGCTGCACCCGCTTCTGTATCATTTTTCCCTCAGCGCTTCGTTTTTAAACTGGATTGGATTCAAGTGCCGGCAAAGCTGGGCGGTGGAATCGGCCTCCACCCGAATGGTTCCCCGGAATGGCAATATCGTGACTCTCGGGGGAATTCGGCGCCAGGAGACCACAGGGGGCTTTTCGGAGTCGGCAATTCAGGGCCATGCGCCCCGGCACTTTTCCTGGCGGTATCTGAACACCCGGACCAAAAACAGTTTGAAGGTGATGCTGGGGTTTCTTCCCGCTTTCGCCACCTTTGCCCTGACAAAGGACTGGTGGCTATTGGCTTATTTCGGCGCTTTTATCTGGTTCGGGATTACCGGCCTTAGAAACATCCTCCAGTCGGTTCTGGGGGGGGGCGGCTTCAGACGCTCGCCGCTGCTGCGCTGGGATGACTACGTCAGTTGGGATCGGATTACCGATTCATTGCTCTATACCGGGTTTTCCGTTCCGCTGCTGGACTATCTGATCAAAACAGTGCTTCTGGACCGCGGCGTTGGCATCACCACGGCGAATCATGCCGTTTCGCTTTACACCGTTATGGCGCTGGCAAACGGTCTTTACCTGTTTACCCATAATGTGTTGCGGGGACTTCCGAAAGCGGCGGCCTACGGTAATTTTTTTCGAAGTATCCTGTCGATTCCCATCGCCATTTTTCTCAATGCCATCCTCGGGAGTGTGTTGCCCATGGCGGGTGTTATCGATCCGGATGCCGCGCTCCAAAAATGGGCGGCGGTCATTTCCAAGACCGCTTCCGATTTCATGGCCGGCATCATCGAAGGCTTGGCCGACCGATATGCCAATATCCGACTGCGCCTGCGGGATTATCAGCAGAAATTCAAGGCGATTTTAGATGAATATGCCGAGCTGGAATTGCTTTATCCGGATCTTCAGACCTTCAATGTTCTTAAAGCCGGAGCGATTGAAAAGAATATGGCCAAGGTGCAGGCAGGCGAACTGGAACAGGTGATCATGCTTCACGCCCTGGATCTTCTCTATTTCTGGATGTACCAGCCCCGCGCCCGAAGCGCCTTCGCGAAGTTTCTCGCGTCCTTGTCGGAAGATGAACGCCATATCCTCGTCAGCTCCCAGTTTACGCTCCAGCGGTCCCGGGAGATCAGCCAGCTCTTCATCGACGGGATCTTCGGCAACAATTTCCCCAAACCCCTTTCCTTTTACCTCTCCCGGTATCCCGAATATCTGGAATCGATCAAACTGCTTGGATTAGGGGAGGAAGCGTAATTTTCATTTCCGGTTCCACTCCATCGTCATCGGTGCACCGGAAACGGAAGAAAGTGCCACTTTTCGCTTGAATAATTCGATTGAAATAGGTAACAAAGTACATTTTAATTTGGGGAAAGTCTTGTTTAGATGAATGCATAATGTTGGGGTTTAGGGGGTATGAAATGTTTAAAATCGTGAAGCGGGAAGAGATGGCCGGTGGCACGGTCATTCTCAACGAAATTGAGGCGCCATTGATCGCCAGGAAAGCCAAACCCGGTCAGTTCGTCATTTTAAAAGCCGATGAAAAGGGGGAGCGGATTCCATTGACCATGGCGGATACGGATCCCGCAAAAGGGACGATAACGATTATCTATATGGTGGTCGGCAAGGGGACGAGTGTGTTCAGGGATCTGAAGGTGGGGGATGCCTACCTGGATGTCATTGGCCCCCTGGGAAAAGCGACACATCTTGAAAAAGAAGGCATAGTGGTCTGTGTCGGCGGCGGAACGGGAGTGGCGGTTATGCATCCGATCACCCGGGCTTTGAAGCAGGTCGGAAATCACGTGATCGCCATTATCGGTGCGCGCAACAAAGATTTATTGATTCTGGAAGATAAAATGCGGGAAGCTTCCACGGAACTGCATGTCTGTACGGATGACGGTTCTTACGGCCATCATGGGTTCGTGACGCAGGTGCTGAAAGAAGTGCTCGAAACCAAGGATGTCAAACTCGTGGTGGCGATCGGGCCGGTTCCCATGATGAAATTCGTTTCAAAGATGACAAAGGAGTTCGGTGTCAAGACTATCGTAAGTTTGAATCCCATCATGGTGGATGGAACCGGCATGTGCGGCGGTTGCCGCGTTTCCGTCGGCGGGAAGACAAAGTTTGCCTGTGTGGATGGTCCTGAGTTCGATGGCCACCAGGTCGATTATGATGAGTTGATGCTTCGGCTTCAGGCTTACTGTGAAGAAGAAAAGAAATGTCATGCGGAGTATTGCCGCTTGACCGGAAAATAATTTTTTCGTGCGGCGCCCGTTTCAAAGGGACATGTGCCCGTTGCGGGGAATGGCCGCCGTTTAAATAGCCGGTGAGAAGATCAAAAAACTCATCGGAACCTTTCAGGAGGAGAATATGACGGAACAACCGAAAGCAAAGGATAAAACGCCCCGGCAGGCAATGCAGGAACAGCCGGCTGATGTCCGGCGGCGCAATTTTGATGAAGTCCCGTTGGGATACACCCCGGAGCAGGCCAAGGCGGAGGCCGAGCGGTGTTTACAGTGCAAGAAACCGGGGTGTGTTCAAGGATGCCCCGTGGGCGTCGATATCCCCGGGTTTATAAAACTCATTGCGGAAGAAAAATTTACGGAAGCCATTCGGCATATCTGGACCCAGAATTCGTTGCCGGCGGTTTGCGGGCGCGTTTGTCCCCAGGAGATTCAGTGCGAGGGCGAATGTATTCTGAAGAAAAAAGGAGAATCCGTCGCCATCGGCAACCTGGAACGGTTTGCCGCGGACTATGAGAGATCGAACGGAACGGGGGCATTGCCGCCGGTCAAGGCTTCTACCGGTAAGCGGGTCGCGGTGGTGGGTTCCGGTCCCTCCGGACTGACCGTGGCGGGCGATATGATCCAAAAGGGCTACCAGGTAACGGTGCTGGAAGCATTTCATAAGCCCGGTGGCGTTCTGGTTTACGGCATTCCGGAGTTCCGGTTGCCAAAAGCCATCGTTGCCCAGGAAGTAAATTTTCTGGAACGGCTGGGGGTCAAAGTCGAGTGTAATGCGGTGGTGGGACGCACGGTGTCTCTCGATGAGCTTTTCGCTGAAGGCTATGACGCCATCTATATCGGGGTGGGCGCGGGATTACCCAAGTTTATGAATATCCCCGGCGAAAACCTGGTGGGGATTCTATCCGCCAATGAGTATCTCACCCGGGCCAACCTTATGAAAGCTTATCGCTTCCCCGAATACGAAACGCCGATTCCAAAAGGAAAGGATGTCGTGGTGCTGGGGGCCGGCAATGTCGCCATGGATTCGGCCCGGACCGCCATGCGGCTGGGGGCGGATCGGGTTCGCGTCGTCTATCGTCGCAGCCGGGAAGAGATGCCGGCGCGTGCCGCGGAAATTCATCATGCCGAAGAAGAGGGGATCGAATTGTTTCTGCTGACCAACCCGGTCCGGTATATTGGAAATGAGAAAGGTAGACTGACCGGAATGGAGTGCGTTCAGATGGAACTCGGCGAGCCGGACGATTCCGGTCGGAGGCGCCCGATTGTGAAAAAAGGCTCTGAGTTCAAGATGGACTGCGATCTGATCATCGTGGCGGTCGGTTCCGGCGCAAACCCGCTCCTGACCGAGTCGACTCCGGATTTGGGGCTTAACAAATGGGGATATATTCTTACGGATCCCGCGACCGGCAAGACTTCAAAAAAGGGCGTCTGGGCCGGTGGCGATATCGTGACCGGCGCGGCAACGGTTATTCTGGCCATGGGCGCCGGCAGAGCTGCAGCGGATTCCATGCATAACTACCTGACATGGGGGTGGTGATTTCTTTTTTTTCCACCTGAAGCGATAACGAAACCGGCAGGCCTTTCACGGACCTGCCGGTTTTTGTTTTAGAACCTGAGAAATAATTTTCTGCGCATTTTTGGCAGAAAATTATTTCGTAAAGGTACTTATTCCGTTTATCGGGGTTAGGGAAGGAGGTTTAAATTGAAAAAAGTAAGCGTTTGGGTGAACGAGCATTCCCATGATATTCCCGCCGGTCAACGTCTCGGAGCACTTCGGGACGAGATGCAACCCGGGGCCGATGTGTTGATCGTAAACGGAGCTCCCGGTACGCCGGAAATCGAATTGCGGGAAGGGGACCGGATTGTGCTCATCCAAAGGGGAGAGATGCCGCCTAAACGGGAACTCCATTCCCTGATGGCCGCCCGACATACTCCCGGTGTGCACCAAGTGATGCAAAACGCGATCGTTGGGGTTGCGGGTCTCGGCGGACTGGGGTCGAACGTAGCCATCGCGCTTGCCCGCATGGGGGTGGGGACGCTGATTCTGGCGGATTTCGATATCGTGGAGCCCAGCAACCTCAACCGCCAGCAATATTTTATGGAGCATCTTGGCGGTTATAAATCGGTTGCCATGACGGATATCCTGAAAAAAATAAATCCCTATCTGACAGTGGTTTCCCATCGGGTGACACTGGATCCGCAGAATATCCCGGTGATTTTTCAGAAGGCCCATGTTGTGATCGAGTGCTTTGACCGGGTGGATCAAAAAGCAATGCTGATCGAGACCGTATCGGATGCATTGCCGGAAACCTTTCTCATCGGCGCATCGGGATTGGCCGGCTACGGTGAGAGCAATCGCATACAGACGAGACAACTCAGTGACAGGATTTATATCGTTGGAGATCTTGTCAGCGCCGCCGAACCCGGCCGGGGATTAATGGCTCCCCGCGTCAGTATTGCCGCCGGCCATCAGGCAAATCTGGCCGTGAGTCTGTTGATGAACCCGAAAAACGTGGCGTTGTGAGGTTAACACATCCTATAAAAAAGCTGCTCTCGGATGGGAAAAAAGAAATGACGGCAAATGTGAGGGAAAGGTGTTAACGGGAAAGGGCGGTTTGACCAATACTGCGGGTAAAACCACCCCCTTGGCGTCTTTCCGGCTAAGGCGGCTGCCTTAGACAGCTTCCTTCAACTTTTTACCCGGTTTGAATTTGACAACATTAGCGGCCTTGATTTTGATTTCTTCCCCGGTTTGGGGGTTGCGGCCGACGCGCGCTTTGCGCCGCACTTTTTGGAAGGTACCAAATCCGACCAGCGTCACTTTACCTTCTTTTTTCTTCAATGCCTTGGTGACATTGCCGACAAAAGAATCCAGCGCGGCCGCAGCTGCAACTTTAGAGATACCAGCATCTTCCGCCATAATTTCGACTAATTCCGCTTTGGTCATTTACCCCTCCTCCACTTAAGGTTTGTGTTGAAAAAAAGACCCCTCACCTGCATTGTTGGCTGATTACAGAAAGATAACCATATTGTCAATAAATAAATGTCGGAATGGTAAGGTTTTACGCTAAAAAAAAAAAATCAAAGGCATGGTTCCCAATCGTTTCCCAAAAGAATAGCATGCGATTTGGCGCATGATGTAGCTCTATAAATTTAATTTGATTATTTGCAGATCTTTTTAAGGAAGGCATTAGATTTTATGGGGTTAGGAGACCCATGGCCTTGTTTGCACAATATGTTGTTGTTTTTTTCAGCTTGACACACAAGCCGGCTTCTTTTATATGCACGTTAACAGATTTATGGCGAATGGGCGCCGGTTTTTCCGGAGACCGAAACAGGCCGGTTCCAAAGGGACCGCCAATAAAACCCTTTTACCCCCGCATGGAAAAATGGAATCAACAGATCAGGAAAGATTGCCGGCGAAACTGAAAGGGGTTGGCGACAGTTTATGGGTGACTTTTGACCCTGCCCAGCCCCATGATCGGCTGGTGACGGCGCTGAAGCAGATCTTCGAGCGGCTGCGGCACCTTGCGGTCAATGCGCGGGTGATCCTTGATCCGGGAGAAGAGAATGGTCATGAGGCGCTGATCGGGAATCTCGGGACGTATCTTCGGGAGAACTTTGCGGTGGGGATGGTGACGGCGCCTCCCTCCAAGCGTTCTGTCGAGACCGAGGCGCTTCGAAGAAAAGAGCTTGGTGATGCGTGGCGTTACCGTCGCAGTGACGTGCTGATGATAACCGGGCGGGTTCGTTCCGGCCAGAAATTAGAGGCAAAAAAGCATCTGGTGCTGATGGGGGATGTGAATCCGGGCGGGCAGGTCACGGCCGGCGGGGATATTCTGGTACTGGGGCGCCTGTGTGGAAATGCGGTGGCCGGCTATCCCGAGAATGAAACAGCTATCGTGATGGCGCTTGATTTCCGCCCGACCCAGGTCCAGATCGGCGGATTTGTGGCGGCCGGACTTCCGGCGGGGTCCGATAAGGTAGCTGAATATGCGCATGTGGAAGAGGGAAAAATTGTCGTGGAAGACTATTTGAAGGCAGATCCTTTCAGCAAATTGCCATGGCCCGAGATTCGATAAGCATGGCGCTCGCGGGTTCATTAGGGCTTTGAATTCCCTATGGGTCAGGTGAGCGGGCGACGCTCCTAACCGCGATATCTCGACTATTTAATAATTCAATTAATTCCGTGAGGTGAAAATTGGTCGGAAAAACAATCGTTATCACTTCAGGCAAGGGCGGCGTGGGTAAATCCACGGCCACGGCGAATATCGGTGCGGCCCTGGCAATGGACGGCAAGCGGGTCGCTGTCGTGGATATGGACATCGGTCTTCGTAACCTTGATGTTATTCTCGGGCTTGAAAACCGGATTGTCTTTACGGTGGTGGATGCCGTCAAGGGGCGATGCAAGATCAATCAGGCGGCCATCAAGGATCGCCGGATCGAAAATCTCTATCTGATTCCCGCGTCACAAAGCGATAACAAGGATGTGCTGAAGCCGGACGAAATGGTGAATTTTTGTAACCGGCTTCGTAAGGAATTCGATTTCATCCTGATGGACTGTCCGGCCGGGATCGAAAGAGGGTTTGAAAACGCCGTGGCCGGCGCCGATGAAGCCGTTGTTGTCTGTACTCCCGAGGTTTCATCGATACGGGATGCGGACCGGGTTATCGGGCTTTTATATTCCCGCTCGATTACGCCCAAACTGATTGTTAACCGCATTGTGCCCGAAATGGTTGAAAAGGGGGATATGCTGAGCCATGCGGATGTAATGGATGTATTGTCCATCCCCTTGTTGGGTCTCATCCCCATGGATGATCAGGTGGTGATCTCTACCAATACCGGGCAACCGCTGGTTTCCAGGAATGGGAGCAAGGCGGGGGAAGCCTTTTGGCGAATCGCCATGCGGCTAAACGGCCAGGCGGATCTTCCAATTGAAGTTCCCAGAGTCAAAAGAGGGTTTTGGGGGAAGATCGGCCAGAAAATTGTCGGAAAAAATTAAGGAGGCATTTCCATGCTGAATGGTTTTCTTCAGAAATTCCTGAAAAGGAATAAAAGTAAAGATGTTGCCAAGAAACGCCTCCAGTTTGCCCTGATATATGACCAGATGGAAATTTCGGAGGATACATTGAGTAACCTTCAGCGGGAGATGGTCGCGGTGATTTCCCGCTATTTTGTGATTGATGAATCATCGATTACCCTGGATATTCAGCGGGACAAGAATGTTTCCGCCCTGATCGTCAATACGCCCATTCTGCGGACACTGCGCAAGCAACCCGGTGTTGCCTGATTCTATCCGTGTTGAAAAGAAGAAATGCCGGCTGCGGTTCCCACAAGGTGCTGGCCCTGGTAGTCGAGACAACGGCCGGCTTGAAAGGCTTCGGGCAGCATCTTGATGATGCGGGTAAAGGTTTCGGGGGGGCAGGCAAAAAGCAGTTCGTAGTCTTCCCCGCCAGACACCGCCATGGTTGCCGGGTTCAGACCGTATTTTCGGCAAAACGATGACAGCTCTTCGTTAATTTTTGATTTCCCCAAATCAATCTCAATACTGAGATTTGACGCTTTTGCAATATGCCGGGCATCGCCGGCGAGTCCGTCGCTGATATCCATGACACACTGCACCCCATGGGTCGCGAGCACGGTCGCCGCATCGAATCGGGCCACCGGGGCCTTGAAGCGGCGGATCAGCCCCGGGAAATCGGGATTTTTCCGTTGAAGTGCTTCGAGTCCCGCCCGGGCCAGCCCGAGGGGGCCTGTTACATAAAGGCCGAAGCCGGGTTTTGCCGTGGAACGCGTGGGGAAAATATCCTCCCGGCCTTGTCCGATTGCGAAAAGATCCAGGGAAAAGCGCTCGCCACTGGAGGTGTTGCCGCCCCCGAGCGCGCACCCATAGGCGCCCAGCCCCTGGTGAATACCACGATAGACCTGCAAAATCGTCTCCTCGCTCATGGCTTTGGGCAGGCACAGGTTGATAAAGAGCGCCACCGGAGTGGCGTATGAGGCGGCCAGATCGCTCAACGTGACCGAGACCGCCTTTCGACCGATTTCCTCGGGCGTTTGCCAGTCAAAACGAAAGTGAATTCCTTCCCGTTGGGTATCGGTTGTGATCACTGGATTAGATAGGGCCTGAAGCAGACAGGCATCATCTCCGGGCGCTAGTCTGAGGGCCGGATGGAGCCCGCCGCCCGGCGCTCCTGTACTCAGAAGGCGCGATATCAGCGCAAATTCATCCCGCCATGGCGTAGCGGTTCTTGCGGGTGACCGGCCAATGGCTTCCCGCAGGTGATAAAAAGCTCTTCCACCGATGTGGCAGCAGCGTCGCAGGATTTTTTCAAGGCCATTTAACGGCATTTCAGTCTGATTCCGATTGCATCGGATTCTTCGAAACCTTTGGGTTTCCGAAGCGATCGATCCAGGAAAGGAATTGGTTCACCTTGTCCCGGCCATAAGGAGCAAGTCCGGCCAGGATTTCAGCTGTCGATTTTTCTTTTCCGTTACTGGTTTCCGATTTGGAGAAGAATTTATCGGCATAACAGATAATCTCCTCTTCAATGGTGACCGGTCGCATATCACGCCGAGGCAGCGGAAGATGCATGCCGTCGATGTCCGCCGCTGAAATGCCGACTCCGACATGGCGCTCGCAGACGAGGGCATGTCGAAAAAGACCTTTTCTCTCCAGTAATTTTCTCCCTAGATAGCCGTGGCAGACATAGGGGTGGACGCCGGTGCAGCCGAGACCCGGCGTATGGGTCAGAAAGATGCCGATGTCGTGGAGCAGCGCGGCCTCTTCAATGAACGCCGTGTCCGGGGTTAAGGCCGGCAGTGAATTTGCGATGGCCAGCGCCTTGGCCGCGACAGCGCGGCCATGGATCAGAAGCATCTTAAAGGTGAAAGACGAGGGGTCGTAGAATTCCCGGAGGATATCGACGGGCTTCATTTCTATCCCTTCCCTTTTCCGGACATCAGTACCCCCTCGATAAAGGCATCGATATCGCCATCCAGCACGGCGCTGACATTGCCGATATCGAGACCGATACGATGATCCTTGGCCATCTGATAGGGATGCAGGATATAGGAACGGATCTGATTTCCAAAGGCGATGTCTGTTTTGGCATCCTGAATTTCCTGTAACTTGTCGTCCTGTTTCTGCTTTTCATGCTGATACAGCCGGGCTTTCAGTACTTTCATGGCAAGATCCCGATTGCGATGCTGGGATCTTTCCTGCTGGCACTGGACGACAATGTTCGTGGGAAGATGGGTGATTCGAATGGCGCTGCTGGTTTTATTCACATGCTGACCGCCGGCGCCGCTGGCGCGAAAGATATCGATTCGAAGATCCTTGTCATTGATCTCAACTTCAATATCGTTATTGAGCTCCGGGTACACGAACACCGATGAAAAAGAGGTGTGCCGCTTGCCGTTGGCATTATACGGGGAGATCCGCACGAGCCGGTGGACGCCGATTTCACTTTTCAAATATCCATAGGCGTAGTCGCCGCCGGCCGTGAAGGTGGCGCTTTTAATGCCCGCCTCGTCTCCCGGCTGCAAATCGATCAACTCGGTCTTATAGCCCTTACGCTCCGCCCAGCGAAGGTACATGCGAAACAGCATTTCCGCCCAGTCCTGAGCTTCGGTGCCCCCGGCCCCCGCATTGATGGAAATAATGGCGTTGTTCTGGTCGTTTTCACCGGTCAGCATCAGGCGGAGAGAGAGGTTTTTAACGCTTTTGTCGAGCGCTTTAATTTGTTCGGTCACCTCCGCGAGCGAGTCATTATCCGACTCTTCGACGGCCATGGTATATAGCAACCGGCAGTCTTCCAGATCGTTTTTCAGCTTGTAAAAGGTTTCGACCTGGCTGGAAAGGGCTGTCCGTTCCTGTAAAATGGATTTATTCCGATCCGGGTTGTCCCAGAAGCCGGCCCTGGAGATCGAATGCTCAATTTCTTTCAGCCTGTTTTCTTTGCCCGGGAGGTCAAAGATAACCTCGTATCAATTCAATGGCGTCATCGATTCCCTTTATCATCTGTTTTTGTTCGTAGCTCATGCTTACCTCCTTATCGCTTATTGGAAAGCGGGTTTGATTGAGCGCAGGGCGCCCCGTTAATTATTACCGGTGCTCTTTTTTCGGATGTTACCCCATGTTTTAATTATAATGATAATCGTAAAAACCAAACATATCCAGGCAAACAGATCTCCATACCGGGTATAGACGCTTAATTCCCGAAGCAGGGGTATTTTTCGGGTCATGGCCGCATCCGCAAATAAATCGGTGTTGCCCATGATCCGACCGCCGGGATCCACAAACCCGCTGATACCCGTATTGGCGGCCCGAATCACCGTCCGCCGGTTTTCCACCGCGCGGAATATCGCCATGGAGAACAGCTGATAAGGTGCGCTGGAGGTGCCGTACCAGGCGTCATTGGTTATGTTCACGATGCAATCCGCGCCATTCTGAATCGCTTTCCGGGATAGATGCGGAAAAATCATTTCATAGCAGATCTGCATGCCCAGCCGGTAATTCCCCCATTGAAGCGTCTCTCCTTCGGGCCCGGCCTCAAAATCTCCAACTTCGGCCACAATTTTGCCGATAAACGGCAGCCACTGCTTGAACGGCACAAACTCCCCAAAGGGAACCAGCCGCGCCTTATCGTAGTGACCCGCGGCAGCGCCATTCGCTGTAAGAAGATACGCCCGGTTTCGATAACTCTCCGCCGTGCCTTTTCGCTCAAAAGCGGGACTGCCGATAATAAAATCAGTCCCCATGCCGCGTATCGTCTCCAGCAGCATCGGTGAGTACCGGTTTTCATTCAGGAAATAAAACGGCGTCGCAGTTTCGGGCCAAATAATCAGCTTCGGATTTTTTGGGGCCGTGGATTTTGAAAGTGCACCGTATTTTTCCATCGTACTCAGGCAAAACGCCGGGTCCCATTTAACTGACTGGCTGATATTTCCCTGGATGACGGCGATGTTGGGTGACGGGGCGGCAGCCATGTAGCGGTCAACCTCCGCCAGCCGCTTTTCCCCATACATCAGGGCCGCGATCTGCAGCACCGCGAATAAAGCGATTACCCCCGCAATCCGAGATCTTATATCCGGATGCTCTTTCGGGAAACCGTTGAAGATCAATTGCCAGCAAAGAAACAGGCAGGTGTTTCCAAATGCCACGAGGAATGAAACACCATACACGCCGAATATATCCGAAATCTGTATCATTCGCAACGATGGATATTGGGAATAGCCGAGCATCTCCCAGGGAAAGCCGGAGAGAAAAGTGGCCCGCATGTATTCAAAGGCGACCCACAATACCGGCGCCATAAGGGCGAATCGGATCGGCATGCGGGAATAGCGGCTGATCACTGCGGAAAAAGCGGCGGTATAAAGCGCCAGATAGAGGGCAAAGAGGAAGAGGACCGGCAGGCAGACATACCAGGGCAGTTGCCCGTAGGTTCTCATGGTGTCGGCCAGCCAGTAGATGAGAGTGAGATAATGAACGCAGCCTGAAAATAATCCGATGCGGAAGCTTTGCCGGGGAGATTTATCCCGTATGGCCAGCAGAAGCGGTACCAGAGCCCCCCACGCTATCCATGACAGCCCGATTTTTGGGAATGCAGCGGTCAGCAAAATACCGCTTAACGCCGCCGGGAACTCGGGCCGTCTTATAAATTGATGGATTTTTGAATTCAATTTTTTATCATGGGGTGCGGGTTGTGCCGAATGCGGCTTCTTACGCTTTATACGCAATGGCCTTTATTTCGACACTGCTTCCCTTGGGTAGCCCGCTGACCTCAACCACGGCGCGCGCGGGTTTAATGCCGGGGAAAAATTCGGCGTAAATTTCGTTGAATTTTGAAAAATTTCCCATATTGCTCAGAAAAACATCCACCGACACCAGTTGGTTCATTTCATATTCGGCGGCCAGAATTACCTGACGAAGATTTTCAAGCGTTTGTCTGGCCTGAAGCTCGAAATCCGGGCTGATCAGGTTTCCCGTTGCCGGGTCTATGCCGATCTGGCCGCTCATGAAAAGATAAGGGCCCGCGGAAATGGCCTGGGAATAGGGGCCGATGGCGGCCGGCGCCTTGCTGGTGCTGATCGATTTGCGGTTCATAAACCTTCTCTCCTTCTCATCCGTAAACGGCAGGGGGTACTATAGTGAATCAAGTTCTTTTTTCCGGTCCAATTTTTTTTCACCTCTTTAACCACAAAGAATCAAAGAAAACAAAAGGATTTATAAAAAAAATATGGGATAGGCGGTTTTATCGGAATATTTTTTTAAAATAACAGCAAATTATGCTTTTCCAACACGGCGGATGCGGGGAGGGGGAATCGTTTTTAAGGACTTACGAGAAAGCAGGGCGCGCAATGATGATAAACCCGGACCACCGCATGCGGATGCGGATGGACCGGGTTTCAGTTGGGTGTCAAATTTTCCGTCGGCTTTTATCTCAGTGACTTATTGCGAATGGTAAAATCCGGATATGCCGTAACCGCTACTTCGCTCATGTCAAGACCGGCCATTTCCATTTCTTCAGGCACTCTGAGTGGAACGATTTTATCCAGCACTTTGAAAAAGGTGTACATGACAATGAAGACAAAAAGAATGTTCGTGAATGTGCCGATGAGTTGAGCGATGAACTGGGAGGAATCTCCATAAAACAGCCCTTTCACCGTGCCCGCGACACCGTTCAAATTGTCACCGTATGTGCCATCCGCAAAGAGCCCCAGGGACAGGACCCCCCATGCACCGTTGACGCCATGCACGGATATCGCGCCGACGGGATCATCCACCTTTAGCACCCGTTCTACAAAGAACACGCTGATACAGAGAAGAATGCCGGCAATCGCGCCTATAATGACCGCTGAAACCGAATTCACGAAGGCGCAGGGTGCGGTGATGGCAACGAGGCCCGCCAGAAAGCCGTTGGCGATCATGGAAATATCCGGTTTTCCAAAGCGCACCCACAGGTAAGCCATGGAAGAAAAAGCGGCGGCTGCCGATGCCAGCATGGTGTTGACCGCAACCACACCAATTCTCAGATCACCACCTGCCAGGGATGAGCCGGCATTGAATCCGAACCAGCCAAAAGCCAGAATGAAACATCCGGCAAGCGCCATGGGAATATCATGACCCGGCAGGGCGTTGGGGGTTCCATCCGCTTTAAATTTGCCCATTCGGGGTCCCAGGACGATTGCACCGGCCAGGGCCGCAACGCCACCCGTCATGTGGACCACAGACGATCCGGCAAAGTCGACATGACCATGCCCGAGTTCAAACATTTTTCCCAGTTGTGACAACCAGCCGCCTCCCCATACCCAGTTGGCATATAGCGGGTACACTATGCCCGAGATAAAAAATGCATAGATCACAAAGGATTTAAAGGTCCACCGTTCCGCCATGGAACCGGTTGGTATCGTGGCGGTCGTATCCATAAATACCATCTGAAAGAGAAAAATCGTAAACACCACGACATCATAGGTACCGCCGCTGAGGAAAAAACCTTTGGTTCCGAACAATCCGAAGTCTTTGCCAAAAAGCGTGATGACGAACTCGCTGTTCAGAACCGTTCCGCCGCCCAGGGTTGCCGCACCCCCCCCCCCCTCCCATCTGAATGGCAAATCCGCAGACCCAGTACCCGAGCAATCCAAGGGCATAGACCATGAAGTTCATCGCCATGGTATGGCCGGCGTTTTTGGCTTGCGTAAAGCCGGTTTCCGCGAAGGCAAAACCGGCTTGCATGAACATGACCAGAAACCCACAAACGAGGGTCCAGACGATATTCGTTGCGATTCGGTTATGACCCACGACATCTGCTAGTTTTGCTGCCAGTGGCTCGCTGGCCGCCAGGTTTTTCATGTCATCGGCTGTCGGTGCTCCGGCGGTCGCGCCGATTACATCCGCAGCGCCGCCAGTGCTCGCACCTGAAGGATCCGGAGTCGGTTCAGACGCTTGAACAATCGGGGCGGTATCTTCGGCAAACACAACTGACGTTGTACTGTAAAAACTAACACAAACCAGCAAGACCCCCATGAAAATACTTGTTAAAACGGTTTTCTTTTTCATGACAATTTCCTTTTACCGAATATCCATTGAATGTGGAATGTTTTGATGATTGCATATGGTGCAATTTCATCGCTATCCTAAAAAACACTTTGATCAGCCATAATTAAAAATGGTCATGCCCTTGATGCCCGGCGCTATTAAGGCATTTTTCACATTAGCCAGTTGCGATGGTTTGATGATAACCTTGATTTTTTTCATTTAAATACTCTCCCTTTTTCGATCCTCCCGTTCATGGTAACCTTTCTGGTACGGTTTAGAGCAAACGGTATGCCAAATGTGAATATAAAACTTAACACGTTAAATCTATGGGTAATATCGATCGAATTGACTGAATTTGAGTTGGGGGGTAAAGTGTAAAAAAAACATTATTGTCGATGACAAAGACACTTTTGTTGTTTTTTGTCTGTCGTCACGACCCGATTTTAAGGAGCATCCGTCCGGGCGGCTTGTGGTTTATACGATATCGGTTTTTCGCGATCCGGCAGCCGCGCCGGAACCCTTATCGATTCCGGGTAGGGCGGTTGTGGCTAAACAATTTTGTCTGGTATGATAAGACGGGTATGATAAGATCGCAGGGGATGCGGGTTCGCATATCTGAAAGAGCATAAGAAATCGCATTGCCCCTATTTCCCTATTATACCGGACAGCACGCTCTTGCATTATGTAACGCATCCTGACGGATGTTGCATGGGGGGATATGGAGAAACGAGCCAAAGGCGCCGGAATGGAATATCCCGATAGACCCTGCCTAGGGGTCGGCGCCGTTGTTTTCAAAGAGAATCGGGTATTGCTCGTGCAACGGGGTAAATCACCCGCTTTGGGTCAGTGGGCGATACCGGGGGGAAGTGTAAAGCTCGGGGAGACGCTTCAGAAGGCGGCCGAACGGGAGATCATGGAAGAAACCGGTATTACGATTCGCGCCGGGGCGCCGATTTACCAGTTTGAGAGCATTGAAAAGGATGATACCGGGCAGGTTCATTTTCATTTTGTTATTATCGATTTAGCGGCAACGTATATCGGGGGTGACATCCGTCCGGGCGATGACGCGGCCGATGCGCGCTGGGTTTCGGCTGCCGAGTTGCCGGACCTGCCGGTGAATTCCGTGACCCGAAAGGTGCTGAAAAAGCTGTATGCGTTTGAATGACAATGCTTTTTTGAGAAAGAGGGGGGGCATTTTGAAACAGGATCGGGAGCGGTGGAACCAAAAATATGCAGCGGGGGATTTTCCCCAAAAGCCTTCGGAAATTGTGCAACAATTTTACCGCCTGGCGCCGATGGGGCGCGCGCTTGATATTGCCGCCGGCAGCGGCAGAAATTCCCTCTTTCTGGCGGAACAGGGGTTCAAGGTGGAGGCCCTCGATATTTCGGACAAGGGACTCACCGGGCTCGATAAGCATGGGAACGTAATGCCCCTATGTGTCGATTTTGATGTTTTTGACATCCCCATGAAGCGCTATTCCCTTATTCTGAATATCCGGTTTTTGCAGCGACGATTATTCCCGCAGATCATTGAGGCGCTTACGGACGGCGGTCTGCTGATTTTTGAAACGTATTTGGTTTGGAAAGATAAGGAGCCGGAAAGCGCTCATCGCAGGGATTTCATGCTTCGTGCGAATGAATTGCTGCATTCGTTTTTGCCGTTACGCATTATTCACTATCAGGAAACGGTTCCGGGGGATTCGGAAGAAGACCGGCCGATAGCCTGTCTTGTGGCGATAAAAGATCAGCGATGAGAATAAGATGCGATGACGCATTGCCCCAAAGGCGATGCATCATCGCATGATTGAATTAAGGGTGCGATTTACATCTGTCCATACCTGGCCGGCCGGAACTAATCTTCCGAATCGTATTTAAACGATACCAAGACCCGCGCGCGATATGCAACGACCTTTCCCCCTTCCATTTTCATATCGAGTTTGGATATCTCGGCGATTCTCAATTCCCTTAAAGACTTCCCGGCGGTTTCGACGGCGCTTTTTGCGGCATCTTCCCATGAGGTGGGGCTGGTTCCGATCAATTCGATGACCTTGTAAACACTGTTGCTCATAAAAGCCTCCTTTTCGATGTGATTGGATATGGGGTTTGTATTAACTTATCCGAGATGGATCACGGATATCGCGATGACCATCTTTTAGTGAGACCTGTATAAGAAAATCAGAAAAAAACCGATCTTACGATACCCGTGAAAGTTTAGCGGGAGCATCGAAAGATTTTATAACGAATCAGCCGTTTGTCGAGATCCGTGCGATGAATGCCGGTACCAGGGATGCGAATTTCTATTCGGCGTAACGCGATCATCATGGGGTTGATAAATAATCATCGATCGTGAAATTATCCCTTTTTTATAAATACATCCGTGATACGCCTCAAGTCAAGGTGGATTTCAGTAAATGCCCGTCCCGTCGCGTTCTATCAATTATTTTTTAAGGATGCTTGACTTTTGGATGAAAATAAAATAATTTGTTGATAACAATTACCAAGAAACGATAACCAATCGAACTTAAATGTATTATTTTTGAAGGACCCTCTAAAATCTGGCTGTTACAGCCGCCGGTATTCCTGAAGGATTGCGGAAAATTGCAGTTATGAAAATCATACCGCGGCGACAGGACGCCGCTCCGTGGAATGCGGATGCAAATCAGGTTCGTCATCACGGATGGAGTTCCGGAACACAAGCCTTTCCATGAAGGGAGGAAATGATGGAAGAAAAAAAACCTGTTGAAAAAGTTGAAAAAAAGAAGGTGGACATCAAAGATTTGACGATTTGTGACGCTACGGCCCAGATGCTCGAAAAAGCCCGCCGGGACGGCGTCGAGACCGCCTTTGACCGTGCCATCAGCATGAAGGCCTGTCCCATCGGCGCCGAGTCCGCTTGCTGTAAACACTGCTTTATGGGGCCTTGCCGCCTGAACTCCAAGGATCCGTATGGTAAAGTGGGGGTTTGCGGCGCGGATATCGATACGATCGGGGCTCGAAATTTTGCGCGCATGGTGGCTTCCGGCGCGGCGGCCCATACGGACCACGGCATGTCCATGCTGGATCTGTTCCGGGAAGTGGTAAACGGGCATATCAAGGATTACAAAATCAAGGATACCATCAAACTCGAGTCGGTGGCCCGGTCCATCGGCATAGAGACTGAGGGCAAAAGCGTGCAGGAGATCGCCGAGGCGCTGTACACCGAGTTGGAGCGGACCTATACCCAGGTGGAAGGGGAGATTCCCTTTGCCAAGCGGGTGCCGCCAAAGACGCTTGAGACCTGGCGAAAGCTCGGGATCGTTCCCCGGGGCGCCATGCGGGAAATTATGGAAATCATGCATCGAACCCATATGGGGGTGGACCAGGACTATCAGAACATCGTGAAGCAGTGCAGCCGGACCGCATTGTCCGATGGCTGGGGGGGCTCCATGGTCGCCACGGAGATTTCCGATATTCTCTTCGGGACTCCCTCTCCGGTCGCCGTTGAAGTCAATATGGGCGTTCTCAAGGAAGACCAGGTCAACATCATCATTCACGGTCATGAACCGAACCTCTTTGAGTCGGTTCTGGAATCGGTTCGTGAGCCCTCCCTGGTGCAGGCGGCAAAGGATGCCGGAGCCAAAGGCATCAATCTCGTGGGGATGTGCTGCAGCGGCGCTGAAATGCTGGTTCGGCACGGTATTCCCCATGCGGGAAATTTCATGTCGACGGAGGCGGTGTTGATCACGGGTGCGGTGGATGCCATGGCCGTCGACGTTCAATGCATCAAGCAGGGACTGGCCAAGGTCGCCGAGTGCTACGGGACCAAGCTCTTTACCACCAACCCGCGGTGTCATATCACGGGCGTTGAGCATATTGAATTTCAAGAGCATGATCCCAAGGGGTGCACAGATGAGATCGTCATTCGTGCCATCACCCGGTTCAAGAACCGCACTGCTCCGATTGAAATTCCGAAGAATGTCAACACCGGCGTTCACGGGTTCTCCCATGAGTATATCAATTATATGCTGGGAGGCAGTTTCCGCGCATCTTACCGGCCGCTTAACGACAATATCATAAACGGGCGGATTCGGGGGGTTGCCGGTGTTGTCGGTTGCACAAATCCCCGGGTGAAGCAGGATTGGGTTCATGTGGAACTGGTCAAGGAGCTCATCAAGAACGATGTTCTGGTCGTTCAAACCGGTTGCTCGCAGGTTGCTTTGGCCAAGGCGGGGCTTACCAGTCCGGAAGCGGCGTGTCTTGCCGGACCGGGACTTCGCGAAGTATGTGAAACCGTCGGTATGCCGCCGGTCCTGGGTCTGGGGTCCTGCGTGGATAACAGCCGGATTCTCATCGCCTGTACCGAAATGGTCAAAGAAGGGGGCTTGGGTAGCAGTATCGCCGATCTGCCGGTCGCCGGGGCCGCTCCCGAGTATATGAGTGAAAAGGCCATCTCCATTGGTCAATATTTCGTTGCCTCGGGCGTCTATACTGTATTTGGCGTCACGTTCCCGACCGTTGAGGGCACCAAATTCCATAAGCATCTGTTTGAAGATCTGGAGACCATGGGGCTTGGCAAGTGGGGATTCACAATCGACCCCTATGAGATGGCAAAAATGATGATCGCCCATATCGACAAGAAACGAAAAGCGCTCGGTATTGACAAGGCGCGGGAGCGTGTCCTCATGGACATGGCCGACAGACGGCAAATGGAAGTGGGGTAAAGGTCGCGCTATCGAACCGATACTGAATAATAGATAACCAGCAGGTCACAGAAGGGGTTCTTCGGAACCCCTTTTTTGTAGCGGCAACGCCCTTGGAGATTCATTCCGGACTAATAAAGCAATCCCCGTAAACAATTTTCTTTTGGCTGCCATCGGCGAGTTGCAGTATAAGGGCTCCCGTGCCATCTATATCCTTGGCAATCCCCCCCACCGTTTCCCGAGCTGTGGTAATCTTAACCCGCCGGTTCAAGGTCACGGTCATTTTTCGCCAGGCCCAAAGGGTCTCCTCCCAGCTCATTTTTTCCAGATTACGTTCCAGGTCATTAAGAAACCGGTTTAAAAGTGGTGCGCGCAGGACCGGCTTTCCCAACAGTTTCTTGAGGGAGACGGCGCTCGGTTCGACCGGGGAGGGATCATTATTGACATTCAAACCGATTCCGATATTGACATAGTGAACTCGGGCGCCGTCCGTCTCCTGTTCCGACAACATCCCGGCAATTTTTCGGCTTCCCACGAGAATGTCATTGGGCCATTTAACGCCGGCATCAATGCCGCAGTATTCTCGCAATACCGTTGCGAGGGTGATCGAAGCGAGAAAATTAATCTGCCCGCTGTCTTCGGGTCGAAGGGCGGGGCGAAGCACCAGCGTAAAATAGAGTCCGCCATTCACGGAGTGCCAGATTCGCTTCAGCCGTCCGCGGCCCAGCGTTTGGCGGTCGGCCACCACGACGGTAAATGACGGACATCCTGACCGGGCCAATCTTCGGGCCTCCGTCATGGTGGAGTCTATCTCCGGAAAATAGTGAATTCGCTCCTCCCGGCCCTCGAATTCCCAAGGGTACAAAAAATCGCAAGGAGCGGTCAGCTGAAATCCGTTTTCGTGAGAAAGTATCGGATATCCCCTTTCACGAAGGTCCCGTAAATGGTTGGTGACAGCGTTGACGTCCATTCCCCCAATAGTCGCTAAATTTGTGGCATGAACGGGTCCGGCAGCGGATCGAAGCGCTTTCAGTAAGGTGCTGTTTCCTATGATCCATCGCAAGTCCTTTTCTCCGAACGTCATGACAATTTCTCCAGAAGCTGTTCATGGAAATTGTCAAAGCCGCCATTGGACGATAGATTGTAACTATCTGAAAAAACGAGAGCAGGTACGGGAATTCCGCCATTTCCAGACCCGAACCCGCACTCTATACACACCCAAAATTTCCTAATAGCATGTCGCAAATTTTGTGCCTTTTCACCGGTTAACATTTTACAGTCGATGCCGAATTTTCCCGGCTAAACGAGTTCGAGTTTCAGTTTTCGGCCCATGATCGATGCCGCCTTTTTGAGGGTCAGCAGCGTGACAGACTCGTTGTGGGGATCGAGGAGGCGGTTAAGCGACGCCCGGCTTGTGCCCATTTTGTCGGCCATGGCTGTTTTTGAAAGATGATCTTTTTCCATTATCTGCTTTATTTGAAAGGCTATTACCGCCTTGATGGCGGATTCCGTACACTCTTCGAGCAACCCCTCTTCTTGAAGGAAATCGTCAAAGCTGCTTCCTATGTGCTTATTGGTCATAATGCACCTCGAATTTTTGCAAGCCTGGTTAGCGCCAGGCGTTTGTCACCTATGGGTAATTTCTGGTCTTTTTTGATGAACCCATGCAAAAGGACCATTTCGCCGTCCTGGACGGTCAAGAGTGTCCGCGCAATTTTGCCAGGTAGTGTTGAACGGACCTCCCATAAGTTCGGATCGATTTTCCTGACCAGCGGCATGCCCGGTGGCCAGCCGAATTGAACCTTCTTGATATCCTCACCGATGGTTTTCCGTTCATCCCGGGTCAAGCCCTTCAGCCACTCTTTTACCGGTTCATTTCCATTTTCAGATCGATAGAAGGCAACGGGAAGTGGTCTGTCAGGTTTCATGTTTGAACCATGTATCAAAAAAGGTACGATTGTCAAGGGGCACTTTCGGTTTTCGTAAAATCTACAGTATTTCCAGCAACCTTTCATGAATATTGTCAAATCCGCCGTTGGACATGACCAGCACAAGGTCCCCCGTTTTGGCCTCGGCAGTTAAAAATGCGATAATATCATCGGTGTTCGGGAAAAAATGGGCGGTTTTACCACGATGTTTCAGATCATCTACCAGTTTTTCAGAAGAAAACCGGTGTCCGACGGGTATTTTTTCGAGCAGCGGCGGTTGGCGGATGCAGATAAGGTCCGCCGCGTCAAAAGACCCGGGGTAGATATCCTGAAACACGTCGCGCATGCTGGAGTTGGTGCGGGGCTCGAAAACGGCGATCACGCGTCCGTCCGGATAAAAGGGTTTGAGCGCCCGAAGGGTTTCCCGCACGGCGGTGGGATGATGGGCAAAATCGTCCATCACGGTGATGCCGTGCCGGATGCCCCGAATCTCCTGGCGGCGCTTGACTCCCTCAAACCGCTCCAGGGCTTCGGCGATAACAGGCCCTGAAATTCCCAATGAGTCAGCGATGCCGATGACGGCCAGTATATTGAAAAGATTATGTTCCCCCGGAAGCCGGGTTTTAAATTGACCGAAAGACGCCCCTTTTTTGAACACCTCGAACTCGATTTCCGGCGGATGGATCGAGATCTCACCGAGGCGCCAGGAGGATTCGGGCTTTCGACCGTATCGCGATACCCGATCCGATGGGTTCGGGATCAGCCGGTCGATGTTGCTATCCGCATCGAAGGCTATAAGGGTGCTTTCCGGGGGAAGTGCGTCAATGAAGTTCTGAAAAATTCGTCGAACATGATCGAGATCGGTAAAAATATCGGCGTGATCGAATTCAACGCTGGTGAGGGCGGCTATAGCGGGAGCGTAGTGCATGAACTTGGGGCCCTTGTCAAAAAAAGCCGTGTCGTATTCATCTCCTTCGATTACAAAAAAAGGACCTTCGCCAAGTCGGTAATTGCTGTCGAAATTTTTCAGGATGCCGCCGATCATGAAGGAGGGGTCAAGGCCCGCAAAATAAAGGACCCATGCCAAAAGGGAAGAGGTGGTCGTTTTACCATGGGTGCCGGCAATCAGAAGGGTTTTTTTCCCCTTCGCCGCGAAATGGTTGAGAGCCTGGGGCATGGAGCAAAACGCAATGCCTTTCTCCCTCACAGCCGCCACCTCGGGATTTTCTTTTTTGATGGTATTGCCGATGATCACGAGGTCCGGCTCATGAGCGATATTTTCCGGCCGAAAGCCGTCCAGGATTTGAATCCCTTTCCGGGCAAGAAAGGTGCTCATGGGGGGATAGACTTTTTGGTCCGAGCCGGTGACGCCGTAGCCCATGTCTCTCAGCATGCATGCCAGTGCTCCCATGGCCGTGCCGCATATCGCCGTGAGGTGAATTTTTTTTACTTTTTCAGGGATACCGTTGATTTTTAAATCCATCTGGTTTACTTCTCCATTCTGTGTTATATCTTCCAACAAGAAACTCACAAAGGTATACATAAAAGAATTTATGTGAGATAACAAGCAATAGAAAAATCCACATGAATGATATTCCGGGCGCGCCAAGGGGGGGCGTGCGGATGAGGGCGGACGTATTATGGATACGAGACTTAAAAAAACCTTAGCCGAATTGGCTCGCAGCGATCAGCATCTAACGGTTTTGACGGGCTCGGGAATTTCTTCGGAAAGCGAGATTCCCACTTTTCGCGAGCCGGGGACTTCCTGGACTATCGGCGGCAAGGAGTATCGATCCCATGAGCTGGCCACCAGAAAAATGTTTGAGGAAAATCCCGACGATGTCTGGAGATGGTATCTTTACGGCCGCGGCATTTGCCGGCGGGCGAATCCGAACCCCGGGCATCGCAGTCTTGCGGAAATAGAGCGGCTTTTCCCGGATCGATTCAGCCTGATTACGCAAAGTACCGACAATCTCCATTTGCGTGCCGGCAGCAGTATGAAAAACACATTCGAGGTTCACGGAAATGTGTTTTATATGCGGTGTTTCCAGGATTGCCACTCGTCGATTTATCCCATTCCCGAAGGCGTAGCCGACAAGACACGGAACGATGAGGTGACGGATTACGAACGCCGGCTTCTTTCCTGCCCCGCCTGCGGCGGGCCGGCAAGACCCCATATGCTATGGCTCGATGAGACCTATAATGAAGAGTACTACAGTTACTTGAGTGTATTGCGAATCGCTCGAAAGACCCGGCTCCTCATCGTGGTGGGGACCTCGGGCAGCACCAATCTGCCGGTTCTCATTGCTCAGACCGTCCAGCGCCGGGGGGGGGTCATTATCGATATCAATATTCAGGAAACGCCCTTTTCCTATATGGCGGATGCCACCGGCGGTTATTTCATTCAGGAAACCAGCAGCGTAGCTCTCCCTGCCATCTACAAGGCATTCAGCGAAGCGCTGGCATCGTGAATAACGGTGGATTAGGAATGCGGTTTCCCTAAAAAAGGCTTGTCCGGCCGCGGTTGGGTTCTATTATCAGGACGAGAAAGGACGAAATAGTGATGAATAGAGAAAAATCCCGGGAACTTTTCAGGCGAGCGGTGAATCTGATTCCCGGTGGTGTGAACAGCCCGGTTCGGGCATGCCGGTCCGTGGGCATGGATCCGGTTTTTATTGCGGCCGGCGAGGGAAGCCGAATTTTCGATGCCGACGGCAACGCCTATATCGACTATGTGGGGTGCTGGGGGCCGATGATTCTTGGGCACCGGGACCCTGCCGTTATGGCTGCGATAATTCAGGTGCTGGAGCGGGGAACCGGTTTCGGTGCGCCAACGGATCTTGAAATCGAGCTGGCGGAACGGGTGATCGACGCGGTGCCGTCCATGGAAATGGTTCGCATGGTAAATTCGGGAACGGAGGCCACCATGAGCGCCATTCGACTGGCCAGGGGTGCTACCCACCGGGATACCATCATCAAATTTGACGGGTGTTACCATGGGCATGCCGACACGCTGCTGGTGGCGGCCGGCTCCGGTGTCGCCACCTTGCGGATTCCGGGATCTCCCGGTGTCCCCGCGTCGTTTGTGGCCCACACGCTTTCTCTGCCGTATAATGATATCGAGGCCTTCAAGTCGGTCATGACGGAAAAAGGGGATAATATCGCCTGTGTGATTGTGGAACCGGTGGCAGGAAATATGGGCTTTGTGAAACCGGTGGCCGGGTTTCTGGAAACGTTGCGGGCGGAGACCCGTGCCCACGGCAGTCTGCTGATATTTGATGAGGTGATGACCGGGTTTCGGGTGGCTTTCGGCGGTGCGCAGAGCATCTATGGCATTGATCCGGATCTGACCACCCTCGGGAAAATTATCGGCGGCGGCATGCCGGTGGGAGCCTACGGGGGTAAACGGGAATTTATGAAACAGGTGGCGCCCGAAGGGCCCGTCTACCAGGCGGGCACACTTTCCGGCAGCCCCGTTGCGATGGCGGCGGGCATTGCCACCGTTACACAGTTAAAAGCGCCGGAGGTTTATGAGCGGCTCGCCGCCAAAACGGATCGCCTGGTGAAGGGGTTGTCCGCGGCGCTCCAATCGGCGGGGATTCCTGCTTCCATCGACAGCCTCGGGTCCATGATGGGGCTTTTTTTCACGGACATTCCGGTGAGAAATTTTAACGATGCAAAGACCTGCAATCTGGAGCGGTTCACCACTTACTATCAGGGCATGCTGGAGCGGGGCATTTATCTTGCCCCCTCCCAGTTTGAGGCGGGGTTTGTGTCTCTGGCCCATAGTGATGAAGATATCGACAGAACCATCGCGGCGGCGGCGGCGGTGTTTAACGAAATGAGTTAAGGCAGTCGCCAGTCCGTATCAAAGCCAATGGAGACGAGAAGTTCAATCCCTTCCGTTATTCCGTAGCCAACGGTATCCACCCCATGGGAGTCATCACCGGGGATAACAGGAATGCCTAACCGAAGGGCCTCTTTTAATATCGACCGGGAAATATAGGGCTCGGAGGCCCCTTTAAATAGGGCCCGGACATTTAGATCGAGGATCAGACCGAGTTCCTGAATCAATACCAAATTGCGGAGGATTTTTTTTCTGATTTCAGGTTGCTCCAGACGGCTTCGGTAGGCCGGGTCAAAAATCCGTATCAGGTCGAAATGCCCCACCACCGTGGGGCGCAGTTCTGTGATCATCTCGTACTGGGTGTCGAAATAGCGGCGGTACAAAGCATCAAGGCCACCGGCTGCCGCCGTTGCGCGAGCATAAGGATCTTTGCCGAAATCGAAATTGATGTCGTTCACGTGGTGAACGGAACCGACCATATAATCCGGCTGAAATTCCGCAAGCAGGCCTTCAATGAACGCAGTGGCGCCTGAATACGTCTCTGTTTCAAAACCGACGGCAATATGAATCTCCGGCGCATATTTTTGTTGCAGCGACCGGCAGGTTTTCATGTATTCCCCAAATCGTCGATAAAGATCCCCCGCCGTGAGACCTTCCTCGATTTCATCCGGATAGCGAAACCGGTCATCCATGGGCGGCATGTGCTCGGTAATGCCGACCCATGAGAAGCCCTGGTTGATGTAAGCAACGATGATCTCTTCGAGATGGTCTCTAGCGTGAGTGCAGAATTGGCCGCTGTGCCCTCCATGTACCGAGACCCTTGCCGGCTTAGCCTTCCTGGGGTAATTGGCAGACATTGTCACCGGCTTTTTTCGTTTCCACATAATGAGCGGCGGCCAGAGCGGCGGTGCAGCCATCGGCCGCGGACAGAACCACCTGCCTCGCGTATTTTTCCCTCAGATCCCCGATGGCGTAGATGCCGGGAATGTTGGTTTCGCAGCGGTCATTGGTGAGCACATACCCCTCGGCATTCAGTTTGGTTCCGGCGGGTACCAGCGCGTTATTCGGCCGGAACCCGATGAAGATAAAGACGCCATCCGTGGCGAGTTCGCGCTTCTCGCCGGTTTTGATATTCTCGATATCGACCGCATAAACACCATCAATGTTTGCCTTGATGCGGTTAACGACGGTGTGCCAGAGCGGCGCAATTTTGCAATCCGCCTTTACCCTGGCCTGCAATATCATTCCCGCCCGAAGCGTGTCGCGGCGATGGGCGAGATAAACCTGTTTCGCCAGTTTGGCAAGGTAAAGCGCTTCCTCTGCCGCCGTATCTCCGCCGCCGATTACCACAACGGTTTTATTCCGGAAAAAGAAGCCGTCGCATACGCCGCAATAGGAGACGCCTTTTCCGTAACCTTCGGTCTCTCCGGGGATATCTAATTTTTGGGGGCTGCCGCCGGTCCCCAGGATGACCGCGTGCGCCTTCAGGCGGTCGCCGTTTTCCAGGCAGACCCGATGGTAATCCTGTCCGGGCTCCACGGACAAGACCTCCTGGGAAACAACCGCAAGGCCGTAAGATGCGGCGTGCTCGGAGAATTTCATGGAAAGTTCCGCTCCGGAAATATGCGTGTATCCCGGATAGTTTTCCACTTCTTCCGTTAAGAGAAGTTGCCCGCCGGGAATCCCTTTTTCAAGCAGGACCGTATTTAAAGCGGCGCGCATGGCATAGATGCCGGCGCTCAAACCGCCGGCGCCGCCTCCGATGATTATCAAATCATAGATTTCTGAATCGTTCATCATGTTCTCCATTCTGTGGTAACGGTGCTTTTTCGCTTGCAAGGGGTGAATATTGATGGTGTGCAATCATGCCGGAAAAAGCTCATCGGTAATGATTAGCTTACCCCGGAAAACCCGTCAACCGAAAATGCCCGGATCTTCTTATCAATGATTTATGATAGGGCGACCGGGCGTTCTTTGCTTCGGAAGAACTTCTATATGATTTCATATGCTGAAACGGCCGATATATATCTGTAATTTGAATAAAGGGTAAGTGAATGGGCGGAAAAGGACACGATTTTGAATTGGATAACAGCGGGTGTCTGTAGCGGTATATGCGTTGTAACAAATTGAATATATATTATTTTTTAGGCTTTTAAAAAAATGCTTGTATAAGAAGCGCCAGGCGGTTGTTATAATGTGCTTGACTTTAAAAAGGAAAATTTGGTAGAAATTATTAATTTTTTTCTTATCGGGCTCCAGTGTTCCGCTTCGGTCGCCCAAACCGGGGAACATGCTTGAACCTGATGCAACAAGAATCCAAAAAGAGAGGAGGATCGCGAGTCGAAGTCACGGGTAGTTCTGCCGGAAGTATTTCACACTAGCGTAGTTGCGGAAACCGGTGCCTGAGCGATGGGCCTTTTTAGAAACGAGGGTGCGCCACGGTATCGGGAAGAAGAAAATTGGCGATAACGGACAAATGGGTGTTTGGTTGCCCACCGGAGTATCGTCATCCGCCCCATGGATGCGTTTCACCGCGGCGGCATGCGGTGAACGGGCGGCTGTCCTGTTGTTTTATCTTGGTTGTTTTTGTGTACGTAACATGACTTTAACAGTAAAGGGAGGAAGACAATGATGAAAAAAGTTGTTGGCAGCCTATTGGTTCTTAGCTTGATTCTACTACCAATGGCCGCGAGTGCGGATTTGGGGCAAGTCGTTGGCGCTAAGGATATTGAGATCAAGATGATGGGAGCGCTGAAAACCCTACCGATGTTTGTTGATAACCCGGATTTTAATTCCAAAGATACCAACCTGGATCGGATTCTGGATGAAAACGGCTGGATGTCGGACCACGATATTCGGATGGAAGCCCGGGTGGGATGGATGGCAACCGCAAAAGACTGGGATTTTATGATGATCCTTGAAGCGGACTTTAATGTCAACAAGGCGAATGTGGACCGGCAGACCGGCGTCAATAACGTCAACGCCGCCGCATGGAACCCGAATGCCATTACCGCCAACTCCGACACGTTTGGAATCGAGAAAATCAACTTCGGCTACGATTTTGGGCCGATGAAACTCAACGCCGGCTGGAATACCAAGTTTGTTGACCTCATGACGGGTGGGCTTATTTACGCGGATGACCATCCCTATCTCGGATTGGCCGGTAAATTCGGCGCCAAAAATGTGTGGGAAGTGCTGTACCTTACCGTGCAGGACGATATTTCCGGTACCAACGGGTTTTGGGACGGCGATACGCTGGATTGGCGTGCTTACACCGCGCGTGTCGGTTTTAACGTGAACGGGTTCAACGTTGCTCCGATTTATGCTTACAGCGATAATAATATGCGGGAAGCACAGACCCACTACCTTGGCGTTGAGGGCTTCGGTACAACCGGTATTTTTACCCCCCGGTTTGAACTGGTTTATGCCGTCGGTAATAAAGACACGCATGTCGCGGGTAAGAAGGTCGAGTACGACATCAGTGCCTTTGCCGCATACGCCTCCTTGGATATCGCCATCAGCAAGGCGCTTGTTCCCTATTTCGGTGGCTACTATCTTTCCGGCGATGATGATAAAAATGATAAAGATATCAACGCCTATAACGGCATCGCCATGAATCAGCGCTATACGCCCACCTTCGGTATGGAAAACGCGTTTATCTACAAGTTCGTTCCGGCGCTGGGTTCCTTTCTCTATGAAAACGGCTTCCAGAATCTGGGTACCCAAGCCGGTTACGGTGGGTCTTCCAACGGTCAGTGCGCGGATGCACCCGGCTTGATCATGCTTGGCGCCGGTCTTAAAGGCGCCATCAACGAGCAGCTCGATTACAAGACCCAGCTGATGTACTTTGCCATCGCAGAGGAAAATAACTTTAAGAAAATAGGTACCACTAAAAACGTCGATAAAGAGGTTGGCTGGGAGTATGACTTGCAGTTGACGTACAAATTCAATTCTCACTTTTCTTTGGGTAATGTCGTCTCCGTATTCCTGCCCAGCGATTTTGTGGAAGACTATCGTGGAAAAGATTATGATTCCATGGCGTTCATGGATACCATCGAGATGAACTGGGCTTTCTAATGTTATTGATGGATGCACGGATGTGCACCTGAGTTCCGGCGGGTTTTATCTGCAATCTGGGTGTACAGACGGAATGAATTAAAAAACGCCTCTTTTCCGGAAACGGAAAAGAGGCGTTTTTTTGTTGGCATCTTCGGTGTCGAGCCCAACTCACGTAAGAAACTCTGTCCGAATCAGGATGGGCAGGTTGAAAGGATGATCAGGAAGCCCACGGATCACGCGCTCGGAGATCTTGGCGGCAGCACCTTCCCGGCTCTCTTTCACCCATGTCACGGCCGTATCCTCAGGCAGGGTGCGGTAATGCTCCGACATGGCTTCGAGAGCCGTCATTGTTGCCGGTCCCGGGATGATTTTGGCCACCTGATGGTTATTGCGAACAATGATCAATTCTTCCCCCTGAAATTCGACCAGATTCATCATCTGTTTGAATTTTCGGGCCAGTTCAGTGGCAGTGATTTGAAGCATATTAAACCTCATTCTTGAAAATTTGACTCAATCGTATAATCAAATAGAAGATCAGTCAAACACCAAGCATTGCGCTTCGTCTTAAAAAAAAGCTCCCGTTTGCACGGGAGCTTTTTTTGCTGGTCGAGGATTCGGGTCTATTCGTAAAACCCCATCACCTTCGGAAGCCATAATACCAGATCCGGCATGAAGGTCATCATCAGCAGCACCAGGATCTGAATGAGAACAAAGGGGACGATGGCTTTGGAGACAAAGAGCAGGTTTCTATTGACCATGGCGCCCGTAATATAGAGACTGACGCCGACGGGCGGCGTGCAGTATCCGATGGCGAGGTTTATCGTCATAATAAGGCCGAAGTGCATGACATCGATGCCAAATGCTTGCAGCATGGGCAGGAAGACCGGACCCAGTATCAGGGTGGCGGAGATGATGTCCATCATCATCCCCACTAACAGCAGCAAAATATTCATGGCGATGAGAAAGACAACCGGCGAATGAATATGCGCCATGACGGCCTCGGTAACGGCATTGGGGATATTTTGCATGGTGAGAAGACGCCCGAAGCAGGAGGCGCCGGCGACGATGATCAAAAGAACCGCGGAGCCGACCGCTGAGTTTATCGTGACCTTTTTAAGTGTATTCAATTTCATCGACTTGTGGATGAACACTTCCACGATGAAGGCGTACACACAGGCGACAACCGCCGCCTCATTGGCGGTGAAGGCACCGGAGAAGATCCCGACAAAAATAATGAGCGGGAGTAAAATGGACCAGAACCCGTCCTTGAGGATGAAAAGGACCTCGCGCGTGGTCGGAACCGGCATCCGGGAGACCCGGGTATCTTTGCGGTACACGAAGTAAACGTAGATACAGGTGAAGACCATAATGAAAATCCCGGGAATAAAGCCGGTCAGGAAAAGTCCTTCGAGGGAGACATTGCTGATCATGCAGTAGAGAATCATCGAGATGCTGGGGGGAATGATGACACCGAGGTTGGGGGCGGTGGTCATGATGCCGACGGTGAAGGATTCATCATACCCCTCCTTAATCATAGCCGGAATCATGAAGCCGCCCAATGCCACGACCGTGGCTACCGTTGACCCGGAGATGGCGCCGAAAAGCCCGCAGGCCAGAACGCCGGCCATGGCCAGCCCCCCCGGCGCCCAGCTGACCAGGGTGTTCACTACCTTGATGAGTTTTTCCACAATGCTGCCGGCGGTCATGATATTCCCGCATAGGACAAAGAACAGCACCACGATGAGGGCGAAATTGTCGAGGCTTCGAAAGAGGGTTTGGACCAGAAGCAGAAGGGGGATATCCGAAAAGAACAGCATTCCCAGGACCGATGTGAAGAAGAGGCATAAAAAGACGGGAATGTAGGCGGCCATGGACCCCAGAAGAAGCGCGAGGATAATGAGATGGCTCATTTCCATTGGTACGGTACTCCTTATAGCGAAGAGGTTAAGAGACGGCGGCGGATTTTCGGCCCCGGTTCAGCAGTGCCAACGTGTCCTGATGTATCACCTGCAAGGTGCGAAAAACAACCGATACGCCCATGAGCGGCATCGTCGCGTACATATACACCAGAGGGATTTCCATAATGATGGTTTTCTGAAAGGTTCGCACTTGCATGGCGGACATTTGCCATCCATAGTAGATCATCATGATGCCGAAAGCCAGCAAGGCCAGGTTGCTGACGTATTTTAGGGGGATTTTCAGTGACGGCACGAACTGAACCAGAACATCGATTTTGATAACGGCTCCGCTCTTGATGGAGTAGCTGCACCCGAAAAAGGTCATGTAAATCATGACGAGGCGAACCAGTTCCTCGGACCAGGCCAGCGAGTAATTGAACCCGTATCGCAGTATGACATTCGCGAAGAGGGAGATGAGGGACGCCATCACCGTGAGGAAAAGGGTCCATTCCTCAAAAAACGTAAGGATTTTATCTGCAATAGAAAGTATTTTTCCAAACATCACCCGGATTCCTTCGATCCTAAGAATGCAACACTTAAAAAAGACCGGGGGCCGCTTTCGGGGCCCCCGTGGGGAGAAAATGGGGGGGCAATAAAGATCTTAGGGTTTATAGCCCATCAGGTCCTGGACCTCTTTCAGATAATCGGCGGGCTTATACGTATCGCCGGGGTTGAGCTTATTGATCTCCGGCGCATATTGCTTATGAACGGCATCGCCCTTGCTTTTCATGGTCGCTACGTCGGTTGCGGGCAGCGTGAAAAACTCAACGCCGGCGGCCTTGGCCTTGGCGATTTCATCGTTTTCCTGCTGCACGGTTTCTTTTCGATTCTGAGCGGAGACCTCATGCACAACGGCTTTAAAGGTCGACTGAAGATCCGCCGGGAGGGATTTCAGCCAGGCCGTGTTGAAAATCCAGATGAAAAGGCCCTGGGCATAGTTGATCTGGGTGAAGAATTTGGCATCTTCAAATTTTTTTGTGACATTACAGACGATGAGCGTGTGGTCGAGACCGGTGATAACCCCCTGTTTCAGGGCGACCGGAACGTCGGGCCAGGGCATGACCACGGGGTTGAAACCCCATTTCTCATAAGTGAGTTTGTTGACGGCGGCTTCCGCAATCCTGAATTTGATTTTTCCGGCATCCTCAAGGGTTTTAACCGGCGACATGGTGGCCCAGCCGTAATTGCCGTAGCCGGTGATGTCAAGGCCGGTAATCCCCTGATGGTCCATGGCCATCAGGAAATGTTCATAATGTTTTCCACTGGATACGAATTTGTCCAGTTTCTCAAAGGAGTCGATTAGAAAAGGAAGGTTCACTACGCCCATGCGGGGTCCCAGGTTGGTGGCGGCAACGGAGCTGACGGCCATGCCCTGAATGGCGCCCATCTGTAACTGGTTGAGGACTTCGACCTCACCGCCAAGAATTGAAAACGGTTTGAAATCGAGAAAGATCTGACCGTTTGTTCGTTTCCACAGTTCATCTCGAATGGCAAAACCGGCAAAGGTGCCTTTCAGCGCCGGGGAGCTGACGTTGGATACCACACACTTGTATTTGGCTCCCGACGGGTCAAAGGCCGGTTTCCAGGCATCCAGGCTCGGGGGGGCGGCAAAAGCGATTCCGCTAAGGCCGATGCAAATCAGACAACACAGGGTCACAATTGATAGTCGCTTCCAATTCATTGGCGTCTCCTTCTTTAATTGTGTTGATATTATGGCGCGGTTTTAAAAAAACTATGCGTTAAAACCCGAACCCGGCATTTGGTTGTCTAATTTATCTGGTTGCGTTATCCCCTGATGGTAATTTGTCCCGATTCCGTCAAGGAATATTAGAAAATTCGGCGTCTGTCTTAATTGTGTTAATATATTCCCGTGTTTTTGAAAATTTTATTGGCTAAAGCTTGTGTAACACGCTTTGTGGCCGAATATTATTATCCCGTTAGTACTCAATACATATCTGTCGTTATTCTGTCAAGGATTATTAGGATAACATGTAATGTATTGAGCGGTCGCTCTTCGCTGAAAATCCTTTCTTTTTTTATGGGATACAACGTGCCGATATCCTGTCCCGCTAAAAAAAATGAAGCCGGGGGAGGCTAACCACAGGGGGTGCTCCTGCAAGTTATTCTACCATGCATATAAGTGAATGTGGAAAATTTATATGCGTTTTTCGATACGAAACCTTCTTTAAGGTACAAACGAAATATGAAATGGTGTGACGTAACAAGGAATAAGGCATTCGGAAAATGCCAAAAAAACCTTGCAAAATTCAGCGCGTCAGGTAATTTTTTCACGGCGGCTTCGGGGCAAAATTCAAGACGCGTCCCATGTTATTGGCATAGAAAAAACAATCTTAAAAAAAGGAATTACCACGGTGGACAAACGGAAAGAAAAACCGGCGCTGATCATTATCGATATGGTGAAAGACTATTTTGATGAATCCCACGCGATTCCCCTCACACAACTGGCCAAGGCGATCATAGATCCCATCAACCGCTTGATATCCGTATTTCGGAACCAGGGATGGCCGGTTGTTTTTTCAACAGACTCCTTTAAAAACGAGGATTTTTTTTTCACCAGCAAAATGAAGCCTCACGCGATTACCGGCACCCCCGGGGCCGAAGTGATCGATGAACTGGACAGACAACCGCGGGATTACTGGCTTCCCAAGCCCAGAATGTCCGCCTTTTTCAAGACCGGATTGGAAACTTGGCTGCGGGAGAGAAATGTCACCCAGTGTGCCGTTGCCGGAATCGCCACGCCCTACTGCGTGCTGACAACGGTACTGGATGCGGTGAATCACGATTTTAAGGCCGTTTTGCTTGAAGACTGCTCGGCCGCCGCCAGCCGGGATGCCCATGAGAGAACAGCGGATACCTATCGTCGCAATGTCCTTTATCCGCTCTTAAGAGTAATGCCTTCCGCGGAATTGGCGGCGGAGTTGACGAAGGGGTAAGACGTCAAAACAGACCGGATCTCCTCTTCAGCGGTCCCTCAGTCAGAGTTTCTTCTGAAATCCGAAGGCTTCAAGTCGTGTTTCCTGAAAAGCTCATAGAGATCCGCCCTGTATTTGCCGGAAATATCGGCGGCTTTACTCATGTTTCCCCCTGCTGTTTCAATGAGTTGGAGAAGGTAGTTTTTTTCGAAATCCTCTTTGGCTTTTTTGAAAGGGCAGAAGGTGGTTACTTCCATTTTGCGGGTTTGTAGGATGAGCTCCTCGGATATAATATCCCGGGTGGCCATTGCCACCGCGGCCTCGACAGCATTTTCCAGTTCCCTGACATTGCCGGGCCAATCGTACCGGATCATTTTTTGAACCGCCGGTGGTGAAAACGCTTTAATGTCTTTAGAAGCACCCGTGCTGATTTTTTTCAGGAAAAAATTGGATAACAAAGGAATATCCTCTTTTCTTTCCCTGAGCGGCGGGAGATGTATAACGATGACATGGATACGATAAAAAATGTCTTCCCGGAATTCTCCTCTTTTCACGGCTTCCTCGAGATTTTTATTGGAGGATGCAATCAGGCGTACATCCACCTTGAGCGGGTGGCTGCCCCCTACCGGCGTTACCTCCCTTTCTTGTATCACCCGCAACAGCTTGGTCTGCATGGCTAAGGGCATTTCCGATATTTCATCTAAAAAAAAGGTGCCGCCGTGAGCTTCGGCGAAGAGCCCCTTTTTGCTTCGAACAGCGCCGGTAAACGCTCCTTTCTCATAGCCGAAAAGCTCGCTTTCCAAAAGGGTTTCGGGAATAGCGGCGCAATTGACAGCCACAAATCGCTGGTCTTTTCTCTGCCCCGCCATATGCAGGGCTTTAGCGATCAGCTCCTTTCCGGTTCCACTTTCCCCTTCGATATAGACAGTGGCATCAGATTGTGCTGCCTGGTAAACCTGTTCCAGAACCTTTTGCATTTTCTCACTTCGGCCAATGATATTTTCAAAGCCGAGGCGATCTTTTGCAAGGGTTCGAAGCCGTTCGATTTCCCTGCAAAGCATGTTTTTTTCGAGGCAGTTTTTGATATGTTGCAAAAGATCGGGATAATCAAATGGCTTGGTGATATAATTAAATGCGCCTTTTTTGATTGCGACAACGGCACTGTCGATGGTGCCGTGCGCCGTCAGAATGATAATGGAGAGGTTGGGATTGACCCGGTGGAGCGCCTCCATCAGTTCGATCCCATTCGTCCCGCCAAGTTTCAAATCCACCAAGGCCATATCCAACGCTGAATCCGTGGCCAGCTTTATGGCGGTTTCGGGTTCCATCGCCGTCACCACCGCGTAACCTTCGGCTTCCAGCCGCATTTTAATGACCGTGAGAATATTTTTATCGTCATCCACAAGGAGGATGTTCGCCATTGCCCATCCTTTATAGGGTTAAAATCCTTTAATGTTCGGTGCCGGTTCGTTTCTTTTCTTCGATCCCCAGGTCCACTTTCTTCAGCATTTCAAGCTGGCTTTCTAAAAGCAAAACCTGGTTCTCCAATTGCGATACCTGATTGTTCAACTGTTTAATGAGCGCCCGGCGGGGACCTGTTTGCGTATTCAATCTTGCAATCGTTTTTTCCCGTTTTTGAAGGTCCTTTTTTAAACTGCGGAGAGCCTCTTCCTTTTGAGAGATGGTTTCAAGCGTTAAAATCCAGGCTTCGGTTTCAAGCTCCAGGTTGCTGCCGGGGAATTTTTCCTTCAGCTCTCTATAGGCTTCGATCGCCTTTGCGACATTTTGTTCCGGGTTCCGTGGATGGGCATGGATGAGGCCTCTCTGGTAAAGGACCTGATCCCCCAAAATCCCGGGAGAACGTGCGGAGATTTCTTCATTTTTACGCAGGGCGAGCGGAAAATCCCCATTGGCTATCGCCATATTTGCAGCTGCCACTTCCTCCCTCGCCATAATCAAGTCCGGCGGTTCCGCGGTTATCAATTTTTTGTTCGGGAAATAGGCGCATCCAAGCAGGCACGTCATGAGAATCATGCCACCGGCAAGGTAAAGAAAAAAGCGCACCATTGTCCCACTTCGCTCTCGGCCCATATTTTTCCTCCATGAGCAGCCACGATATGCTTTGCTATCGGCAACCCAAGGCCTGTTCCTCTTACCGTTTCCCTGCCGTCTTCGATGCGATGAAATTTATCAAAAATTTTATCGAGGTTTTCTTTGGCCAAGCCTCGGCCCGAATCGAAGACCGATACCACAACGTATCTTCCGGATTCTTTTTGAACCGCAGCGGAGATGATAATCGAATCTTCACTTGATGTAAATTTAAAAGCATTGCCCAATAAATTTTCCAGCACCTGGTGAATGCGAGGCGCATCCATTCTAACCAGCGGAAGGTCCTCGGAAATATCCAGTTTGAGCGCAACGTTTTTTCGCTGCGCAATGGGGGTGAGCTTTGCCGCGACTTTTTGGATGACGGTAGCCAAACAGCTTTCACTGAAATGGTAGGTCATCATTTTCGCTTCCATGCGAGATAGATCTAAAATACGGGTGACCGATTCAATCAGCCGTTCGCACTCTTCCTTGGTAATCGTTAATAGTTCATGCTGTTTTTCCGGAAATCGGGCATAGGTTCCCTCCAGGAGCATGCTTGAGGCTTCACGAATGGCGGTTAAAGGGGTTCGCAGTTCATGCGATACATGACTGATGAAATCAATTTTCATCTCATCGAGTTCCCGCAAGCGGTCACACATCCGGTTGAAGTCATCGGCCAGCTCCTTGATTTCAGGAGGTGAGGTGATATTACTGATTTTTTCAAACTTGCCCTGGGCGATTTCCTTGGTTCTCTCTTGCAGCAGCAAAATGGAACGATTGATTTGCCGGGTGTTCAGAAAGGAAATTAAAAATCCGGTAAGGAAAATAAGCACGGCGGTGATGGTGGTTATTTTTAAGATATGGGCGGTTATCCGGCTTGATTCCCCCATTTTATGGTCCTGATCCAATTTCGCCGATTTAATTGCCCTCTCAAAAAGCAGGTGGATATCATCCGTTATCCGGTCTTTTTCTTTCTGGTATGCTTGGGTTAAATTCACCTGGCTTTGGTCTATCCGTTCGGTTTCTTCTTTAAAAATGGAGAGGTAACGGGCATATAATTTTTCCGCCGGATCGAGAAAATCAGCTTTTTGGGGCTCACGCATCAGGGGGCGCAAGGTCTCAAAATCCTGCTGAATATAAATGGTTATGTCCCAAAATTGTTTATAAAAATCCCAGTCATGGGAGATCAGAAACTTTTTCCCAAAACCGGCTTGAGATATAAGCGCGTCTATCAGATGTTCCGATGTTCGAATGGTGACGTTATCGACCGAATTTATTTCTCCCGTGATGCGGTTTAATTGATTCAGTTTCAGGGTGACGCCCCCTCCCATGAAGAGGACTAGTAGCATAATGGCCAGATAGCCAAAGGTCAGTCGTTTTAAAATGGTAAATTTCATATGAAACGCCTTTGGCAACGTTTTCGGGGAAGCCGGTCCCGGAATGATGGATTGTGAACATAAGCGCATTATCCGGGGCTGCATGATCGCATGGTGATTTTTGATCCGATCGTGGGCATATCTGGCATATCAAGGTTATCAAGTCAAGTTGGCGTACGGATGAATTCAGGGCAATCGCATGTAGCATGAGCACAGGCCCGTAGGGGCGGTTCGCGAACCGCCCTTACAGGGTTGCGGGCGTAGCCGGCGTTAGTTTACATGCGATAGCCCTGCGGATGAATTCGATCGAATCCCCCGCAAATCTCACAGTTACTGATAGAACAGAGGGAAAAGGCCGTTTGGGCATATCCAATTGTATGGATTATCCTTCGTCCGCCCCCCAGGGAAAATTGACGGTTATTCCATGGGTGCGTCGGATATGGGTTTCCATTGAAGTGTTTTTCATACACCACCCCAGTTTGCCGGGGGAGGGGCACTTGACGCGGTGAGCATTTTTTGACGGTGTCGGCAATTAATGATCCATTCGTCGCATGGGTCATGCTCCTCAAACAAAATTTGGATAAGAGAAATATTGTTTAAATTTTTGCAATATATATATTGAGTTACATATTTTTAGCGATTCGAGCCGGCCGGAAAGAATAAATGAAAGCTTCGCATGGTACGGAATTTGCTTGGGGGGAAGTGAGGTTTAGCCGCGCTACCAGGTATTTGTGCGATTATATTTCACAACGTTGTAAAAAAAATATTGTGTAATGGGATCAAAAGCTGTTACATCCCGGCATGTCTCGTTTTCATGATTTTTCGATTTTCAAAAGGACTTCTAAGGCATCATGCAAATAACTATAAAGAAGACGACCGAAAAGAAGACGACCGAAAGCTTGGCTCCTTCGCTAGTGGCCAATAGATTTAGAAGTAAAGTGAATATCGATGCCGGAAAAGCGAGTGGCTTTCGATTCAAAATTGCGGAAAGAAAGGATGAATTCGAAGATGCCTGTCGTTTGGTGCATGATCAATATGTCCGAAAAGGCTACATGGAAAGACGAAAAAGTGGGATGAGATTAAGCTTATTCCACGCCTTGCCTGAAACGACGACGTTTGTCGGAAAGAAGGATGATGCGGTGGTGCATACATTGACCCTGTTTCAAGATAGCGCGTTGGGTCTTCCGATGGATAGTGTCTATAAGGCGGAACTCGATGGATTAAGAGTCCAGGGCCGGAAGATCGCCGAAGTGGGGGCACTTGCCGCTCACCCGGACATCCAATATAACGATCAGACGGCTCTCATGCATGGCAATAAAATTATGCGCTCATATGGTCGCAACCATTTGGGCGTTGATGATCTGGTCATTGCGATCAATCCCAAGCATCGGTGGTTTTATGAACACGTGTTGCTCTTTGAAAAAATCGGCGATTTGACATATTACGACTATGTAAAAAAAGCGCCTGCCGTGGCGTATCGATTAGACTTACGTTCCATTGAAGCAAACTATCGGGCCGTCTACAGTGGCAATCCGCCTGAAAAAGACCTGCACCACTTCTTCTTTAAAGAACAAAGCCGCTGTATCGAGCTTCCCGGTGATTATCAGGCCCTCTGCTTCTGGGACAGAGAAAAAATAAGGTATTTCTTTGAAGAGAAAACAACGCTGTTTTACAAAGCGGATAAAAAAAGCCGTGAGGTCTTGAGAAGACAATATCCTTTTAATATCGACTCTCATTGGGGGCATAGTGACACCTCCGCCCGAACCCAAAAGGTTCATCGGGGATCCGACCTTTTTTGTCCGGTGTTGGAAAAACCTTGTTATTTGCCCGCTGCCTGAAGCATTCCCCCAAAAGGAGAAGGTGGATTTCGTTACGGGGCTAGTGCTTGAAACTGCGCTGACCCGTATACACCATGGTTGCGCCTGCCTCGTTGCAGGCGGCAATGGATTGGTAGTCGTTGTCCGATCCGCCCGGTTGAATGACGGCGCAGACACCTTCCCGAAGGCCCACATCGACCCCGTCCCTGAAAGGAAAAAAGGCGTCACTTACCATTGCCGACCCGATCAGTCCGCCCTTTTCATCGGCCACGCGTTTATCGATGTCCGCCTTTTTTTCAGGATCCGTCATCTCGTTGTAGGCGCTGCCGTATTGCTCGTAACAGTACCGGTCCGCGAGCTTTCGATAGGCCTTGTCCCGGGCGATTTCCGCGACTCCGACCCGATCCTGTTCTCCGGTGCCGATCCCGACGGTAACGGCGTCTTTTACATAGATGACCGAATTGGACGTGATACCGGCCTCCACCAGCCAGCCGAAAAGCATATCCTTATATTCCCGGTCCGTTGGGGCGCGCTCGATTTTATAGAGGGTGCTGTGATGCTCGCAGGCGGCAAGGGTCAGATCTTTCGGAGTGCGCGCCTTTGCCATAAAGGGCCATTGGACGATAATCCCGCCGTCGATGAGACTCTTAAGATCAATATATGCCTGCCCGACAAAGTCCTGGAGCCGGCTGATATTGTCAATTCGGACCACCCGAAGGTTTTTCTTCCGGGTAAAAAGATCCATCACCCCAGGTTCGAAATCGGGCGCCACCACGACCTCTGCGTACTGGTCACAAATCTTTTCGGCGGTTTCTATATCGATTGCGCGGTTTGCCGCGATACAGCCGCCAAAAGCGGCCACCCGGTCCGCCATATGAGCTTTTTCATAGGCGTTTGAAAGGGGGGTGGCACGGGCGACGCCGCAGGGGTTATTGTGCTTGACGATAACAACCGTCGGCTCTTCCGTGAAGTAGCGCAGGATGTTCAATGCATTATCCGCATCGGTGAGGTTCGTTTTGCCCGGATGCTTTCCGGACTGGAGAAGCTCGATGTCCGAGACGAGGTATTGGCCGGGCTGAATTGTCCGGGTATTTCCCAGCACGAGGTTGCCGTTTACCAATCGGTACAGCGCGGCCTCCTGACCGGGGTTTTCACCGTATCGAAGTCCTTTGCGGATATGATCGATGGTCCAGGAAACTTTTTCGTAAAAAAGGGTCTGGCGGTTGTTCCCATCAACAAAACTGATTTCCATTTGGGGGGAAAAGTGGTCATCCATGATGGTGCGATACATTTTCTTCAGATTTTCGGTCATGACAGGACTCCTGTGCGACATCGAATTGATGGCCTTGATCATCGTATCGGCCACGCCAGGGTATTTTTTCCAGACCGGCAGGAACTCGCTGTCGCTCAAACAGCCTGCCGCTCTTCCAAAAACACCCTGGCGCGGCCTCCTCTCCGTGGGAAATTGGCCGAAACGATGATTAAGGCCGAATTGATATTATGTTATCTTTTATAGCATTCGGCAAGCGCCGCGGGAATTCGGCCGCCCAGATACGCGGCAATTGCCCGGTCGTATTCCGCTGTGTGGGCAAAGGCTTTTTGCGCCAGAGCGAACCGGTGCCGCAAGGTTAACCCGCCGCCGTTTTCCGTCATATCCGCCGTAATCGCGCCATAATCAGCCGGGGTGACCACCGATGCCACCCGGAGAAAGTTTTTTGCCGAAGCCCGAATCATGCACGGGCCGCCGATATCAATATTCCCTCTGGCATCCTCCAGGGTGATGTCCGGCCGGGCCACGGTCTGCTGAAAGGGATACAGGTTGACAACCACCATATCGATGGGAACGGCATGGGTGCGCGCGAGATCGGCCTGATGAGAAGGGTTGTAGGTTTCCGTCAGAAGACCCAGGTAGATTTTAAAATCAAGGGTTTTTACCAGCCCGCCCTGGGTTTCGGGCTGGCCCGTATAATCGGATACCTGGATAAGACGCTTCATGTCTTGCCCCAGAATTTCCCGGATTGTCTGGAAGGTTCCGCCGGTCGAGAAAATCTGTATCTCCGGATTCAGTTTTACCAGCGCGGGGATGAACACTTCGAGCCCGCTTTTATCCGATACACTGATCAGCACGCGGCGAATGATTACCAGATCGTCGATTTTATCAACTTTATTAATGGTCATGGGTTACCTTTCTCCATTGAATTCCTGGATGAACCGTTTGAAAAACGCGGCCATGAATGAATGCCGCTCTTCGGCTATTTTCCGGCCGGTTTCGGTCAGGATGCGATCCTTTATCTTACGAAGCTTGACCATGAACTCCCGGTATCCGGTGTCATTTTTTGAATAAGAGGGCGCGGTGGTCACATCGATGTCGGGATTGTGAAGACAGGCGCCGACTTCGCCGGCAAAAAGAAACGCTCTCGCAACGCCGACGGCGCCGATGGCATCCAGCTTGTCCGCGTCAAACAGGACTTTAGCTTCGATGCTCTCCGGTTGAACGCCCCCTCTAAACCGGTGGGAGCGAATGCAGTGGAGAATATTCTCCTTTTGACTTTCTGTGACGGAGAGCTTCGAGATGATCGGGGAAGCCAGCAGCGCCCCCCTTTCCGCATGGCAGATGGTTCCTTTTGCAGCATCCTGGAGTCCCCGGCCGATATCGTGCAGATAGGCGGCCACCATTAACACCGTCATGTCCGCGGCTTCGGCTTCTCCAATCCCCCGGCAAAGCCGTGAGACCCGAAGGGTGTGTTCCCAGTCGTGGCTTCCCTTGGCGCCGGTGAACATATTTTCAGCGATAGCCGCAACGGTGGATATCATGTTTGGGTCTGTCATGAATGTTTTCCTGCTAACCCCCATGCCCGATAGGGACACAACGAAAGATGCAAATATTCATACGATTGTGAACATTTTTCTATAAACCCAGTCTATTTGAGTGTCGATGAAAATAACAAGTTTTAAAAATTTTTAATCTAACATAACTTCATGACGTTGAACAACCCCATTCTATCGGGCTGACAGGGCAATCGAATGTAACCACGGTACAAAGCGTGCTTTTTGGCCACCTCTTTTCCGTAACCCCTTGTGTGACCACCTTAAATCCTTTCTTCGCCGGACTCGATCCCAAAGGTTTCCAAGATGTTTTCAGCCGATGGGTGCGAGACCTTTCTGTATCTCTCAAGGGCAAAATGGTCGTCTCTGTATCCACTTGCGGGGTGAAGCAGCATATGAGCACGAATTAAGTTCAATTTTTTTCTTGTAAGATTCTGTAGGCTATGATAAGCAGGGCAAAAATCAGAGTCAGTAAACCTTGTCCCATCTTTGACTCATAATTATCAGCTATTGTATTAAGCTCTTGAAGAATCGTGTAGATTTGCATCTGGCTTTAAGCGGAAGTTTCATTGATGTTCTGTCCGGGGTTACACTTGTTTTGCGGCTTCCATTCTATCATAGATGGATTTGCCTTCCCATTTAGAAGGGGTTAAACGGGCCGGTCCCTCGTTGTTTTTTTGAACCGGCAACCCCTTGCTCAACCCCTAACCCGCTTTCAGGCAGTTTTGTATCTGTTTTTTCGGCCTTGATCATCGTATCGGCCACGCCAGGGTATTTTTTCCAGACCGGCAGGAACTCGCTGTCGCTCGAACAGCCTGCCGCTCTTCCAAAAACACCCTGGCGTGGCCTCCCTGCCGTGGGAAATTGGCCGAAACGATGATCAAAGCCGTTATTTCTTTCGTTACGGGCGACTCCCTTTTTGGGGTTCGTTTTGATGCCTCTATAAAATG
>JAZDPP010000004.1:0-21900 GCA_043797445.1 Pseudomonadota bacterium
GATCATCGTTTCGGCCACGCAAGGGCATTTTTTCCAGCCCGGCAAGAACTCGCTGTCGCTCAAACAGCTTGCCGGGCTTACAAAAACGCCCTTGCGTGACCTTCACTCCATTTGGGGGTGGCCGAAACGATGATCAAGGCCAAAACTCTTTACCGTCCAAGGGCCGGTGACCAGGGTTCGCAGAGCGTTCGGTCACAAGAAAGGGCCATGAGTCCCGCGAAGACTATGTCTTGAACCACTCTTCCTGTCCATACAACGCCTCAGCGCATTCTTTGCACAGACCGTGGCTGAAGAGCGCGTCGGAGTGCGTTTCGAGATAGGTTTCAATATTCGTCCAGAACCCTTCACGATCGCGAATTTTTTTGCAGCTTGAACAGATCGGAAGAATTCCTCTCAAGATCTTCATTTCGATGTGCGTTTTCACGCGGGCCAGCAGTTCGACCGGATGAAAGGGCTTGGTGACATAATCGACACCGCCGGCCTCAAACCCCAGAACGACGTCGTTCGGTTCCGTCTTTGCGGTTAAAAAAATGACCGGGATGTGACGCGTGGCGGGAGCGGCTTTGATCTTCTGGCAGACCGTATATCCATCCATTTCCGGCATCATAATATCCAGAAGAATGAGGTCGGGGGAATGGTTGCCCAGGTAGTTCAGGGCTTGAGCACCCTGGGTGATTTCAACCACCTCATAGTGATTGTCCCGCAGAAAGGTTCCCAACAGTATGAGGTTATGCGGATTATCGTCTACAACAAGAATAAGCGGCTGTCTTTTTTCAACTGTTTTGGTTACGTTCATGAGGGGTTCCCGCATTCTGTCTGATATAGGATTCAAAACTCGAAACAAACCAGGTGGCGCCGGAGAAACAGAGTTCATGTTTTATGCATATCATGAACCGATCATTTTTTCTTAAAGTTTTTTGAAGCGGGTACGATTAATAGAAGACAACATGACGTAACTACAATACAAAATTTTAAATAAAAATCGTGTTATTGATTTCCAAAGACAAAGTGTTCTATTCTGAGTTCAGATCGCGATACGGGGTCAGCGGGATTCCGCCATCGTCGCGAATTCGTCTCTTGGTATGGTGATTGTTTAAAAAAAACAGGGGGCATTATGCCAAAAGGAACCGTTAAGTGGTTTAACGACCAAAAGGGGTTTGGCTGGATACGGCAGGAAAATGGGCCGGATGTTTTTGTGGATCGCTCGGGAATAAAAAAACGGGGGGCAAAATCCCTCCAGGAGGGAGAACCGGTTTTATTTGAAATTGAAGAGAGCCCAAGGGGATTCGCCGCGGTCAATGTCACCGTGAGGTAACGTATCTTCCATCTTCCGGCGGTGGAGCGAGGCAAAATTTTTCTTATGGTTGGTTATGACAGCAGGGGGCGGGATTGATGGAAAAAGTCAGAATTGAAGCCCATGGGGACGTGGGAGTTTTGAGATTGGATAACGGTGTCACCAACGCCATCGGGGAACAACTGATTGATCAACTTCAAGAAAAAATGAACGACGCCGGAAACCAATTTAAAGCGATCGTCCTGGCCGGAAACAAAAAGTTCTTTTCGATCGGGCTGGATCTGCCGGGGCTGATGCCATTGAATCGAACCGAAATGACCGATTTCTGGCATCGATTCCACCGGGTTGTTTTTGATATTTACACGTTGCCGTTACCGACCGTTTGCGCGGTTGCCGGCCATGCGATTGCCGGCGGCACCATTCTTTCCTTGACCTGTGATTACCGTCTGGCGGCGGAAGGTAAACTAAAATTCGGCCTCAACGAGGTAACCATAGGGGTTCCCGTACCCTATCTGTCGGATATGATGCTAAGAGCGCTTATCGGCGAGCGTGCTGCCACGGATATGATTTATAACGGAAATCTTATTCCCGTAACAGAAGCCCGGAAAATCGGACTGGTGGACGCCGTTTACTCTCAGGAAACGGTTGAGGAAGAAGCGGTAGCGCTTGCTTCGAAATTGGCTTCTCTCCCCCAACCGGCCTTTTCGGCCGTCAAATCAAGCCGGGTGGAACAAATTCGCTTACGATATGAGAACCGCCTGAAAGCGTCTCAAGAAATTTTCATTGACTGCTGGTTCAACGATTCGACTCAGGCGTTACTTAAAAAAACCTGTGAGGCATTTTAAAAATCATTCTGTACGGCACGAAGGTTCCACGGTGGCCCCCTTTACCGGCGCCGGGCTCGGGCGATTGACGAGGAAGATACCGATAGCCACCAGCGCCACGGCAATTACAAGAGAGCTTGAAATCGGCTCATGCAACAGCACCCCCCCTGCGATCACGCCCAGAAGCGGGGTGAGAAAGGTGAAAGAGGCAAGACGCGCCGCCGGATAGTAGCGGACGAGCCAGAACCAGGCAATATAGGTAATGGATGCGATCCAGACGGTTTGAAAAAAAAGGAGGCCGAAAATAAGCGGCGTTATCCTGCCGATGTCGGGTTCATCAAACGCTATCACCGTCAGCGGCAAAACGATTGCGGAAGCGGCCAGCTGGTAAAGAAGGGTTTTGGTCGAATTGATCCTGGCAAGGGGACCCGCCTTGATCATGACTGTCACGGCGCCCCACAGCACCGCGGCGCCCGCGAGCATCGCATCTCCGATCAACATGCGATACGAGGGGAGCCGGAGCGACTCGCTGAAGGCCACCACGATCCCGGTAAACGCGCAACACAGTCCGGCCACCTGCGCCCATCGCAATTTCTCACTGGGGATAAAGAGCTGTACCCCAATGGCAATAACGAAGGGGCATAAATAGAGAAATATGACGGCGCGGGAGGCGTTGGTGTATTCAAGTCCCCAGTAGATCAGGATAAACTCCACGGAGAAAAGAGCACCGACCGCAATCCCCCACCACAGCGTGCCGTCCTTTTCCAGCAAGGGTTGCCGTCGGATCATCATCCAGGCCCAAACGAGGAGGGTGGCGCCGATCGAGCGGATACAGCATTGCATAACGGGTGACACTACGCTGCTGGCCACCTTTATGGCGACATGCTGAACGCCCCAGCTTAAACAGAGTACGGCCAGTATCGTAATGGCGGTGAAATCCAGAGCCTGCCGTTGTGTTGTTACTTTTATGCTCATTATAAATCCTTAGGGACATCAAATTTACTAATATGCAATGGCATTCTTCTTGCTCTTGCTCTTGCTCTTGCTCTTGCTCTTGCTCTTGCTCTTGCTCTTGCTCTTGCTCTTGCTCCAGTAGACACGAGAACGATTAAGAGTAAGAGCAAGAGCAGGATAAACGGTATATTAGTATTTTTCAGAGTCCCTTAACCGGTTTTTATGTGTCTTCCCGCTTAGTGATGGCGCCGATCATCCCCTTTGTGGTGGTGTTCGTGCCTTTGCTCTCGATAGTGATCCCGTCTTTTCTCCTGGCGCCTTTCCCATTGCTCGTGCCGGTATTCGTGCGTGTCCCAGTATCTGTGTTTTTCCCATTCTCTCCAGTGTTTCTTCACGTGTCCATAAGGAATGCGCGAATGGCCCGGCGGCAGATGCCGGTAATCAGGCGGCAGCCCGATAATTACGGCGGGGACCCTATGGCGACCGATATGTCCCCACGGTCCATTATAGTTAACCGACCGGTACCATCGGTTCCCGTGAGGCCGGTACCAGTAGCCGTGGTAAAAGATGACATCGATATCAACATCCGGAACCGCATAAACATAGGTTCCCGGTATCAATGCAACCGCCGGTGGTCCGGGAAATACGAATCGTGGAAAAGGAACATTGATTCCGATGTTCACGTTAACTTCCGCAAAACCGGCATTCGGCATCAGGGTGGAAAGGATAAACGCCATCGGGATGATCAGCAGGGAGAAAGCGATTTTTTTCATTTAATCCTCCTATGGTTTTTTCTTTGCAATTTCGTCATCGATCTGAGCCTGTAACTGGATGGATAGATCCTGAGCCTGCATCATCTGGTCCGGCGAAAGCAGGGCGGCGGCGAAGTCTCTGTTTTGAATGGCCTCCGCATCTCCCTGAGCCGCGGCCAGATTGTACCAGACATAGGAATCCATATAGTTTTGAGGTACGCCATGGCCATTGGCATACATGAATCCTAACTGCTGCTGTGCCTCCGCATACCCCTGCGCGGCGGATTTAGCGAACCACTCGATGGCCTGTTTGTATCCTTGAGGAACCCCTACGCCACTGACATACATGGACCCCAGACTCACCTGAGCGGCCGCATGTCCCTGTTCGGCCGCTTTTCGGTACCATTCGGCGGCGGCCCTGTTGTCCCTGGGAACCCCTTCTCCATTGACATATTTATTCCCCAGATAGAACTGGGACACTGTGTCCCCCTGTTCGGCCGCTTTTCGGTACCATTCGATCGCCGCTTTGTCGTCTTTGGGAACCCCTCGTCCCAATTCATGCATATATCCTAAAAAAGACTGAGCAGCCGCATGCCCCTGCTCGGCGGATTTCCGGTACCACGCCACGGCCTGATCGTCATCCTGAGTTACGCCCTCTCCCGTGGCGTAGAGGACCCCCAGATTGAACTGGGCCGCGGCATTCCCCTGCTCGGCGGCTTTTCTGATCGTCGCCACATCCGATGCCGCATTCACCGGCGTTGTGCTGAACCCCAGGATCACTCCCATCACTCCCAGCGCCAGCCCCAAAAACGCCCTGTTGCATCCCACTGATTTCATTCTTCGTCCCTGTCCCGAAATAAATTTTGGTAAAGATGGCACCCCTACGCTTTACCGATTAAATTAACAACACAATCGAAATTGTGACAATGCCATAAGCCGCATCGCTTGTCACCTCAAAATTAGACTTTGTCAGCCGGTAAAAGCAAGTCCCCGCTCCCCCAGATTCCCGTACCGATGATAGTTCGTGCAGATAGCTTGCTGCCGGAAGTACTGGAGAAGCTCAATCCGGCCTTCCATCAACACCGGGGCCTGAGAAATATAAAACCCGGTTCGGGCGGCCGCTGCCAGGACTGTCGCCGGCGCCCGCCGCGGGCCGGCGTAACGAATGCGTTCAATGTGAGGGATCATGGCGATAAGCGCCGGGTCGGACTGGAAAACGATTTCAGCCTCTTCCACCAATTCCTTCCCCTCGGGCGAAGATAAAAACACGCTCAGGGGCGTCGCCGTCCCCGTGGGCATGCTGATGATGGTGTCGCAGCCGGAAATGAGGGCGGCGGCAATTCGGGAGAGGACCTCAAACAGGGAATCATCCGGATGAACGCGGATGACGATTTTCCCGATGGGGAGGTATCGCAGTATATTGTCCTGGCCGCGAAGATGGAAAAAATCAACTTCTCTCGAGAATTTGTTTTCTACGTGATAGAGGTAACTCTTTATGGCATGAATCGTCCGGTGGATGTCCTCCTTATGGTCCGCCATCTCTCCCCACTGCAATTTCAGACGCCACTCATCGGCAAGTTTTAAAAATCGGCTTTCCAGGTGAAGGGCGCCCAGTTCCGGATATTGCGTTTCACGGAAATTTAAAAACTGAGCCACATAATCAGGCCCGCCCGTTTTAATGCCGGGGCCGAGAGCCGATTTCCCCATGCCGCCGAATGGTTGTCGAAGGGTGATGGCGCCAGTGGTTCCCCGGTTGATATAGAGATTCCCGGCGCGAACCCGGTCCGTCCAGTACGCCTGCTCCCGCCGGTCCAGGCTTTCGATGCCGGCGGTAAGACCGTATCCGGTCTGGTTAGCGAGTGAGATGGCATGTTCCAGATTCGAAGCGCGCATCACCCCCAGGACCGGGCCGAACAATTCCGTCATATGCGTGTGGCTGCCGGGTTGAACGCCGTATTTGATACCCGGTGTCCACAGATGCGGGTTGTTCCCCGGATTGGAGGGCGATAGCGCCCAGGACTCCCCCGGCTCCAGCGTCGTTAGCGCCCGCGCCAGATCTCCTTCCGGCGGGTGAATGAGGGGACCTGTTTTATTTTCAAAATCCCAGGCCGACCCCGTGTGCATGCTTCGGGCCGCATCGACCAGCTGTTGTTTAAAATGGTCATCTTCATAGACCGGCGCTTCGAGAATCAGCAGGGAGGTGGCGCTGCATTTCTGGCCGCCATTGCCGAAGGCGGACTGGAGAGCGTTTTTTATCGCCTGATCCCGGTCGGCCATATCCGTTACGATGGTCGCGTTTTTTCCGCCGGTTTCAGCGGCAAGACAGAGGCCGGGTGTCTTTCCCAGAATTTTCAGACCGGTCTGCGTCCCCCCGGTGAGAATCACGAAATCGATATCCGGTTGCGTCGTCATCCGGGCGCCCATCGCTGCTCCGCTGCACGGCACGAACTGTAAGGTGTTCCTGGAAACCCCGGCCCGCCAGAAGCAGTTGCAAAGCATCCATGCCGTCAGGACGGCTTCGGAGGCGGGCTTAAAAACGACCGTGTTTCCGGCGGCCAGAGCGGCGGTAATGCCGCCGCAGGGAATGGCCACCGGGAAGTTCCAGGGGGAAATGACGAGACCCACGCCCTTTCCCGTGGCGCCAACCGTGTCGATCGATTGATAGCTTTTTGCGGCATGGGGGTAGTATTCCGCGAAATCAATGGCTTCGGAAACTTCGACATCGGTTTCGGAAAACACCTTCCCCGTTTCCGAGGCGGCTGCCCCAATGAGATTTCCCCTCTCCATTCGCAATTCAACGGCCACACGGGAGAGGACTTCATGGCGCCGGCGGGGCGAAAGCGAACGCCACCCGTCCGGATCCCGCTTTGCCGCCGAAATGGCGTCATCGACATCTTTTTCAGTCGCGAGCGCAAAGCGCGAAACGACGATATTTTCCGAATACCGGTTCGGATCGATGCGCTCCTTCGTCTCCCGATCCTTAAATCGCTCTTCACCGGCAATCACCAGCGGAACAAGCACCGGTGGGGCGCCCTTTTCCTTTTTCCATCGTTCCCGGATTCCTTCCGCCCATCTCCGGTTGGCGGAAAGAGACCAGTCGGTATCGGGCTCATTGGTGAAGGCATTTTCGAAAAAGGTGCCGGTTTTCATTGATGCCGCTTCATTTCGATCCTGGGTCCGGTTTGGCCCCAGCCGCGCCTTATCCTGATACGCCAGGGAGTCGATAAAGCCTTTTTTCAGGACCTCCCAGTCTTTCGAGCCAACCGCCAGGCCCGGCGCCAGGCGAAGAAAATTTCCCGGCGTCGTGTTTTCATCAAGCCGCCGGATGAGATAGGCAATGGCATTGATGAATTCCTCTTTCGCTGCTACCGGGGCATAGAGAAGCACATCTCCGGCTCCCTCGGAAAGCGCCCGCCGGACATGATCGGCCATCCCCTCGAGCATTTCAAAATAAAAACAGCTTTCCACCCGGTTCGCCTCGGCCAGGGACTTGGCATAGGCCAGTTCAAAGAGGTTGTGGGAGGCGATCCCGAGATTGACGGCGGCTATATTTTCCGGCCGCATCCCGTAGGAAACCATCCGTTTGTAGTTGGCATCCACTTCCAGCTTGTTGTCATAGGGCGCCGGGGGCCAGTTATAGAGGGCGGATTCCAAAAGCTCCATCTCCATATTCGCGCCCTTGACGATGCGAAGCTTGATCGGGGCGCCGCCCAAGGCCACCCGGTTTTTCGCCCACGCCGTCAACGCCTGCTGAATGAGATGGGAATCGGGTAGATAGGCCTGGAGCACGATGCCGGCGGAACAGGATTTAAATTCCACCTGATCCAGCGTTTGGATAAACGCCCGGTAAGTAATTTCCAGATCTCGATACTCTTCCATATCGAGATTGACGAATTTTTGGACACGAACCCCATTGGGCCGGGTGAAATAATTTTCCTTTGCCACCCGATACAGCGCCGAGAGGCGGTTTACGAGAACCGCGATCGTGTGGGAAAAAGCAAGGGAGCTGATTTGAGAATAGATCGTTGATATTTTGACGGAGATATATTCAATCTCCGGATCTTTTAAATCCCGGATATAGGTTTCCATACGGCGCCGGACCTCGGCTTCCCCCAGCACGGCCTCCCCGAGATGGTTGATATTCATTCGGATTCCCTGGGATTTTCTTTTCTTCAAATGGGCGTGCAGGGCCGCAAGCTCTCCGGGAATGATCGCCCGGCTGCTCGTATCCCGCATTTTTTCAATCATTTTAGGCACCAGAAGATCCGGAAAATAGCGCCCCATTCCCTGGAACATTTGAAGGAGAAGCTTTTCCACGCGGGAAAAAAAATCCGGCGCCCCGTACTCGGCCAGAACGCTGTTGACCTGATCTGCCACCCGGCTGTTGTGGTGAGATCGAAAGCTCTGATCGATGAGTTGGGTCAGAATCACCTTGTCCATGGGATGCGTCAACAGCCGTTTCATCTGCTTCTGAATCCCTTTTTCCTCGGGGGTTAAAAGGGCATTGGCCCGATTCTGCCAGGCTTCGGCCAGTTCAATGGTTCTCCTGATAAGGGTTTCCCGCTGCGTGTCTTCCATCGTCGATCTTTTCCCCTTTCTTCCGTCGTGGATCGTGATTTTTGGGCTTGATAATCGTTCCTGCCACGCAAGGGCATTTTTTCCAGCCCGGCAAGAACTCGCTGCCGCTCAAACAGCTTGCCGGGCTTACAAAAACGCCCTTGCGTGACCTTCACTTCATTTGGTGGTAGCCGAAACGATGATCAAGGCCTGATTTTTCAAATCCGGCATATGGCTACTGTAACAGATATATTCTGTAATGGTTTATTCTCCCTGTCAACCGGGGGATTCACGCGTACCCGCCAAAGTTCCAATATTTCTCCAAAACGGTGGCAAGCTTAACCAAACATCTGTATTTCAATTATCAATCTAATTAAATTAATTTATTGATTTCCATAACGGAATAATATAAGCGGACTAAGGAATACGGTTCCACTCCTGTTTTTCAACCTTTCAATGATGGGGTCCGGTTTGGAAAACCGGGTGCCTTGCGCCGGGGGATTCCGGCGGGAGAATCGCGGAGAAATTTATATGAAACTGGATGCAACGGATAAAAAAATTCTGGATATTTTGCAGGTTGACGGGCGAATCACCAACGCGAAACTGGCCGCCATGATCGGCATTTCACCGCCGGCCATGCTGGAACGGGTCCGGCGTCTCGAAGCAGCGGGGGTTATTTCCCGGTATGTTGCCCTGGTGGATCGCGAAAAAGTCGGCCTCGGCGTCATGGCAATCGTGTCGGTCTCTCTTGCGATTCATGAACTGTCATCCGTTGATCGTTTTCGGGAAAGACTTCTGGAGCTGGATGAGGTTCTGGAATGCCATCAGGTAACCGGAGAAGATGATTTTATTTTAAAAGTCGCGCTGGAGAGCATCAGTACCTACTCGGATTTTGCCATGCACAAGCTGGCCGCCATTCCGGGAATTCAAAACTTTAAATCGGCCTTTATTCTTTCCACCATTAAAAACTCCACGAGCTTCCCGATAAAAATCAAGGAGACGTAAGCGCCGCACCCGTCCGCCGAATCCGGCACGGACAGTTTCTCTAAAATTCGTTAATATTGTTCGGATCGGTTGCAGTTAGCCGTTGTAAAATGCCTTTTTTATAGATTACAAAAGACCCAAAGCATGCCATTGGGGAGAAGACCAACCGGCATTGGGGGCAATTTGCGTCAACATGACCGTGATAACGGCCAGGGGGTTTCGGCCTGGATCATCGTACCGGCCACACCAGGATATTTTTTCCGGACTGGCAGGAACTCGCTATCGCTCAAACAGCCTGCCGTTCTTCCAAAAACACCCTGGCGCGGCCTCCCTGCTGTGGGATAAGGCGAATTTTGGAGAAAAAAAATGGACGAAGAAAAGATTATACCGATTTGGCCGGATGAATTGAAGGCTTATATTACCCGTCATCAGGAAAGAGACTTCCTCCTTGTCGATGTCCGTCAACCTCCGGAATACGAAAAGGAACATATTCCGGGGGCTCAATTGATCCCCCTTGGCATCATCCTGGAGGGCCGGTCGAGCTTGCCCCGGGATAAGGAACTCGTTTTTTATTGCAGTCATGGGATGCGATCCCGCGCGGCATTGGAAGTTTGTGCCGGGACCGGTGAATTTACAAAACAGCTCTACACGCTGACGGGAGGGATGTCCGCATGGGAGGAAGGGGTTGTCTCGGATTTTCCAAAAGTTGCGGTTTTTGAGGGTGCCCACCGTGATGCGGATTGGGGTATGGTTTCGATGAATTTGGAAAAAGGGGCGTTTTTGTTCTATGACTATTTGATAAAAAAATGTGCGGAAACCTCTTTTGTCAAGGAATTGGAAGAGATTTGCGCAATGGAAACGGCTCACGCGCGGCTTATTTATAACCTTTTCCCCCGGAATGAGGGTTCGACGGAAATGTTTCAGGACGTGTTCGGCGCTCTTCCCGGAGACATTGTGGAAGGGGGGCAACCGCTGGAGAAAGTCTGCCGGGGGCTTGAACGGATGCCGGGCGCGTTTTTAGCCAATGCTCTCGATATGGCGCTTCGCATTGAATATGCGGCATATGACCTTTATAGAACCCTGGCCAACGAGAGTGGGGAAAATCCGCAAATTCAGCAAGCACTGTTGACCCTGTCCCAGGCGGAGAAGAAGCATGCCTATCAGGTGGCCCGGCTTTTTGAAAACGTTTTTTAATTTCTGGCCTTGATCATCGTATCGGCCACGCCAGGGTATTTTTTGAAAGAATAGACGATATTCAAATCTGCAAAAAAGGAGGGACCATGAGCAATTGTGACAACTGCAAACTGAGGGCGAAATACGATAAGGCTCCCCGATCTTTGCTGGGCAGGTTCTGGAAGTGGCACATATCCTGGTGCCCCGGGTGGAAAAATTATATCAAATCCCTATCCCCGGAAGAGCGCGATCGCTTAAGAAAGCTTTACGGTGTGGATTCTTGATGGCGCAATAAATATGCTGCGTTGACCTTAATATGAGGCATCTGGTTGTGAAATGCCGAACGATGAGGCGTTTGCTTGCGGAAGGCTGAACGCGTGAACTACAAATTCAAGCATTTTCAGAGGGATGATGTTGACCGATAGCTACGTACATGGATATACGGAAAAGGAATCATGCCGGTTGGCGGACCAGGCCAACACGCTGGCATCGTTATTACATCGTGACACAATATTTCCATCCGGCAGCAAGGTGCTTGAAGCGGGCTGCGGAACGGGTGCCCAGACTATAATTCTGGCACAAAACAATCCCGATTCCCAATTTTTTTCGATCGATATCTCCAAGGATTCCCTCAAGACAGCGGCGGAAAGAATACGGGCATGCAATGTCACGAATGTCATTTTTCAACAGGCGGACCTTTTTAAGTTGCCATTTGAGAGCGAATCCTTTGACCACATCTTTGTGTGTTTTGTTCTCGAGCACCTTGAAGATCCGGTGGCGGCCCTGGTGCGCCTCGGAAGGGTCCTGAAAAAAGGAGGAACGATTACGGCGATTGAAGGAGATCATGGTTCGTTCTATTGCTACCCGGAGAGCCACGAGGCATTGTTGGCGTTCGAGTGCCTGATACGGATTCAGGCGCAATTGAAGGGAAATTCAATGATCGGCAGACAATTGTATCCCTTATTGAATAAGGCGGGTTTTGCAGAAACGGTCGTATCTCCGAAAATGATCTACGTTGATTCGAGTAAACCCGATCTGGTGGAAGGGTTCAGTAAAAAGACATTTATCGCCATGGTTGAAGGTGTCAGGAATCAGGCGATTTCCCTGAATCTGATAGATGAAAAAACCTGGGATAAAGGGATCAGGGATCTGTATCGGGCAACCGAGGCGGACGGCACTTTTTGTTATACCTTTTTTAAGGGGGTTGCGGTAAAAGGAGGGACGCCGGATGCACCGGTTACGCCCGCGAAATGCAATTAGGCCGTCCGGCCTGTCTATCATCGGATCCAGGGCCGGGTATCCGGCAAGGACATGAAACCGTCGAAAATATGAACCTATTCGAAAAAAAGTTATCCATCAGGGGAAAGCGGCTTGAAGTGGCGTGGCATGGCCCCGGGCCGGCCGATGCGCCGACGCTCATTTTTTTACACGAGGGCCTCGGTTGTATCGATATGTGGCAGGGGTTTCCCGCCGGACTGGCGGCGGCCACCGGCTTGGGGGCGCTCGTTTACAGCCGTGCGGGATATGGGGCTTCCGATCCCTGCTCGCTTCCGAGGCCTCTCGACTATATGACCGATGAGGGCTTAAATGTACTGCCGGAGCTGATAGCGGCTTCGGGGATTCGTGAGTGTGTGCTCGTCGGAAACTCGGATGGCGGCTCCATCGCGATTATTTACGCCGGCGGCACGACGGCCGCGCAGCTTCGGGGAGTGATTACGCTCGCGGCCCATGTGTTTTGCGAAGCTATTTCGGTGCAATCCATCCGGCAGGCGAAGATCGACTACGAAGCGGGATGGCTTCGGGAAAAGCTGAAAAAATACCACGGCGAAAATACGGATACCGCATTTTGGGGATGGAATGACGCCTGGCTTCACCCCGATTTCATGAAATGGAACATCGAAAAATTCCTGTCGGGCGTGAAGGTCCCGATTCTGGTGACCCAAGGGGAAAACGATAAATACGGAACGGGGAAACAGGTCGATGCCATCGTCAGCGGGGTGAGGGGCGAGGTGAATTCTCTCATGATACCGGATTGTAATCACTGGCCGCATCTGGAACATTCGGTGATGATGCTTCAGGTGATGACGCAATTTATAAAAAAGGTGCTCAAATGAATCGTCCGGTCTTGAACAAAGTGGTTTTGTTTTGCGTTGTGCTGCTGATTTCCCTGCTCTTTGTTACCATGATCTTCCAGTTTCTGATGGTCATTTTACTGACCGGTATTTTTTCCGCCATGGCACAGCCGGTATACCGGCGGTTGTTAAACTGGTTCAAGGGCCGGGAGAATTTAAGCGCCGCGACGACGTTGCTGGCCATTTTGCTTCTCATATTTTTACCTCTGGCGGGGCTCCTGGGCATTGTCGCCGGGCAGGCGATAAAAATCAGTCACTCGGTCAAGCCCTGGATCGAGCAACGGATGAAAGAGCCGACCGCCTTTGACGATCTATTCCATACCGTGCCGTATTACGATTATATAAAATCCTATCAGGATGTGATTATCGAAAAAGCCGGTCAGCTCGTCGGCAAAATGAGCGCGTTTCTCTTCGAGAGTCTTTCTTCCGTTACGCTTTCGACCGTGAATTTTCTCTTTCTCTTCATCATCTTTCTTTACACCATGTTTTTCTTTTTAAAGGAAGGAAAGTTAATCCTAAATAAAATTCTTTATTATCTTCCGCTAACGGATGACGATGAGCAGCGGATGTTAAACCGGTTTACTTCCGTCACGCGGGCAACGGTAAAAGGAACGCTGGTGATCGGCGTTATTCAGGGGAGTCTGGCGGGGCTGGCCTTCTGGGCGGTCGGAATCGACAGCGCCCTTTTCTGGGGAACGATCATGACGGTGCTCTCCATTATTCCGGCGGTCGGCTCTGCCTTTATCTGGGTGCCGGCGGTGCTGATCCTGGCGGCCTCAGGCGCTTTTGTGAAAGCCATCGGGCTTCTGGTCTTTTGCGGCGTTCTGGTGGGCAGTGTCGATAATGTGCTTCGTCCCCGGTTTGTGGGCAGGGACACCCAAATGCACGAGCTGATGATTTTTTTCGGGACTCTCGGGGGAATCAGCCTCTTTGGCCTCATCGGCTTTATCGTTGGGCCCATTATCGCCGCACTGTTCGTGACGGTCTGGGATATTTACGGGGAAACCTTCAAGGAATATCTGCCGGCTGTCAAAACCGATACGGGTGAAGCGTTGCCAGCCGGTTCCCGCGAAACGATCGACAAAGGGTAAGGGAATCAGAAAAAATTAAAATGCCGGTATTGCCGTTCTTCTTGCTCTTAATCTTTCTCATGACTACTGAAATAAGAGCATGATTAAGAGCAAGATAAGTGGTATATTAGAAAATGCGATGTCCCTAAGTGCCGTTATCCCTTTTATTCCAGCCGCTGTTTTTGAATAGGTTCAATCCAGACCTCTTCTCCAAAGACTTCCGTTAATATCTTTGAAAGCGTATCCAGGTCTGACATGTTTTGTGCTTCCAGAACGAGATCGTAGTCATTGAGAACCTTCAGATTTCCGTATTGCTTCAGAATGTCGATGGCGATTTCCACATCGGCCGTAACCCAGCCTTTCATCCGGAGAAGCAATTCCTCTCCCCCGAAGGCCCGTTCGATGACCAGTTGAACCTCACGGTGTTTGGCTTCCCAGCCGATAACGGCCGGTTTTTTCATCACCGGCCTAACCGGATCATGCATAGCGGCACATTTAAACCAGATGATGGCTCTTTCCATATGATACACCTCATGTTTATTAAAAGGCAGCGGGGCCTTGACGTTATTTTCTTTAAAAAGGCTCTTGTTCTCAACCGGCTTCTGCATTACCATGATTTAAAACGAAGGTCAAACCGTCCACACTGAATGGGGTTTGCTTTTTATATTATTCTGAAAAAGGATGGAATCATGGATTTGATTGCCGCCATGAAGCAAAGAAGAAGTGCGCGGGCCTTTCTGAAAAATCCGGTTTCCCGGGCGCAGGTCGAAGAAATTCTTGAATGTGCCGGACTTGCCCCGTCCGCCATCAACCTTCAGCCCTGGGAGTTCGTGGTGACCCATGGCGAGGAAAAAGACCGTCTCATTCGGCGGCTGTTAAAGGCGCATGGAGAACAAAAAGTTCCCTGTGGACCGGGAACGGCCACCCCCCTGCCGGAGCGATACACGAATCGGTCCCGGGGCGCCTCCCAGGGGCTAAAGCCCCATCTTGCAGCGATGGGAATTGAGTTTAATCGCTTTATTGAGGAGGGAAGCTGCTCCTTTTATGGGGCGCCTATCGCCATTATCGTTACCATGAATAAGTTGTTTCCCCGCCTTCGATATCTGGATGTGGGCCTTGGCGTATCGTATCTGCTTCTGGCCGCTGAAGCCAAGGGACTGGCGACCTGTCCCATCGGGCTTATTACCGCCTATGCCAATGACATCGCCGAAGTTCTCAATATCCCGAAAGAAAAAGAGATACTTCTTGCCATCGCGCTCGGTTACGCGGATGAGGCTTCTCCTTTAAACCGCTATAAGACGGAGCGTGAACCGCTTGAAGAAATTCGCAGCTGGTATGAATAATAAACGCAAGCAATTAATCGGGAGCAAGTGTTGAAAAGTATTCCCGGTACGTTGGCATTAGCTGCGTTTCTTACGATCAGCAGATAAAGATCTCCACCGGAACAGTCGAAATCAAGCTTGCCCCGCTTTCGGTGACCTCGAAAACGCTTTCAACACCGGCCATGAATTCATCCTGGAACACGAGTTTGGGCTCCAGGGCAAAGGTCATTCCGGGCTCAAGACGGGTATGCTTGCCTTTGGCAAGAATAGGGGACTCGACTAATTCCAGGCCGATACCATGTCCGACAAAGGAAACTTTATATCCGGATGGGCCCAGATAGGATTCCTGGCAGCCGATTTTTTGCGCAAGCTTGAGGCTGTATTCATAGATCTTGTGTGCGGTCATGCCGGGTTTCAGTTTTTCTAAAAGGGAATTGTGGATTTCAATAGCGGCCTTGCTGGCATCCAGGGCTTTTTGCGGCATGGACCCGATGGCAAACATTCTCGTTTCATCCATGTGATAGCCGTTCAATACCGTGGCAAAATCAATGAGAATCGGCTCCCGGTGCGCCAGGGGTTTCCACCCGGCGCCGCTGGGAAAGGCGACCGAGGTTCCGGCGCCGCTCGCCGGGGAATCGAGGAGGCCCACCATGGCGCTGTTTTTCCCGCTCAGCACATGCCATGCATAGCCTTCGGTCTGAAAATCACGTACGCGCATTTTTCCGCCATGGCCGTGTTTTCGGGAAAAAGCTTCCGCCATGCCGGCAAATTCCATCTCACTTTGACCGGGCTTGATGATGCGTTTCATATAATCAAATGTTTTGTGGGATAGCGTGGCCGTGAGGCGCATCTGATCGATTTCCCATTGCGATTTGATCATTCGTGTTTCCAGAATTGGGCCGGAGCCATCCACGAGAAGGGAACCGGAAAAGAGCGTCGCATAGAAATTATACTCATTTGCCGGAAGGACATCCATTTCAACGCCGATCGTTTTCGGCAGGGTGCCATAATAATCCCGCATTCTTTCGGGAACCTCCTTGACCGATTGAATCTCGATGATGTTTTTAAGGGTGGATTCCTGAAGCGCTCTGGGGTAATACCGTTTCACCATCAACAGCGGATCGCCGGTGACGGGAATATAGAGGAACGCATTTTGAGCCGTGCCTGAAAAATAGAGAAGATCCACCCGTTGAACGATCAGGAGTCCACCGGTTTCGGTTTGCTGCAATTTTTTCTGTATATCGTTGATACGGCTGTTTACTTCAAAAGACGGTATGGCAAAACAATCTTTAGCTTCCATGTTTTTCTTCCTTTATTTCTTTTTCTCCGGTGGCAACCAACCTTCCACGGATTGCATTTTGATACCGGCCGATCACGCTTCCCTTTTCCCCTTGACACTCATCCAGAATTCCTTCTATATTTTTTCCCTTTATTTGTTAAGATATTTTTCCAATCGATTATGCCGATATTGCATAAAAAAGGTTTCGATTCACATGAAGATACTTGACTGCCATATTCATTTGTTCGCGGCTAACGTTATCACCAACGTCGCCATAAAGACTCAGTTGGTTCGAAAGCTGAAGCTTCAAACGGAAGGCGCCGCCGCACGGATTGATTTGGAAACGCTTAAAAAGGATATGGCGGCCGGCGGGGTGGAAGGGGCCTTAATGCTGCCCACCGCCAGCGTCAACCGGGTCAAAAAAACGAATCGGGATTGCGTTAAATTGGCATCCGGGCTTAATTGGCTGATGACTGCCGGCACCCTGCATCCGGGATATTCGCACAATGAAGAGGAGTTGGCTTATCTGAGGCAACAGGGGGTCCGGGTTATAAAGCTCTGCTCGTTTTCTCAAGGTTTTACGTTGGATGCGCCCCAAACGCTTCACCTGTTTGATGCCATTGAAGCGGCCAACGGAAACAGCGATACCCCTTTTTCGGTGATTCTGGACACGCTTCAGGGTGCGGATGGTCATTTCGGCACGCTGCCCATCTATAATACCACCCCGAAACTTCTGGGTGAGCTGGCGGCCCGTTATCCCGGCATCAATTTTATCGGTGCCCATATGGGCGGGCTCGATGGGTCTATCGAGGATCTGTGCCGGTATTTGATCCCGCGGTCAAACTTTTTCCTTGATACCTCCAATGCGGCCCATACGCTTACCGAAAAAGAATTTTTGGCGCTCCTGGAGATCCATGGGCCGCGGCATATTCTATTCGGCACCGATTGGCCGTGGTTTACACATGAAAGCGAAGTAAAGCACATCGACGGCCTGCTCGATCGGGCGGGTTTCTCTGAAGCGGAGAAAAGCCAGGTGTTCAGCGGCAATCTGTTGACCCTGGTGGGAATGCGTGGATAACTCTGCCCGTCGGTGTCTTCCATTATGCTTACCCCCCCCCCCCCCCTGCAACCCCTTGACATATGATAAAAAAAGCGGGCAAGGTCTTTCGACCCCACCCGCCTAATTTTTGTCATTTCATTTTCAAGGGACTACTACTTCTGCGGTTTTCCCATTACTTCTGCAAACATATCCTGGGTCCAGGATTTGCATTCCGCAACATTCTGCCGGAATTTGAGGAAGTCGATGGTGTCTTTTCCGGTGATCTTTTTCGTGTTGAAGGCGCCAAAGCCAAGGAAGGCCTCACCGGTCATATTGGCGGCCAGCCAATGTCTGTGGGAATTCTTCATGGTATCCCAGAAGAACTTTTTCTTCTGACGAATGCCGTCGATGGACTGAGCCAGGCAGCCGGGGAACAGGTTCGCGAAAGTCCAGACGACTTTATCCACTTCTTTGTCCAAAAGCTCGAAGTCGGCATTGGGCTGATGAATTTTCACAAAATCGCGCGCCTCTTTGGCGGCGGCGCCGGTTTTGTACTCACCGTAGACAATCTCGCCGTCCTTGACATATTCATCGGTGATGATCAGAGGATTGCGGACGAACTTGCCATCCACTTTCAGGACCGGAACGACCTTGCTGATCATGCCTTTGGCTTTCATTTTGTAGGCGGACCACATCTCGCAGGAGACGCAATTCCACATGGCATCTTCCATCGTGAGGAACCAGGGCAAAAAGTCGGAAGAACCGCCCACCGGGGCAGAACCGTGCCTGGGACCGGCCTGACCGAAAATGGCCAGGTCCGAAGAGATCGCGAGATCACAGGCGAGGCCGATTTCCTGGCCGCCGGCAACGCGCATGCCGTTTACGCGGCAAATGACCGGTTTTTTACACATGAGGATGGAGTCGACCATGCCATTGAAAAGCTCCATATACTGGCCGTATTCATCCGGTCTGCTGCTGTAGTACTCACTGTACTCTTTGGTGTTGCCGCCCGTGCAGAAAGCAAAGGGGCCGGTTGCGGTGAAAACAACCGCGACAACGCTTCTGTCCAGAGAGGAGTTCTGAAAGCCGGCGATGACGCCTTTAACCATCTCCGTTGTATAGGAATTAAACTGGGTCGGATTGTTCAGGCGAATCCAGGCGGTGTAAAGTCCTTCCACTACTTTTCCGGAAGGGTCTACAATCGGTTTCTTCTCGTAAACGACGCAGGGGGCTTCGGTTCCCCAGTGTACATTGGTGTGAAGTGCATGATCTTTTTTGCCGTCTTCTCTCGGCATCCATTCTAAAGCCATTTCTTTGTCTCCTTTGTTTAAATTGGTAATCAAAAATCAGGTGTCAAAACAATACGTTTCATCGGAGGCGTCTTATGTGCCTCCGCAAAAGTTTCGGCGATGGAACTCATGGGTCGAGTTTCGACGAAAGATTCAATATTGATTTTGCCGCTCAGGACCATATTTAACACGATGGGGTAGTACTCCGGCAGACATCCCCAGGTGCCGATGATTTCCGCATCAAATGCCATCAGCCGGCCAATGGCGTATTCGGTTTTACCCATTCCGAATCCCACCACGATCAGTTTCCCGGTAAAGCCCAGCAAGGTTAACGCGATTTCCTGGCCCGGTTTGACACCGGTAACTTCAAAGATTTTCCAGCCGGTATTCGGCAGACCATTGCTTTTGCAGAGGCCTCTGAATTCCTTGGATACCGCGCCGGCATCTTTTCCCGTGGAATTGATGACAAAATCAGCACCGAATTGCAGCGCTCTTTCAAGTTTATCCTGGTGCCGGGCGATGCCAACGACGGTTTTGGCGCCAAGGGCTTTAGCTACCTGACCCATGTATTGGCCGACGCCGCCGGTGATGCCGACGACAATGACATTGTCTCCCGGTTGCAGATCCGCTCTTTTAGCGGCCTGATACGGTGTGGTGGCGGCATCGGCGATGACTGCCATGTGGGAGAGGGGGATATTTCCACGATTTTTCACTTCACATAAATCAACGCTCGGGACGGGGATATGGCTGGAAAAGCCGCCATAGAGGCCGATGCTGTTTCCCGGCATTTTTTGATCGAGGCATCTGTTACCACGACCGGTCTTGCAGAGAAGACATTTCCGGCAGGGCATAACAGCCGGGATAATGACTTCTTTTCCGATCCACGCGGCATCACCCGCCACTACCGTTCCTGAAATTTCGTGACCGAGCGTCAGCGGCGGTTTTGAAACCGTGGGAACTCCGTCATAAAAATAACCCAAATCGGTATGGCAGACACCGCAACCCGCTACTTCCACAAGAACTTCTCCTTCCTTGAGTTCAGGAACGGGAATCTCGGTTTTTACAAGCTTTCCGGGGGTACTTTCCTTGGTTTCCTTGTTGAAAGTCGTGGGTTGAACCATTTGCCAGGTTTTTATTTTATCCGGTACGGTTGCCATGTTTTTCCTCCCTATTGATATAAGTTCTTAGTTGATAACGTTTATTTTCTTCGGATGGCTGCCGTTTGGAGCAGTATGCCTTGCAGTTGAGATCCACCCGGGCATATCGACCCCAAAAAACAAACTATGGACTTAGCATCATCCTAGAGCCCCATTCGCAAAGAGGATGTGGGCTGGTGGACCACCTTCGGATTCGGGGGCAAAACCGTTACAAAACAGCTAAGTCGTAGCCTATAGATGGCAACCCTGCCTTTGTCAAGGAGAAATTACAATCCATATTCCGAATTGGAATGCAATCCGGGCGGTTGTTCAGCCCGGATTGCTTTTTGTCGGTTTTAGATACGTAAGAAAGGCTTGACCCGGCGTTTGTCTATTCCCGGTTAATCGGCATCAGTAAATGAATGCCTTTCACTTCCGCTTCAAACGCGCTTATTTTTTCTGGCATACACGGTTTTGAACAGGCTCATATCCGGTTTCATGCATTCGGCGCACCCCTTGAGTTCCGTTAAGATCGCCTGCTCCACAAGTACTTCAAAACCTATCTCGCGATACAGTTCAACGACTTCAGTGAGCCGGGGCTCATCATAAGTCCCTTCCTTTTCCCACCCGGATTGAAGAAGTGTTTCTTCGCGGGTCATTGCCGATGCCGTCCGACACATAAAATACTATTTGTTTTTCCAGACTGCTTTTCTTTTTTCTTCAAAACTGGAAATTCCTTCAAGCGTGTCTTCGGTTTTCATCATCGTATTTAGAAATAGATCGCTGACGCTGCTTACCGCTTCGGAAAAACCCATGCCCAAATGTTTCCGGACGGCCTGTTTGTTCAGTCGAATAATGAGCGGGCTGCAATAGGCGATTTCTTTTATCATCGCCTCAACCTTATCGGCAAACGTGTCATCCGCAACAACATGAGAGACAAACCCCATCACCTGTGCTTCCGATGCCGAATATCTTCGCCCGCTCGTGCAGATTTCTATCGCCTTTGCGGGACCGACCAGCACCGGCAGTCGTATGGCGGCAAACGGCGGGATAAACCCAAGCTTTATTTCGGGTTGGCCGAAAACGGCACTCTGGGTTGCGATAATGATGTCGCATGCGATGGCAACTTCCATGCCGCCGCCAAGACAGGCGCCATGAACCGCAGCGATGGTGGGAATATCGAATTTAGTAATAAGTTCAAGTAGCCGGTTAAATGTGGAGACCATATCATCCACCAATTCAGGCTTATGATCACTCACCTCGACGCCAGCGCACCAACTGGGGCCGTCACCCAGAAAGACGATGCATTTGAGATCATTGTCACCCAACAGCGTTTCGAGTTCCCCGTTCAACTCCCGCATCATCCCGATATTGAGGACATTGTGCTTGGGACGATTAAATGTGATGCGGGCCACGCCATTGGCCTTTTCTACCTTGATAGTTTTTAATTCGACCATTTTATCCATCCTTATGAAAAATGAAGAGCTTGATTCCATAGCCGGTTGTCATCAAGTGGGGCTGCCGGTAAGCCGAGGTAAGTTTAGATGCAGCAAAACCACTTAGTCGATCTTAACGATTTTTACTTTACAGCTGACCCATTCGGGCGGCAGATAGATCCTGCCATTTTTCCCCCTGGCCCGAACATCTTTTTCCACCATCTCTACGCCAAAAAGCTCAAATTTCACCCAACTGGTTTTCACGCTTTTGGGTTCAATAGCAAGTTGATCCCTATCTGCTGCTTTTTTAAAACTCATTGTTGACACATTTTTATCTCTTCGTGGAGATGGGATAAACTATTACGCAATGCCGCCTAATGTAAATCATTTTCCACGCTCCTGCACGATATTTTTTGCATCAACCTGCTTTCCGGCCATTTTATGCTCTTTTGGGCCCCCCCCCTAACACTTTGGTTTTGTTATTGGGCGGTTGGGGGAGAAATGAACGCCCGGGTCAGAACGAAAGCGGCCTGCAGTGCCTCCGTCGGGCACAGCGGGAAGCATTCCTTGCAGTCCCAGCACTCTTTGGCGGCTATCTCCGGAATGAAACTGATTTCCTTGGAGATGCCCCGGTCTACAAATCCGACCGCGTTTTTCTT
>JAZDPP010000005.1:0-71202 GCA_043797445.1 Pseudomonadota bacterium
GACCTTGTTCCCTTTACGCGCAGGCACGCAGATCGGACATCCTATCTCGCAGAAATCCGGGTCGTTGGGATGCAGGATCGGCATCTTCCATCCATTCCATCCGTATTTCTTTTCCGTCATGATTACCCCCTTCCGATTCAGGTAAGTGTCATACCTGCTAATCCCATCACCAGTCCGGCATCTTTCCCAATATGCAAAATGTGTTCGATATGGTCCACCGTAACCGAGTTCGGCCTTGCCCGTCAATTTTTTAGTTGCCGTATGTGGAAATCCCAGGCTACCCTTTCCGGCAGCTTTTGCCGGTTTCAAACAAGAATGTATCCGCCAGTCTACCCCGTCAGAAAAATCGCAATAGGCCATTTCCATAGCCACAGTCCTCACTCAACACAGTTCAGTTCTCTCTCAGCATTTAGTATTCATCGAAGCCGTAACAGGCACTCACCATACGTTCGGCATTTATCTTCGCGGCGACTGACAATCGAGAATCACCATATGCTCCAATCATCCATCGTGAGGGGAAAATATCTCCTCATAAATTTTCCCGCTTAACCCTTGAAAGAGAAATGCAGAGGCATTATTCTGTTTGGTAATGGCATACCATGGCATATATGCATCATACTGCCAAGTTTAAACCAATTGAAATTGTGTTAAAATGATGCCTAAACTAAACAACTGTGCCGGGAAACGTCTCAAGATGCTCACATACCATTGCATGTTCGGTGTTTGAGCCGTCTCTCGACTTGCTATCCAGCCTGATGCCGTGTTTTCTAACAGGAAGGGAAAGGGAGGGAAGTGAGATGAAAAGATTCCCATTGTTTTTTACTGTGCTCTGCCTTCTGTCATCCTGGTCCGCGGCCGCTTATGCAGCCACGCTTACAATAAATAACAACCATTACAATTTCGGGGAGGGGGATAATATCACAACTACCGTCAAACTCGCTCATAACGGCAGCCCGGTATCTGTCGATGTATATCTTGTTTTAGTTCTTCCGGACCAAACGATGCAATTTTATAGTTATGATAATGGGTTAGTTTCCCATACGTCAACGTCCGACCCTGCCACTTGGGTGAAGTTGGTCTCCAATCTTTTACTCACGGATGGTTTCGACTCCGGCCAGATCATCCTATTCAATTATACCATGACCGGTCAAGAAGCAGAGGGTATCTATGAGTGGAAAATGGCAGTCGTCGGTTCGGGCACCCTGAACATTATGGATCTGAAAACCAGCCCCTTTTTCGTGAGTACAGGTCCGGTTGGCCCCCTTCTCGGAACCTATGACGTAACGACGTTCATTCCGTCACTGGGCGCCTCTGGAACTGCAACGCTTGTGGTCAGCGATAGCGCGCCGGGTGAGTTGACGATTTCTGCAAGCAGCAACAGCGCCGGGTTTACTTCATCTTTTACTGGAACGGGCCAACTAGATAATTTGGGAGGCATTCGTTTGACAATGCAGGCCGATATATTCGGTACCCAGGCCCAAGGAAGCGGTTATATAGACGCAGACGGTAATATCAGCGGTAATATCAGTGTCCAGAGATTGGGGCCCTTTATTAAATCAATAAATGATATTAGCGGCACTTTTTCAAACGGTGTCATCAATGCGACTGAGTCCGTTCTATACACTGACGGAACGAGTGGGACTGAATATTTTACAGCTGTTCACCGATAAAACGGAGTCAAGCTACGAAGGCCGGAGTTTTGGGAATCCAGAGAAAAAACAGTCGACCCGATCCATCATTATAATGGGACTCCGGATAATGGGACTCCGGATTTCGTACTACACACTCCGGGTAGTAGGGAGCGAAAGCCGTCGTCACATCATTCCGTCAAGCGGCAACTCGCATTAAACTCAACCCTCATGGTCTCCGCCGGCAAGTTGCAACCTATGCATCCAGAGCCGGGGCGCCTCTTGAAATTGTGAGCAAGATCATCCTCCGGCATGCGAACCTTTCGACAAGTCAAAGATATCTTGGAAAAATCAGTGACACCGAAGCAATTCGATGAATCGAGAACATTCACGGATAGATAACGCCGGGGCAGCGTTTATGCATGCCCCGGCTTCAATCCGCTAGAAAGCATTGGCCAGTCCGCCCGGCCGAAAAAATCGCAATAGTCCATTTCTATAGCCACTATCTTCACATCCCCGAGTTGAGTCGGCTTTCATCAGGCATCAGCATTTCACCACAGCCGCTCCACGCCATAACGATCAAACACAGCATCGCTGCTTACCACTGGAATTCCTTGCGCCAGAGATTGAGCAATGATCAAACGATCGAAAGGGTCGCGGTGATAAAAGGGTAGCTCCGCAATCCGTGCGGCGTGTGTCACGGAGATGGGCAGGAGAGAGAAGTCATTGGTCAGAAACTGTTCATCCCAGAATGTTGCAAAAGGCTTCGGTAATGCATACTTGCCCAGGCTGATTTTGATAGCGATCTCCCAAAGACTTGCGGGGCTGACGAAAATCAGCTCATTTGTTCCAACAATGTTTTCCTGCGCCTTCTTGCTCAATCTGGGATCGTCCAGCAGAAACCAGAGCAGCGCTTGGGTGTCCAGCAAGAGGTTCATGGCATGTATTCCTTGAAATCATTCAAATGTTCTTCGTCTTCCGACAGCACCTGAAAGATTCCTTTACAACTTCCGGGTTTCCGTTGTTTCTTCGGGGATTCCGGCTGCTCTGGCAAAAGTACAACCAGGCGGGCAAATTTCCCGTATATGTGTTGGTACTTCTCCGGCAGATGAATATGACCGTTTTTATCAATCCTTGTTTCAAATTCTATGGCTTGCATGATTCCTCCTATATTCACAACATGAGCAAAACCATGGTCATGCGGGCGCTTTTCTTGCAGAATCTTTTGAATCGTGCGGATACCCCGCCTTGCATTAATTGGTAAGTTAAAGCGTTCTCGAAAAATGGCAACATACTTGCCACAGTCTTTCAGCCACCATATCAGCAACATTGTGAAGAAAGCAACTGCCAGTCCTTCATTTTCGAAAGAGTGGCGGTCACAAGATATTGTGGTCAATCTGTTTGGCGCTGAAGTGGTGATACCATACCAATATCCCAATAAAAAGGGCATCAGGCAACTTTTAAGTCAAGGTCCTCACGCCGTTTGCATGCGCTTAAAAGGTTAATGAAATTTTTTAACGTCGGATTTCCCCGAGGGCCAATCATTCGCCGGATGCTTTTTTCATCCTGTGATAGCTCGCGGGCAATGGAAGGTAAGGCCTCTGTAGCATTTAGGTAGTCTCTAAGCAAAGTTTTGCCCGTATCAATATCACCATCCAGGAAAGAATTGGCCGCTTCAATGATAAGCTCTTTGCGGAACGAGGGATCCTGTTTTACCCGTAATTGAACCGTTTCTTTAAATTTGCGTGTGAGTGCCATGTGCCCCTACTTTCTGGCTTTATAATTCAACCATCTGTCCTTGGCTACCTGGATATCTTTTGATTGCCGGCTTTTGCGCCCTCCGGCCAGCAGGATAATTATGGTTTTTCCGTCATAAGCGAAATAGACCTGATATCCGGGACCGAAGTTAATTTTGCATTCATAAATGCCGCCGCCAACGCTTTTGGCATTTGAAACGTTGCCGTTCTCCAGACGGGCATTGCCGTTGTGACCTTGGCGGCAGCCCTTGCATCCAGACTGAAAAACCATTCACGAAAAAGGTTTTTGTCAGCCGCGTCTATGGTATATTCTATTATTTGGTATTTCATAGCATAGCATGCTCAGTAACACAAAAGTTACCATATGTCAATTCACATCGGATACAGCGCTGAAAAAAAGCAATATATTGTGGTAAACATGATCGCTTTGAGACGGTGATACCATACCAATATCTAAACGAAAAGCAAGAAACGGGTAGCTTGTCACTATCTGTGATCATTCACCGTCCGGCTGCAAACCGGGTCGCGGATTTTGACGCAGCATGCCCATTCTGCCGAGTGTTTACGATGTACGTGACGCAGTCAGAATCATTGAAATACAGGAGGTAAAGAAGCGAGATGAGCGGACCTACTGACATCCAGATTATCATGCAGGAAGGGCGCCCCGCCTTTGTTGTGATCCCATATAAAGAATACCTCAGGATAAAGACGGCCCTTCATTCCGGATGACGGTGAGAGCGTTCCAAATGATGTTGTCTGGAAAACCATTGATGAAAACGTCTCCATCATTCGCGCCTGGCGCGAATACCTTGGCCTGACACAAAAGGAAGTTGCCGAGAAAATGGGGGTCACACAAGCCGCCTTATCGCAGATGGAATCTGGCGAAAAAAAACTTCGAAAGGCAACGCTGGAAAAACTGGCGAAGGCCTTGGGGCTCAGCATCGAACAAGTGCGGGAGTGATGCTTGAAAACACATTACTCGGAGTTGAGGGGGGTAAGTCAGGATAGGTAGACCCGTTCCATCTTTTTCCTCGGATGCTTTTCCCCCTATCCATTTTACAGCCAGCGTTAGATGTTCCGAGTTGTGAACTTTTTGTGATCACCCTATAAAAAACCCTATCAAAAACCCAAAAACATGATAAAAAGCCGAACGAAGTTTTCCCATATTTATTTTAGGCTTTATGATTTAATTGTGTTTTTTTGTTTTTTATTTCAGGTGGTAACGACATGTCCCAACAGCTTGTTTCCGAATCGGCCATTTTTGAATGTCAACAATGCGGCGAGTGCTGCAACGGCTACGGCGGCACCTATGTAACCGAGACGGATATTGCGGCGATTGCCGATTATATCGGTGTGCCCCGGGAAGGTTTTGTGAGCACCTATTGCCGGATTTCAGGGAACAAGCTCGTCCTGGCGCAGGGGGAAAACGGATATTGCATCTTCTGGAAAAAGCTGTGCGGCATTCACCCGGTAAAACCCCGGATGTGCAGAGAATGGCCTTATATCAAGAGCGTCCTCAAGGCGCCGGAAAACTGGCGAATGATGGCCTCCTGCTGTCCGGGCATGCGGACGGATATAGTGGATGAGACCATTGTTGCCGGTGTGTCGAATGAGCGGGAAAACATGGAAAAATCGCAGAAAATGGAATCCGGTAAATGAAGATTGGAATTCTGGATTCAGGGATCGGCGGATTAACGGTTGCCCGGAAGCTTCGTGAGCAATTGCCGGGCCACGACATCCTGTATTGGGGCGATACGGCTCGAATGCCCTACGGGGGTCGCCATCCGGACGCCATAGGGGGATATGCGGCGCAGGGCGCGGATGTATTGGTAAATGCGGGGGTGAATCTTCTTGTCCTATCCTGTCATACCATTGCCGCTCTTACGGCCTCTGGCCTAGCCGGTAAATTGGAAATCCCCCTGTTTTCAATAATGGATGCCGCCGTTGAAACGGCTGTCGCCGCTTCGCGGAAAGAAAGTTTCGGCGTTATCGCGACCCGGGCGACCGTGGAGAGCGGGGCCTATGAAGAAAAAATAAAGCAAATACGTCCGGGAGCCAGAATTTATTCCGCGGCGGCGCCCCTGCTGATCTCTCTCGTTGAGGAGGGATGGCTAAACAGACCCGAGACCAACCGGATTGTTAAACACTACCTGCAACCGCTTAAGATGCGGCAAATCGACACCCTGATTCTGGGATGCGCTCATCTCTCGCTTTTACAGAAGACCTTTTCCCGCAAGGCGGGCACTCAAATCACCGTGGTCGATGCGGCCGAGCCGTTGGCGCTCAATGTCCGCCGGTTTGTTGAGAGCACCGCCGAGGCCCCGTTGGGGCAGGGCGGAAATCTAAGGGTTTTTGTTTCCGAAAAAACGGCCCATCTTGAAAAGACCGCCCGGCTCTTTTTCAATGGAAATGTGACGCTTGAAAAAGGACCCGTTACGGCCTGATTTCCAATTTACCCGATAGATAAGTTTTTACCTCGCTGATCGGAACCTCCCGCCGGTGAAAAATGCCCGCGGCCAGGGCCGACTCCGCATCGGTTTTCGTGAAAACCTCGAAGAAATGCTCGGCGCACCCGGCGCCACTGGAGGCAATAACGGGAATGGTAACGGCAGCCTTTACCGCGTTGATCAGTTCAATATCAAAGCCCTGATTGGTACCATCCCGATCAATGCAGTTTAATAGAATTTCACCAGCCCCGAGTGATTCACAAACCCTGGCAAAGGTTACGGCATCCAGATCCCGTCCCTCGCGTCCCCCTTTCACGGTGCACTGATACCAGCAATACCGCTCCCCGTTGGGGCCTGGGATATTCGTTTTTATAACCTTGTGTTTCATCCCCTCCGGAGACCCGACATACACCCGTCTGGGGTCGATGGAGATGACCACGGCCTGGGCGCCGTAAACCCGGGAGATTTCCTCAATGGCACTATTTCCGGTTTTGATGCCGGTTGCCAGAAAATCCTCGACGATTTGCACGGCGTCGCTGCCGATGGAGATCTTGTCCGCTCCCGATCTGAAATATTCGGCCGCCACTTCCAGCGCCGTGTAGTGCTTTCCCTCCTTGTCGGTAAAGTTCCGAATGCCGCCGCCGATGGTGAGGGGCACAAATACCCGTTTCGATGTTTCTTCCAAAACGGCAAGCATCGGCATGTCCTTTAAGGGAAAATCCCTGAACCCGGTGATATTCAAAAAGGTAATTTCGTCCGCGCCTTCCTTGTAATACCGGGCGGCCAGCTCGACCGGTTTCCCGAGGTTTCGCACATCCCCCTGCTCCCGGACATCATACTGGTCGCCTTTGGTAACAACCAAATCCCCCGCATCGTTTGCCCGGACATCCAGACACGCAATGATTCGTTTGGCCAGGCGGGTTTCGGTTGAGACCTTAGCCGGGAGGGATTTTTCGGCCTTTGTCTCAAGGAAATTCTTCAAAATTCGAAGTCCCGGCTCACCACTTTTTTCCGGGTGGAACTGGGTGGCGATGATGTTTTCTTTCTGAATGCCGCTCACAAACGGATAGCCGTAATCCGTGGTCGTCAGTATGGCGCCATCCTCTTCCGGGACGACATGAAACGAGTGGACAAAATAGAATTTTTCATCCCCCTTAAGTCCATTGAACAGTCGCGATGGCTGGCGGATGGAAATGCCGTTCCAGCCGATATGCGGCACCGACAGGTCAACCGTAAACCGCTTCACCGTTCCGGGAAGGATGCCGAGTCCCCTTTGTCCGGGGGCTTCCTCGCTCCCATCGAAGAGGGCCTGGAGGCCAAGGCAGATACCGAAAAACGGCCGGCCGGAGCCAAGATAACTTTTAAGCGGTTCCGTATATTTTTTTTCATTCAGGATTCGAATCATGTTTCCGAAAGCGCCCACTCCCGGGAAAATGAGCTTTTCAGCGGATAAAATATCATCCGCCGAGGAAACGATTTTCACCTGTTCCCCCAAACTTTCAATGGCATTGATGACGCTGCGGACATTGCCGGCGCCGTAGTCGAGTAACGTGATCATTTCATATTTCCTTCACCCATATGCCGGGTAATATTATGCTGATATAATGTTGCTTGACCATGATATTAACAAAACAAACGCCGGAATGACAGAACCCGTTTTGCATGGATCTTGACCAACGCGCTGTCGATGCCGGTCTTTATATTCATTCGGTGAAGCATGTCCACTGTTTTTTCCGTTGCGATATTGCCCGGAGCGCCCGGGACGAAGGGGCAGCCCCCCAATCCGCCCAATGCGGTGTCGAAGTGCGTGACGCCGGAAGCCATGGCGGCAAGCAAATTGGCGAGACCCAGGCCTTTTGTATCATGGAGGTGGAGCACCACGGGGAGACCGGCTGCGAGGGGGAGGAGTTTATTCAATAGGCCGGTCATCCTCTCGGGGGTTCCCATGCCCGTTGTGTCGGCAATGGCCAGCATGTCGATGCCGGCATTTAGAAAACGACACGCCATGTCTAAAACCCGGCTCTGTGAAATCGTCCCCTCATAGGCGCAGCCAAAGGCACATTGGATGCCGGCCCGAATATGGCGGCCGCTTTTTCGGGCGGTTTTGATCATTTCCAGCGCCTCGTTAAGTGCCCGAGCATGGGATAGCCCGACATTTTCCCGGCTGTGCGTATCACTGGCGGAGACGGAAATTTCTACGGATGCCACGCCGGATGCGATGGCGCGCTCCAGTCCCCTGGCGTTTAAGACCAGCGCGTTATACACCACATCGGCGTGTTTCGGCAGGGTGTCAAGGAGCGCCTCGGCATCGGCCAGCTGAGGCACCCGGTCCGGATGGACGAAGGCGGTTACCTGAATGTGCTTAAATCCGGCCTCGATCAGTCCCTCAATGATTTCCACTTTCACCGGTGTGGGAATGACCCTTTTTTCCATCTGAAATCCGTCTCTGGGGCCGACCTCAATGAGGGTGACCTTGCCCGGAAGATCGGCCTTGATCATCATTTCGGCCTATTTCCCACGGCAGGGAGGCCGCGCCAGGGTGTTTTTGGAAGAGCGGCAGGCTGTTTGAGCGATAGCGAGTTCCTGCCGGTCTGGAAAAAATACCCTGGCGTGGCCGATATGATGATCAAGGCCGGCAGATCATTCATACCCGGGCACCAGTACCTCGCGTTGTTTTACACCATCCGAAGGGCCGACGACTCCCTCCTTCTCCATCATCTCAATGATTCTGGCGGCCCGGTTGTAACCGATGCGAAGATGCCGCTGAACCATGGAAATGGAGGCCTGACGGGTTTTGGTGACCAGTGCGACGGCTTCATCGTAGCGTTCATCATGTTCGGTTTCTTCGGCGGATTCATCCACCTCCTCCCGGGGCAGGGTCACTTCCTGATCGTATTCGGGCGCCCGCTGGCTCTTCAGGAATTCAACGATGCCGGAAAGCTCGCCTTCCGATAAGTAAGCGCCATGAATTCGCTGGAGTTTGGCGGTGCCGGGGGGTAAAAACAGCATATCTCCCATGCCGAGCAGGCTTTCGGCGCCATTGCTGTCGATGATGGTGCGGGAGTCGGTTTTGGATGAGACCTGAAAAGACAGGCGCGTGGGAAAATTGGCCTTGATGATGCCGGTTAGAACATCCACGGACGGCCGCTGGGTGGCAAGGATCATGTGAATGCCGGCGGCGCGCGCCATCTGGGCCAACCGGGTGATGGCCACCTCGACATCCCGGGAAGCCACCATCATCAGATCCGCCAACTCATCGATGATAACGACTATAAAGGGAAGTTTTTCCGGGGTATCTTCCTTGTTCGCCTTTTTATCCTTTTCGATTTTCTGATTGTATTGAACGAGATTCCGAGCCTTTCTTTCGGAAAGAAGGACATAGCGTTGCTCCATTTCCCTTACCGCCCAGAAGAGGGCGTTGGTGGCTTTCTTGACATCGGTTACAACAGGCGTGATGAGATGCGGAATGCCGTCATAGGAAGACAGCTCGATCCGCTTCGGATCGATCATGATCAGCTTCACCTCGTCCGGGGTCGCCTTATACAAAATGCTGCAAATCATCGTGTTCAGCGCGACGCTTTTGCCGGTGCCCGTGGCGCCGGCGATGAGCAGGTGAGGCATCTTATCCAGTTCCGCCACGACGGGATTTCCGACGATGTCTTTCCCCAGACATAAGGTGAGAAATGATTTTGACTGATCGTAGGCATCCGAGACCAGGACCTCTTTGAACCTCACCATCTGGCGATTCGGGTTGGGAATTTCAATACCGATGACCGCTTTTCCGGGAATAGGGGCCACAATGCGAATGCTTAACGCCCGTAACGCCAGGGCCAGATCATCGGTGAGATTGACCACTTTGTTGATCTTGACACCCGGTGCGGGCTCGTATTCAAACGTGGTGATGACCGGCCCGGGTGTGACCGCCACGACCTTTCCCGTAACGCCGAAATCTTCCAGTTTCTTTTCCAGCAGTTTTGACTGCATTTCCAGGTTTTCCCGGTCCGTATCGATTTCCGCCGGTTCCGGGTCGATGAGGAAATTGATGGAAGGCAGTTCAAATCCGTTATCCATACGCATGAAGCTGAAAACTTCCTGCTTCGGTTTGGGTATCTTTTTCATCGGGATTGCCGGTGGAACCGAAATATTGATCCGCCGGGGAGGCTCCTGGGGGGGGCTCTGTCTGGCGGTCATCACATGTCCTGTTTTTTCCCGGCGTGATTTCCTTTTGGCAAGGGTGGTTTTCAGACGAATCCACAGGCCGTCAAAAAGCCGCCGGCATCGTCCGGCAAATGCACAAATCGAAAAGCCGGTTGCCAGGATAAATCCGGCAATCCATAGCAGGGCAAAGATGACGAATCCTCCGGTGGGGTTTGCAAAATCGATCATGATCGATTTAAGCCAGATGCCAATCAGGCCGCCGGCGGATATTGGGACGCCGAAAATTAAATAGTTATTTTTTTGCAATGCCAGGAGGCTGCCCGTGGTGACGGCTAAAACTATGCTGCCGGTGATAGAGAGGATAATGGCCCGTGGGGTATGATTGCCTAGAAAATGAACGCTTGCCAGCATGAGCAGGATCGGGATCCAGAACGCACCGATCCCGAAAAGCCCGATGAGGATACCGGAAGTGAAAGCACCTACCTTTCCGAAAAGATTATGCACCTCGCTTTCCGCAACCGCATTGTTGATGGAGGGATCCGCCGGGGAAAAGGACAGAAGGCTGATCAGGGTAAAGATCACCAGAAAAAAAAGTAAAAGTCCGATAAGTTCCTTACGCATGGTGGTATCTGCTTGATTTCCGTTTGTCATCCATATTTTTTTAGGTGTTTTCCCGAAATCTCCCCGCTTACCCAAAAGACAAAAACGTCAGATTTCCAGAATGAAGGGGAGGATCACCGGGCGCCGTTTAATGGCATAATAAAAATATTGTCGCAGGGAGGATTTTACCTTGGCTCGAATCGCATGGAGCCGATCCGGATTTTCAGGACCGATTTCTTCAATAATTTCAAGAATGACGCATTGCGCGTCGTCCAGGAGATGGCCGGTCTGGGCCGCAAACACAAATCCGCGCGAGACGATCTCCGGGCCATAGATTACCGTCCCGGTTTCTTGATCAAATGCGACGTTTACGACGACCAGGCCGTCCTCTGAGAGACTTCGTCGTTCTTTTAGGACGCTTCGACCCACGTCCCCAATTCCCTTGCCGTCAATAAACACCCGGCCGGTGGTGACGCGATCGGACTGGCAGGCGCCGCGTTTGTCGAATTTAATGACCTGTCCGTTTTCCGTCAGGAGAATATGCTTTTTCGGGATACCGACCTGCTGGGCCAGACGACTGTGAAGCACCAGGTGCCGGTATTCACCGTGAATGGGGATGAAGTACCGGGGGTTGGTGAGCCGGATCATGAGCTTTAACTCTTCCTGAAAGGCGTGGCCCGAGACATGGATGCCGGAGATTTTTTCATAGATTACATCGGCCCCCTGTTTGTAGAGATGGTTAATGATGCTTGCAATTGCTTTTTCGTTACCCGGAATGAATTTGGAGCTCAGAATAACGGTGTCATCCTCCTTGATTTTGATGTGCTTATGGGTGCCCGCCGACATTCGGGCCAATGCCGACATCGGTTCGCCCTGACTTCCGGTGGTGATAATGACGATTTGCTCATCGGGATAGGCGGGTATCTCATCAACATCAATTTCCATCCCCTTGGGGATATGGAGATAGTTCAGATCCTTGGCAATACTGACGCTGGCCTCGATGCTTTTCCCGTTGAAAACGACTTTGCTGCCCCGATCCCGGGCGATGTTCACAATTTTCTGAATCCGGGCAATGTTGGAGGCAAACAGGGCGACAATGATCCGCCCCGCTTTACCGGCGATAATGCTTTTCAGCTTTTCGCCGATCTGGTCACCGGAAAAGGTATACCCCTCTTTTTCCACGTTGGTGGAATCCGACAGCAGCGCGAGCACCCCCTCTTCTCCGTATTGAGCGAATCGGTTTACATCCGTCATCATGCCGGCCACGGCCGAATGGCTGATTTTAAAATCGCCCGTATGAATCACCACCCCTATCGGCGTCCGGATGGCAAGCCCCACCCCGTCAATGACACTGTGGCTGACCCGTATGAATTCGAGCTCAAACGGACCAATTTTGAGTTTTTCCCGGGGAGCGATTTCATGCAGGTCGACCAACCCCGCCAGATCGTACTCCTGAAGCTTGTGCCGGACCATGCCCAGCGTAAAGGGCGTGCCGAATACCGGCGCTGATTTTATTTTAAGCAGAAACGGCAAGGCGCCGATATGGTCTTCGTGGGCATGAGTGAGGACAATCGCCCGGATTTTAGAGGCGTTTTTTTTCAGATAATCCATATCCGGCGTAACAAAATCGACGCCGAGCATATAGTCTTCGGGAAACATCAGCCCGGCATCCACAACGAAAATGGTGTCCCCGCATTCAAACACCATCATGTTCAGGCCGATTTCTCCAAGTCCTCCCAAAGGGATTATTTTAAACTGATCAAAAGATAAGGTCATTTGCTTTATTGCATCCCCGGGTCAGGTTGGACGGATGGGTGACGGAACAATTCGGCCATAAACTCGCTGCCATTACGAGAGCAGCCCGAGTTGTTCAAATATACCATCCGCCCAGTCAATGATCCAGTTGCGCTGGGTTTCGGTGGCATACGCCATACAATCACACTGAAGCTTTTTGCGGGTTCTCACCAACAGTTCGCAGGATAGCTGATCGGGCTCCAGGGCTACCGCAAAAAAAAGCGGTCGGCACTCTGAATGAGCCACCTGAAGATCGGTCAGAAGATCCTCTTTCAACGGAATCCAATAAAGACCCTCCACGCCGGAAGTCTCCAGTTGGTCATCCAGATATTTTTTGACCTGTTCGTAATCTTGAGGCCGCAGCTCATCAATAACGTAATGTTTCATGAAAAATCTAATTATCACAGTTTATTGTGTCATGCAAGGCGTATGTTGGCAGGCGAACCAATTGCCAGCGCCCATTCGTTTGCCTTTCTGAACGGTCCCTTTGTATTGTTTTTTCTTTTAATTACGTTTATTCTTCGTTCCCATCAAAAGCGCGTTCTTTTTATTCCGACTCAGGCCTTGATCATCGTTTCGGCCAGTTTCCCACGACATGGAGGCCGCGCCAGGGTGTTTTTGGAAGAGCGGCAGGCTGTTTGAGCGACAGCGAGTTCCTGCCGGTCTTCCCAAAAATACCCTGGCGTGGCCGATACGATGATCAAAGCCCCGAATCATTGTTTTTCCCCAGGCTGGCTTGTCCAAAAGTGTAAGGGCTGAAGGGAAAAAAATGTTATCGATTTTCTGTCAACATCCACGCGATAATGCGCATGTTTCACTTAAAGGGTCTGAAGAGGGTGCAGGTGAAAATCAAGCCGTTTATGGGGACGTTATTTTTTGTTAGCGTATTTTTTTGTATCCAAAGTGCGATCGGTTCTCTTGAGGCGCAGGAGCCTGAGATCCCGCCGGCCTCGATTGCCACGTCATTGACAGTTGCCGCCATGTGTGAAGCTATCAGCGATAAGATGCCGGTAAATCCAACCATTGTGTTTCCCGTGGGCAACAAAAGTGTGTATTGCCTGAGTTCATTTGACCCCGTGAAAGAAAAATCGCATATCAATCACTTCTGGTATCGGAAAGACAAACTCGTTGCGAACGTAAGACTGTTAATTCAACCACCGCGATGGACGACATACAGCAGTATTGACCTTCGGGAGTCGGATAAAGGGCCCTGGCGGGTCGATGTCGTCGATGGTAACAATAACTTGTTGAAAACTCTTAGATTCAGCATTACGGACTGATTCAAAATGATTCTCCCGGATTTCATTCTTGCCATTCGGTGGCAGGATGTGGTTGATATTCTGCTCAACAGCTACATCCTCTTTCGCCTGCATATCCTGTTTCGAGGCACCAATACCTTTCGGGTATTGATCGGGATCGCCTTCCTGTGGTTTTTTCAGCGTATCGCCCTTTCCATGGGACTTATCGTTACCAGCTGGGCCTTCCAGGGCATCACGGCGGCCGCGGCGCTCATTATTATCGTCGTTTTCCGAAATGAGATCCGTACCGTTTTTCAGGCGCAAAATTGGCAGGCGCTTCTCTGGGGGCTGCCGAAGCAAGTGGTCCAATCCGAATCGGACCAGATTTCAGCGGCCCTTTTTGCACTGGCGGACAAACATATCGGCGCCATTCTTGTGTTTCCCGGCAAGGAAGATCTTTCTGAATTGATATATGGCGGAATTCCATGGAATGGAGATGTTTCCACGGAGATGATTACCAGTGTTTTCTGGCCCGGTAACCCAGCTCACGACGGCGCGGCCGTGGTTGTCGGCAAAAAAATTATCACAGTTGGCAGTATACTTCCGCTAACCAACCGGGTGGATTTGCCCACCAGCTGGGGAACCCGTCATCGTGCCGCCGCCGGGCTCGCGGAACGTACGGATGCATTGGCGGTCATTGTTTCCGAAGAGAGGGGGGATGTGCTGGCGGCAAAGGGGACCGTGATCACAAAAATAGAAACACCGCAAAAGATGAAAAATATTTTGCAGGCGCATACGAATATTAAAAGGACGGTGGAGACGGGTATTCGGAGTGAAGCGTTCAAACTGGCGATGGTTGCCGTGCTGTCCTTGGTGTTGGTCACAAGCGCCTGGATCAGTTTCAGCCGGGGCCGTGACACGCTTATCAGTCTCGATGTTCCCGTTCATTATCTGAATTTAAACTCCGAGTTTGAAATTGTTGACGCATCCGTAAATACCGTTCGGCTTCATTTGAGCGGTTTCAGCACGCTGATAAATGCGTTGCGGCCGGATGCGATTGCCGTGAAGCTGGATCTTGGCCGGGTGACTGTCGGAAGCAATACGTTTCAGATAGGAGACAAAGACATATCGCTGCCGCCTGGCATTACCTTGACCGGGATGAGCCCCTCCCGAGTGGATGTGGTCCTGGATTCAAAAGCCACCCGGACGCTGCCGGTGCAGGTCGATTGGGTTGGCAGTCTTCCGCGGGGCTTGATTCTCTCGGGAGTCCAAATAGAACCTTCAACGCTGTCCATCACGGCCCGGCGAGGGCTCATTGGTGATTTGAAAACTGTTTATACCGAGAAGGTATCCCTGGATGGAATTTCGGATAGCGGCCAAATCAAGGTAAAAGCGATTCTGGAGGATTCGGTTCGTTTGGCCGAGAATGAGAAAGATGCCATTTTGATTCATTACGAGGTGAAGAAAAGAGACGGATGATATTCAGCCTGACACCTTTTGCATTTCGGCCAGGTCGTTTTTCTTCCCGATGGCGACGATGACATCTTTGGCTTCGAGGATTTCGGATGGGTCCGGGTTGAAAATCATCCGGTTGTCCGGCTTTTTTATGGCGACAATAATAATCCCGAAATCACGACGGATATTGCTTTGAACCAGTGTTTTTCCGGCAAGGGGTGATCCCGTGCCGATAACGGCCTCCTCCATGACAAGGCCCAGTTTGCTGTCCATCGACGTGGTATCGATAAAATCCACAACGGTCGGGCGTTTCAAGACCTGGGCCATTCTTTTCCCGCCGATCATATAAGGGCATACCACCCGGGTTGCTCCGGCCCGGAGAAGTTTGGTTTCGTTATTCTGGTCCGAGGCCCTGGCAAGGATAAAAATATCTGAACGAAGTCCCTTGGCGGTGAGAGTGATAAAGACATTGTTCGCATCGGCGCGCACGGCGGTGACGATTCCCCGGGCGTTATGTATCCCTGCTTTTATCAGTGCTTCATCCGAGGCGGCATCCATGTTGAAATACAGATAGCCGCACGCCTCAAGCGCCCCATTTTTCTCGGGGTCTTGTTCGATTACTATAAATGGGATATCGTCAATGGCCAGCTCGCTGCTGATAATCCGGCCGATTCGCCCAAACCCGCAGATAATCCAGTGGTTTTTTAACTCGGCAATATTTTTTTCCAACTTTCGTCTCCCTAAAAACAGCCTTAATTCCCCCTCGATCACCATTTTGACAAGTTGGCCGAGGGTATAAGTTCCCACGCTGATACCGGTAAAGATGACCACGACGGTGATCAGGCGACCCATTTCCGATAACGGTTTTATCTCTGAAAAGCCAACCGTGGTGACCGTAATGAGGGTCATGTAAAAGGCCTCAAAATAGCTCATGCCTTCCACGAGATGATATCCAAGTGTTCCACAGGAAATGATCAGTGAAAAAAGGGCCAATGAAATTTTTAGTCTGGAATAATCCATGTGGCGTTATCAACCCGTTCTCTGGCGGCAGTGGCGATGTTCTGTGCGATGAGTACTTTTTTCCATTGTGGATCCGCCGCCCAATAGCCTGGTGTCACCGGCGCCGCGAATTATCGAGCGGCAGGGAATCATGGGGGGAAAGAGGAGGGGCGGATATGTTCGATAAACAACAGCGCCATGACTGCAAAGCTTGAAGGAAACAACGTGCGCAAAAGAAGGCGGCTGTTTCATGGCGCCCGTGGGTGAGTGCACGATCCTCCTCCCCGAGGCGGATAACTTTATTTCCCGCTTCAGGGGGGAGGTACGACGCGTTTTAATCAGGTCTCTTCGATGGTGATGGCGCCGGGTTCACAGACCTCGACACAGCTTTCACATCCAAGGCATTCTTCAGCATTGACGGGGTTGGACTTGCCGTCCACAATCTCAAAAACTTCCACGGGACAAACGTCTACGCATTCTTCGCAGCCTTCACATTTATCTGTGTCTACGACGGGGTTAAAAGCCATTGAATCAATCTCCTTTCATGAATAGTTGATGTAGGGTGATACCGTCACCCAAATAGCCATTAGGATAACCGAGGTCATTATACCAATTGTTTTGGCTCGTCAACCCCTCTTGTGAGAAGAAAAGATAATTTAATATTTTATTTTTATGGCCCCTTTGCTTCGGTAGACAATAGACCGATCAGTGTGTTGGGTTGCAGTTCCCGATCCGGGAAGTCGGGGATATCCCCAGGTAACAGCCCGGCGCGTTTCGCCAAAAAAGCGAGGGGGGGCTCATTGAATACCACAGCTGTTTTTATTACAGGTGGCGTTTCGTTTATAAAGGAACCAATCGTTTTTCGAAAAGATGCGGGATTATTTGCCTTGGCCATACGGGTTAAGGTGGACGCAAGTTCGGCTTGCTCCAACCTATTCGGATAAAAATAAAAAAAAGAGGTGTTATCCGTGTCATCCGCGATTATTTCATCAAACAAAGACTGGCTGCTGGTAATAAAGAGGAGAGGAAGGGATGGCGTTTTTTTCTCTTTATGGTTCATCGAAATGTCGAAAAGAAACAAACGGGTCCAAGCGGAAAATCTTTCCCGCACCCTGTGTTCGCCTGGCGAGTCGGACGACGGTGGCGTGGAGGATGCCAGTTCCTCAAAGAGTAAGTCATCGTCCTCCTTGAGGTTTTTAAAAAGATTCTTTTCCATCCCGGCGCAAGCAGCCATATTTCGTCGAATTCCGTCCTGATTGGCGTCGAGGTTCTGCGCCATTTGTAAAAACAGCCCTGCGTGGATCAGTTTTGCGGTTGAAGGCGCGATAGCATCCTTCCCAAGCTCATTTCCCCGAATTTCGCGGATTAGATCGGCGCGGATTTTTTGGGGTGAGGTGTCGTCAAAGAACGGAATGCCCGCGGGGTGAAAGTGTTTAACTTCCCTCGTTCGACCCTGATGGATATCCCCAAGATGCTGATACGCTTTCAGCGAGGATTCAATATCCGTTTCAAATTCACCAATGGGGCACCGGATTTCAAGTTGATCGGAATTTCGCCATGGCATCATCGATTCGGGGATATGCCGAAGGGTGGGCTGGTAAACCGTGATTTTCTGAAAACAGGCCGTCAGCGCCTGGAAGGTTTCATCCGTTATATAAGTATGGGGAAAATAGATCGGTTGCATGGGGTTCTCGTTCCATATTCGGGTTGTGGGTCCATATCTTGCGCCTATCACCTATCACCTATCAGCTATCAGCTATCAGCTATCAGCTATCAGCTATCAGCTATCAGCTGACTTCTTCATTGTCAACTCCTTGCATCCCGCATACAAACTCCCTTGGCGACTAACTCATCCCGGAGTTTGTCCGCAAGTTCCCAGTTTTTCTCTTGCCGGGCTTTTTCCCGTTGCTGGAGAAGAAATTGGATGCCGGGGTCTTCTCGTAACTCATTAAACGAAAAAATCTGAAATACCGTATCGATGCTACGGAAAGTATCCAAGAGATTCCGGGCGCCGGGCTCATCGATGCTTCCCGCGGCCGCCAGTCTGTTGATCCGTTTCACCACTTGAAATATGGAGGCGATGGCTGCCGAGATATTCATGTCCGAATCCATGGCGGTGACAACGCCCTGCTTCAGGTCATGGAGGAGTTGGTTCAACTCGGGAAAGGGGCGCCCGCCTGACAGGTTCTCAAGCGTGTGAATGCAGTTGTCCAGCCTTTTCAATGAGTGCCGGGTGTTTTCCAACTGTTTTTCGGAAAAAGTGATCGGTTTTCGATAGTGATTCGAGATCAGCCAGTATCGGATTTCCCGGCCGCTGTATCCCATGCCGGTGAGTCTGTCGAGGCTCATGGCCTCCGTATCCCCCACTTTTTTGCCGTCCATTAAAACCTGCTCGCAATGGAGCCAGTGGTTGGCCATGGGTTTTCCGGTCAGTGCCTCGGATATGGCGATTTCATTTTCATTGTGCGGAAAGATAAGTTCCCGACTGCTGGTATAGATGTCAAAGTGCTCTCCCAGAAACTTCATGGCGATGGCGGCGGACTGGATATGCCAGGAAGGGCGCACATTCCCCCATTCGGTTTTAAAAAAGATCCCCCTTTTTAATTCTGAAAGGGTGGTGCGTTTCATCAGCGTGAAGTCACGGGGGTTGTCTTTTTCATACTCATCCAGGTCCACGGTGGCGCCGAGTCTGATTTTGTCGATATCGATCCCCGAGAGTTTGCCGTAACCGGAAAAGCGGGAAATATCAAAGTACAAAGAGCGAAGTTTCTCGTAAGCGTACCCTTTTTTAGCGAGCCGCTCGGCCAGCTGTATCATGTCGTCGACATTTTCACTGGTTCTGGGGCGTTTCCCCGCGGGACGGATGGAAAGGAGCGCGAGATTGCGTTGAAACCGTTCCAGCTGCCGTTGGGTAAATTCTTCTAATCGGCTGCCGGCCTGATCCGCGTCCTTTATGGTTTTGTCATCCAGGTCGGTGATATGGACCACATGCGTGACATCGTATCCCCGATATTCGAAGTATCGGCTCAGAAGGTCTGCAAAAACCAGCCGCCGGCATTCCCCGAGGTGCATGCGCGTGTGGGCGGTGGGACCGCAGGTAAACATGCTAACTTTCCCGGGACGGATGGGGCGAAACCATTCCCGGTCCCGGCGAAGGGAGTCGTACAGGCTTAATTCCACTTTATCCTTTACGGCAAAGAGCGTGGTGCTCAGATACCGCTCCCCGCCGTCCGGAAAGATGACAACGATGGTTCCCGATGTCATGCATTTAGCCTGTTCGCAAGCGATTGCCATGGCGGCGCCGCTGCTCATTCCAACGAAAATGCCTTCCTTCAGGGCCAGTTGTCTGGCCATTTCATAGGCGAGCTCATCCTCGATATTCACTTTGATATCAAGACGATTTTTATCAAATATCTCAGGACAATAAGCTTCCTTAAGATTTTTAAGCCCCTGGAGTTTATGGCCCAGGTACGGCTCTACCCCCACAATTTGAATGTCGGGGTTGTATTCCTTTAATCTTCTGGAAAGCCCCATGAGAGTGCCGGTGGTTCCCATGGTGGCGACCAGCATCGTTATTTTGCCATCGGTTTGTTCCCAGATTTCCGGCGCCGTGCCATCGTAGTGAGCCTGATAGTTGGCTTCATTATTGAACTGGTCCGTATTGAAATATTTATCCGGTTGTTCCCGGGCCATGCGATAAACCACCTCAATTGCGCCATCCGTGCCCAGATGCCCGGGGGTCAGCAGAATTTCGGCGCCGCGGGCCTTTAGAATTTTTCGTCGCTCTTCACTTGCGGATTCGGACATGGCCAGCAGCAGCTTGTACCCTTTTATGGAGCAGACCATGGCGAGCCCGATGCCGGTGTTGCCACTCGTCGCTTCGATGACCGTTTTGTCCGGGGTGAGCTCGCCGGTCTTTTCTCCGGTTTCAATCATGAATAATGCGGCCCGGTCTTTAATGGAACCGCCCGGATTGAGATATTCCAGTTTGGCGAGTATCGTCACCTTCGGGTTGGGGTTGAGATGTCTGATTTCAACCACGGGGGTGTTCCCAATGAGCTCCAGAACGGACTTTCTTGTTTTTTCCATGCGTCTTTCCGTGCCTTTTTCTTCGGTTTCTTTTATCGCCCTCATGGGAGGATCGATGAGAGCGTGTCGATAATCTGCCGCGTTACCTGTTGCGCATCCCTTGCGGCATCGATGATTCGAAAACGCTCCGGTTCCCTGTGCGCCAAGGCGAGATAACCGGCCCTTACCCGTTCGTGGAATTCGAGGGCCTCTTTTTCAAACCGTGTTTCCGTGTCTTCGCGCCGCCCGTCATGAATCTGTTCCCAGGCCCGCGCCAGCCCGATTTCCGGCGGCAAATCGAGAAGCAAGGTGATATTCGGCGTGAGTTCTGTGAACAGCAGCCGATGCAGGGTGTGAAGGAGCGTCGTATCCAGCTGTCTCGCGTAGCCTTGATAGGCGATCGTTGCGTCAAAATACCGGTCACAAATAACCGTTTTTCCAGCTTTTAATCCGGGTTCGATAATTTCCCTGATGTGCTGGGCCCTGTCCGCCATATAAAGGAGGAGCTCCGCTAGCGGATCCAACCCCTGATTGCGAGGGTCTAAGAGGAGCGCCCGAATCTTTTGGCCGATCTGTGTGCCGCCGGGCTCGCGCGTGACCCGGCAATCCATCCCCATCGACTCCAGATGCCGAACGATATGAACGACCTGGGTGGTCTTACCGGAGCCTTCAATTCCTTCCAAGGTGATAAACATAGATCGATGACTTTCCAACTCGCTTCAACTATTTTTTCCCGGCACCCGGATTTCCCATGTCTTTAGATCTTCCATAACGCTGTAATCGGTCATGTCGCACTTAATGGGGGTGATGCTGATGTATTTATTTCCCAGAGCCGCACCATCCGTATCGGGGTTATCAAAAACATGCCCGGTGTCACATCCCTGCCAGTAATATGTTCGGTTTCTCGGATCATTACGCTTTTCGAAGTATTCCGAGAGAAGACTGACCGATTGCCGGCAGACGCGAATACCGGCAACATCCTCCATGAGAATCTCGGGGATATTTACATTCAGGAAGGTGCCGAAAGGAAGTCCCCTTTCCAGAACATGTTCGGCCAGTTGTTCGATGAACCGGGCAATCCCGGAGAGATGTTCCGGGTTATTTCCTTCCATGGATACCGCGATGGCCGGCAAACCAAAGAGAGCCGCTTCTCTTGCAGCGGAGACGGTGCCGGAATAGTTGATATTTATTCCCACGTTTGCCCCGGGATTGATACCGGAAATCACCAAATCCGGTCGCAACTCAAGAAGTTCCAGAATCCCGAGTTTAATGCAGTCCGCCGGTGTGCCATTCACTGCGATGCCCGCTTCTTTTTCGTTTCTGCTGATCCGGGTTGCGCGCAGGGGGGTGTGAAGGGTGATGCCGTGACCGACGGCGGTTCTCTCCCGATCCGGTGCGATAACAAAGACCCTATGGTTTCCCGACAGGCAATGGTGAAGCGCCCAAAGGCCTTGCGCATAAATGCCGTCATCATTTGTCAACAGGATATTCATGGTGGTTGCGACGTATTATCTCCGCGTTGGGCAAAAAAAATCCCACATCCTCATATAATGCACGGTAAAATCAATTTTTTCCGCCGGGCTCATTTTAAAATTCCGGGAATGCAGGCATCGCCCGCATTGGGTCGTTATAGCGGCTATACCCTACATCTATATCTTGACTTTTTCAATAATTATTGGCTTTATGCGTGGGGCGGCAGACGTTTCCAGCGGTAACCCGATGTGAATGACAGGCCGAATGCGAAGACAGCCGGTGTTGTGTGAGAAAAGGACTGAAGATAACCGTGAAAATGAAAATCCAATATCCGTTGGCGATGTTACCGCTGAAGCAGATCCAAAGGAGATTACCTCTCAAACTCATGGGATGTCTGATGCTGCTATATGGATTTCTTCTATTCCAGAGTATCGGGAATATGGCTGACGCCGCGGATCTGGAAAAGTTTTTTCAAAATGATTCCGCCGCCCCCTGGCGGATCGAAGCGGATAGGTTGATCTATGACAAGGCGACGGATCAGACCACAGCCTTCGGAAATGCGATTCTCCAGAAGAATGATTTCCGATTGTCGGCGGATGAAGTTCGATATAACCGGACCAGTCAGGCTGGGGAGGCTGATGGTCATGTGCATGTTTCTTCCGGCGAGGACCGGCTGACCGGTGAGCGCCTGGAAATGGATCTTTCAAAGCGAGTCGGAACGGTATATGACGCAAGCCTCTTTCTAAGGCAGAATAACTACCATGTCACGGGTGAAAAGATCCAAAAGACGAGTGAAAACAGTTATTCGGGTAAGAATGTCAGGGTTACGACCTGTGACGGCGATTCTCCCGCCTGGGCGGTCACCGGGGAAAAGCTCGATATTACCATCGATGGGTATGGATTTGTCCAAAACGCGACCTTTCGGGTGAAAGAAATTCCGGTCCTGTACACCCCCTTTTTTGCTTTTCCCGTAAAAACCAAACGCCAGACAGGCCTTCTTTTTCCCGAGTTCGGCAACTCGGATCGAAAGGGGGCCGAGGTCGCTCAGCCTTTTTTCTGGGCGATCAACGAAAGCTCGGATGCCACTTTTTACGAGCATTATATGGACCGGCGGGGGAATAAATTCGGGGTTGAATACCGGTTTATGCCGGATGAGAAGGCTCGCGGGACTCTCATGTTCGACTGGCTGAATGACCGGAAAGTCGATGACGGAAGCGGAACAGCCTCCGCCGATTACGGATATACGGATGATGAGGTGTTCCGTACCAATTCCGATCGCTACTGGTTTCGGATGAAATACGATCAGCCGCTGCCCTTTGATGTGACTGCCCAGTTGGGCCTGGATATCGTTAGCGACCAGGATTACCTGCACGAATTTAAAGGTGGCTTCAGCGGTTTTCAGGAGACTGCCGGCTATTTCGAAAAATATTTTGGTCGGGATCTGGACGATTATACGGATCCGGTGCGCACTAATCGGTTGAATTTTAACCGGTTGTGGTCCAGCGTCAGTGCGAATGCCGAATTTCGCTGGATGGACGATGTCATTGCCAGAAGGGGGAATACCATTGATGAAACCGTGCAGCGGTTGCCGAGTATTTCCGTGGACAGCTCCCGGCAGTCCCTTTTCAAGATGCCCTGTTACATCGGGTTTGATTCCGAATATACTTATTTATATCGGCAAGATGGAGCCCGGGCACACCGAATCGATATCAATCCGCGGTTGTATTTGCCATACCGGTTCGGAACCTATCTGAGTATCGAACCGTCGGTCGGATTGCAGGAAACCGTCTGGAACCTGGAGAAGGCGGATGGGGGTATTCGGGACTCGGATCGCACGTTGAACCGGGACCTCTATGATTTCAGAATCGACTTTTCTTCTGAAATCTATAAGGTCTATCACACCGGTGAAGGGGGTGAGGGCCGGTTGAAGCATCTGATGCGGTTTCAGGTCGCATACGATTATCTTCCTGAATTAAATCAGAATGAATACCCTCAATTTGATGCGCTGGACCGCATCGGGAATCAGAATCTCATTACCTATTCATGGATTCACAGCTTTGTCTCCCGATCCGTTTCGCATCCTGCCGGAAATGTAAAAGCCGCCGAATATGACTATCATCAATTCGCCCGGTTAAAACTGGCGCAGAGCTATGATATTTTTAAAGAAAATGAAAATATTCCCGAACCGTTTTCACCCATCACGGCGGAAATCGAACTCGATATCACTCCCGAGGTATATTTGAAGGCGGATACGGGGTGGTCCACATACGATGGCGAGTTCGTTTCGCATGATATTGCCTGCGGCCTCAAGGATCATCGGGGCGATGAGTTGTTTATCGAGCGCCGGTATGCCCGGGATGAGCGGGAAACCATCTATACGGATGTGCTGTTGCGGGCAACTTCATGGCTTTGGGTCTATGTCGATTTCGAGCGGAACCTTCTCACCGGTAAGGATCTTGGCAAGGGAATCGGCGTTTCCTATCAGGCCCAGTGCTGGTCGTTTGATGTGCGGTACGCAAAAGAAGAAGATAATGATGAAGTCGCCTTTACCATATCGCTGTATGGACTGGGCGAATTCGGATCGGGCGCTCGAAAAACGGGGAAATTAAAATATTTAGAAACGTTACGCTCGACAAACAAAATCAGCGCAGCAGGAGAATTGCCTGGCACCTGAGTTCAACGGGCAGGGGCATGGAGAGATAAATGGAAACCAGACCATTTGCCGAACAATATATCGAAGGCCTTAAAGACACCTTGAGCGCATTCGATTTCGGCCAATATGAAAAAATAATTGCGCGGATATTGAAGGCCTATGATGAGCAGCGTCATATTTTTGTGATGGGAAACGGTGGGAGTGGTGCGACAGCGTCTCATTTTACCTGTGATATCAACAAGGGCTGCGGCATCGATCTGGCCCGGAAGTTCAAAATGATATGCCTGAACGACAATATCCCCACCCTGCTGGCGCTGGCCAATGATGTGTCCTACGATGTGGTGTTTGAAGAACAGCTGAAAAATTTTTTTGTTCCAAAGGATGTCGTTATCGGTATTTCGGGAAGCGGGAATTCCGAAAATGTGCTACGGGCCATTCGCTATGCAAAACAAAACGGCGGCGTCACGATCGGTTTGTCCGGATTTTCAGGCGGAGCGCTGGCGGGCCTGGTGGATGTGCCGTTTGTGGCGCCGGTAAACGACATGCAAAAAGTTGAAGATATCCATCTGATCGTTATCCATATGATTATGCAAACCGTCCATGCGGCGCTCCATGGTGTCTCTCGGTGTGAACCGGATCTCTTGCGGGTGAAAAATTCGATATGAGCAGTGATATTCTACTTCCCGCCTGGTATGTGCTCCATACCAAGAGCCGGTTTGAAAGCGTTGTGCACGACGGACTGGTCAAAAAATCGGTGGAGGTTTTTCTGCCGAAAATATTCGTGCAAAGCAAACGCAAGGATCGAAAAAAAATGATTCGGGTACCCCTGTTCCCGGGGTATGTTTTTGTTAAAACCGATCTGAACCCGTATCATCATCTGGAAATTCTTAAAACCACGGGCGCTGTCAAGTTGATCGGCAATAAAACGGAACCGGTTCCCGTCAACCATCAAACCATCGATTCCCTGAGAATAATGGTACAAGGGGATTTTCCGGTCATGACGGGGGTGAGATTTCAGGCCGGAGACCGGGTGGTGGTGCTAAACGGGCCCTTTGCCGGTGTTATCGGAGAGTTCATTCGGTACAAGGGGGGCGGCCGGGTGGTGGTGAACGTAGAGGCGCTTGGACAATACGCCGCGGTTGAGGTCAGCGAGGAGGATGTTGAGATTCAGCCCGTATTGATATCATAACTGCTTGACTTTCTATTAACATCTGGTTAATAAGGAAGATCGTTGATTTCGGTTCTCAGGATGAAGGCTTAAGGAGGATATATGAATAAGTTGGAGATTATAGCCGCTCTGAAAAATGAGGCGAATATTTCCAAGGCGGAAGCGGCCAAAGTGGTGCAGCTCTTTTTTGACAATATGGCGGATGCTATGGCCGAGGGAGAGCGCGTCGAGATTCGCGGGTTATGCAGCTTTTTTGTCAAGGATTATAAAAGTTACACGGGCAGGAACCCCAAGACGGGCGACAAGGTGGTGATAAGACCGAAACGGTTGCCATTCTTTAAGTCCGGCAAGGAATTGAAGGAACGGGTTGATCGTTAGTTGCGTGGCCGGGTTTGCATCCATTCAAGATCAGGAACAGCCCATTCGCATACTATCCGCTTTTTTTCATACCGGGAAAATGCCGCATGCCATGCTCTTTACCGGAGTTGATGGCATTGGCAAGCGATCCGCCGCAACGGCCTTTGCCATGGCATGTAATTGCACCGGGGATAAGGTTTCGATCGAGGCGGAGAGCTCCTGTACGGGGAGTATGCCCGGGAACGCCGCGAAGGTACCCGCGGTGTGTGGCCGTTGCCGATCCTGCCGGAAAATTCAGGCCGATAGTCATCCGGATATTATTCGGATTGAACCGGCCGGCCAATATATTCGTATCGCGCAGATCCGCGAGCTCTTAGGTACACTGGCCATGAAGCCATATGAGGCGAAGCTTCGCGTGGTAATCATTTCTGATGCTCATGCCATGAATCCCGAAGCGGGAAATGCACTCCTCAAGATTTTGGAAGAGCCGCCCGAGAGTACCATTCTGATATTAACCGCTTCCGGAACCGCTGATCTTCTTCCTACCATTGTTTCACGTTGCCAGCAGATTCGATTTAATCCCTTGCCATTAAAGCGCTTGGCGGCCCTGCTGGTGGAAAAAGAGGGCGTTACCCCGGAAAATGCCCGAGTTCTCGCCGCAATGGCGGATGGCAGTTACAGCCGGGCGCTTCGTCTTTACCGGCAAGGCTGGATTGAGAGGCGCCGCTGGCTGATGGATGCCGGCGGTTTCTTGATGGGGGCGTCTCCCGGACGGGTAACGATGACGGGATTGATGGCGTTGGCGCTTGAGCTTCTTGAGAAGAAAAACGGAATAGGGGACGCGTTGGAAATTCTGACATCCTTTTATCGCGATCTGGCTGTCCTCAAGTTTCGGCGGGGGCGAATCATAAACGAAGACCTTTCGGATAGACTCCACGCGGCCGCGGGTGCATTGAGTGGAACCTCGCTGGTTGCAAATCTGGAAGCAATCGAAACCACTCGGAAACAGTTGCGGGGAAATGCAAATCCCCGTCTGGCTATCGAACTACTACTGATGCAACTGACGGACCATCTCCCCTCGATTTCCGGCAGGGCCGGGAGTGTCTGATGGTGAGTGCCGAAAGATAATTATGAAAAAAGCAGTTGGAATCCGGTTTAAACCGGCCGGAAAGATTTACGACTTTGAGTGCGGCGCCTACGTCCTTAATCTGGGGGACCATGTCATTGTTGAAACGGAACAGGGACTCGGATTCGGCTCCGTGGCAGTGCCGCCATGGCCCTGTGATGAGAGCACCATGAATCGGCCCCTGAAAAAGATATTCCGGCCGGCCAATGAAAAAGATTTTTTCCAGATTCAAAAAAATGCGGAAACCGAGAAGGAAGCGCATGCATTTTGCCTTGAGTGCATTGCGGAATTAGCGCTGGAGATGAATCTTTTTTCGGTGGAGAGCACCTTTGATGGTGGAAAACTGACCTTTTTTTTTACGGCTGAAGCGCGCGTCGATTTCAGGCAGCTGGTGAAGATGCTCGTAAAAAAGCTGGGCGCCCGAATCGAAATGCGTCAGGTGGGGATTCGGAATCAGGCAAAAATGTGCGGCGGAATCGGTCGATGCGGCCGTCAGCTTTGTTGCTCCTCTTTTCTGGAGAAGTTTGAGCCGGTATCCATACGAATGGCCAAGGAGCAGGGGTTATCCCTGAATCCAACCAAAATATCGGGCCAGTGCGGCCGGCTGATGTGTTGCCTGACATACGAGTACGAGACGTATAAGGCACTGAAGAAAGGGATGCCCAAAATCGGAAAATTGGTGATGACGGAAAAGGGCGGTGGAAAGATAATCCGTCACAATGTCATTGGCAACCGGGTTTCCGTCCGGCTGGAAGAGGGAATGGAAATCGAGGTTGCATTAACTGACATAAAAATAGTGGAAGAACAGGAGTGACTATGCCGGATACGTTCTATATTACGACGCCGATCTATTATGTGAACGCGAGACCTCATCTGGGGCACGCTTATACCACTATCGTCGCGGATGTGGCGTCCCGGTTCCATTCGATGAAAAAGCAGGAGACCTTTTTTCTGACCGGGACGGACGAGCATGGCGATAAAATTGTTCGCGCCGCAAAAAAAGAGGGCCTTTCTCCGAGAGTGTATGTGGACAAAATCAGCCGCCTGTATCAAAATTTATGGCCGGAGTTAAATATCAGTAACGACGCCTTTATCCGGACCACGGACCCGGGACATATCGCCGTTGTGGAGCAGATACTTCGCGGAATCTATGAAAAAGGCGATATCTATTTCAGCGAATATGAAGGCCTTTATTGCTATGGGTGTGAGCGGTTCTATACGGAACGGGAACTGGTGGACGGGAAATGCCCGGATCACCAAACGGCCCCGGAAATCATAAAAGAATCGAACTACTTTTTCCGGATGAGCACTTATCAGGATTGGCTGATTGACCATATCAAGGCGAATCCCGACTTTATTCGTCCCGAGCGTTACCGGAACGAAGTCCTTTCCTTCCTAAAGGAACCGCTTGAGGACCTCTGTATTTCCAGACCCAAAACCCGGCTCCAATGGGGCATTAACCTGCCGTTTGACGATAATTATGTCACTTATGTCTGGTTTGACGCGCTGATAAATTACATCAGCGCCTTAGGGTATCCCAACGGCTCGCTGTATCAAAAATTCTGGCCTTCGGTTCAGCACGTCATTGCCAAGGATATTTTGAAGCCGCACGGCATTTACTGGCCGATCATGCTCAAATCGGCGGGTATTCCCATTTATCGGCATTTAAATGTGCATGGCTACTGGAATGTCGATCAGAGCAAAATGTCCAAAAGCATCGGGAATGTTGTGGAGCCGCTGAATATGGCGAAGGACTACGGGCTTGACGCCTTCCGGTATTTTTTAATGCGCGAAATGTCATTCGGGCTGGATGCCGGTTTTTCCGAAGAGGCCCTCGTGCAACGCATCAACTCCGATTTGGCCAACGATCTCGGAAATCTGTTTTCCCGGGTCATTGCCATGGCGCATAAGTATTTTTCCGGTGTGGTGCCGATGGTGGAGGGGGGTGTCGAAGAAGAACTCGGGTTCGGTTTGCAGGCAGTGGCCGGAAAAACCGTTGCGGAGTTTGAAATGGCAATGGATGCCTTTGCCTTTAACAGAGGCATGACGACGATTTGGGAGTTTATTAATATCCTCAATAAGTATATCGATACGACCGCTCCCTGGGTGCTTGCCAAGAAAAAGTCGAGCCACAAGCAGCTCGAAGCCGTCATTTATAATCTACTGGAGGGTCTTCGTATCATTTCCGGCTTGATTTATCCGGTAATGCCGGAGACCGCCATGAAAATGCAGCATCATCTCGGGATGGACCCCACCTTGCTGTTTTATGCCATCGATCGGCTCAAGGTTTGGCGTCTCACGCAGGCCGGAACGCAATTACCCAAATCAGTGGTTCTTTTTCCAAGAATTGATAATAAAAAAGGAACGTCAATGGCGGTTTCGGAGAGCGAAGAAGCCCGCCCGGCTACAGATTTAAAGCCGGAAATTACCATGGAAGACTTCGCAAGGGTGGACTTGCGGGTTGCTACCGTGATAAAGGCTGAAGTCGTCCCGCGCGCTAAAAAGTTGCTGAAATTGGAAGTCGATATGGGAACAAGCAGAACCATTGTATCGGGCATCGCCCCCCAATACGACCCGGAGTCCCTGATCGGCAAGCAGGTGATTGTTGTTGCCAATCTTAAGCCTGCAAAACTTATGGGGATATTGTCCGAGGGGATGCTGCTGGCGGCTGTTGATGAAACGGGACCGACGGTTGCAACGCTTGATAAGGGGGTTAAACCGGGTACCCGGTTGACTTAGAGATGTCGTAACTCAACTCAAACAGACTGGATTGCCATAGAGAGTTATGAAATTCTTAAAAAAATCTAAAGACGAGTTGTATACCGGTATGAGAATGGATTGGCGCGATTCCCAGCGGTTGTTTAAACGCGAGGCTGCCAATAGAAAGCGCATGCGGCGTTTTGGTGGCTTGGTGATTTTGTTACTCATGATTTGGGGACTTGCCCGTTTCGCCGGTATCGCCCTTTATGCGTCTGATTATGATTTTTCGAAAAATGCGCCGGAGGATCAGGTCGCCGAAGATGTCATTTCGCCCGCCGGGAACGACTGCCCGCCGGAAAAATCCGATTTGCTCGCCAAGCGGGATCTGCCCGTAAAGAAAGAGGTACTGAATAAACGGGTGTTGCAGGCATCGATTGCGGACGAGCGTTTTACAAACCTGAAGGATCAAAGTTTTGACACGGCCCTGGGGGGAAAATCCGTTCGGGTCGAAACCAGTCTCGATCTGCCTCTTCAGCAATTTCTGGTAGATCAGGTCAGCGACTCCATTTCGCAAAATACCGGTATCGTGGTGTTGGAACCGGCCACCGGCCGTATATTGGCGATGGTTAGCTTCGATAAACGGCATACCGGAAAAAATCCCTGTGTCGATAACAGCTTTCCGGCGGCAAGTGTTTTTAAAATCGTCACGGCGGGAGCGGCTATCGAAACGTGCGGGTTTGATCCCAATAAAGAGCTGACGTTCAATGGGCCCAAATGGACCCTGTACAAAACCCAGATAACTGACCGCGTAACACGATATACGAACCGGATCAGCTTTAAAGACTCCTTTGCCCAGTCGATCAACCCTGTATTCGGGAAAATCGGCAGTCTTCGGTTGGGCTCCAGGGTATTGACTCAGTATGCGACCGCTTTTGGTTTTAATCATCGGATTAATTTTGAATTGGAATTGTCACCGAGTGAAATTTCCGTGGAAAATGATCCGTTCCGGTTAGCCGAAATTGCCAGCGGCTATAACCGGGATACAACGCTTTCCCCGGTTCATGGCGCCCTCATCGCGGCCGCCATCCTCAACCAGGGGGGCATGCCGGAGCCGAGCATCGTCGATCGGGTCCTGGATCAGCGGGGAGCGGTTTTATATGAGAATCACCCCTCTTCCCTCGGCAAAGCAATAGGTTCGGGCGCCTGCCATACGGTTTATCAGTTAATGGAAGGGACCGTGCTTTCCGGAACGGGGAAAAAAGCATTTCGGGGATTTGAAAAAGACCGGGTTTTATCGAAGCTTCGCATTGGGGGGAAAACCGGCTCCATGGACAATCGGGCCCGGGATGCCCGGATTGATTGGTTTGTCGGGTTTGCGGAAGAAAAGAACGGGACGGGCGCCCTGGCATTTGCCGTCGTTGTGGCTCATGAGAAATTAATCGGCACCCGGGCCGGTCAGTATGCCCGAATGGCCATAGAACATTATTTCAGGAATCATATTTCGACACTTCGGGCAACACAAGCGGATGCCAAGGGGTGAAAGGAGCGGCCTTATGCCGGGATTTGAAATATTCGGCGCCGAGGAAAGAAAAGAAGTCGGCGATGTCTTGGAAACCGGAGTTTTGTTTCGATATGGATTTGATGGCGCGCGAAACGGGCACTGGAAAGCCAAAACCTTTGAGTCTGAATTTTGTAAAAAACTCGGTGTCGGTTATTGTCACCTTTGCTCCAGTGGAACAGCGGCGTTAAGCATTGCGCTGGCCGCTTGCGGTATCGGCGCCGGCGATGAGGTGATCGTGCCGCCGTTCACGTTTCTGGCTACCATCGAGGCGGTTCTCAATGCGGGGGCTGTCCCTGTGTTTGCAGACATCGATGAAACGCTGTGCCTCGATCCGAAAGCGATTGAAGCCACTCTCACCCCGCGGACCCGGGCTGTTATAACCGTTCATATGTGCGGGGCCATGGCGCATGTGGATGAGATCAGCCGGTTGTGTACGGAAAAAGGACTCATTCTCATCGAAGACACTTGCCAGACGGTGGGAGGGACGTACCGGGGAAAGGCGCTGGGAACTTTCGGACAAATGGGTTGCTTTTCGTTCGATGCGGTGAAGACCATTACCTGTGGTGAAGGCGGCGCCGTTGTTACCAATGATAGGACGCTTTATACCCTGGCCGACGCCTACTCGGATCACGGCCACGACCATATCGGTTCCGACAGGGGGCTGGAGACGCACGGGATACTGGGCGCCAATTACAGAATCTGTGAATTAAACGCCGCCGTGGGCGTGGCCCAGCTTCGAAAGCTTGACAGGATATTGGAAATTCAACGGGCCAATAAAAAAGCGATCAAGGATGCCCTGGGTGAATTTCCGGAAATCACTTTCCGCCACATTCCGGATCCTTCGGGAGATACGGCAACCTTTCTTTCCTTTTTGCTGCCGGATGAAGCCCGGGCACGTCAGGTGGCCCAGGGGTTGGGAAAAGCCGGCGTGGACGGCTGCTTTTATTGGTACGACAATAACTGGCATTACATCCGTAAATGGGAGCATCTGCGACAGCTGGCATCCCCTGCCCGCCTGGCCTTGACGCTTCTTTCCCCCTCACCGGATTATAAATCCCTTTCCTTGCCCCGGTCTGACAGCATTATGAGCCGTACCTTCAGCCTGCAAATCAAGCTGTCATGGACCGAAGCGCAGTTGCGGCAGCGGATTGAGGCCGTGCGCGGGGTGTTTAATAAGTAACGGCAATAGAGGCAATGATATGTTTCGAAATTTTAAAATGGTGTCTCAGGTGGTGTTCGGGCGTGGCTGCTTCAACCAGCTGGCGGATATTCTGGCCGTCAAGCGCACCGGCGAAAAGTCCCGCATGGTGTTTTTGGTCGATGATGTGTTTAAAAGCGGTCCTTTTCAGAATCGATTACCCCTTCACGAAAAGGATATGCTCGTCTGGGTCAATGTGGATGATGAACCCAAAACGGCTTATGTGGATGCGATTACCGCCGATATCAAGGAGAAAACCCAGGGCATCGCCTCCAGCGGATTGCCGGATGGCGTGATCGGGATTGGTGGCGGCGCCGCCATGGATCTGGCCAAGGCGGTTTCGTTGATGCTCACCAATCCGGGAAGCGCCGTGGATTATCAGGGGTGGGATCTGATCAAAAGGCCGGCGGTATATCATGTGGGGATTCCCACGTTGTCCGGGACGGGGGCCGAGGTTTCCCGGACCACCGTGTTGACCGGGCCGGAAAGAAAACTGGGGATTAACTCGGACCATACCGTATTTGATCAGATAGTGCTGGATCCGGAGCTGATTGTGGATGCGCCGGATGAACAGCGCTTTTATACCGGCATGGACTGCTATATTCACTGTGTGGAATCGCTTGAGGGAACCTATCTCAACGAGTTCAGCAAAGCTTACGGTGAAAAATCCATGGAACTTTGCCGGGAGGTTTTCTTGAATCCTCGCCAACCGGAAAGGGATGACAAGCTGATGATGGCCTCTTACTGCGGCGGGATGAGTATCGCTTATTCCCAGGTAGGGGTTTGCCACGCGTTATCCTATGGACTTTCCTATGTCCTCGGGACGCATCATGGTATCGGCAACAGCATCGTTTTTGATTATCTGGAAGAGTTTTATCCCGAAGGGGTGCGAGAGTTCCGGATCATGGCCGAAAAAAACGGGGTTTCGCTGCCGCGAAATCTGGTGACCGGAATGTCCCCGGAAAATATGGAAAAAATGATCGATGTGGCACTTTTTCTGGAACCGCTCTGGGAAAATGCGCTCGGCAAAGAATGGAAGCGCAAAATGACACGGGAGCGCATTCGGAGTCTCTACGAAAGGATGTAGTGAAAGATGCGTAAATTTTTCAGCGAAGTTCAAAAACATCTGGCGCAGTGCAACCGAAAAATTAAAAGCCTCCTTGCAGCGGAAATTTATTTCGGCCGGCATCCGGCTCGTGTTCCTTCGGGCGCCATTATCTTTTTCCCGTGCCGGACGGCTTTTCTCTGTTGCGGGCTATCCGGTCTTGTCGCAGTGAAAGTCAAGGAGGCGCCTGCAAAAGAGATAGATGTCGAATTCCTGGCGTCGTTGATTTTACGGGTCGAGGGGTATGGTCTGGCGGCTTGCCTTAAAAAGGATCTGCCCGTGGAGTATCATTTCCTTGGCGGGCAGGAAACCATTGATGCGTTGTTGACAGCGGTTCGTTCCTTTAAACGGGCTGCGACCTTTTTCGAGGTTTCGGGGCGGACGGCGGTTCAGGAGACGCTTTCCGGGTTTTCGGCGCGCCTGACCCGAATCATTGCCGCGGAGGAAGAAATTTTCGGCGCCAGGGTGGGGCATCTGCCCGCGGATGTGGTTGCTGCCGTCACGGGTCGCATGGAGGATGTAAAAGATGCGATCTGGTGCCTCAATACGGAGATTCTGGATAATATCAAACGGATTGAGGCGCTGGCCGGTGGCGTGGAGCTGACGCAACGTTTTTCTTCTCTGAAACTGTATAAAGAAATTAATGCGGTTCTCAACGGCATCGATCGTTTGGAAGTCAGAGGCCGGGATTCGGCCGGAATTTCGATCTTTTTTCACATGCCCGACAGCGAATATGAGGCATTCAGGAGTGAACTCGAAAGACGGGATAACGGGCGGCTGCTGACAGCGCTGACGGATCGAATGAATCCGTCGGTTCTTCTCGATCACGGCATCGGTATCCAAATATCCGGCGATGACAGGGAACACCGGCAGGTCGCCGTTTCTTTCACCTATAAGGTGGCCGCGGAGATCGGAAGTCTGGGGGACAATATCCGTTTTTTACGCAGCCGGATTGCCGCCGATGAGATTCTTCAGACGATGGCCGGCCGCGCCTATGAACATCATACGGTTTCGAGTCATACCCGCTGGGCATCGGTGGGCGCCATCTGCGAAGCAAACTGCCATCCCGTGGATAACCGGACAAACGCCACCCCGGCCGGAATGATTCATGCCTGTCTCAACGGCGATATCGATAATTATCTGGAACTCAAAAACATGCTGGGGGAAGACGGTATCCGGATTCCGGAAGAGATTACAACGGATACGAAGATAATCCCGCTTCAGATAGAAAAATACGTTCGGCGGGGTCATGAGATTCAGGAGGCGTTCCGGCTTGCACTGAACGACTTTGAAGGGTCTCATGCGATTACGATGCAATCGGATTTGGCGCCGGGGAAACTTTTTCTCGCTCAAAGGGGAAGCGGTCAGGCTATTTTTATCGGGTTGGCGGATGACCACTATATTTCGACCTCGGAGGTCTACGGTTTTGTGGAGGAAACCAGCCGATTCCTGAAATTGAACGGCGAGAAGGTCGTGGCGGGGAAAAACGGTCCCACCCAGGGGCAGATCTTTATCCTGACCCAGGATGGGGGCGCCGGGCTGAAGGGGGTGCGGGGCATGTATTACGACGGCACCCCCATGGAATTATCGGAGGCGGATATAAAGGAGACGGCGCTGACCGGCCGGGATATCGACCGGCAGGGATATCCGCATTATTTCTTAAAAGAAATTTCAGAAGCCCCGGCATCCGTCGAAAAAACCCTGCTGAACCGATGGAAAATAGACGAAAAAGAGGGGGAGCGGTGCTACCATGTCACGCTCGATGAAACCATGGTGCCGGCTACTATTTGCAATGCGTTGACCGGAGCTGACGGGATAACGCCCATTAGACGGATTTTCTTTGTGGGGCAGGGAACCGCCGGGGTTGCCGCCAAAGCCTGTGCGGACATTTTCAACTACTATATGAATGATCCCGTGTTGCCCATTACGGCCCTAAAGTCATCGGAGCTCAGCGGATTTAGAATCGATGCGGGTTCCGATGCGGCAAACGGTATGGCGGATACCCTGGTTATTGCGATCAGCCAGTCCGGCACCACCACCGATACCAACCGGGCGATCGATATGGTTCGGGCAAAAGGGGCCCACAGTATTGCCATTGTCAACCGGCGCGATTCGGATATCACCTTTAAGACGAACGGGGTGATTTACACCAGCAGCGGCCGGGATATCGAGATGTCCGTTGCTTCGACCAAGGCCTTTTATTCCCAGATAATCGCCGGGGCGCTGTTAGGGCTCTATATGGCGGCTCTGAAAAAGCGAAGAACGCCTGAATTTATCTCCGATGAGATTCTGCACCTTCTGGAAATGCCGGCGCATATGCGAAAGGTGCTTGCCGGCAGAGAGAGGATCGAAGCCTCCGCCCGGCGGCTGGCGCCGACCAAAACCTATTGGGCCGCGGTGGGCAGTGGCCCCAACAAGGCGTCCGCGGATGAGATTCGAATAAAACTGAGCGAGCTTTGCTATAAAACCATTTCATCGGATTATGTCGAAGACAAGAAGCATATCGATCTGTCATCCGAACCCTTGATCATTGTTTGCGCGGCAGGGGCACGGCCCGAGGTGCTGGGGGATATCATCAAGGACACGGCTATTTTCAAGGCCCATAAGGCTACCCCCGTTGTGATTGCGGACGAGGGCGAGAATCGCTTCGCGCCATACGCCGATGATGTTTTCCACGTGCCGGCGGTTTCTCAGCATTTGGCGCCGATTCTAAACACGCTGGTCGGGCACCTCTGGGGGTATCACGCGGCGCTTGCCATCCATGCCGGCTCCCGGTTTCTTTTTGACTATCGGGAAGAACTTCGCAAGGTGGTGGATAATCACGCGGCCGACGGGCTCGATGTCTTTGAAGTCATCCTGGAAAAAACGTTCCGTGAAAGCGTTGCGAATTTTTACAATGAGGTTCGGATACGCCGGCGGGCCACGGACCATCCGACACCGATTTCGGAGGCCGCCAATATCATTTTGCTGCTGAAATACCTTTCCGGACGGTTGCCCGCGGCTGATTTCGAGCTCGATTTCGGCAAAAAGGGCACTGCATCGAATATGCTTCAAACCCTGTTCGAGTATGTGGGAAAATCGATCAATACGATGTCGCGCCCGGTCGATGCCATCAAACACCAGGCAAAAACCGTCACGGTTGGAACGAGCCGGATCAAGGAGAAAGTGGAAGGTATTCTCTTTGATGTATTGATGGCGCACCAGGTGAGCCTTCCGCAGCTCATCAACAACAATATTTTTGTCTTAAAAAATCTTCAAACCATTGTCTCGGAAGTGAACGGCACCATCTTATACCGGATCGGCGGGTTAACGCTTCTGGGCGAACCCACGGACGAATCCACCATCGAAATCATAAAAAAAACCGGTATTCTGGCACCGATTCCCTCCCGGGTCGAAACGGACCATCGGCTCAAGGGCACCAAGCGGATCATCGTTCGTCAGGGGAATGTCTATATCGGCAAGGGACGAAAAGATGACCGCAGCATTATTGTGATTCCGATTATCTCCGCTTCCGCCGAGATGCTCAACCGCATCGAATTTTTGCTGCTGCTCAATATCTCCTTTAAAGCACAGGTACCGTTGGCGACGAGGGTCAAGGCCCTCGGCGGCAAGCATGAGCACATCAAGAACATCGTTCAGGAAAACAGCCTTGTATGGGAAGACAACTACTTGGATTTGGTGGAAATGGATGAACTTTTCGGACGATCCGCGGAAAAAATCGGGGAATATATTGTCGGCCGGCTTGCGCCCGCCGGCGCCAAATAGTGGCTCAAATTTAAGAAAAATAAACGCCAACCCCTTTACAGGAAAACGACTACATGGATTTTTTAGTCGGTTATGACAACTCAAAAGAATCGGAACACGTCCTGGATCTGGCAAAAAAGTACGCCAAAGCATTCAATGCCAGAATCCATTTTCTCTCCTCGACATCCTACGGTCCGGAATTGGAGACGACTGAATATGAAGATCTCAAGGCCGCCCTTGAAAAACTGAAAAGCGATTTTTTAAACGATGGAATAGACTGCGAGACGCATATCCTCTCGCGAAGTATATCCCCCGGAGAAGACCTGGTGGATTTTGCCGGGCGGTTTTCCATTGATAAAATCATTATCGGCAGCAGGAAAAAATCCAAAATCGGAATATTGCTATTGGGGTCCACGGCCCAGTATGTGGTTTTGGAAGCCGATTGTCCGGTGGTTATTGTAAAATAGCGCTTATGGTGTCATCTGACTTCGATTCCTTCCGTATTGGCGGTGGATGAAGCAGAGACCATCGCCGGGGATACCTTGATATCCTTCCCGTCCGGCCTGTTTTCCTTGGAGCATTATTCTGTGCGGCCTATCTGTGCGGCCTAAGGGATCTTCAGGATTAATGAGACTTGTGCCCATTATGTGAGGGACAAATGCATCCGAGTGCACCTGCTTATAGAATTGAATAGTGGAACCGATTGATTTTGCCAGGCATGCCGATAAGGCTGATTACAACGGATTTCGGGGAGATCGGCCGACCGGTTGTCCATACGATGCGGGCACGGCGCGCCGTGCCCCTGCGGGGCCCTAAATTCCGATATAGGAAGAATAAGGACGGTCATTTTTTTCCCTTTTTGGCCAGGCTCGGGTCGGGCCAAACTAACTGATAAATATTATAGAAAATAAATTCCAATCGAGAAGAAAGTTAAGCAGGAAAAATAAGAGGATAGTGTTACGGTCAGGATTATTTCATGCCGTAAAGCAACAAAACTGGAAACCAAAACATATGGTGAATGAATATGAGAAAAGAGTATGATTTCTCAAAAGGTGAAAGAGGCAAGTTTTATCGCTCGGATATGAAACTGAACATTCCTATTTATCTTGACGAGGAGGTTTCATCCTTTGTTGAGAAAATCGCTTCAAGGAAGGGAGTTGATCGATCCGCGGTAGTTAACGAACTGCTGAGGGGCGATATAAAACTCGCTGAGGCAATAGATATATAAGTCCTATGGGCCTTTGGTGGTGGTGGGGGGGGGAGCGGGTCACATATTCCAAATCGTGCAGATGAGTCGCGAGGGGGGATCTCAGGGGCGTCCATTGGTTCATTGGAAAAATAATAGGAAGAATAAGGACGGTCATTTTTTTCCCTTTTTGGCCGAAACGATTTCTACAAAAGTTTTAGCGTCGACAATCTGAATCCCGTGAAAATGCTTTAAGGCCAGCAGGTGCTTGTCCGATAACCGCTCTAACCTGCTTGTTTTTCTTCAAGACGAACCGTCTCCACCGCTTTATCCACTATCCGCATGATTTCTTTTTCCGTGTATCCTTTTGTCCGGTCTCTCAGTCTGGAAAGCGTTTGCCGCATTCTGTCTTCCCACGGCTCCTCTCTTGTGGGCTTTATAGCCTGCTGAACCTTAATTTTGATAATTACGGCATCAATCAGATTGACGATCATTTTTTTGTTTTCCGCATCCATACTCTCCACTTCTCTGAATTTTTCAAAAAGCTCCAGATCGTTCAGTTGGCAGCGGCCGCTTTTCGGCACATTGTCAAAAATCAGATAATCAGAGGCGATCTCAAGGCCTTCTGCAATTTTTTTTAACGTATCCGCAGTTGGGACGATCCTGCCGTTTTCATATTTGCTCAAAAGCTTGGCATTTACCCCGCATTTTTTTTCAAGAAAGGCTTGGGAGTACCCCTTTTCATGCCTTAAGGTCCGAATTTTTTCTCCCATCGATACCATATTAACCCCTCTCTCTTTTCTGTGGATTCGGGCATTGTGAGTCCCACAAGTTTTTACTGCGCCTTTATGTCACCTTTTAGGTGACGATTAGGATACATCGAAATTTGAGGTTTTAGCAATTTTTTTTCTTCCTTCATCTTTGAAAACACAAAACGGTTGAAAAGCAGAAGCTCTTTTGGCGGCAGGAGGTGACTGCCGTTTCGGCAACGCCCACGGTGGATACCCAGGGGCCGCGGTTAACCAGTATTAGTCTTGACAATGCGTGCCTTCAAATGTACGTTTGAAACATACATAAATATGGAGGAATCCCATGATTCAAGTAAGTATCACGGAACTTCGAAACCATCTCCCCGAATATATGAACAAGGTGAAGGCCGGTGAAGAGGTGGCGGTAACTTCCCGGGGCAAGGTCATCGCCCGGTTGGTTCAGGAAGCAGATGAATGCAGAGCTGCGCGTCAGCGTCTGGAGGATATCAGAAAAGATAGCTGGGTGGGAGACGTGCTCTCGCCGATTGGCGAGGCGTGGGAGGCGGAGCATGATACTCCTTGAAACTTGCGCGATGATATTTGACGCCCTTGCCCCTGAACAACTTCGTCGTCCCCGGGCCCGAACGCCACAAAATAAGGAATATTGGCAATGGCACAAAACCATAAATCATCCATAACCGCCGAGGATATATCCAAAATTCTTGAACCTCTTATTCGACGGGTCGTGCGTGAGGAGCTGGGAAGAATTACCCAAAAGCATCCGGACATATTTTATCTGGAGCCCGGGATGCCGCTTTATAACGACATGAAAAACTTAAAGAAAAGAAAAGCGCAGGGCAAAATCGAGCTTTTTTCCGATGAAGAGGTCTGGGGTGAGTGACTTCGAAGCCGCCTACGAAAAACTGTTTGTCCGCAACTTAAACCGCTATGCCGCCATACGGAAAAACATCAAGCTCCGGGTGGAGCGAATACTGAAAAATCCCTACCATAACACAGAGGCGCTGGGGGATATCTCCGGCAAATTGAACCTGCTGGGGTGCCGTAGCGCACGCATCGACAAAAACTTTCGGATCATTTTCGTTATCTGTGAAGAGTGCCGCAACATTCCCGAATGCGAGTACTGTTTTTGTGATGATCGGCCTGATAAAACGGTCATCTTTTTGACCATCGGCCCTCATGACAAAGCTTACGCAATAAAATAAGAATGGAAAGCGGATCATGAAGCCATACCCAATTCCGTCCAACTGATTGCGGAGAACGGCCTGTAGGGGCGAACCTATGTGTTCGTCCTTCGTAATCAGGGCGAACACATAGGTTCGCCCCTACGGGGTTGCGGGTATAGCCGGCGTTGGGTTTAGGCAAAACAATTTTGGCGTTTTTAAAAAAAGCTTCGTCCAGTTCGGGGATATCAGAAAAATCGATATCCTCATCCGCCATACGGTCAATTTTTTCCCAATCGGTCATTGCTTGCTTTTTTAATTGTACGCCGACTTACGGGTTTATGAATATCATGTCCGCGGGCGGCACTAAAAAGTAGTTGATTAAATAGCGGTCGGTTCCATAGGCAATGATCCCGGTTAATATTCCCGATAGTCCGAGAACCAATCCCAGCCGGATCACATACGGCCATTCCACGCGCGGGAAAAACAGGTGGTACAGAGTTGTTATGATTTTTCCGTGAAGCGTGGTCAAGGCCCGCCTGCACGATAGCATCATCAGCACCGAGAGGATATAAAGCGCCACGCACATGATGCACACCGCTTTTATAATCACAAAGGAAACAAACGCCTCGTAAGCCGCAAACATCACCATGATCACTACAATTAAGTAAACAACGCAATACAGATGCGGATACAGCCTGGGCCGCATCAACCGTTCCGCAAAAAAAGCGATCAGCAGGAAAAGGTAGGCAAACATGCCCAGCGTCGCCACCGGAATGCCGAGAAGGGTTGATCCAAAGCCCTTGGCGACCCGGTTGCAGTCGATCACCTCGTTGATCACGCAGAAGCTTTCCGTTGCATGTTCTGACAGGTTGACCTGGTAATGATGATAGATCAGGTAGACGGAATCGGCACATCCCAGGATTAAGAAAACGACCATTAACACAAACCATCTGGATCGCAACTCAGTAGCCCCCCTTTTAAAATATTATCAGATACCCTGTTACCGGTTGAACGATTCCGAAAAACGCCCTGCTCCGGTTAAAAGCATGTTCCGGCGGTTACCCCCCCGATGTCGATATGGGCAATTTTGGCCTGCTTAAAAATATTGTTTAATTTTTGGATATGGCATAAAGAAGGCCACCCCATAAAATACATCATTTTTTATATTCTAAATGACGAGATAACAAGCGAAATGTCAGCAGTGTCGAGCATGGATGAACGGAAACGGAAAGCACGGGCGCTCGGACTTTGCTCCGGCGGCCTGGACAGCCGACTGGCGGCAAGAGTGTTACAAGCGCAGGGGATTGATGTGAGCCTGATTGCTTTCGAAACCCCTTTTTTCCCGGCGGAGAAGGCAAGAGAGGCGGCGAGCCGGCTATCGCTTCCCTTAACCATTTTAAATATCACGGACAGTTATTTAAGGATGCTGAGAAATCCGCCTTGCGGATACGGCAAAAATATGAACCCCTGCATGGATTGTCATGCCCTCATGTTTCGGACAGCCGGCGGCATCATGCGGGACGGGGGGGCTGATTTTTTATTCAGCGGCGAAGTGCTCGGCCAGCGCCCCATGTCCCAGACCCGCCAATCATTACGCTATGTCGAAAAACATTCCGGATATGACGGCTATATTTTAAGACCGTTGAGCGCCCGGTTGCTGGTGGAAACGATCCCTGAAAAAGAGGGGCTGGTGGACAGGGAGCGGTTGCTCGATATATCGGGCCGCGGGAGAAAGCGGCAGATGGCGCTTGCCGAAGAAATCGGCATCACCGATTATCCGGCGCCTGCGGGCGGGTGCCTTCTCACCGATGTCGGCTACTCGAAACGCCTGAAGGACCTTTTTGATCACCAGGATACGAGTACCGAATCGGACCTGCATCTCTTGAAATACGGCAGGCACTTTCGATTTGACTCCGGTGCGAAAATTGTCGTTGGCCGGACCCAGTCGGATAACAAGCTCCTGGAAAAATACCGTGACCCGTCCCGGCACCACCTGCTGCGGTTACATGAACGCCCCGGGCCGATCGTGCTGATTACCGCGGGAGCCGATAAGGCAACGGTGATGCTGGCCGCATCTCTTTGCGTGGGATATAGCAAGGCCCCTCAGGATCTTCCCGTCCAGGTTCTGGTTCAGGAGCCGGGTCATACTGAACAAGTTCGAGTGCTGGGCATTTTGCCGAGCGCATTCAAGCGGTTTTTGCTCTGATAGAGGCCTTGGCCTGGAGTTGCCCGCAGGCCGCGGATATATCCGTTCCCTTGCTTTGACGGATAATCGTGGTATAGTCCGCGTCCTGAAGAATCTTTTGAAATTTAAATACGGTTTGTTCAGCCGGGCGTTTAAAATCGCTGCCATCATGCGGGTTAAAGGGAATCAGATTGATTTTGGCCTTTATCGGCCGCAGCAGGGTGGCCAATTGTTTGGCGTTTACGGGAGAATCGTTTAGCCCATCGATGAGAATATATTCGAATGTCAGCTTCCGGCGGGGCGGCAGCGGGTAATGGCGGCATGCGGCGAGGAGCGTTTCAATCGGGTATTTGCGGTTGATGGGCATGAGAGCGCTTCGGGTTTCGTTATCCGTGGCGTTCAGGGAGATGGCGAGATTTACCTGGCTCTCCCGGCCCAGATCGGTCAGCTTTGGGACGAGACCGGCGGTTGAGAGGGTGATTCGACGGGGAGAAAAACCGAGTCCGGCGTCGCTGTCGGTCAGGGTTTGAAGGGCAGCGGTGACGTTTTCGTAGTTGGCAAGCGGCTCTCCCATGCCCATCAAAACGATATTGGTCAGCGGGTGATCGGGGGGCAGCGTGTTTCGAATATCCCGGACCTGGGCCAGTATTTCACCGGCGGAAAGGTTTCGAATAAAGCCCGACTGAGCGGTCAAACAGAACCGGCACCCTTGCGCGCAACCCACCTGGCTGGAAATGCACAAGGTGTCGTGAGTGGCGCCGGGAATGAGAACGCTTTCGATCAGATTCCCGTCGGCCAGTTCGAATAAATATTTTTTTGAGCCGTCCCGGGAGGTTTCAACGGTTTTAACGGTAAGGCGACCGATGGTGAAATGCTCGGCCAGCAGCGAGCGGATTTCCTTTTTAATGTTGGTCATGGCCGAAAAATCATCGGTCTGAGCGTTAAAAATCCAGTGGAAAATCTGGGTTGCCCGAAACGGGGCGATGTTTTGTGCTTCAAGCCAGGAAACGAGTTCGCGCTTTGTAAGATCGGTTATATGGGGTTTAGCTAACGGTTTCGGCATGCTATCTTTTCCGTTCGCCGCCCCGGGATCCTTTCGGGGGGGCAGCTTGTGTGATTCGTTTATTTTTCTTGACATAACATTTTTTCAATATTATTTTCAAGGTTTTAATCCTTCGGGAACCGAATTTGTAAGGCATTGAAAATTGTATGTTTGATAGTTTAAGTGACAAACTGAGCAGCGTTTTTAAAAAGCTCAAGGGCCATGGTAAACTGTCCGAGAGCAACGTCCAGGAAGGTCTTCGCGAAGTTCGAATGGCCTTGCTGGAAGCGGATGTTCATTATAAAGTTGCCAAACAGCTGATCGCGGATATCAAGGAGCGGGCGCTTGGCCAGGAGGTCATGGCCAGTTTGACACCCGGTCAGCAGGTGGTGAAGATCGTCAATGAAGCGCTCACCGAACTGATGGGAGCGCAGCATGCGGATATTGATTTATCCGGCCCGAAACCGGTTGCGATTATGCTGGTCGGCCTTCAGGGATCCGGCAAGACCACCACCGCCGGCAAGCTTTCGGTTTGGCTTCGAAAAAATGGAAGGCACCCCTATTTGGTGCCGGCGGATATTTACCGGCCGGCTGCGATCGATCAGCTGAAAAAAATCGGTGAACAGCTGGATGTGCCGGTGTTTCCCACCACTTCGGACATGGATCCGGTGGCAATTTGCCGCCAGGCGCGCGCCGCTGCCCAGCAGGCCGGATGTGACACGCTGCTTCTGGATACGGCCGGGCGCCTTCATATCGATGCCGAACTGATGGATGAGCTGCGTCGCATACGGGATGCGGTTGAGCCATCCGATATTCTTTTGGTGGCGGACGCAATGACGGGCCAGGATGCGGTGAATATCGCCACCGCTTTTGACACAACTCTCGATATCGGGGGGGTCGTGTTGACAAAAATGGATGGGGATGCCCGGGGAGGGGCGGCTCTATCCATAAAAGCGATCACTCATAAACCGATAAAATTTATCGGGGTGGGTGAAAAATTAAATGAGTTCGAGGTGTTTCATCCGGATCGGATGGCTTCCAGAATTCTCGGTATGGGGGATGTGCTGACCATCATCGAGAGGGCTCAGGAGGGGGTGGATGAAAAAAAGGCCGCCGAGCTGGAAAAAAAGCTACGGAAAAGCCAGTTTACGCTGGAAGATTTTCGGGACCAGATGGTGCAGATTCGAAAAATGGGCTCTTTGACGGATCTAATCGGCATGATTCCGGGTTTCAGCAGGAACAAGCAACTTAAGAACCTGGATGTGGATGAAAAGGAATTCGGGCGCATCGAGGCGATCATCAATTCCATGACGCCCCATGAGCGGCGGCAGCATTCCGTCATTAACGGCAGCCGCCGGCAACGCATTGCCAATGGCAGCGGCACCAAGATTCAGGATGTGAACCGGTTACTGAAAAATTATACGCAAGTAATTAAAATGATGAAGAAAATTAATAAAGGGGGCATGCGGGGATTGACCCGGGGCATGTCACCATTCTGAAGGAGAAAAAAATCGATGTCAGTGAAAATCAGACTTGCCAGGCATGGTGCGAAGAAACGGCCGTTTTACCGAATAGTGGTAGCGAATTCAGAAAGCAAGCGGGATGGAAGCTTTCTGGAAATCGTCGGTACCTATAATCCGCTGCCGGATCCGGCGGAAGTGACGCTGAAGGATGAGCGTATCAAGCACTGGCTCGGACAGGGCGCTACGCCGACGGCTACGGTGAGAAATCTGATAAAGAAGCAAAGTGCCGTGGCTGCGGCTATCTGATTCATCTCTTAAAGGGGCAGCTAATACCAACGCCGGCTATGCCCGCAACCCCGTAGGGGCGAACCTATGTGTTCGCCTTGATTACGAAGGGCGAACACATAGGTTCGCCCCTACCGGCTATGCTGTATTAAGGAGACGGCGGTATGAAAGAACTTATTCAGTATATTGCCCAGGCTTTGGTCGATTGTCCGGATCTGGTATCGGTTGATGAGATTGAAGGAAATCAAACCTCCGTGTTGGAACTTAAAGTTGCAAAGGAGGATTTGGGGAAGGTTATTGGGAAGCAGGGCCGGACTGCCCGCGCCTTGCGGACCGTATTGAGTGCAGCGGCAGCGAAGCAGAAAAAGCGGACCGTTTTGGAAATAGTCGAATAATCTCGTGACTCAAGAATATACGCTCGTCATCGGTGAGGTTGTCGGTATCCACGGGATTCGGGGGGTTCTTAAGGTTCGCTCCCATGCCGAGTCTCCGGATATTTTTCTCCCGGATACCCCGGTATTTCTGGGGGGTACCAGTGGGGAAAAAAACCGCTACATGATCCAGTGGGTAAAACCCCATAAAAAAGGGTTGTTGATGGCGTTGGACGGCGTTACGGAATGCAACCGGGCTGAAGCCTTGGTGGGAATGCTCATTTACATCGATGCAGCGGCGTTGCCGGAACTTGGAGATGACACTTACTACTGGTTTGAGCTGATCGGTATGTCGGTGTTTACAGTTCAAAATGAGTATCTCGGCCGGGTGACATCGATTATGCCCACCGGGAGCAATGATGTTCTGGTGGTCAGGGACCCGGTCAAAGGGCCTCAACATGAAGTGTTGATTCCCGCGCTGGCAACCGTGGTGCAGTCGGTGAATCTTCAAGAGAAACGGATACGGGTGACGTTACCGGAAGGCCTGTGAGGGGCGTTTGCGTTGAACTTTTAATGAAAATCGCTGAAAAGGCCCATTCGAGCGGGTTTGAATTTAATGAAGTTTGCTGTCCTGACGATTTTTCCGGAGATGTGCCAGCCCTTTTTTGAGCACGGCATTGTCCGGCGGGCCATTGAGAGGGGTAAAATTTCGGCGTCGGCTGTCGATCTTCGGGATTTTACGTCAGATCGGCACAAGACTACCGATGACAGACCGTATGGGGGCGGGTGTGGCATGGTGATGAAGCCCGAGCCGCTTGCTGCCGCCATTCGGACGACAAAGGCGAGCGCGCCCGAGTCTCGCGTGGTGCTGCTGAGTCCGCAGGGACGGCGCTTCAATCAGACCATGGCGCAGGAGTTTGCCACGCTTTCCGGCTTGATTTTTATTTGCGGCCGATATGAGGGCGTGGATGAGCGAATCAACCAGAACTTCGTTGATCATGAGGTATCCATCGGTGATTATGTGATGACGGGCGGGGAACTGGCCGCCATGGTGGTGATGGATGCGGTGGTCCGGTTGATTCCCGGAACGCTCGGGGGGGAGGCTTCGGCTGAAAAGGAATCCTTTTCGAACGACTTGTTGGAGCACGGTCACTATACCCGTCCACCCGTATTTGAAGGGCAGGCGGTTCCGGAGGTGCTGCTTTCGGGCCATCACGGTGAGATAGAAAACTGGCGCCTGGAAACATCGCTGATACATACGGTGCTGAAACGGCAAGATTTGCTGCAAAACCGGTGCTTGAGCAGCAAGGAAATTGAGATTCTGAAACGCTGGCGCCGGGAAATTGATAAGTTGATCCATGGTCAATCTGTATGTGGCGTTGGTCCATTATCCGGTGCTCAACAGGCAAGGTGACACCATTGCTTCGGCTGTTACCAACCTGGATTTGCACGATATTGCCAGGTCTGCCCGTACATACGGCGTTAAGGCATTCTATGTGGTGACGCCGCTCACGGATCAGATAAGACTGGTGGAAACCATCGTGTCCCATTGGACGGAAGGTCTCGGTGGCCGGCACAATCCTAAGCGCCGGGAGGCCTTGTCGCTGATTCGTATCGAGGAATCACTTTCCGGGGTTGTGGGGCATATCGGCGGACTGGGGGGGGGAAATCCCGGGATTGTCGTAACCAGCGCGAAAAAGCGCTCCGGAAGCATCGACTTTGTGCGGTTCCGGGAAATGATTCAGACCGGAGAGCCCTATTTGCTGGTATTTGGGACAGGCTGGGGGCTTTCCGATAAGGTAATGGGTGACGCTGATTATTTTCTTCAGCCGGTAAACGGGCCGGTTGATTATAATCATTTGTCCGTTCGATCCGCCGCGGCCATTATATTGGACCGGCTGACAGGTTGCTGAGAATGGGAAAATTCTAAGCATAAAATCCGAGGAATTGGGGGAATAGAGATGGAAACGATTAAGCAGTTGGAACGAGAAATGATTCGCCTTGACCTGCCGGCGTTCGGCCCGGGGGACACCGTTAAGGTTCATGTCAAGATCAAGGAAGGCGAGAAAGAGAGAATCCAGACTTTCCAAGGGGTTGTGATCAGTATGAAGGGCGGTTCGGCCACGGAAACCTTTACGGTTCGCAAGGTTTCTTACGGAGTGGGGGTTGAGAGAATTTTTCCGCTCCACTCACCGGCTATCAATGAAATCGAGGTTATTACAAAAGGCCGGGTCCGTCGCGCGAAGATTTACTATCTGAGAAATCTCAGAGGAAAAGCGGCTCGCATCAAAGAGCGTCGCACCTTCTGACATCAATATAACGGGATGAATGCGAACCACTGGATTCACGAAGAGGAAGCCCGGAATCGCGGCTATCGGTTGATTGCCGGTATCGATGAGGCCGGCCGGGGTCCCCTCGCGGGTCCGGTGGTGGCATCGGCGGTTATTCTGCCCCCTGGTTTTAATACCACGGGAATTGATGATTCAAAAAAGCTGACGCCCAAAAAGCGGGCTTTTTTATACGATGTGATCTTTGACGGCGCTGTCGCGGTGGGCGTCGGCATCGTCCATGAAGCTAAAATTGATGAGCTCAATATTCTGCGGGCTTCCCTCCTGGCGATGGATAGGGCCGTCGCCCGGTTGCCCCTTCGGCCTGACTATCTCCTGATCGACGGACCGTTTCCCATCACAACAGATTTACCCCAGGAGTTGCTGCCAAAGGGCGATGCCCGCAGTGTTTCCATTGCGGCCGCGTCGATCATTGCAAAAGTTACGCGGGATCGACTCATGGAAACCTATCATGATGCCTACCCGCAGTATGGGTTTTTGCGGCATAAAGGGTATCCGACCCGGGATCACCGAGAGGCGATTCGGGTATTCGGGGCTTGCCCGATTCATCGAAGAAGTTTTAAGGGCGTTAAAGAATACCTATAGTTTTTCGGCCGCGGTCATACAAACCGTCCGATTTTGACGTTGCATTTGCATGGCATCATTCTTCCACCGTGCCGCTGAAGGAGACCTGCATGATAAACCCGCCTCGGTTATTGGGTCAAAGCGGTGAGGCCGTGGCCCTCGAACACTTAAAGAAAAACGGATATCAGATTCTGGCAAGCAACTATCGCACGCCGCTCGGGGAAATCGATATTATTGCTAAAGACAAGGACACACTCGTTTTTGCAGAGGTAAAGGCCAGGCGATCGGATCGCTTCGGCAGTCCGAAATGGGCTATTACTGCCCAGAAAAAGCGGAAATTATCCATGTTGGCGCTTTACTATCTCAAAACCGCCAACCTGCAGCGTCAAAAAGCCCGGTTTGATGTGGTGTCCATTATGGCGCATCGTCCGGGGCAGTGGGACATAGAGATTATTAAAAATGCCTTTGACCTCTCCTACCCCTGATTCCGGCGCCGATGGTGATTCCGGAGTGCTCTATGTCGTTGCCACTCCCATCGGCAACCAGGAGGATATCACGCTTCGGGCGCTTAAAATCCTGAATCGGGTCGACGGTATCGCCGCCGAAGACACCCGTCATACGGGCCGGTTTCTTTCCCATCATGGCGTCACCACGCGGCTTATTTCCTATCATGAACATAATGAACGTATTAAAACGCCGGCCCTGATAAATCAACTGGTGTCGGGTGAATCTCTTGCGCTTGTCACCGATGCCGGAACGCCCGCGGTGTCCGATCCGGGATACCGGCTTGTCAAGGCGGCTGTGGAGAGCGGCATTCAGGTGGTGCCGGTGCCGGGGGTTTCCGCCGCCATTACCGCCCTCAGCGTGGGAGGGCTTCCCACCGATTCCTTCATATTTGTGGGGTTTCCGGCGAAGAAAACCGCAAAACGGATACAACAGCTTCAATCGCTTGCCGGTGAGGAGCGGACACTCATTTTTTATGAATCTCCAAAACGGATTACCGCCTTTCTGGCGGAAATCAAAGAGACTCTCGGGAATCGCAACGCGGTGCTGGGCCGGGAGATGACAAAGCTCCATGAGGAGTTTTTGCGGGGCGCTGTCTCTGATATTTTGGAAGCGCTATCAAGCCGTTCCGCTATAAAAGGTGAATGCACGCTCCTGGTTGCCGGCAAGGAGGAAGGCGAGCTTCCCGCTATTGCGGCTGATTCCCAGGAACTTCGTCACAAAATTGCGGCGGGCATGGCCGGCGGTGGCAGTTTGACGGATGTATCGAGAGAACTCTCCGCTCTTTTGGGAATTTCCAGAAAAAAAATATACGAAATCGCCTTGAAAATTAAAAATGATAAGGAATAGACCATGAACAGTCTGGATGCTATTTTTTCTCCGCAATCCGTTGCCGTCATCGGTGCTTCGGGCACTCCGGGGAAAGTCGGGCACGATATTTTTGAAAATATTTTAAGAGGCGGATATACGGGGACCCTGTATCCGGTGAACCCCAAGGCCAAATCCATTCTCAGTGTAAGGGCGTATCCGCGTATCCTCGATATTCCGGATTCGGTCGATCTGGCCATGATCATTCTGCCCCCCCGGGCCGCGCAGGCCGCCGTGGAAGACGCCATTCAAAAGGGCGTCAAAGGAATTGTCATCGTTTCGGCGGGCTTTAGAGAGGTGGGTGCCGAAGGCCTCGAAATTGAAAACAGGATCGTATCTCTGTGCCGGGATGCCGGTGTGCGGGTGGTGGGCCCCAATTGCCTCGGCGTGATCAATCCCACCGACTCGGTCAGACTCAATGCGAGTTTTTCCTCCCGAATGCCTCAAGCGGGAAATGTTTCTTTTATTTCACAAAGTGGCGCTCTTTGCACCGCGGTACTCGATTTTGCGGCCGACCGGGAATTCGGTTTTTCCAAATTCATTTCCATCGGCAACAAGGCGGACGTGGATGAGCTGGATCTCCTCCATTATCTCCATATGGATGCGGATACCGAAGTCATTATGATTTACCTGGAGGAACTGCGGCGGGGAGCGGAATTTATTCAGGCAGTTAAAGAAATTACCTCCGGGGACGTACGGCCCACGCCGGTTCTGGTCATAAAATCGGGTCGAACGAGTGAAGGGGCCATGGCCGCCGCATCTCATACCGGTTCTCTGGCCGGAACGGATGCCGTCTATAATGCCATCTTTAAGCAGTCCGGCATCATCCGGGTGGATACCATCGATGAGTTATTCGATTTCGCCACGGCCTTTTCCTATAGAAATGAAAGCGCTCTGGGAAAGCGCCGTCGAAAGGTTCCCCACGGTAATCGGGTCGCCATCGTTACCAATGCGGGCGGACCCGGAATTGTGGCGACGGATATGACGGTTTCCACCGGTCTCAAGCTGGCCCGGTTTGAGGAGGAGACCCTTCAGGCGCTTGCCAGTCATCTTCCGGAGACCGCCAATCTCCAGAATCCGGTGGATGTGATTGGGGACGCGGCGCCGGATCGATATGAGAATGCCCTGGACGCGGTCATCAAGGATCAGGGAGTGGATGGGGCGCTCGTGATACTGACGCCTCAGTCCATGACCAAGGCCCTTGCGACGGCGGAGGCCATTGCGCGGATTGCCCGGCGTTCCCACAAGCCGGTGCTGTGCTGTTTCATGGGAATTGTCGATGTATCGGCGGGGGCAAAGTATTTGCAGGCGCATGGGATTCCCGTATTTAAATTCCCCGAAAATGCCGCCAAGGCGTTTAGCGCGCTCTACCGGTATTCCCAGTGGATGAACCGTCAGATTCTGGCGCCCCTTAAGCTGGATCACGACGTCGAATGCGCCAACGGGATTATTCGGAACGCTCTTTCCGCCCAAAAAACCTATCTGGGCGAGGTGGGCGGGCTCGATCTTTTGGCCTGCTATGGGTTTAACGTCTTACCGACACACTTGGCGACAACGGAGGACGAGGCGGTCGTTGCCGCGGAAAAAATCGGATATCCCGTGGTAATGAAAATTGTCTCGTCACAGATCGTTCATAAATCGGATGCCGGCGGTGTCATGGTGGGGCCGGCCAATGAGGGGGCGGTGCGGCAGGCCTTTAAAGACATTACCGCCAATGCCGGGGCTTATGATCCGGCTGCCCGCATCGATGGGGTGCTGATACAGAAATTTGCGCCCAAGGGCGAGGAAACCATCATCGGTATGACGCGATATCCGATTTTCGGCCCCCTTCTGATGTTCGGAATCGGGGGGATTTTCGTCGAAATATTTCAGGATGTGGTGTTCAGGCTCGCACCCATCGGACGCAATGAAGCCCGCCGGATGATCGGTGAAATTAAAGGCTATAAACTTTTTAAAGGATTCCGCGGGCGGCCGGAGGCGGATCTCGAGGCGCTGGAAAAGCTGCTGGTCTGCTTATCGGACATGGTGGTTAATCATCCCGAGATTCAGGAGCTGGATATTAACCCGCTGCTCCTTCACGAGAAAGGACGTGGAGCCACCGTGGCGGACTGCCGGATCATGTTGAAATTGCCCGAGGTCGGTACCGGGGAAAAATGAGGAAACGAGCTCGGCGAACCGAAAACAAACCTTCCGAGGGGATTCTCACGGCACTTGTTGCCGATTCGAAAGGAAATATCATTGAGCTCAAAGGCTATGGCGCTGTCGGCATGGCCGGTACCGTGATGTCCCCGCTGAGTGCTGAGCAGACCCTTCCCATGCCCCACGGCGGTGAGTTGATGTTCCTTCCCGATCGAGTGCCCGTATTGCTCGATTTGGCAACCGGAAGACAGCGTCCGGTTTCGGAAAACCCGTATCAGCCCGGAGAACGGATTTTGCCGGTCGCCGGTTTTAACTCGCCGGGGTATGTGCATACCTTTGCCCCGGCTTTTGAGGAAGTGGCGAATGCCAAACCGCTTCCCCTATTTGCCTATGGCGCGGTGGGATGGCACCGTGGCGGATTTCGAAGTGCTGTATTTCAAATTGACCGGGAACGGCGTCAGGATCTTCGCCTGATGCCGCTGGAAACGGTGCGCCGGGGCATTCGGACGCTGCAAAAGGACTTGCCCCAAAACCGATTGCGACAACACCTCGAAAAATGCGCCCTTACCTATGGGTGTCCGGCAGCCAAAAATTTTTTTATCGGACGTTGCGAAGCGCCGCTTCCCACCTCACCTCTTTGTAATGCTCGGTGCCTCGGTTGCCTTTCTCTTCAAAGCGCCGACACGATTTCTCATTGTCAGGACAGAATCACTTTCATGCCATCGGCCCGGGAAATTGCCGAGATTGCGCTCGTCCATCTTGCCAAGGTGAAAAACGGTGTGGTGAGTTTCGGCCAGGGATGCGAGGGGGATCCCTTGCTGGCGGCGGAGGTGATTGAACCGGCGATCCTCGAAATCCGCTCCAGGACAAAGCACGGCATCATTAATATGAATACCAACGGCAGCTTACCGGATGTACTGGAAAGGCTTTTCGATGCCGGATTGGACAGTATCCGGGTCAGTCTCAACAGTGTCCGGGAAACCTGTTATGCCGCGTATTTCAGGCCAAGAGGGTATTCGTTTTCGGATGTGCTTCGAAGCATCCAACTGGGAATTGAGCGGGGACGGCATGCCGCTATCAACTATCTGAACATGGCCGGCTTTACGGACACGCCCGAAGAGAAAACCGCGCTCATGCAGTTTCTGGAAACATACCCGATTTCCCAGATTCAGTGGCGAAACCTGAATTTTGATCCCCTGCGCTACTGGCAGGTGATGGCGTCAGTAGAAAATCACGGAGAGCCCATCGGCATGAAGCTGTTGGTGGATCACGTGAAAAGCCGGTATCCCCGCATTCGGCATGGGTATTTTAACCCGCTGTTACCCCAGCTATCCCTTACGAATTGATAACTGAAGGCTTTTACCGTTATCTATTCGTGTTTCCGCGGCTATTCTGATTGTCACATGAATCCCCGCCGCGTATTTCCCTTTTGCTCAAGAAAAAGAATCGCGGGTCGATATAATACCTGCGTGATAATTTCAATATCGGAGGTGTCGTATGGAAATCGTAATCGGGGCGGCCCGCTCGGTCGGCTCCCCCGGAAAAAAAATAGAAGCCGGCGGAAATATGATTGAAGCCCGGGTGCTCAATGTTCGTCCTCCCCGAAGACGCCCGGCCGGGCCAGGGGCGGGGCGGGTGGAGCGGCGAAACGGTCAGCCTGCTTATGATCCGGCGGCTGGGCGCGTGATGGTGCTGCTGGTGCCGGAAGGATATCATATTCCACCGGATATCGATTCGGGAAATTACCGTGTGTTTCTCAGATTCGCGCCGAAAAAGAAATAATCCTCCTTTCCGGTTTGACATTGCGACAGGCCCTATCATATAGAAAGTAAAATACCTGTTGGCCATGGGACAGTGTTTTTGTCTCCGAATGTTTGGACCAACCGGATTAACATTTAAAAGGATTTTTGCTTATGACTTCGTTTGAAGAAGGGAAGCATAGCTATCACGAGAAAAGGATTTGCCCCCGGACCCCACTTTCCATGGCAGTCAACTATGCCGCCCGGGGGGAAGCCTACGAGGATTTTATTCAGGATATCAGCGCCGGTGGAGTGTTTATCGAAACGAGCGCCCACTTCGTTTTCGGCCAGACCCTTAGCATCACCTTGCCCCTGCCGGGTCATCAGCGCTTCATCCAGGTCAGCGGAGAGGTGGTTCGTGTTTCTGCCCATGGGATCGGAGTGAAATTCAGCCAAACCGTTCAGGCGCTGCTCTCGGAGCCGGCGCTTCCGGATTTTTCATGATGCTGTTTTTCGGCGGGTTCCTGCGACTATGAAATGGATTGAAACAAAGGTTTGTTTTGAATCGCCCACGCGATCTCTGGCAAGGGAAATCATTGCCAATATCTTCTATGATTCAGGGGTGAAGGGCGTTGTTTTCGAAGGTCCGGATGAAGCGCCGGCGGAGGGGTGGGCTCCCGGCCTTCCAGAGCAATCCTTCCGTCCGGATGCCGTTATCGGTTACGTCCCTAAAAACGCCGGGGCGGCACAAATTTGCCAGGAACTGGAATCACGTCTCTTAAAAATAACCCCCTCTTATGGAATTACTACCCAAATCCTCTACAAAGACCTGGACGAAGAGGATTGGGCCGAATCCTGGAAGGCATTTTTCTGGCCTCAAAAAATCAGCAAGCATATTGTGATCAAGCCCACCTGGCGCACCTATTCTCCCAATCCGGAAGAAATTATTATTTTGCTCGACCCGGGAATGGCCTTTGGCACCGGAACCCACGCAACCACCTCGCTTTGCGTGCGTCTTATTGAGACTTACCTGAAAAAAGAGGATACGGTTCTCGATATCGGCACCGGGTCCGGAATTCTGCTGATTGCCGCCGGAAAGCTGGGGGCCGGAGAGGCTTTGGGAATCGACAATGATTCCGTCGCGGTATCGGTGGCCCGCGAGAATTTGAAAAGAAACCAGCTGGACCCGGGCTGTTTCCAAGCCGTGGCCGGTGATCTTGCCGAGGGAGTTCATCGCCGATATGACCTGGTCGTGGCCAATATTCTCTCTGAAGTGATTTTGGTTCTGCTGGATCAGATTCCCCAAGTGCTTGCCCCGAAGGGTATTTTTATCTGCTCCGGTATCATTGAAGAAAACCGGGATATCGTGGTTGATAAAATGAAACTAGTCGGATTTGAGATTTTGACCGTGCGATCGGAAGAAGGCTGGGTAGCGATCGCCGGAAAAAATCGCGCGGAAGTGCGGTAACACCCGCATTAACTCTGCAAATGAACTACCTCTGAAGCCGGTACCAGCTTCACTTTTCTTATTATCCCGGGGAGCATCTCCAGAAGCACATCATAGGTGACGCTGTGGGGGTGCCCGATGCCGATGGCTTCTCCTCTTTCGATGGCTACCCGGATCAGCTGGAGAATCTGCTCTCTGATAATCTCCGGTTTCTGAATATGATCCAGAAAGATATCCCGTTCGCCAAAGGGAATCCGAAACAGGCGGGCGGCGGGGCGGCACAGGCTCGCCGGTGAAGTCCGGCTGTCAATAAAAAACACGCCCTCCTTTTTCAGCACCGAAAAAATCTGGTTCAACTGATCGGATACCTCCGTCATTTTTGACCCCATATGATTGTTGACACCGACGATACCCGGAACCGCGCGGAGGTTTTTTTTCAACTGGTCGATTAATTCATCCGGGGACATGGTCGTCAGCAAGGCCCCCCGCCCGGGATTGATGGTCGGATATTCGATCGGTTCCATGGGAAGATGAAGCATGGTATCCAGCCGTTTTTTTGTTGCGGCCTCCTGAATTTCCGCTTGCAGCGGACTGAAGGGGAGGATGGAATAGGTGAGAACCGCGTCCAGCTCGATGAATTTGCGTGTCATGATCTGATCAAAGCCCATATCATCTATGATAATGGCGACTTTCGGCAATGCGCCGGGGAGAATTTCCGGTTTCGGCAACGCCGTGGGGGGAATTTCCGGTTTCGGCAATGCCCTGGGGAGAATTTTCGAAGGGGGGGACGGGGATACCGGGGGGATTCGACGCGAGGGTTCCTTTGGAAATATTTCATAATGAGGTGCCGTTGCGATTGCTTTTGCCGCCGGTTTTTCGGGTAAAGGCGCTTTTCTCCGGGGGATCAGAAAATGGGCGGCAATGGCAGCGGCTGTGACCACAAATATCAACAGGGTAACTACCAGTAGAAAACGATTCACATTGGACTTTGATGACGCGGAGGAACGAGTTTTCTTGCCGGTCGGTTTCCGGCTCATTTTTTTTTGCATTGGGGCGTTGGTCTTTTGGGTGATCAGTTGGAAAAGCGCCTGGAGCGGTCTTTAGCGCGCCAGGCGCAGCCGGCATTGGAAAACTATCCGTTCATTCCTTTAAAAATATGATACCCCACCAGAATCTCAAGCGCCCGCATGACCTGCAGGTCGTCATCCAGGGTTTTAACCCGAAGGGGGCCAATTTTTCGCAAGGGTTTTTCGGGCGTGGCGTCCGGTTGAGTAGCTTCCGGTTGCGGGTTCTTATTCTCCGCGGGCGGGACTATTTCCGGCTCCTGTTCCAATTCTTCCGTGGATTCCCCCCCCTCCGGTTCCAGATGGTTTCTTAAATCCTTTTCTTTCAGAAGCATGCGTTGTTTGTCCGTTGGTTCCTTCGGGGTTACGATTTCCTGCTTGATTTCGATATCCGGTGTAATCCCCTGGGCTTGAATTGCCCGGCCGTTGGGGGTGTAATATCGCGCAATGGTGAGTTTGAGTCCGTAACCGTCGGGTAATCTTTCGACAGTCTGAACCGAGCCTTTGCCAAAAGAGGTGGTGCCCAGTATCAAGGCGCGTTTGTGGTCCTGCAACGCGCCGGCGACAATCTCGGAGGCGCTGGCGCTGCCGCCATTGACCAGAACGACCATGGGGTAATCGCGTTTCACCTTGTTGGAGTGCGCCTTGAATTCCTTTCCCGCTTCCGATCTGCCTTTTATGGATACAATGAGGCCCTTTTCAAGAAAAAGATCGGACACCATCACCGACTGGTCCAGGAGGCCGCCGGGATTGTAGCGCAGGTCCATTACGAGTCCCTTAAGTGGCGTATCCCCGGATTCAAGCACCTGGAGCGCCTTTTCCAGTTCCTCTGTGGTGTTCTGCCGGAAGCTGGTGATCCAGATATAACCGTAACCGGGTTTAAGTGCCGCGGACCGGACGCTGTCAATGGGAATGATCGCACGGATCAGTTTGAATTCAATGGGTTCGGGTTCCCCTTTTCGAAACACGGTGATGACGACCGGAGTTCCCTTGGGGCCCCGCATTTTTTTCACCGCTTCCCAGAGCATCATGTCTTGGGTTGAATGACCGTCAACCTTGATGATACTGTCTCCGGATTTTATGCCGGCCTCGTAGGCGGGAGTGCCTTCAATGGGGGAAATGACGGTGATGATTCCTTTTTGCATGGTGATTTCAATACCGATGCCGCCGAATTCACCCGTGGTGTCTTCTTTAAGCTCATCAAACGCTTCGGGAGGCAAAAAAGCGGAATGGGGGTCCAGGCTCTGAACCATTCCCTGAATGGCTTTTTCAATCAGCTTCCCGGTATCGACTTTGTCAACATACTGCTTTTCTATAAAATCAAGGACGTCCGTGAACGTCTTCAAACTTTTATATGCGGCTTCGTTGTCGGCGGAAAGATTCTTATCAAAGCCCGTTCCGATGGTCCAGAGGATGACGGCCAGGACCATGATTCCCCATAATTTGCCGCTTTTGAATTTTATCATCTTAGTTTTGACTCCTTTTCTCTATCCATTTGAGCGGATCAACCGGTTTCCCGTGATGTCGAATTTCAAAATGAAGTTTGGGTCCGTCAAGAGAGCATGTGTCGCCGACAGTTCCAATTACTTCTCCCGGATTGACAGTTTCTCCCTTTTTCTTAAACAACTCCTGAGCGTGGGTATACACCGTGCAATAATTATCGCCATGGTCAAGGATCACCATGTTTCCATATCCTTTAAACCAGCCGGCAAAAAGTGTGGTTCCCCCTTTGACGGCCCGAATCGGGGCCCCGAGCGGCGCCTGAATATCAATGCCGCTTTTGAACCCGGGCATATTGACATGGGGGAGCGTATAGGACCCGAAAAAAGATGTAATTGTACCGTTAACAGGCATGTTTAGCAACCCTTTAAATTCGTCTGCAACTCGATTCCGGGCCGGCGGTTCCGAAGGTTGTGATGGTTCCGGGGGTCCGGATGGCTCGGTAGTTTTCTGCGGTTCAGGCGCCGGCCGAGGCTCACCGGTTGGCAGTGGTTCACCGGTTGGCCGTGGTTCAGGGGGGGCTGGCCGTGGTTCGGGGGGGGGCGGAGGTGGCTCCGGGGGCTGACGGGTGGCTTCGAGAATTTGGCGGTCCAGCGCGTCAGCAGCTTCTTTCAGGGAAGCGACGGCTGCAAGGGCAAGGGCCTTTTTCCCTTGAATCCCGGCAAGCAGGGCGGTGCGTTCCGCCCTTCGCCGGGAAAGACTCCGGATTTCGCCTTCCAGCTCTTCAACCTTTGCCTGGTGGGTCCGGCGCTTGAGTTGAAGATCTTTTTGGGCCGCGCCAACCGCTGTGCGTTTCAGGGAAAGGATTTTCCAGACCGACTCGTCATGGGCCAGCAGCCGCTGAAGGCTTTTTTTCATTCCGAGCAGTTCATACAGCGATTCGGCCGAGACCATCAGGGGCAGGGTTCCCGTCCGGCTGAGTTTGTATAAGGATATTAGCCGGCTGGAAGCGTAAATTTCCAGGTCTTTCACCTCGTTATCCAGCACGTTGAAATCCGATTCAGTTTTTTTGAGTTCGGTGGTCAGCGCTGACACTTCCTTTTCGAACGCCCGGTTTTTTTTCTCCGCCGTATTCAGGCTCGACTCGATGGCATCCAGGGTCTCAATTGTCTTCTTCTCCTGATCCGTAAAGGTTTCGACTTCTTTTTGCTTTTGGCCAAGTTTCGAATCAATACGCTTGGCTTTTTGCGTCAGCGCGTTGAGCGCCGGCGCCCCTGCCGGCGGTCCGGTTTCCATTTTTTTATTTTTTATGTATTCGCGGGAAACGAACCCGGTTACTCCCTCATGCTCGATTTTCAGCCAGTTTTTTTCCGAATGAAGTATTCGAACCTGGGTATCCTTTGGGAGCGTCCTGATGGAAGGGGCGGTGCTGCCGGGCGAGACGCGCAACTGCAAAGCGGTGGCGGTAACCGTGCCAATGAGGTCGGCCGGTTTCGTGGCGCCGGCCGGCGAAACGGCGGCCAGCAGCAGCATCAAGAGAAAGCCGCCTATGTTTTTAAAAATTGTTTTAATGAAAGAAAACACCCGATCCACCCGACCAGCATGCTGCAGGCAACCGCTGCCAGAAGCGTACCGGAAGAAAAAAAACGCATGGTAAAGAAAACAGCGGAAAAGCCCTGCAGCATATTGGAGGAGATAAAGAAATATACAGCGGCCAGAACCGATAATCCCACAAGGGCTCCCAGAAATCCCTGGATCAGGCCTTCAATATAAAAGGGCGCTTTTATGAAACGGTCCGTGGCGCCAACCAACCGCATGATATCTATTTCCGTCTGCCGTGAGTAGAGAAGCAACCGAATCGTGTTGGCAACGATGGATACGGTCGCCATTAAAAACAGTCCCCCCATGGCAAGACCGGCCAGCCGGAAGAGCTGGAAAAAGTAAATGACTTTTCCGATCCATTGCCGGCCGTATTCCACCTCTTCGATGCCGGGAATGGCTTGGATTTGAGTGGCCATGGATTCAACATCCCGATCTTTTTCCGAAATGGAAATCAATCGAATTTCCAGGGCATCCGGAAGCGGGTTTCCCCGAAGCCCTTCCAGTAAAGATTTTTGGTGGATCATCTGTGATTTAAGTGTTTCAAGAGCCTCTTCCTTGGAGGTAAAGCGAATTTCCAGCACGCCGGGCAGCTGAAGGATCTTCCCCTCAACGTCTTTTCGCATGGCCTCGCTGGTATCCGGTTTCAGATAGACCATCATTCGCACGCCCTTTTCCCATGAGCGGACAACATCTTCGACATTGATGAACAACAGCCCGAAAGCGCTGACAATCAAAACGGACAGGGCGATGGTGATAATGGTGACCGCATTTAATAACCGGTGCCGTAGAATATCCTGCAGGGCGCGTTTGAAAAACAGCGTTAAAGCGTTAACTCCCATGGATCACTCCTGCAGCCGGGTTCCGGCTTTAAGCCGGATAATCCGCGGGCCCGCTTTTTGTAAGAGCAATGCATCGTGGGTTGCCACAAGGACCGTACCGCCTCGCGCATGGAATTGCTCCAGCAGGTTGAAAATAATGTCAGCGGATTCTGCATCGAGGCTTCCGGTGGGCTCGTCCGCCAGGATGATTTTGGGATTGCCCACGATGGCCCGGGCGACGGCTACCCGTTGCTGCTCTCCGCCGGAGAGGCTTGGCGGAAAGGCTTGCTTTCTGTCTTCCATGCCGACCGTTCGCAGCACATGATTTACTCTTTTATGGATCGTTCGCTTGTCGCTGCCGGCCACTTCCAATACCAGCGCCACGTTTTCAAAAATGGTATTGGTGGGGATGAGCTTGTAATCCTGAAAGATGATCCCGAACATTCGCCGGACATAGGGAATTTTTTTTTTGGATATGCGGGCGAGATTCATCCCGTCCACCAGAACCTGTCCGTCCGTTACCGGTTCGGCCAGGTACAGGAGTTTCAACAGGGTGGTTTTTCCGGCGCCGCTGGGACCGGTGATGAAGAGAAAGTCATTTTTATACACATCGAGATTCAGATCGACCAGCGCATTTTTGCTGCCATAGGTTTTATGAACATGAAACATTTGAATGAGTAAACTCTGTTTTTTCGTGCTCACAATTCCCTCATCCCTTAGCCTGCTCCGTTCCCGGTTCGGTGTTGACCTGTCACGGGTTACCTGATAGGAAAACCGACGTCGAGCACAGGGAGTGCCTTCATCGGTTTTCCCTGCTCAAAGCCTCCACTGAAACCGACAAGAATGGCTTCTTCCAGTTCGGTGGGGGCTTTTTATATGATTACAGCTTTAAAATCAACCATTTCTTAAATTTTGCCGGAAAGGAATCTTTTAAGAAATGGTTTTTTTAATCAAAATGGGGCGGCTTTTGATGGGGATGGGGGGATGGCAATGAAACAGGAGTTGATCGAACTGCTTTGCAAAAAATCGTTTAAGTACAGTGAAGAACCGGTATTCAAACTGGTATCGGGTAAGATGAGCCGGTTCTATGTGAACTGCAAACCCACCGCCATGGACCCGCGGGGAATGTATCTGATCGGGCATCTGGTGTTTGACGCCATCCGCGGGCTCGGTGTTGACGGTGTCGGCGGCCTGACGTTCGGGGCCGACCCCGTGGCCATGGCAACCGCTTTTGTTTCGGGGCTTCAAAAAGAACCCATGTCGGCTTTTTCGATTCGAAAAGATCAAAAAGATCATGGCATCGTCAAGTGGATCGAGGGAGATCTCTCACCGGGGCAGCGAGTCGTGGTGATCGACGATGTCGCGACCACGGGCGGCTCCACCCTTAAAGCCGTTGAACGGGCCCGTTCCGAAGGACTCATCGTGGTCAAGGTGGTGGTTTTGGTGGACCGGCAGGAAGGGGGGCTGGAGAATATTCGCGAGCAGGTGCCCGATGTCTCGGCCATCATTACCCGGGATGAGCTGATTGGGGCATGGAAGACGCTCAAAAGGGAGTAGATTGGGGGCGGGATTTTTTTTGTGTGGCGCTAAAACCGGCAGGTGAGTTTTACCCTGAAGCTGAATAAGTGAATCAGATTTCCCGCAGTAACGCTTCCCGGACACTCTCGAATTCTTCCAATATATCCGGAAGGATCTCTTCGACCGCATCCGGAGTTTCTTTTCCCGCCATGGTTTCCATCCGGATGCACAGGGCCGCCAGACGGGTCGCCCCGAGGACGGCGCTGCTGGATTTTAGAGTATGGGCGACACGATGCGCCGATTCAAGATCCTGACACTCGACAGCATTCCGGAGGCACTCAAGCATCACCGGGCTGTCCGTCAGATAAGTCCCGATCAAGCCGCTTAATAGATGGTTGGATCCCAGCGCTTCGAGATCGCGAAGGCTGTTCAGGGCGTTGTGATCCAGGCACGCTCCGAGGTTTGAGACGGCCGGGGACGCATTGACGCACGAATCCGATACGGCAGGCGTCGATTCGATAACAGCTTCATCCCTGCCGTGAATCGAGGAAAAAGAATCGGCCGAAGGCTCTTTGAGAAGCCAGCGTTCGAGGATGCTCCGAAATTGCTCCAGGTTGAAGGGTTTATCCAACTGATCATCCATGCCGACGGCTAAAGACTTTTCCCGACAGTTCAACGCCCCCCCCCCTGTCATGGCGATGATGGGAACGTGGACGTTTACAGCTTTCGCAGCCTCCGATTCTCTTATCGCCCTGGTGGCCTCATAGCCATCCATTTCGGGCATCTGGCAGTCCATCAAAACGAGATCGTACTGTCGCTGCGCCATCGACGCCAACGCTTCCCGGCCATTTGCAACAATATTGACCTCACAGCCGAATTTTCTCAGGATTTTCTCAGCCACTTCCCGAATAACCTGGTTGTCATCGGCAACGAGAACCCGTCCGTGAAGTTGGGTAATTTTTCCGGGTGCGGGTTTGTTCCGTGAAGGAACGTTTTCCTTAGCCTCCTTTTCCTCCGAACGGACCAGGGTTTCAGAAGGATGTGCAGGGGAGCCGGTAGTGGTATTTTTCGCATTACCGCCGTCTTCCCGGGGGGGCGCACCCGGCGCCGCCCCGGGGAGCCATTGTTCCAGGAGGCGACGCAACTGTTCAATTGTAAAGGGTTTCCCCAGGTAGTCATTCATGCCCGCCGCGAGGCAGCGCTCCCGGTCACCTTCCATGGCATTGGCGGTTAAGGCTATGATAACCGTCATAGGCCTTGAACCCGACCTGGCTTCTTCCCGCCGTATCGCCCGGGTTGCCTCGAAGCCGTCCATTTCCGGCATCTGGCAATCCATGAGAATCAGATCATACGGGTGTCGCGACAGGGCCGCTATCGCCTCATGGCCGTTGGCGACCACATCCGCCTTACAGTCGAGGATATCCAGCATGCCGGCGACCACTTGCTGATTGGTATGATTATCTTCGGCAATTAATATCCGGGCATACCATTTTGACTTCGCTTGGATTTTATCGTCAAATAGGGAACCCGCGTCATGCGTTGCGGATTTGCGTACAACGATCGTGAACCAAAAGGTGGATCCGTTACCGGCGGAACTGACAACACCGATTTCTCCTTCCATCATCTCCACGAGTTGTCTGGTGATGGCCAAGCCCAACCCGGTTCCGCCGTATTTGCGAGTTGTGGAGCCATCCGCCTGAAGAAAGGGTTCGAATATGGCAGCCTGGGCGTCAACCGGGATGCCCACGCCGGTATCCTGAACCTCAAATCGAAAACAGACGGATTCATTGTCTTGCGCGGTCTGAGACAACCGGACCACTACACCCCCCAGTTCAGTGAATTTAATGGCATTACTTACTATGTTGAGCAGAACTTGCCGTAATCGTCCCGGATCACCCGTCACAAACCGCGGCACATCGGGTGCCACTGAAAAAGTCAGTTCCAGCGCTTTTTGCCGGGCCGGACCGGCCAGTAACGCAATGACTTCTTCCACTGTCTGATTCGGGTTGAAACCGATCTCCTCCAATTTGAGCTTTCCAGCCTCAATTTTCGACAGATCGAGAACGTCATTGATGATACCGAGCAGCGCTTCACCGGAACTCCGTGCGGTATGGGCATAACGGAGTTGTTGATCCGAAAGCGGGGTATGAAGGAGGATGTCGATCATACCGATCACCCCGTTCATAGGGGTCCGAATCTCGTGGCTCATATTGGCCAGAAATTGTGTTTTGGCCTGACTGGCGGCCTCCGCCGCTTCCTTGGCGTACAACAGCGCTTCCCGGGTCCGCTGTTTTCCGATGGCGGTACCCAGCATATCGGCAATTGCGCGCAGGCTGTCTTGCTCGGCATCGGTCCACTCGCGCTCATTCTCACATTCATCAAGGCCTATAATTCCCCACCACGCGTCATCGACCTGGATCGGCGAGAGCATGAGGGACTTGATGCCCTGGGATGCAAGACGCCCGCGTCCCGCCGGGTCCAGTTCCCGAATGCTTCCCAGGACCATCTCCCCGCGCCTCAAAAGCTCCGCCCAGCGGTCGTAACCGGCGCCATACCATACAAACCCCTGCCATTTCTGGGTATGGAGTTTCGCTTCGGTGTGGAGAGAGACCCATTTACAGCGCGGTGAGCACATCAGGCGATTTTTCTCGTCAAAATGGTTTTCAAATACATATACCCGGTTCACCCACGCCGCTTCGCCGATCATTTCCAGGACCTCGTCGATAACCCCTTTCCAGTCCATGGTGCTTAAAAACCGCTGTGCGGCAAAGCGGATGCTTTGCAGGCTCTTATCTCTTTTCAGGAGCGCTTCCGTCATGGTATTGACCGAAGCGGCAAGGCTCGCCAATTCATCCCCGCCTTCGATTGAAACCCGCGCCGACAAGTTGCCTTCGGCGATTCCGCGGACGACGGATTGAAGATTCAGGATGGGTTTGACGAGCCGCTTCGCATAAAAAACCGAGGCCATGAAACTGAGTACCATAAAGAGAATGGCCAGAAAACCGGTCCGCGAGTAAACCGCGGCCACATTTCGATCGTAGCTTTCGAGGGATAACCCCACATGGATCCAGCCCCATTGGATACCGGAGTAGTCGAACGGGTAGTCGTAATGAAACACCCGGCGTTTGAAGAGGGGGATGATGTCGATACCACTGCCGGCCAAACGATTCCGGGGGTGCCAGTGTTCGGGCAACATCTCTTCCTGGCGCCACCCATTCCGGTCATGAATCAGCGAAAACCCGTCGTTTCGCGTGATGACGAGATAGTCGAGGGAATTGTCTCCCTGAAGCATCCGCATGCAGTGATCCACCACGGTTCCGAAGTCCGCATTCACCACGGCGCCGGCGGTTACGTCCCGCAACGACACGACAACGCCGTACGCCTTGGAGTGCAAATTCTCAAGAAACGCCCGTTTCTGCTCGGGAATGATCACCGTGACAAAGGTTAACAGGGTGATGATGGTTACCAGCCAGGACAGCAGGGCTGTTCTGAACGTAATGCTCGTTTTTTTCTTCATCGTATCGCCTGCTTGTTCATGGAGTGTCTCTTCTCCGCGCCACCGGCCGAATCACGGATACCGTCCTATCGTTTTCCCCGGTTTGGTTTCGTTTTTCAGGAGATTCCCGCCGCCGGCCTTGCTTCTCCCCGTCGCCGAAATCAGTTCCTGATGAGTGGAGAGAAGGTCAAAGGCGCCGGTAAGGCAAGACATCGGTTGTTCTTCGACCCGATCGGCCTGAATGAGTGTCAGGATCTGTTGCCCGGCGGGGGTCGCCGTCAATCTCCCCATTTCGACCAGAATCTTTTCCCTGAAAGGTGAGATGTAGTCGGATCGAAAAACAAATACGGTCGGCACCACTTCCGGCGAGGAGGCTAAAACGTGCAATTGGGAGCCTACCTGCGGGTTGAGTTCACTCATCGTTTGAAATCCCCGCCGTGTCACCAGGCAGGCATCACTCTGACCGAAGAAAACGGGCAGCACCACCTGCGTGAGCTTGCTGGATGACGTAACGCCGCTGCAATACGTTGCGGCGGGTTTCGATCCTTTTCGGAGCAGGAGACTGTCAAGCCAGATCATGGCAAGACTCATCCTGGGATTCACCAGGACTCTGAGGCTGCGCCCGCCAAGGGTGTCGATACTCTCGATCCCTTTGTCCCTGCGGACAAGGAGGACATACTCTTCCGTTATTTGATCGTTATGGATGCCCACGACCACACTGTTCAGTTTGACTTCCTTGCTCAGCCGCCAGCATTCTTCGGTCGTCACGTTAAACCCGTCCACCAGGTTATTCCGCGATGCCCGAATGATCTCCTCCAGACTGTCGAAAATGATCGGCTCCGGGTCGACGGGAATGCGGCGGTTTCCGGCGACCGTGAGTATCCATACTTTCATGACCGCCTTTGCATCTTCGATCCTGACCTCGGAAAACATCCTTGACGAGAGAGCAAACCGAAAGACATTATCACTCACTTCGGGCTCCCGAACCGGGGTTTCGGCGGAAACCGGCAGGGACAGGGCCAGGAACAGCAGGAAAAACATCCCCATTTGAAGGAGGGGCCGGCATCCGGGCGACCCGGCAAATTTATTGTTACCCTTTCCGATCATTGCTTTTCCAGTTGCTTTAAGACCTCGGTTCCCACCACCAGTTCCAGTTGTGACTGGAGGGCGATGTGATCGTAGCGAATCTTATAATGCTGGGCCGACATCAGGGCTTCCATTAATTGAGCGCGAATCACTTTCTCGGTTTCAACCAGTTCATTCTGGTAAGCGCGGGTGTTCAGGTCCCGGTTCTCCTGCGCGGATGTCATGGCGTCAAGGGTTGCCTGATGAGATTTTCGCGCGGCGCTCATGCCGAGAAAAATGTCCTTAATTTGCAGGCCGATCCCCTCCTTGAGGAGAAATTGCTCCTCTTTAACCTTGTTGGCCCGGGATCGGGCTTCCGCTACTCTGTTGCGAGTCAAAAACCCGTCGAAGAGGGGGATCTCGATTCCGAAACCGACGCTCCAGCCCTCCTTGTTTGTATCCGTGGCCATGCCGTTATCGTAGTCGTTCCACCATTTATGGATTTCGCCGGTAACGGCTATTTTCGGGTAATGCCCGCTATTGGCCGTCCGTACCGCGCCGTCCAATGCCCGGATTCCGGCTTCGAGCCTGGACCAGTCGGGGCTGAATCGATAAGCGGAGCCGACCAGCTTCTCGAGGTCACCGGAAAAGGGGGTAAAGGGAATTTCGGATGCAGACGGCCGGACGCTCTCATGCCATGACAATCCCATGGTATTGGCCAGCGCGGCCTCGGTCATCACTTCATTTTTTTCCAGTAGTGCAACGGCGGATCGAATGGATTCGACCATCACCTTGTTATCGAGAAAATCGGTTTTTTTCACCTTTCCCGAGCCTTCTTTATACATCGTCTCCGTGAGATTCATCGTGGCCTCCATTCGGGCCAGCGTGTCCTTGCCGAGCTGATGGAGTTGTCTGGCCAGTATAGCGCCATAATAGAATCGTTTGACGCTGTCAATGAGTTCCATGTCGGTGCGGCGGAAATCCTGCCGAGCCATCTCGACAAAGCCCCCCGATTGTTCCCGAAGCCCCTGGCGCATTCCGCCATCAAAGAGCAGCCATTTGGCATCCAGCGCTGCCATGAAGGAATCAGAGTCCATCATCTTGATGTGCTGTTCGGAAACCCGAAACTCATGGGCCGGGGTATTCAGGGTCTGGCCGGGGTAAGTTACCGGAAGCTGTAATGGAATGGGGTTTCCGAAAGCGCCCGCCGGGATGGTGACCAAAGCTGTTCCACCCGGGATGGAAATCGACTGCGCGGGAATGCCGAAACGGGTGGCGGGAAAAATGAAATCGGGCGCTTCGTCCATCCGATGATAGGCCCCCCGGAGATTCACCTGCGGCCAATAGCCGGAGAGCGCCTGGCGGTGCTGGGCTTCGGCCATGGCCACCGCAAACATGGATGCCGGCCTCGAATGGCTATTTTTCAACGCCGCATCGAGACAGTCTTCGAGTGTCCGCTCGGTTAGGGTTATGGCTCCCCGGCGCTGCCCCGTTTCGGTTGAGGAGGGGGCGATTACGTCCGCGACAGTCTCCGTGAAAGACAGTGGCAAAAGGAGTAGTATCCCCCATGCTGCTCTGAAAACCGTTACCCGGCGCCGTCGTATCCTTTCGGATCTTTCTCCATTTAACTTCATGGCAATGCGAATCCTTATTGAACGGGAGTAATATTTTGGGAGGTGCTGATTAAGATGCCGACATTTTGTTCGGCTTTCCGCGGGTTTCATCCGAAATAATCGCCAAATTCAGGAGCTGTGAGCTGATTTTCAGCCCGGCCGTCTCGGCGGCCCGGGGGTTGATTTCGAAGCGTATTTTATTGTCGATCTTAACAAACGCGATGATTCCACCTGGACGCGATATTCCAGGCTATCTTCCGTTTCCGAATCGGCAGGGACCGTCTGGCCGGATAAAAAGATGCCCACCACGACCATCATGCTTATCCAGAATGCCAGAATGATGGAAATCCGGCTATGGGCACGGCAATCTCGCTCGCTTTGGGGGCAAGGGGTCTCCATGGGGCCCGGCTCGTTTTTTCCGATTAGAAATGCCATGATATTTTCCCATACACACTGCGCTCGGCCTCGGTCAGAATCGTCACCGGTTGCTCCGGCCCATATTCCAGGTGGGAGGGTGCCAACAGGTTCTGTCCAACGATCGAGATGTCTATATTGTCCGTGAGTTGCCACCCCAAACGGACATCCGCCGTGATATAACTGTCCACCGCATGTAAGCTGTCCACATATCGCACCCAGATATCCAGGGCGGTGTGTCCCGGCAGGTTCAGGATGGATCTCAGAGACATCTGGTGATTCGGGCTGGTTCCCTCTTCGGGTGGTTTGTTGCCGGTAGGATCCGGCTTATCGAGCTGGAGCTGAAAAAAGGTATAGGCCGCCTTGAGTTTCCAGCTCGAGGAAAGGAACCAGTCCGCCGCCAGTTCCACGCCGTAAGAGTTCCCCTGTTGCTCATTATTAACCTGAGTCTGGACCATCATGAGTGGCTGTCCACTGCTCATGTCGATATAGGGCATCTGGGTCCGACTGTTGCGAAGATCGTTGTAGATATTATAAAACGTTGCGATATCGATGGAGATTTTTTCCATGGGGTGCACCCGGTACCCCAGTTCGAAGGCATATATATTTTCAGCGTCCAGATTATCATTGCCGATGACTTGAGAAAGCCCGGGGCCGGGGAAATAGGGCAGAAAAGCGCCGGGAGGAATAACCGAATTATATTTAAAGTCGCTCTCCGCGCGAGACGGGGTTCGAACCGCCCGCGATGCGGCGGCCCAGAAAGAATACGTGTTTTCGGGTACCCAGTGAAGACGGGCCGATGGTTGAATCTCGACCCCGGTGAAATCATTATGCTCGAATTTACTTCCCACGGTCAATCGAAGCGTCTCATTCAAAAAGGAGTGAACATCCTGTACGAACAGGCTTTCGAGCTGGAATTCTTGTTTTTTCGGGCTGATATCGAAGCCCCAGTCGGTAGAGATCAACTCATCGGAGATAAAGCGGTAGCCAATTCCCCAACTGAGTTCGTTATGGGCAGCCAGTGCGTATTGATGAATTAATTCCAGATCAACTGTATCCACGGAGGTTTGGGTTTTCAGCAAATCGACATCGGTTCGGTCATAATAGAATTGAAGAGATAGCTTCGATTTGTCGGAAACGGCATGGTCCCATCGGCCTAAAAGATGACCACCGGTGTTTGAACTGCTGTCATTTTGGAGTTGTGTGTATGGCGGCATTTGGGTTGCAAAGTAAACTTTGCCGCCGGAATCGCCCTTGAAAACGTCTCCCTGAAGGCATATTTCGTCTCGCCAGTCAATTCGAAATCCCGTCCGAAAGGAGTTCCATGCATCCCCGCCGTTTTTCCCCGTGATGTCCTCGCTGCCATCCTTGTCAATATACTTGGAATACAGTCGATAGCGAATATCCGGACCGGCGCTGCCGCCATAACGGACGGCGCCAAAACCCCGTTCCTCCGTTCCCCCCCCGGCCGCTATCAATGATCCTTGGGTATCCGCAGGCTTTTTGGTGATGATATTGACAATCCCGTTGACGGCGTTTGCCCCCCAAAGCGTTGCGCCCGGTCCCCGAATCACCTCGATTCGGTCGATATCTTCCATCAGCGTGTCCTGAACATCCCAAAAAACCCCTGAATAGAGCGGCGTGTAGACGCTGCGGCCATCCATGAGCACCAGCAGTTTGTTGGCAAACCGCCCGTTAAACCCCCGGGAGGAGATCGCCCATTTATTGGCATCGATGCGTGCCACCTGAATGCCGGGTACCATCCGAAGGGCTTCCGGAATGCTGGTGACGCCGGATCGTTTCAGATCGTCCTGGCTGATCACAAACACGGCGGCATCCGTTTCGGACAGTTTTTGCATTTTTTTCGATGCGGACACCACCTCGATGTTCAGAAGCTCTTCAATGCTCATTGCCGTGAGGTCCACAGATGGATTGAGACCCGATGCAACGGCCGCCAGAAGGCTTTGGAAAAGAAATAAAAACACCATCACGGAAATCAGAAAAAAACGCAAACAGATGAATCGGTTAAAAGTTTGCAGCCGAAAAAGCTTCATGGGTTAACTCCTCCTTCACTGACATAATCCGGATGATTTCCGAGATCAGAAATCCTTAAAATCGTTCTCATCCATGGGAATGATATCATCGGGCCGAAGCGCTTTGGACTGGCGCAGCGCCAGGTTTTTTCCCCCAGAGGGAGTATGGATAAGGGGTATTCTCCTTTTTTGCGGCGGGGTGGAACGCCCATTGGATTTCGGTGGGCTGATCCTTCCGGACCGGTTTTGTGAAACCAATGTGTTCCCGCTTACCAATATCGCCAGCCGGCTGACAAACCCTTTCATCTCCTCGGCCTGGGCGTTCAACTCTTCAGAGGCCGAAGCCGATTCCTCGGCGGTCGAAGCATTTTGCTGGGTCACTTTATCCATTTGTGTCACCGCGAGGTTGACTTGTTCGATTCCTTGAGCCTGTTCATTGGAGGCTTCCGCGATCTCACCGATCAGCTCCCCTACCTTATCGGCACTGCTGGCTACTTCCTGAAATGCATCATTTGTGGTTTTTACCAGCCCTGATCCCTGATCCACCTTTTTTACGGTGCCTTCAATCAGCGCCGCGGTATTTTTAGCGGCATCGGCGGCACGCATGGCCAGATTCCGGACCTCATCCGCCACGACGGCAAATCCGGCGCCGGCTTCTCCGGCCCTGGCGGCTTCGACGGCGGCGTTCAGGGCTAGCAGATTGGTTTGAAAGGCGATTTCATCAATGGTTTTAATGATTTTTGAAGTTTCTTCGCTGGCGGTAGCGATTTCCTGCATGGAGAGCGTCAACTGGCTCATGGATGCGTTGGCCTGGCCTACCACCTGTTTGGCCTGTTT
>JAZDPP010000006.1:0-4334 GCA_043797445.1 Pseudomonadota bacterium
AACACAGGCCTTGGCGTGCGGGTTGCGAGTAAGAACAATGTGGTTCGGCCCGATAAAGAGCACATGGCGCTGATTCAAAAGATGATTGCCAATGAGTTGAGCGACGCGGAGCGGGAGCGGTTTCAGGAACTTCACCGAAAAAGAAGTTTCATGGTTCTCGAAACACCGGTGGAGAAGATGTTCCATATTACGGCGACGACGATGATATTGCCCAAAAAAGCTAGAATAGAACCATCTGAAATTTGCGCACGCTGCGGAGAGCCGGTGATGAAGTCGAAGCTGGCGACCTTAAATGGAGACAAGGTTTGCCGGGGGTGCCTTGAACAGTCTCTGCGTTGAAACCTCGGAAGGAGGTGACGAAACATGTGCGAGGCCAATGCATATCTGATTAGAAAGGAAAAGGAACAGTTGATCATGGAATCCGTGGATATCATAGAGCCGAAAGGAAACGATTCATGGCGGCTGGTTAGCATTTTTGGTGATCAATTGATGGTCAATGGCCGGATTAAAAGTATGAATCTGGTGGATCATAAGATTTTGTTTGAACCACTGAGCAATTAGCTGAATCCGGAAGAAGAGATCGTCGTTTTCGTAGCCGTTGCTTCCCCGAGCTGAAATTAACCGTGTTTCGTCCGCTGATAAAAAAGATGGCCGGTGAATCAGATAAGCGTTGACAGCTCTCGCGTAATGGGCGCATGGCTGAAAACTCATGCAACTCGCCCCCTTCGCGGATGGAACAAATCTACTGTACCCATTCGAATCGTCTCGATCATGTGGGGCTCCTATGTGTCCACGTTTCTGGCCGCCGGCAACGTTAATCCCCATGTTGAATTGACTATGTTCTCGCAAAAGGAGATCGAAAACAACGCCGATGTACTGGAGCATTTCTGGAAGGTGGCCGACGGGGCGGATCTCCTCTGTCTATATTTTCTGGAACGGTTATGCTTACGGTGGAGGAGCGGGCGATGCCGCTTACGGTGTTGCCGCCCACGGCGAGCTGGTGGAGAACTTACGCCGGGTGCAGGTCACTTTCGATAAGCATATCTCCGATGAGGGGGATTTCCTCAATTGCTGCGGGTATTTTTCCAACTACGGCGGCATGACCGTCGCTGCCAAGGCTGTTTCGGGCAATGCCCCCAAAACTTATTACGGCGATACGCGGGACCCGGCTAACGTCGGTGTGACCGACTTTGCCGATGAACTGCGACGCGTGGTACGTGCAAAGCTTTTGCACCCCAAATACATTGAGGGCATGAAGGCCCACGGTTACAAGGGCGCCGGCGATCTTTCCAAACGCATCGGCCGGGTATACGGGTTCGGTGCGACCACCGGAAAGGTCGATGATTGGATCTTTGACGAAATTGCGGAAACTTTCCTGCTGGATCCCGGGATGAAATCCTGGTTTGAAAAGGTCAACCCCTGGGCGCTGGAAGAGATCGGACGCCGTTTGCTGGAGGCGGAAAGCCGGGGGATATGGAAAGCGGATCCGGAACTGCTGGAGCGGTTGAAGGAGGCCTACCTGGATACCGAGGCCTGTATCGAAGACACCATGGGCGAGGTTAAGGGCGAGTTTCAAGGAGGGGCGGTGGATGTGATAACGGCCGATGAGGTGGCAAGCTGGAAGGCGGCCATGCAGGCGGTTAAGGAGAAGATTAAACTCCCATGATTCATATTGAAAAACTGGAAAAGACCTACGCTGGTTAAATCGCACGCCGATCAGGCAATGATGAACAGTTTTATCATCACGCCCATGGCCTTTTTGGGCGGCACGTTTTTTCCCATCGAGCATCTGCCGCTCTGGGCCCAAAAGATTCTCATTTTACTTCCCCTGTCCCATACCGCAAGGGCATTGCGCGCTTCAGCCTTCGGCGCCGTTCCGGAAACAAGCGCCTGTCTGATTCTTTCCGGAATCGGGATTATCACCTTTATTTTTGCGATGATGTGCGTCAAAAGGGCAAGGGATTAGGGGGTGCCTCTTTTAAGACCATAGCGAACTGAAAGGGACCGCCCAGAGATTGTCGCCGAAGGAGGCCGGGAATTCACCCGAATAGAGAATAACGCCGACAAACGGTTGATGTTTTGCCTGATTATCCTGAAACCATCTCATAGGGTGGAAATCTTTCTTGCCGACAGCCGATCCGGCCTTGATTTCAATCCCCAGTAAGGCATCGTCTTCCCGCTCAATCAAAAAGTCGATCTCCCGTTTTTCCCGGTCACGATAGTGGAAGAGATCGTAACGGCCGTTTCCGGCATCCACCTGCGCCATGATTTCATTATAGGCAAAGGTCTCTAACAGTTTGCCGGACCGGTCGGAAGCAAACCGTATCTGGTCCATTTTCCAGCCGAGCAAAGAGGCCATCAGACCACTGTCGACCATGAACAATTTGGATTGTTTGCCCACACGGGCATAGTCCGTTTTTGCCCAGGGAGCGACGCGTTCCACCAGATAGAGGGATTCGACGGCATTCAGATAGCTTTCGATTGTGGGACGGCGGATAGTTAATCCGGAACCGATGGCGGACAGGTCCATGAATTTGCCCGACCATGCCGCGAGGATGTTGACCAGCTCACGCATCGCACTCTTTCGATGAATCCGGGTAATCTCTTTCAGATCCCGCTCCAGTATGGCTTCGATATAATCGGTGTGCCATCGCTTTCTGCCGCGACCTTCAAGTGTCATTGCTTCCGGAAAACCGCCTCGAAAAGCGATTTCAAGTAAGGTGTCCCGGTCATAGCGCATATCGCCGGCTGTGAAGGATTGCTTGAATGCGGACTCAAGAAATCGGGGAGACATTTTTCCCACTTCTCCCTGCGCAAGGGGGCGCAGACGGATTTTAGCGATTCGTCCCGCGAGGGATTCCTTTACCGTGGGAAGAGATTGAATGTCGGCCGAACCGGTCAGCAGGTACTGCCCCGGGCTTGTATCTTCATCTACGGCTTTCTTGATCGCGGGCAGCAGGGAGGGGACACGCTGAACTTCATCGATAATCAGTGTGTTGGCGTTGCGCTTGATAAACCCCTTCGGGTCGTTTTCCGCGGCTTCTCTCAGTGTTCCGTCATCGAGTGTGCGGTATTCCGTCTGATTGGACTCCAACTCACGGGCCAATGTCGTTTTTCCGCACTGTCTGGCCCCACCCAGCACCAACACCCGTCGCTCCAACAGCATCTGTTCGATCGTGCTCTTTTGCCATCGAGGATAATGCGCCGTCATATCGATCCGCTCCCGCTATTTTACCAATTTTATACCCGCTATTTTTATAATTTGATTGTCACTATTTTACAAGTTTTATTGACGCTATTTTTATAAAATTTCAGATCGCCATCCGAAAGAAACTTCCCCTTTATGGCAATTTGCTCCATGGTACGACAGCCGTAATCAGCAGAATCGCCGGAGGGGAAATTATCCGGAAGGACCTATAATTCCGGCAAGGCGATGCTGTGAAGCCGGATCAGGAAAAATACGGTATTCCATGGGGAAACGTTACGATGATGACGCCAATACCACCGATCTCGAATTCTATTTCACGACCGATTTCAAGATTTCCAGACGGATCGGCAAGTATGTGGAGGCGGCGCTCATTGCCGACAACATCAATGATGAGCAATTCGAAGAGGCCTCCGGTTACGAGTCCCCCGGAAGAATGGTGATGGGGACGGTCAAAGTCATGTTTTAAGGGGGCAAACGGATGGGCTTATCAATGATTCAGACGGAAAAAATAGAAGCGCTCAGAATAGCCGATGCGGCTTCGAGAGCACGAAGACTTTTTTTTCCCGTTTGCGATATCGACGTGCTGCGGAGCGAAGTCGAGGCCCAGGTGCCGGGGGATTGAGCAATCTTCCCGAGTTAGTCCGAGGCCACGTTCCGCCGCTATAGAGCCGGTCAGCCGTCTCATGCCCCACCGGCTCCCGGGATGGAACCCCCGCGGTGCCGGATCGGGCTTAAAAGGAGGGGACATTAAAAGGAACCGGCGAATCCTAACAAATTCCTTGACATCTTTTCGGTTGCCATTGTACTCAAACTCTTCATTGCCAGTGGCCCTTGGGCCTTAATCGGGAAGACGGTGCGAATCCGTCGCGGACCCGCCGCCGTAACCGGGGACGAACGTCGCAACCATGTCACTGTCCGAAAGGATGGGAAGGCGCGACCAGTCGTGTGATCCGGAAGCCGGAAGACCTGCTTGCAAGTGTTATTAAGCTTTGCCTCTCGTGGTAAGGGGGTGGAGATTTATGTCGTGGGATTAAAAACGGAATCCCCGGGCCTGCCGTGTCAGGTCCGGGGATTTTTTTATTTGCGCCCGGCACGGTGGATTGCGCAAGCTAAAATAGGCGTTAGC
>JAZDPP010000007.1:0-28339 GCA_043797445.1 Pseudomonadota bacterium
TGTAGAGTGTTTGTTTAATATCCCCAATATTAACCCAAAAATGTCACGTTATTTAACCCCCCGCGAAAATCCCCAGGTAGGTTAGATCGATAATAGTAAGGTATCAGAAGTCGAGATCGTTTGTAATACGGTTGGACGGATTGGGCTGATTTTTGGGCTCACCGGAAGCAGCTTTGAGCCGGCAGGCAAGAAGCGCTGATGTTTGTTGATCCTCCCGCCCCCTTGAGGGGTGATTAGAGGGAGGGCATGTGATATGGCTCCCTTGCCATTTTCAAAGATTAACTTCAAAAAAGGAACCACCACATGTCCCCGACCCTCTTGGCAATGCTATCCTATTTGAGTAAAATCGCAAAGGAAAAACAGAGTTGCCCCGTCGTTTGCAGCTGGTGCAACGGGAGCAGCCATATAAAATATGGCACCTACCATCGCTATGCGTTCGTTTCGGATGAGCTGATCACAATCCAGCGATATTATTGCAAGCATGATAATTGCCGGAGAACATTTTCCATCCTTCCCCATCCCTTTCTGCGCATTACCCGCTACTCCATCTGCTTGTTCCAGATAATTTTGAGCCTGTGTGAGCAGGAACTCCCCATCGACCGGATCGCCAAGATGCATAAAATAAGCTGGGGCGCTGCTATGCGAGCCATCACCAAGGCAAAAGCCATCCTTGCCTGGATCCGGGAAGAGGCGAAAGCCGAGCCCTCCTGGGCACCCAGCCCCTGCCGGAATCCAGCGCGACACTGGAGCCATTTTACCCGGATGTTTGCCGCTAAATTTTACCCGAAACGGTATGGATTTTCGGCACCAACAGAACATGTTTATATTAAATAAACAATAAGTTATATATGCATTGGGAAACCTTCAACCTCAAAAGGAGATCCCAATGGAAAACGACTTGGAAACAGACTTGAGTTTGTGGCGCTACGGCATCATCAGCTCGCTGCTGCACCGGACGGCTAATGATCTCACATTGCGTGAAATGCTCGAAATTCAGGCGGCGAGCCGGTTTTTGAAGCCCGGCGGCACCAGTGTTCGGCTTTCAACTGAAACGCTGCGCAAGTGGCTCTACCGTTATAACCGAGGCGGTCTGCCGGCTCTGGCCAATAGAACCCGATTGGACAAGGGGCATCACGAAGTGCCCGAGCCGATCAAAAAGGCCATGGCCGAGATAAGGGGGGAGCATCCCGGCTGGAGCCTGGCGCTGCTTTTGGAGGAACTGATCGCAAGGCAGCTGTGGGACGGCAAAAAGCCCAGCCGCTCGGTGTTCTACCGCTATGCCGGGCTGCACAACCTCGGGCGGGATCCGAAAAAGTCCCAAGATCCGACCCGCCCCTTTCAGTTCGAGCACTTCGGTCAGCTCTGGATTGCCGACTTCATGCACGGCCCGAAGCTCATCATCAAGCGAAAAAAGTGTAAATGTTACCTGCATGTCATCATCGATGATTGCACCCGCTACGTGGTCAGCGGCAGGTTCTATACGGCGGAAAACGTGGAGACCTTGATCCGGGAGCTGATGAAAGCATCCCGGCGCTTGGGGCTTTGCCAGCGGTTTTATGCCGATAACGGCGCGGCATATGCCAGCAGTTACTTAAAGCTCATTTGCGCACGGCTCGGCATTCATCTGACCCACACACCCCCGTACCGGCCCCAGGGCCGATCGAAAGTGGAGAGATTTTTTCGGACGGTCCGGGAGCGCTTCCTGGCCAAAGAGCACTTCACGAGCCTGGATGAAATGAACAGAGCCTTCGAGCACTTTCTGGAGGACTATCACAACCGAATACACTCCACCCTGAAGTGCACCCCGATGCAAAAACGCATGAGCGTAAAGAGCGTATGCCGGCGGTTGCCGGAAACGGTCGATATCGAGGCGATGTTCCGCCAGGAGCGCCGCTGCAGGGTCTACAGTGACTGCACCATCCGGCTTAAAAACAAGGTGTTCGAGGTGCCGGCCTGCCTGCCCAACAGCCATGTCACCGTTTACTTTATGCCCTGGGACCTGTCCCATGTCTACTATACAGAGGAGCGACATCTGGCCGTCGAAGTCGATTTGCTCGCAAACGCCCACCGCTTCGATAACCCTGCTTTTGCGGGTGCAAAGGAGGTGTGTCCATGAAACCGAATAATCACGTCAGCATGGCCGAATTCTTCGGTTGGAAGCACCATCCCTTCACGGATCTGCGGCCTCTATCAGAACCGTTCATGAGCGAGCGGGACGAGAGAATCTGTCACCAGGCGCGATCCCTTTTGGATATCGGCAAGAGCTTTGCCATCACTGGCCCAACGGGTGCCGGAAAATCCACCCTCGTTCAGCACATCCTCTCGGGACTGGACGCCAACTACTATAAAACGGTCTTCATCCACTACGGCGGGCTAAAACCCAGTGGCATCCTGAGGGCTGTGGCCGACAAACTTGACGTGGACCCACAGGGGCGTTCCGTGCCCCTGCTGGTCAAGCTCCAGAACCATATCGCTTCGATCATATCCGGCGCAAGTCCCGTGCACCCCGTCATCGTCGTCGATGACGCCCAGCATCTCGAGCGTGAATCGCTCACGGATCTTTGTTCTCTTATCGTGTGTCCGCCCCATAAAAATGCCGCGGCTTCTCTTATTGTCGTCGGCGATGAAACTCTCACAAAGACTCTGAAACTGACCATCATGACTCAGATCCGGACCCGACTTACAAACAACCTCCGGATTGAGCCATTAAGCGAAGTGGAGACCGAACGCTTCATCGCCTACAGAATAGAGAAGGCAAAGGCGCCCAAAGATCTGGTCGAGCCCGATGCCCTGACCCTTATGGCCGCACACTGCCGCGGCAACCGTCGGGAGATAATGAACGTCGGAACCGTCCTGATAGATGAGGCCTTTTACCGTAAAGAAAGAACCATCAGTTCGCAGCTCATGGCCGGCTGCGACCTCTTCAGTTGAATCCCGATAAAACGGCAAGGGTGCAACAAAACCTGGTGCAAGGGCCTGGCATAGAGCCAGGCCCTTCATTTGTTATAAAAACGAGATGACAGCCCAATACGCACCCACCGGAACCCCCTAAAAAAAGAAAACAGATCTTACCAATTCAAGGAAAAATAGCGATGAAAAAAGAACAGCTGCAAACCCCAAAGCCTAAAGCCCCCGCACCGATGCATCCAGAAAGAGCGCATTCAACCCTGAACTTGCGCTATCTGAAATCCCAAGTCACAATCGGCGATGTCCTTTCCTTCCATGGGCTTGACAAAGGCCTCGTACGAAAGGGAAACCGGCTCAGTGGCTCCTGTCCACTTCACGGCGGAGACAACCCCACCGCGTTCCGGGTCGAGCTGGCACGTGGCCTTTGGCACTGCTTCACTTCATGCGGAGGCGGGGATACCGTGGAACTGGTTCGTAAGATTTTGGGCTGCTCCTATGCCCAGGCCGCGTGCCATATGGAGCACCTCTGCAAAGGTCCCGTCAACTCGGTTCCGCCGCCGAGTCCATCTTGGCCTCTCAACGTGAAGGGGGGCCCCTTCAAACCCTTTACATGGAAAATCTCGCTCAACCCGAGGACTGCCTTCCTTCAACAAATTAAAGGCATATCGCTTGCTACCGCTTCGAAATTTGAGGCCGGCGTAACCGACAAAAGCCCTTTCCTCAAAGGAACGGTGGCGGTGCGCCTCTATGACTTACGCGGAAACCCCATCGGTTATTGCGGCCGGCGGATCGATCCCAACGAGATCACCAAGTGGGGCAAATGGCGGTTCCCCAGAAACTACCCAAAGAAAGAAACCCTCTTTAATGCCCACCGTGCCGGCTCTCTCATCGAGAAAGGAGTCGTGGTCGTTGAATGCCCCTGGGCTGCAATGCGCTTAACCCAGGCCGGGGTACCCAATGTCATCGCACTTCTTGGGACCACCGCCTCGCCGATTCAACTTGCCTGGCTGGCGCGCGCCCCGAGGATACTGCTCATGCTCGATGGTGACGATGCCGGACGCAAAGCAGCCCCTCTATTAGCCGGTGCGTTCAAAAACTCTACTGAAGTGATGATCCATGCGTTGCAAGACACAATGGAACCAGAAGATCTGAGCGATCAACAGCTTGCGGCGACCGTTAAGCAGCGTCTTCTTTTTTCTTGAACCAGTTCACTTTTACGCATGAACGGTTTGGCTGTCTATCAAGACGAGCTTATGTAGGCTGTAGGTAAAATAAAGCGATACAAAAAAGGTAAAATAAAAAGAAAATCCACAAGTATCAACGTTACGGATGCAATGGTTTTCTATAGGCTTAATTTGGCCCCCACCCAAGCGATAAGGCAGCTCGTCAGGGGTGTAAACGAGAGACGGGTAGTACTCGTTTTCGATGGTTACATCGGATGTCCCCTTTTTTGTGATGATATTGATCACGCCCCCCATGGCGTTCGGACCGTATAGGACCGATGCGTTCCCTTTGATGACTTTTATTTCCGAGATATTTTGTACCGGAATGTCTGCCAAATTCACTAATCCTTCGTATGGAACGCCAATCGGAATGCCATCCAGAAGAATCAATATGTTTTCCTGCTCAAAGCCGCGCATGGTGACATAGTATCCCTCTTTGGATCGGCCCTGGCGAAAGAAAACACCGGGGACAAGCTTTAACGCTTCACCGAGGTTGGTGGCGTTTTGCCGTTCGATATCTTCGGCTGTCACCTTCGCAATGGTTGCGGGTCCTTCTTTATCGGGCCTGTCGGCGGAAACCACAACCTCCCCTAAAGAAAAGGGCTGATAATCCTGGGGGACGTTTTCTGCCCAGGCGCCGGCAAGGGGCAAAAGCAGAAGTGTGGCGATTCCCGTTAGAAACCGGCAGGTAATATTCATTTTTTTGTTTCCGGTCTTCATGTTAGTTGTGTCTCCTCATTTCGATACTTCCTATTGCCGGGCTGGGAGGGGGGGGGGCACCTTTCCACCCGTCATTCAGGGCATGGTGAGCCGGATTGGATATTAAAACAGCTCTATGCGGTAAATGCGTTTCACGGATCTTCCGCCCATGCTGTCCTCTCGAACAACGGACATGGCGAATCCCTCGTTTCCATTCAGTACTTTTTCGTCTTTTTCATAAGCGATGACAATATTGTCGCTGAGTCGAGAGTTAAACAGCTCTCCCATGGAAAAGGTGGTGCAAAAGCCGTCCTCACTGGCGATAAGAACATACCGGTTGTAATCAGTGGGGGGATATTTGATGCCAAACAATGTCAGCACCTCTTTAAGCGTAGTGCCCTTGAAGGAATAGATCCCCCGAAATCCTTCGCAATCTCCAGCCATTACGGCGGCAGGAATAAAAGTGCCCGGCAGACGTTTCAAGTCGGAAAGCCCCATTTTTTGAGAACGGTTCGACAAATGGTCTATCAGGGTGAAGTCATTGGTAGGCGGTCGCTGAATTTGCTTTTTCTTGTCATCGTAGGCCTGCATTTCGACATTTACCCGGTCCACTGTGATTTCGGTTACATTCGTCACTCTTCTGCCGGCCCGAACATCCGTTGCAACAATCAGTTCGGCACATCCATTCTGAAAAGGTATCGTACTTTCGTTTTTTTCATAGGCCAGCAAAATGCTTCGTCCGATGCTGGAATAAAATATTTCCCCGAATGAAAAGACGGTTTCGTTTCCTTCGTTGTTTTTTACCCGAATAAACACCCCCGGTTCCCATTTGCGTTTAAACTTCATTTGCGCTTTCAGTAGCAGATCCCGCAACAAAACACCCCGGTAGCTTGCAGCTGATATCAGTTTGTCTTTTTGATCCGCTGCCGTTTTTTCTTCGACCTGATAAACATCCTTTAGAAAAAAAGAGGGCATTGCCTGAAAATCGGATAAGGTGAGTTCCTGTGGATGTTCGACGGCGCCTTTGATGCTGAGGGTGCTCAATACGGCGGCAAAGCAGTTTGTCAAAGCGAAAATCGCAAAAAGACAACCTATCACTAAAAGAATAGAAGTGTTTCGCATCTGATACTCCATTTAATCGGCTGATATGGGTAACGATCAATGATCATTTTCTTTGTGTCGCCCTCTGGGTGTCAGGCGGAAGGTCTTATAGAAAGTGGCGATTTGCATCACCTGGCTTAAGGGAACTTTCAGCTTTTCGCTGACCAAGTCTAAAATCTCCTTGGGAAGCCAATGCTTTTCACTTTGAATTTCCATCAATACATGAATGAGAGAACCAGGCTTGCCCTGATGCGCGTCGATCAGCTGATGGATCTTGTCGTTATCCTCGCTTGCCATGGCAGCCACCCTCCATCCTTCTTCCTTTTTCCGGTTCGGTGACGGTGCTTTCAGGCAAGGCCGCGGCAAAACGGTTTTGGCTTTCATCGAAGATGGCCAGCCCTTGCCTTGCTACAAGATTGAGGCACCGTGATACTTCGGATGGGCTAATACCCAGAATTCCGGACAGTTCTCCAACCGTTCGGGGCTTTTTCCGCAGAAGCGCCGTCATTTGGGTTATCTCGAATTTGTCCGTGATGGATTCCTTAAATAACCGATTGAACAAGGCACTGGTATAAAATTCGTTATACGCTTCCGCTGAGTTAGCCGGTATTCTCATCCGTTCCCGTTCCACCAGTCTGATATAGGGGACTAAATTATAAAGCGCTTCAAGCTTGCGCTTCAATGTCTCCGGATCGATTCCTTCGCTTACGCCGAGGGGACCCATTTCAAGAATCTTTTTCCCAAAGTCATTCATGACTTCGGCAAAACGGACGCCCTGGGAGGCGGATACCCATTCAAGCCTGAGTCTTTCCGGGTTCACACCGGCCAGTTCCAGCAGTTTTTTGCAAAGGTGCATCGTGCTGATGGCATGGTAATTTCCTTCGGTAACATAATGGCATTCGCCGGGCCAGCAGCCGCCCATAAACACCCCGTCTTTTCCATTCAAAAAAGCCCGAAGGATAAATGACAGATCGACTCTGCCGGAGCACATCACCCGAATCACTTTGATATACGGCGGATATTGAAAACGTGAAACGCCACAGAGGTCCGCCCCCGCGTAGCAGCACCAATTACATAAAAAACCTAAAATGTCCGGTTTAAACTCAAGCTTTGTACCCATTTTTATTCTACTCCGAAGTTTGTTGTTTTTTCTTTGTTCATGAAAGAGTTTCGCAGACGTGAAAGTGCTGCGCCGAGTTCACAAAGGGTCTTTAAAAAAGGAGCCTGTGCGGGCAGCCCATAATAATAAGGGCCACCGCACAGGTTGAAAGATTCCATTCAACAAGTTAGTGACAAGATCCGGCCGTGCCGCAGGATGAACATGAGCTCGCCGGCCCAAAATCCAGGCTGCAATCAATTTTAAAACCGTTTTCCAGAAAATCGAGTTTAATGGGTTTGGCTTTTTCCATTAAGGTTTTTTCAACCACAAACGTAAATCCCTCGATAACATATTTTTCGTCCTGATCCGTCGGTTCATCCAGCGCCAACCCCAGTCCCGGACCCGAACAGCCGCACTGGTTCAGAAAAATCCGTATCGGTGATCGCGTTTTACCTTTAAAATATTCGATGAGTTGTGTTGTTGCCGCGGTTGTTACTTCAATCATGAGTGTCTCCTTGGTGGTTAAGTTAAGTTTGTTTTCAACTGGGGCAGGGTGTTCGGCAGGCTGCCTTTTCGGTATCCGATGATTTTATCCACCCGGCCCTCAACGAGAAGCCGCCGGGCGATCTCCTGAATTTTGTCACTGACATCTATCATGGTACCGCTGCCCCTTCCTCGTTTTCTTTCGCAAGACAATTTTTCGATTGATACCCATTCGCCGGGCAATCCCCCGCCATATCGAGTATCGCCGGTGCGGCTTTATGAAACTGTCCTGCAGGACCTAATTTTTGGACTTCTTCGATCACGGTGTTGGCAACCAGGGCAAATTTGTTCCCTTCCCCTGACGAGATCCATGAAAAATGAAGCCGGCCCGGTTCAATGCCGTTGTATTCCAGAAAGCTTTTGAACAGGGTGAATTTTCTCCTGGCATAATAATTTCCTTCAATATAGTGGCAGTCCCCGGGATGGCATCCCGAAACCCAAACCCCGTCGGCGCCGTTCATGAAGGCATAAAGCAGCATCTTGGGAGAGATTCGCCCCGAGCAGGGAACGCGAATAATCGACATGTTCGGTGGGTATTGAAAACGGCTCACGCCGGCCAGATCCGCCGCGCCATAACTACACCAGTTGCACAGAAAGGTGATGATTTTGGGTTCAAACTCACTCATGGCACGTATCCTTAAGGGCTAGTGGGTCAGCAACGGTTTAATAAAGCACCTATCTGGGCGAGGATCTGATCGGTGTCAAACCCCTTCAGCCGAATGGCCCCGGATCGACAGGAGGCGACGCACAATCCGCACCCTTTACACAGGGCCGGATTGATCTTGGCTTTGCCGGGAAACATCCGTTCGCTCATGTCGATCAGAGATGGTGCCGAATAGGGGCATATCGACGCGCAAACCCCGCAGCCGCTGCACGAGGAGGGCACGACCTCCGCTATGGTTCCGCTGGTGTAGATCATTTTGCGGGCCAGCAAGGTTACAGCGCGCGTAGCGGCCGCCACCGCCTGGGTGATGGACTCATCGATCGGTTTGGGCGCATGGGCCAGGCCGCAGATGAAAACACCATCCGTGGCGCAATCCACGGGCCTGAGCTTGATGTGAGCCTCCATGAAAAAGCCGTCGTCGTTTAACGTGACCTTGAACTGCTGGGCCAGAGGATTCTCTTCGGGGGGCGTGATGGCGGTCGCCAATATCAGCAGATCGGGCTTGATCTCCATTTTGCGGCGAATGCCGGTGTCGATGAAAGAGATACTCAGGTCCTCTCCAGCTCGGTCTACGGATAGGCCTTGGTCTGGATTATACCGCAGAAAGACAATGCCTTTTTCCCGGGCTTGCCGGTAAAGATCCTCGCGCAGGCCATAAGTGCGCATATCCCGGTAAAGGAGATAAACATCCATTTGGGGGTTGAGCTTTTTGAGCTCCAGGGCGTTTTTAATCGCATGGGTGCAGCAGACTTTTGAACAATAGGGCCTCTCGGGTATCCTGGAACCGACGCATTGAAGGAAGAGAGCGGTTTTTGCGCGCGCCAGTTCCATGTCCTTGTCAATCAATCTACGATCCAGCTCAAGTGCCGTCAACACCCGCTGATCCCGGCCATAGAGGTATAGATCGGGCTTCAACTCCGTGGCGCCGGAGGCGATGATGGCGACCCCATGCGTCAGTTCATCGGTCCGGTCACCGGTCCGGATAGTGGTTTTGAAGTTTCCCACAAAGCCGTCGGTTTTGACGATTTGCGCATCGGTAAAGATATCGATGTTCGGGTCAGCCTCGATTTCGGCGATCATACGGTTCAAATTCTGCTGAACGTCCGCCCCATCCCAGGTCTCATGGATCGAGAGGGCTTGGCCCCCCAGTCGATCGCTCTTTTCGATCAAATAGGTGTGATAGCCCTGATTGGAAAGGGTCTTGGCGCTCGTCACGCCGGCGATGCCCCCGCCGATGACGAGGGCCGTCTGGTTGACTTCCAGAGCGACCTCCTGGAGCGGCTCCAATAGCTTTGCCTTGGCCACGGCGCTGTGGACCAGTTTAAAGGCCTTTCGCGAAGCTTGCTCGGGGTTGTTTTTGTGGACCCAGGAGCAATGGTTTCGAATATTGGCCATCTCGAAAACATATTTGTTGAGACCGGCGCCGGTGAGGGTCTCCTGGAAAAGGGGCTCGTGGGTTCTGGGGGTACAGGCGGCCACCACCATGCGATTCAATCGATGTTCCTTGATAATCTTGACCATGTTGTTCAGGGAATCCTGGGAACAACTAAACATGCTGCGTTCGGCGAAAACAACATTATCCAGCGTTTTGGCGTACTCCACCACCGCCGGAACATCGACCACGCCGGCGATATTCGTTCCACAGCAGCAGACAAAAACACCGATGCGGGGCGGCTTGCCCCGGGTATCGATCTCCACCAGGGTCTCTTTTTTGCGGGTCAGGCTCCAGCGAGCATCAATCAGGTTGCTGCCGGCGCTGCCGGCCGCGGCGCTAGCCTCGATGACCGAAGAGGGGATATCCTTAGGACCTTCGAAAGCGCCGCACACATAAATACCGGGACGGGAGGTCTTGATCGGTTCAAAGCTGCCGGTGACGGCAAAGCCATAGTGATCCGTGCGAACGTCGAGTGCGGTCGCCAGCTCGGCCGTGGTTTTGTTGACCCCGAGCCCCACGGAGAGCACCACAATGTCGAACACTTCTTCCATCCGCCGGCCGGTTTCATCGAGATACCGGATCATCAACTCGTCATTTTTAACCGGAAGGATATGGGTAATCTTGGACTTGACGAAGCGCACCCCGGATTCACATCGAGCCCGGTTGTAAAACTTTTCAAAATCTTTTCCATGGGTGCGGATATCCATATAGAATATAACAGTATCGAGCGGCTCCTTGCTGTGTTCCTTGGCCAGCACGGCCTCTTTGATCGCATAGGTGCAACAAACCGATGAGCAATACCCCTTGGCGCCGATATGCAGATCCCTGGAGCCGATGCACTGCAGCCAGGCGATTTTTTTCGGCTCCTTTTTATCCGATGGGCGGACCAGATGCCCGCCATAAGGACCGGAGGCTGAAAGGATACGTTCAAACTCCAGACTGGTGACGATATTGGGCGACTTGCCATAGCCGTAGGCGTCGTAGGCCTTGGGGTTGTATGTTTCACAGCCGTTGGCCATGATCACCGCGCCCACCTTCAGCGTCATTTCCTTGGGCGTGTCATCATAACGAATGGCGCCGGTGGGGCAGGTTTTTTCACAGAGTTTGCATTTGCCCTTAGTCAAAAAGAGGCACTGGGTATCGTCAATAGCGTATTTCAGCGGCACCGCCTGGACATATTTGACATATATCGCCTTGCGGTCACACAACCCGCCGTCGTATTCATTGCGGACTTTCTTGGGGCATTTTTCCGAACACAGTCCGCAGGCAATACATTTTTCCATATCCACGTAGCGCGGATACCGTATCAACGATACCTCAAGATTACCTTCTTCTCCCGAAACGCTTTTCACTTCAGATAAGGTGAGCAACTCGATATTGACATGCCGGCCGACCTCGACCAGTTTGGGCGAGATAATACACATTGCGCAATCATTGGTGGGAAATGTTTTGTCCAGTTGCGACATTAGCCCACCGATGGAAGAAGATCTTTCTACCAGGTAAACATAGTATCCGGAATCGGCAGCGTCCAAAGCCGCCTGCATACCGGCAACGCCGCCGCCGACGATCAGGACGGCGCCGGTAACTTGATTGGACATGGTGTTTTTCTCCTTAAACTGATAAGTGACCGGTTAACAGTCCCCCGGTCACCATTAACGATTCACGGTTTTTCCGCCCACTGCCCACTGCCCACTGCTCACTGGTCACTGGTCTCTGGAAGATTGACATCCACCAGATCCAGTCCGAGGTAGATACGTTCATTTTCAGCCAGTATTCCCAGCGACAGGGCGATGATGGTCCACAGGTGAAGTGTGCGGTAACCCGCGTTGTGATGTTCCGAGAGTTCATGGATCTGTGCGTGACAGTTATGACAAGGCGTAACGACATAGGCAGCGCCGGTTGTCATGATCTGCTCGTGTTTGAGCCTGCCATAATGGAAGCGGGCATCCTTGTAGCCGTTTTGAAGGGAGCCGCCGCCCCCGCCACAGCAGTAATTGTTGGACCGGTTGGGAATCGTATCGATAAAATTCTCCTCACCGACCAGGGTTTTCACGACAAACCGCAATTCATCGGCGAGAAAATCGCCGAAGCTTTTCCGGATTTGGTTGCACGGGTCCTGAACGGTAAATTTAACGTTGCGCTCCTTATTCCAGTCCGAGTTGACCTTCAGTTTCCCTTCCCGGATCCACTGCGCGTAATATTTTACCATCGGCGCGATTTCCAATTTGGTATCGATGCCGAATTTCTTCTGTCCCATCCAAACGGAAAAAGTGGAATGACCGCATTCGGTATTCAGATATACCTTGCAGCCCAGGTCATCGGCTTTTTGGAGGGTTCTTTCCGCGATCCGCTTCCAGTTTTCATCATCCGCGAGGAACATGCAGTAGTTTTCTCCCCCCCAGCCCTCCCGGCCGTATGTCCAGTCGGCGCCCACGATATGAAGGATTTTCCAAAGCGGCGCCATTTCCTCAGGTTCGGTCACCGGTTCCCGGGAATTTTGGCTTAGGAAGAAATGCGCGTTTTGCTTGTCGATCGGGGCCTGCAAATCTTCCCAGCCCGGCTGGGTGTCCCGCACCTCCTGAAGAACGTCTTCCACGACAAACTGGAAATCTTCCTCGGAGGCTCCCATGGCGCTGCTGCTGTTGTTGCGAAGGGCCATGTCGCAGGATCCCAGAATACCCTTGGGGCGCTTTTCCCGGGGCCAGAGCTTCCTGGCCTCGAACACCAGCGCTGGAATATTGACTTTCATCGGACAGACATGGAGGCACCGGTTGCACATGGTGCACATCCAGACCCAGGGGTGCTCCGTAATATCATCGTCCAAACCGAAAGCAATACTCCGGACAAATTTTCTCGGGTCCATATTTTCAAGACCCGTGGCCGGGCATCCCGAAGCGCAGGCCCCACAGGTGAGACACAGATTCAGGTTGCCGGCATCCGGCAGTATTTTTCCGAGGGTATCCCTAAAACCGGACTTCTTGTCTTGTTCAATACGGATTGCTTCAGGCATGGCCCACCTCTCGAATAGCCGTTAAGTTGCAAAAAGTGCAAAAGAAAAAAGGATTATCGGTTGCCGGGCAGAGAGTCTACCCCCCGGGGAAGGCCGGTAACAACGCCATGCATGGTAACGGATACTTTCAAATCAAAGCCAGTTGCTTTGATTCAAACAGGACCGTTCCCGCAAGAACGCATGGAGAGGGCCAATCCGAAAGTGTTTGGACAGAAGGACTTTTTTGAAGTGAAGACTGCGAGGTTACTTAAAAAAGCCGATTCGATCTTTCGGACGGCGCGTGCCTACCAAACCCGGGCAGAGCATATAGCGCGCTCAGGTAAAGCCGAAAAACCGATAAGCCATGATAAAAGTTCCTGATAATAAGGTAAAATCGTTATCGATGGTTAAAATATACTGTATCCGGATAAAGAATAATACTGCGATTAAACCAGTTTCATTCTCCATGTCAATGATTTTTTATTTATTCTTGCGCTGAGTATTTCCGTGCCGGATATGGAATCCGGACCGTTTCCCCATGGATATTCCGTGGAGTGTGTGTTGTTCGCAAGCTGGATACTGCCTGTGGAATGCAATCGATCAGTTCAATAATCTGAGTCGCGGGGCTGGGGGTGGCATGGTAGCCGGTCCAGCGATTCAGCCTGGAGGCTAATATTCCGGCATTCACCGGTTTGAGATCCGTGCCGCAAAGGACGGTCAGAAGTCCGGTCAGCATGTCCCCGGTGCCGCCGATCGCCTCCATGGCTTGAAAGGATGGGGTGTCCACGGTTTCAATAATTTGCTTTTCGTCCGCGATATAGTCTGTTTTGCCTTTCACCACGAGATATTTGGCGGCATTTTGAAACCGGTAAGCTCGCCGGATCAGATCGGGCGCATCGGCATCCGGGTGTAAAATGAAGCCTCGCGTGTAAAAAGGGTGCGGTGCGGTTTCATCCGCCAAAAAGGCCAACTCCCCGACGTCCGGGGTGAAAAAATCGTAGCAGGGGGACTGCCCGCTCATTTTGGCGGCATACATGAACCCGGCATCGGCAATCAGTATGGGGCGCCGTTTCATAGTTTCGACGGCAAATAGCACCTTGTTGTGCCAATCCACATCCGGTTGAAGATAATGAAAGGTCAATACCTGAAAGTCGAATTCGGGTAATTCGCGGGCAAGGAATTGGTACAGTTGCCGGCTGCCGTCGCCCTTTCCGATATCCCCGACTAAAAAAGCATAGATCACCTCGCCGCTAATTGCTTCGGACGCCTTGATTGCCGCAGCCAACAGCGCGGGCGTACCCCGGTTGACCGGAATAAGGTGTCCCTGAATGCTCAGTTCACGACCGATCAAACGGACCGGCCCATGGGTCAGCGGGAATTTGGGGTCGGGAACCGTACCGACAATGCCTAACATTGGCGACACAACTCCTCGTAGGCAAGCTCAAGCGCATACCCGCAGAGAGTGTGTCCCAGATCCCGCGGCCTTGGTGCTTCCGCCAAGGTTTTCCCCACCATTTCATGGGCCAGATATGGCACATCCGGGCAGCCGCCACCCGAAATATTAACGATTTTCAGGCTCTCTTTTTCGATCGTGATTTTCATGTTGGCTGCCCGCACCATGAGATGGGCACCGAAATCCGTGGTATGAAACAGGCTGACGGGCGCCAGCAGCGGGCCCGTTACCGGCACGATGATAAGAGGCGGAATTTGAGCATTGCGGAGGTCCCGAAGGATGTTCAGCTCTTCAATCAACGGAAATTCAATTGCCAGATCACAGCCAGTCCTTATTTCCGGAGGCGGCGCCATGACCCGGACCGCCCATCCGGCTTTTTTAAGGAGGTTTTCGGCTTGTATCACCTCACTGGTATTTTCAAACACCAGAATGCCGCGATCCGCTGAAGACTTTGCATTAATATGTTGGCGATCCGGCTTTTGTTTACTAAAAAAACCAAACAAGGCTCAATCCTTTGCTATCGTGATGCGGTATCCCTCTCCTTCAGGGGCGACATCCTTCACCCGCCATCCTTGACTGGTGGTGGCCCGCAGGACATTTTCCTTTGAGGTATCCGTATCGACCAGTATGATTATTTCCTTATCTTTTCCAGTTCTTATTTTATCCAAAGTCAAGATAACCGGCTGGGGGCAGGAGAGCCCTCTTGCATCGACGGTGGTTACCATTTTCTACCTCCTTCCATCTGACTTCTATCTGAAGATGTTCACAATCGCCGGAAAATTTTCGTTTTCCGTTGAGCCCTCATTTGGCATGGGCATTAAGCAGCTTTTCTTCTCATGGTAAAACCGATTAATAGACAGACGATAAGCCCGATAACGACTCCGGAGATTCCGTAAGGCCCGACGCCTTCGGGCGAACTTGCCGTTCCGAAGTTATGAGCGATCCCGGCACCGACGATCATCCCTATCACAAATACGGCGGCATCCCCATCCCCTTCACCGGAAAGAAAAAGCTGCCTGCCGGGGCACCCACCGGCCAGGGAAAAGGCGAGCCCGGAGAGGGTCATGCCGAAAAAATTCCAGATATGCATCGTGTGGGCCACCGGCTGACCGGTAAAGCCTGCCTTGAACTGTCCCAGCAGCAAGTTGGTCAGAAATGCGAAGACCATCAGGCTGATGAAGCCGGTCAGCAGGTGTGTCTGGCCAAAGAGCACCGTGTCCCGAATGGCACCCATGGTGCAAAACCGGCTGCGCTGAGCCAGAAACCCGATACCGAGCCCGATGAGCAAGGCTAACAACAGGGGGGCATGCATGGCGCCGGGGCCCTTCAGGCTGTAAAACAACACGCCGCTTTTGTCATTACCCTCAACCTGAGGGAACACCAGCATCAATAAAAAAAATCCGAGCATGATCAGCGGCAGCATCCATCCGACGGCGGTTTGGGTTGCCTGTGTGCGCCCGAGATTGTACCCTTTCCTGAGAAAAAGAGTGCCGACCCAGATGCCGAAGGTCAGTCCCAATAAGCCCAGGATCGCATTTGCGTCTCCGGCCGCAAGTCGCAATGCGGCGCGCCAGGGGCAGCCTAAAAAAACCAGGGCGCCGATCATGGCAAAGACTCCCAGCACAAACCGGACGATGGGCGCCGATCCGACCCGTGGCCGAAACTCCTTGAACATATAAGCGGCGATCATCGAACCGAGCACAAAACCGATGATTTCAGGGCGCATATACTGCACCACCGCCGCCCGGTGAAGACCGATGGCACCGGCCATGTCCCGCTCAAAGCAGGCCACGCAAATTCCCATGTTGCCGGGGTTGCCGAGTTTTTGCAACACAGGGGCCAGGATTCCGATCAGCGCCCCCACCCCGATGATTCCCCATCGCGTGGCAAAAATGTTCTTTCCTTGCATCAATTCCTTGCTCCTCTCATCATGTAACGATTTTGAAACCGGCGGCAAACCGAAGGGTAATGATGGTATCAGGGAAACAGAAAATGCCGATATACCTCACGGTGGATATGGGTATCCCCTCGTAGGGGCGAACCTATGTGTTCGCCCTTCGTGAACTGAAAAGAAGAATTTTATTTGCTTCTGTTTCCCCGGTTATTGTTTGATCGGCAACACATGGATTGCCTTGATAATGAGTTCGACCTTGTCTCCCGGTTTCAAATCCAGATCTTTCAGCGATTCCGTGGTCAAAACGGATGCCATTTCGTTCGGTGTGGTGACATCGAATTTGACCAGGGCCATGATTTCATCGCTTTTGACGGACTTTACCGTTGCACTGACTTTATTTCTGGCTCCGTACTTCATAAGACGTTCTCCTTTACCGTTTGAAGGGTTCGATTCTTTAAATGAAAACAGATAATATGCAAGCGCAGTGTATGGAAATCCTCCTGAAAAAACATGCAATTCATGACCAATTCCCACCAATAAAATTAAATTTCTTCTATCACACGGGCCGAATAAACCTGTCAAATTCATTATTTCAATAAAATGTTTTGCTCTCATTGAAAATTCAAATGCGTTTCCGTTTTGTCTCTATGGATCTACCCATTATCTTCCGCTTCGGGCTGATATAGATTTCGATGATGAAGATGAAGAAAAGTATATAAATTATCAATTTGACAGATCTCCACATCTAATATTAGACGTCATCTCTTTATAACATTCCGGTATCATTTTGCATAAAAACGTCAACTTTTAATTAATAAAAAAGCATCGGCCAATACGATATCACAAAAGTTGGAGAAGATGAAATCTACCCCACCACGGGAGGCTCGGCATATGGTCGCGGGAATCGATATCGGTTCCATGACGGCAAAATGCATCATGCTGAAGGACTATGAAATTATCTCCTCCGTCGTTATTCCAACCGATGCCGATCCCGGGCAATCCGGAAAAGCGGTTTTCAAGCTCGCGCTCGATGCTGCCGGCTGTGAGGTGCGGCATATGGATCGTATTGTCGGTACCGGGTACGGCCGGGTATCGCTCGATATCTTTCACGCAACCGTGACCGAGTTGACCTGCCATGCCAAGGGGGCGCGATTTATGAATTCAGCCATTGAAGGGCTGATCGATATCGGCGGACAGGACAGCAAGGCCATTCGGTTGAACCCCGATGGCGTTATCGCGGATTTCGCCATGAATGACCGTTGTGCCGCAGGCACCGGAAGATTTCTGGAGGCCATGGCCACCGCGTTGAAAATCGATTTGTCGGTGATCGGCAATACCGGTCTGAGCGCCACCTCGCCCTGTCCCATCAATAGCACCTGTGTGGTTTTTGCGGAATCGGAGGTGATTTCCCTGCTGGCGGCCGGAAGAACGAAGGCCGATATCGCCGCGGGACTGCTCGAAAGTATTGCCAAGCGGGTCGGCACCATGGCCAAGCGGGTCGGCTTGAATCGGAATATGGCGTTTGTGGGGGGCGGGGCAAAAAATGCCGGTCTTAAAAAGGCGCTGGAAAATTTCTTAGGGTCCCCCTTTTTAAGTTTCCCAGGGGATCCGCAGATGACCGGCGCTCTGGGTGCTGCGTTAATCGCAAGGGAGCAGTGTGAAGCAGTACCTGCCGGCTTGCGGCTCGATAAACGGACGTTAACGGAAAAGGGGGGGCGAGAAGCACGATGGAACTGAAGGTAACTCAGAAAATAGATGAAGTAAAAACCGACTTTGCCCAGCAGTTGGAGATGGCCAAGGATGCCGGGAAAAAGGTGGTGGGATGTCTCTGCTCCTATTTTCCCAGAGAGGTGGCCTGGGCAGCCGGTGCGATCACGGTCGGGCTTTGCGGTACGACCGAGGGGCCGATCGCGGCGGCAGAACAGGTGCTGCCGGCCGATCAATGCCCCATGGTGAAGGCCACCTACGGAAGGGCCATCAACAATAGCTGCCCCATTTTTCCCCTGGCGGATTGTCTTGTCGGCGAGACCACCTGCGATGGCCGAAAGAAAATGTATGAGCTTCTCGGCCGGGAAAAGCCGATGCACGTCATGGAGTTGCCGCAAAAGCCGGAAGATCCCGAAGCATTGGTTCACTGGATTGAAGAAGTCAAAAAACTGAAGGCCTTTATTGAGGTTCAATTAAATACGGATATTTCCGATGAGGCGCTTAGGACAGCTATCTTGCAGGGAAACCGCGAACGGGCTCTCTTGAAATCGGTTCACGAGTGCCGGAAAGTCCATCCGCCGCCCATTATGGGAACCGACCTCGTAGCGCTTTCCACCAAAATGGGCTACGCCGTCGATCGGGAGGTTTACGCTAACCAGGTTGCGGAAGTACGTTCCGAACTCGAACGCCGGATTAAAGACGGGTATCAGGCCTGCGAGCCGTATCGCCCGAGAATCTTATGGACCGGCCTCGGGAATTCTCTCGGATGCGACAAGGTCCTGAAGCTGGTGGAAGCCTCCGGTGGGGTGGTTGTCTGTCAGGAGGGTTGCGGCGGAATTACGCGGATTAATGATCCCATCGATACGGGAAAGGACCCATTGACGGCGATAGCCGAACGCTATCTGCGGGTCACTTGCGCCTGCATGACACCCAATGACACCCGATTTAAGGACATCGATCAGCTCATTACCGAATATCGCATTGACGGGGTGATCGATCTTACCTGGCAGGCCTGCCATGCGTTCAACATCGAGTCTTACCGGGTCAAAGAGCTGGTGCAGCAAAAACATGGCATCCCATTTCTGCATGTGGTGACCGATTTCTCCGTATCGGATATGGGCCAGCTGACCGTTCGGATCGAAGGATTTATCGAGCAGATTCTGGCGGGAAAATAGGATGGCGCTGATCCATGCCGAAAAGGTTCGAAAAGTATTTTCCACCCGGGAAAATATCACGGCCCTTGACGGGTTTGATCTTCGAGTGGAGGCGAACGAATTTGTCACCCTCCTTGGTCCGAGCGGGTGCGGAAAATCGACTTTTCTGCTGCTGGCGGCAGGCCTCGAATCGATCAGCGGCGGTACCATCACCATTGACGGTAAACCGGTGGCAGGGCCGGATCCGAAGCGCGCCATCGTGTTTCAGGAGTATCTTCTCTTTCCCTGGAAGAGCGTCCGGAAGAACATCGAATTCGGGCCCCGGGTCCGGGGTGTGCGGAAAGAAGAAAGACGGAGAATCAGCGACCGTTATCTAAAACTGGTAGGGCTGGAAGGATTTGAGAACCGCTATCCCCACGAGCTCAGCGGCGGCATGAAGCAGCGGGTCGCCATCGCCCGGGCGTTGGCCAATGAGCCGAACGTGCTTCTCATGGATGAGCCTTTCGGCGCCCTGGATGCACTGACGCGTGAGATGCTGCAACTGGAACTTCTGCGGATATGGCAGGAGGCGAGATGCACGGTGATTTTTGTTACGCACAGCATCAGCGAGGCGGTTTGTCTCTCGGACCGGGTGGTGGTCATGAGCCAAAGACCGGGAAGAATCATCGCCGATATTCCCATCGGTCTTCCCCGGCCCCGCACCGGAGAGATGCTCTCGACGCCGGAGTTTATTGCATATGAACGCGAATTGCGACAACGGGTCTGGTCCGAAATTAAAGCATAGGGTGCGATGCGAATTAGTTATAAGAAATTGATATCCCCCTTGGTGATTCTTATTGCCTGTGAGATTGCGGGAAGACTTTTAGTCGACCCGTTTTTCTTTCCACCGCCCAGCGCCATGTTAAAATCCCTGTGGGCGATGACTCGGACCGGGGAGGTGTTTCCGCATATCGGTATCAGTCTGGCTCGGGCGGTTTGCGGGTATGCCATTGCGGCGGTAGCGGGTCTTGTAATCGGCCTTCTGGTGGCCTGGTCACGGGTGTGTGAGCTGATCTTTGATCCCTTGATCGAGCTTGTCCGGCCTATTTCCACCTTTGCACTCGTACCGGTGATGTTCGTATGGTTCGGCATCGGAAACGGTTCGAAGACGGCGATCATCGTGAAGGCCTGTTTTTTCCCCATCGTGCTGAATACCATCGCCGGTGTGAAAGGCGTGGACATGCGGCTCCTGCAGGCGGCGCGATCCCTCGGGGCGAGGGGACATCAGCTCTGGACCATGGTGCTCATTCCTTCGGCGCTTCCAATGATCATTACCGGAATGCGGATATCGACCGCCATGTCCATGCTGGCAATCGTCGGGGTCGAAATGCTGGCGGCCGATTCGGGAATCGGTTTTCTTGTCATCGACGCGCAACGCACCTTTGCCACGGATCGAATGTTTGCGGGGATTATCGTTATATCGCTCATGGGTGTTACCATGGACCGGATCGCGCGGGGAATTCAACGGAAGATACTGTCATGGCATACGGAGACATCCATGGCGGGCATCAGTTCGTGATGAAGGGAGGAATTAAATGAAGTCAAAGACGGTTGTACTGCTGTTCTTCGTGTTCGGATTTTTTGGGGGGATCATATCCCCGGTGCAAGCGGAGGATAACGACGCGGTCATGAAGGTCGTCTACGGTCGAAGCATCGATGATCTGCCGCTCTATGTCGGGCTTGAAGAAGGCCTTTGGGAGGCGGAGGGTCTTAAAGTGGAATTGATTCGCCTGGTGGGAGAGCAAAATATCATCGCCGCCGCCCTTCATGGGGATATTCATGCGGGTCATCTGGATCCGGGCGCCTTTTTCCACGCGGCGCTTCAAAAGATTCCCGTCAAAATCGTCGTATGGCTGGGGCATGCCCATTCGGGCACCCATTGCGGACTGCATGTGGATGCCAACAGCTCGATTCGCTCCATTCAGGATTTAAAGGGAAAACGGATCGCCGAATCCGGTTCCATCACCACCGCCATGATTCTCTCTGAAACCCTGGCGGCGGCCGGTTTGAAGGGGGCTGATATCGATACGCTCAAGGGCATCAAGCTGGATGACGCGATGAAGCACGAGGCGGCATTAAGATCCAAGGGGGTGGATGTCATTGTCGCCTGAGATCCGACTGCGACCATGCTGGAATTGCATGGTGCGAGCCGGCTCCTGACGTCATTTAATGATGCCATTCCCGGGTATATATTCAGCGGCCTCTTTTTCACGGATTCATATCTCGGCAAAAATCCGGAAAAGGTCAGGGCGTTTCTGCGCGGATTAGTGAAAGCATTTAATTTTATTAAAAAAAATGAAGTGAAGGCGAGAGAATGGATACCGAAGTATACGGGGGTTGAAAGCGCCGTGGCCCAGCGATCCGCACTTCGGGAGTTCGTTGATGGCAGGGAGCCTCTTGAGAGAATCAATCAGCAGCAGGAAATCATGTTGAAAATCGGTAAATTACCTCAAAGAGTGTCCATAGTGGACTATATCGATTACGGTTATTTACCCTGATGTAATACTCTTATTATTACAAGTGGAGGAGCGTTTATGCGTTTTTTGAGAGCCGTTGTGTTCGGTCTCTGGGGCTTGGGGATATGGTTTACCCCCATGGCCTGGGCGGAGCCCGAAAAGGATTGCCCGGATTGCCCGCCGAAGGCGGAGGCGCCCATCGATCTGGGCGATATGTTCGTTACCGCTTTTCACGGCGGGGCGGTGACGATCACCCCGACCAAGACCGTGATCGATATTGAAAAATTCAATAAAAGCGGATCGGTGGATCGCGTCGAGGATATTTTGATGCATCTGACCGGCATTGATGTGCTGCGGAGCAGCTCCGGAGCCGATCCCCAGCAGCTCATCCTGATGCGCGGGTTTGACGACAGCCGCTTTACCATCGCCGTCGACGGTCGCACCATTACGGCTCCCACGGCGGGCTCTGATACGTATGTCGATTGGTCCAGCCTTACGACCGGCGATATTGAAAAGATCGAGGTGATCCGCGGAGCGGCGTCGGCCCAATATGAAAATTCCCAGGGCGGGATTATCAATATCATCACAAAAAAGGGGAAAACGCGGGATTCCCTGGTTCCCAAAGTGACCCTTTCATCGGATTACTCCAAATACAATTCCATTTCCGAGAGAATCTCTCTGGATGGCGGCGTTGCGGACCTGAGCTATTTCCTCAATTACGGATACAAGGAATCGGATGGTTATCTTCGGAATAACGATTACAGCGGTAATGACTATTCCGCACGAGTGACCTATCTTTTCCCGTTCAAGGGAGAGCTGACGCTTTCGGCTAAGGGCTCGGATCTCGATATGGGGTTTGCCGTGGTCAATGATCCAAACAGCTCCTATGGGCATTACGATCCGGACTATCCCATTGTGCCGGAAGATTCCGACACCGTCCGGCGGTATCGTTCCGCCTCGTTTGACGGGGGGAAAAATTACAAGAAAAAAAGATCGATGCATCTGGATATGATTTACGATCAGCCGGTTCCAACCGGTAAACTGAAATTCCAGCTCTTTCAGACCACCGGCGACGAGGACAGCTATTATTACACGCTGGTGGCAAATACGAGTTACAGGCCCGGCGTTGATCCACCTTCAAAAAAATATAAGCTGACGCAAAGTTTCAGTGGCAGCATTGACAGGGAAGAACTGCATTTCGGGGGCAGATTGCAGCATCAGTTCAACGAATGGAAAAATCACTCTTTACTTATCGGTTATGATCAACGGCGAATGGAAACCGGGTCAACCGATGACGTTTGGCGCATGCATGCCGGCTATTTCGAGGATACGTGGAATATCTCCTCTAAATTCTCCCTCTTTACAGGACTTCGTTACGCCTTTGTGAGGGAGTTTACTTATGCGTATGCCGATCCGGGGACGACGCTGAAGTACCGCCATCTCCTGCACACCGAAGTCCTGCTGCCCAAATCGACGCTCACCTTCAGAATCACGCCGGACACGGAGGTCTTTGTTTCCGCCAACAAGGACTACCACGTCCCCGGGTGCTGAGATCGCTCGGCGTGGGCCAGTTTCGGCTCGCAAAAAAAAGGGAATGAGATTGAGACGGAAACGAGCATGCACTATGATTTTGGTATCTTTCACCGCTTGACCGAACAGATGACAACGCGAGTGAATTTTTATTATATCGATGTTGACAACTATATTGTTGCCAACTCGGGAGATGTGTACCACGCGGCGGCCGCTTATGGATATAACCTGGACCAGATCTCCTTTTACGGCGTGGAATTGGAGCTGGACAGCACCTGGTTTGAAAAACTCAATATTTTCGGTAATTACACCTACCGGGAGACGGAGTATGATTCGAAGGAACTTCTGGCGTCCGCTATTTTGCTGACGCTGGCGCCGAAACATAAGGTCAACGTCGGTTTCCGCTATCGCCTCTTTACGGACACCCTGTTGACATCGGATGTGCGATACATGGGGAAACGGGAAAGCGAGGGAAACGTCTATACGTTGGATGATTTTATCACCGTTGATGTGGGCGTGGAACAAAAACTTTTCAAAAATACGACGGTTCGGGTGTATGCCGCGAATGTTCTGGGAGAGAACTATGAGGAGGTTTACGGGTTTCCGATGCCGGGAACGGTGTTGGGGGTGAACGTGAAGCTGACGTTGTTTTAATGGTGAACGGTGGGCAGTGTAACTAAAAAGCATTGTCCGAATCAGGATGTCCAGGATAAAAGGATGATCAGGATGGTTGGCGCACTTGTATCCTGCGTATCCCGTAAATCCCGGCCATCCTGATTCAGACAGAGGGGATAACGAATAAACAAATAATGCAAATTGGGCTATCCCGTAAATCTTGAAAACGTCAACTTTCCGGTCTCGCCGGAACAGAATAAAACAATTGACATAAGCGGCGCTACGAGGATAGGACCAGATCCATCCGCTTGACAGGTCTTTTGGGGGGGAGGTGTTGTAGCGTCAATTCCCTTTCGTCGCCGGATGTGATCAAAAAAAGGCCATTAGATTACCAATATTAACGCATAATGCCAATCGAACGGAATGTTAAGGTGAGCAAACGTATTGTTGTTATTATCGCGGTGGCTTTTTCCATTATCTCAGGGGCAAGCGCTGCCGTTGCGGATGAAAAGGTCGTGGAGAGGGATACCGACAAGGATGGGAAGATCGACCAGATCGGTCATTTCGATACGGGCGGCAAGCTCATCAAGCTGGAGCTTGACACCAACCAGGACGGAAAGATGGACCGGTTCCAGTATTACCGGGACGCTGAGATTGTCCGGGTGGAAGGTGACAAGAACGGCGACGGAAAGATCGATTCCTGGGATCATTTCGAGGCGGGAAAACGGGTCCGGAATGAGGTGGCGTCCCCCGCGACGGGAAGCGTCAATCAGATCTCGACCTTTGACGCAAAGGAACGCCCCCAAATAGTTCGGAAAGATACGGAAGGAAAGGGCGTTTTCGACACGGTTTATCATTTTACGGACGGGTCGCTTTCCTCGATGACGAAAGATTCGGATGGGGACGGGAAGCCGAATGTCTGGACGATCTATCAGAATGAAAAGCCCGTGGAGCGCCGCGATGATGAGAACGGGGACGGGAAAATGGAGCGGATTACACTCTTTGACTCGGAAGGCCGTCCCCGGGAGAGCCGTCATGATTCGAACCATGATGGAACATATGAGGATGTGCGGATCTATGATCACGGGGCACTGGTGGAACATAAAAAGGAGTTGGATTCGCAAGGAAAGTTCCGCAACATCACCCGGTATAAAAACAATGAGCCTGTCGAACAGGAACAGGACACCAACGGAGACGATCAGTGGGATGTCCGGATCCGGTTTAAAAATACAAGACCCGTTTATCAGGAGAAGGACGCCAATCTCGACGGCAAAATGGACGTTTTCAGCCATTATAATGCGCAAGGAGTCTGTGAGAAGACGGAAGAGGACACGAAGCACACGGGAAAAATAGACCGGATCAAGCAGTACCATAACGGCGAGCTGAGCAGGGTAATCTATGACGCGGATGGGGATGGATTCAAGGAGACGGAGATTCAGTATAAAAACAACCGGCCCTCTCTTCAGACGGAAGACCGCAACCGGGATGGAAAGCCGGATTTGATTCTTCATTTCAGCGACAACGGGGAAAAGGAACGCTCGGAAATCGATTCGGATTTGAAGGGTGGAATCGATACCTGGGAATATTATCAGAAGGGGGAACTTTCACGAGTCGAAAAGGATGATACGGGAAGCGGAAAGGTGAATCTGAAGATCTTTTTTGCCGGGGGGAAAAAAACCAAAGCACTCCTGGATAAGGATGGGGATGGCCGCTTTGAAATCACCCAGTGCTTTGACAAATCCCCCTGGTCCACGGTCACCGAGGTGGACACAAACGGCGACACCCACCCCGAGGCCCGCTTTTGTTATGAGAAGGACATCTTAAGAGAAAAAGAGATCGACGAGGATGGCGATACCAAACCGGATCTGAAAGAATGCTTTGATGCCGGCGGAAAGCTGGTAAAAAGAGTGGAAAAAGACGAAGGCGCGGCAAAGTTGAACATGACCTGGTCTTTTAATGACGCCGGAGAGGCCCTCACCATGGAAAAGGACGGCAATTGTGATGGCCGGGTGGATACCTGGTTTCGCTATGACAAGGGTAAAATTGTGAAGGTGGAGGAGGATACCAACGAGGACGGGAAGCCGGATGTCTGGGAGGATTACGATGCATCCGAGGTGATGGTCAAGCGCTCGCAGGACTTCAATTTCGACGGTACGCCCGACCTGGTGGAGAATACCGGTGAAAAAAGCGATTAGCCATTAGATAATAGCTTCCATTAGTGTTTTCACGATTTGTTCGTGTAAAAAAAGAAAATTTTCTGCACCCTGGCTTTGATTGCTTCATCCGGAAGCCAATGAACGGCGTTGTAGGGGCGAAAAATTTTTCGACCCTACGGGGTTGCAGTGATTATCGGCATTGGAACTTCTTAAACGTAAGGAGATATAAGACATGTTTGAAGGAAAAACCATATGGGAAGTCATCAATATGGGCGGGTTCACCATGTATATGCTCATGGCCGCCTCCATCTTATCGTTGGGAGTGTTTCTGGAGCGGTTTCTCAATTACCGGCGAAAAGCCGTGGACCGGGTGACATTCATGGAGAAAATCCGGCAAAGCGTTGAGAAAGGCGATATTGCCGGCGCCATCCAATTTTGTGAAACGATTTCGGCTCCCGTTGCGGCGGTGACGCTTTCCGCGCTCCGCAAATCCGGGCTGGAGGAGAAACTCATTGCCAATGCCGCGGAACGGGAAATCATGCTGGAAACGGCCAACCTCGAGCGTTATACGAGTATCGTCGGTACCATCGGGAATATTGCTGTCTATATCGGTCTTTTCGGAACGGTTCTGGGGATTGTGCGCTCCTTTCACAATATGGCCCAGATCGGCTCGGGGGGGATATCGGTTGTGATCGGGGGCGTTGCGGAGGCCTTGATATGTACGGCTGCGGGCCTGTCCGTGGCGATTCCGGCGGTTATCGTTTACAATTATTTTCTGCGCCGGGTGGACGGATTTGTCATGGATATGGAGTACTGCTCATCGGCGACGACGGATCTTCTGATTGGAAGGAAAACGCCATGAAACGGAGGGTGAAACGCGGCAGGGTCATGGCGGAGATCAATATCACGCCGTTTACCGATGTGGTGCTGGTGCTGCTCATCATCTTCATGATCGCAACCCCGGTACTCCTTCAGCCCGGCATCAAGGTGGAGCTTCCCAAGGCCAAGGCGGCAGAGAGCAATACCGATAAGAATCTGACCATTACTGTCGGCACCGGCGGGGAGGTGTATCTGGATGATCAGAGGACGGAGATCGGACGGCTGCGATACGAAATCGCAACTCGGCTCGCGGACAAACCGGGCATGGCCGTGATCGTCAAGGGCGACAAGGCCGTCGCCTATGAGTGGATCGTAAAGGTCATCGATGCGGCCAAACAATCCGGCGCGAAGAAGTTCGCTCTCGGTGTCGAACTGAGGGACGGCGCCTTCGGTCTTTGATCGGGTGGCCGCCGGATCATGAGAGGAGGCAAGGGGGATTGCCATGGGAAATAAACGGATGAAATCGATACCGATGGGCACAATGGAACCCCGCTGGTTCCTGACGGGAATGATGACCCTGTCTCTGGTGGTGCATCTGATGCTCTTTTGGAGCTTTTCTTCCGTTCAGATGTTTAAAACGCATGTTGTTCCGGATTTAACATTTGAGAATCTCGCGGAACCGCCCTCCCGTGTTATCCCGAGGCCGCGGTCCGCCGCCAGAGAGCCGGTCAGTCTGGACGATATAAAAGATATTAAGAACTTTAAGGTAAGTTCAACCGCGCCCGCTCCTCCCGTTGAAGCCATGCCGCGCAGTTCCGGTCAGCCGTCTCATGGGGCAAGTTTTGCGGGCATGAGCGCGGGAATTGCGGCGGGCGGCGAGGGGGCCATCAGCGTTCCCTCCGTGCCAGGGGTATCGGCCGGGAACCCCGGCATGCATATCTCCCAATGGAATCCGGGTGGGACCGGCGACATCGGCGCATCGGATTTTTCAAGTTCCCGGACCTATCTGGAGATTGTGAAGTTAAAAATTGAGAAAAACAAAAGATATCCGGAAGATGCGAAGAGGAATCGCATGGAGGGAACCGTCGGCCTGAAGTTTATCATTACCCCAGATGGCCATATCAAAAATACGGAAGTAGCCAAAAGCTCCCAAAACCGGATGCTCGATGAAGCCGCCATGAAAGCGCTTCAGGATGCGGCGCCTTTTCCCAAACCTCCGGAACGATTTTTCAAGGGAGAGATCCCATTGCAGCTTTCCATCATCTTTGAGTTGACCTGATACGCGATTTTGGCAGAGCACTTTCCGGTCCTGTTTCACCGGCCTTTATTCACCGGCTGCAATCCATTATGGACGATATCTGTGTTTCAACAGAACTTGATTTTGCCCACTGCCGGATCACCCGTAGTCTATTCAGGACATCTGGAAGGATATCGAAACTTTGCGGCGCAGTTTACGGGTTCCGCGGAAAACGGGGAACTAAAAGGGATCGGCGGATTGCTACAAATTCCTTGACATCTTTTCGGTTGCCATTGTACTCAAGCTCTTCATTGCCAGTGGCCCTTGGGCCTTAATCGGGAAGACGGTGCGAATCCGTCGCGGACCCGCCGCCGTAACCGGGGACGAACGTCGCAACCATGTCACTGTCCGAAAGGACGGGAAGGCGCGACCAGTAGTGTGATCCGGAAGCCGGAAGACCTGCTTGCAAGTGTTATTGAGCTTTGCCTCTCGTGGTAAGGGGGTGGAGATTTATGTCGTGGGATTAAAAACGGAATCCCCGGGCCTGCCGTGTCAGGTCCGGGGATTTTTTTATTTGCGCCCGGCACGGTGGATTGCGCAAGCTAAAATAGGCGTTAGC
>JAZDPP010000008.1:0-65539 GCA_043797445.1 Pseudomonadota bacterium
ATTGCGCAGCCGCAGGATCTTATTTGCCAAACAGTTTGATTACTATAGCCACTAGTTAAAAAATGTCAATAATTTCGTGCAGTAAAAAAGGGGACGAAAAAAGGGGACAGAATTATTTAATTGTGAATAGCTCGAGCCTCATTGGCGCGGAAAGGCGTTCGTGATCGACACCTACCGGAAGGTTCAAGATCGTTTTCAGTCAAAGAAGGAATAGTTTCCCAAACCGGTGGCGGGTCTAATCGGAATTCATTCTCTCAAGCGGTTGACCGAATGAGCGCCGTTATTGCTCATTCAGCAAGCTTTCGATTTCCTTGACGTCCTTCGCGGTTTTGAGCGCCTCTTTGATCATATCGAGGCGGGTGCAGTCCACGATGGCTTGCAGTCGCGGGATAAGCCGCAGAGCATGATGGTTGCCGAACTTGATCTGCAACGCAAGTTCTATCCCCTCGCGAAGTCCTTCCCGCCTGCCTTCCCGCTTACCTTCCCGTTTACCTGATAAAACTCCTCTTTGATACCCGATTTTTTCAACGCTCGTGACATAAGGCATGTGTTTATCCTCCTCGTATTGTTGAATCTCTTCCCAGAACATCTTCTCCATATCGTTCGGGAGTTTCATCATCCAGTCGATGAACCGGAATAGATTCAAAATGTCTTCCCTGGGATACCCTTTCTCATACAGGGTTTTTATCAACAGAAGCTTCCAGCTTTTGCGCTGATTCAAATCCTTCCGGGTATCCCGGGTCTTTAAATGCGCCATCACCGCAACGGCAAAGGGATTTTGATGGTCTTTCAGATCTTCCCAGCGATCCCCATAATCGAGCAATTTGACGACCGGAAACCGAATGCCGGTTTCGCAACCGAAAAGCCGGATAGCTTAGTGATCCGGCCGCCATCCCAACTGGTCATCCGCCAGAACCGCCATGCTGGCGACTGCTCGCTCGTAGCGATCAAATATCCGGTAATTAATCATGAGTAAACCCCCGGCTCCGCCGGGCGACTCCCAGAGTTTGATAGTTCCGGGAATGTGTTTTGATGGTCTTGATGCTTGTTTCGGCCGTCATGGTGCCTCCCTATAACTGGTGGCCCGCGGGTTGCTGAACCGGGTGCCAAGGCCGTTTTTTTCGCTGCTGGTCATAGAGGAGTTTTGAGGTTTTGACTTTTCCGATTGCGAAAAGGCCCCTTTGAGGGGCCAGCAATCGTAAAGCCCCCGGCTCTGCCGGGGGATACTTACTCGCCTTGTAGCATTCAGAAACGCTCTCGTGAGGAAAAGCAGCCAAAATTTTTGTATTCGTGTCTGAATTTTTTCTCTTTATTGTGTGGGGAAAAAACACAACGGGCTTATAACCCTTAAATAGAAAACGATATCTTATTCAATTTTAGCGCGTTGAAAGTTTTTTCGACCCAGCCCGGCAAGTCCGATGAGCCCGCATCCCATCAGAAACAGGGTGGCCGGTTCCGGGTTTGGCAGGAGTTTACCTTGTCCCATCAGATTGTCGTTTCCGCAGCCCATGGTAAAATGGGATATGAAATCGGTGCCTTGAGGTGCTATCTGGAGGAAGTCGAGACTGACAACGACTGCATTGTGGTCACCGCCCTCGAATTTGTCATTTTCATCCGGTAGTTTCGTCACATACTTAAATGAGGAGTGTTTAATGAGGTCGCCGCCCTGGACATAGCGCCATGGACTTGATCCCTGGTTTTGGTGGTAAAAAGCGGTTTTAACCAATGAGCTATCATAAATGCGATAAACGTCATAAGTGTATGTGGAAAAATCGAGGTCCAGCACATAATCGTAACTGAAGCTGTTGCTAACGGTGTAATTCCCATTACCGTTTTGCGGACCATGAATATCCCCGTACACGGCATTCTTGCCAATACCGATAATATCAATGAAAATATCACCAGATGTGTAATCCGAATTACCAAATTCGAAATCGAATCCACCCACCATGGTCAAAGTTGTACCCTCCAAAAAAAAGCCTTCTAGGTCCCATTCCTGTCCGGTTGCCATTCCAGGCTCCACTTCCTGATCCTCATCTGAACCATGCCATCCGGCGCCAGTGCCGTTTTTGTCGTAAATGGTGATATTCGTGCCGATGGCGATTGCCATTGCGTTTAGAGGCCAAAAAGCGGCTAAGAATATCAAAATGAAAATTAAAAAAAACTGTTTCATAATTTCTCCTAAAAAGCCTGAAAAATAGAGTGGGTAAAATGGGTAAAATGGATGTAAATAAACTTTGACTATTTGTAAAGCAAATGACGTGCCAAAAGAATGGGCGGCGCATATTTAAAGGCCATTTAAAAAAATAATATAAAATACCGGGATGTTAGCACGCTGAAAGTGATTTATAAAGTGAAGAAGCTATTGGGTGAGATTGTGAAAAAAAAGTAATAGGTTTATGTGTATAAATCGTGGGGTGTGAAATAACTTACATACATTAACGAAAAAGATGGGGGGGGGGCAATTCGATGGCGCTGGTTTTTTGTGGGTAGTCATATGCATTCATATTAAACGTAATAGATCATGTCGTACCTTTTGTGTCTGCTATTTGAATTCAACCGAGGTCGTATTTTTCTCTCAGCAATCTGGAAATATACTTGATGGATTCAAACGCCTTTTCCACGGTCTTCTCCTTGTCGGGGTTCACGAGACAGCACGTTGCAGGCGAGAGAAGACTTCGGCTCAAAAGGAATTGTCTGTCGATCCCCTTTTTCTCCAGTATCCTCCAAACGGTTTCCAGCCGCTGGGTGAGAGAATCGGCGTTTTCTTTTTCAAAATTCTCAAACCCCGTCGGCACGATTCCCCAGACGATGACGCCACCCCGGTCGAGAAACCGCTTAATGGAAGCGGCATAGGATGAAAACACTTCCGCATTGGTGTAAAGATCCATGGAAAGAACGTCCAGATCGAGATTTAAGAGAAAATCCCAGTCCGGGTTTCCGCATAGATGAATTCCCCGGGGCCGGTTCACCTGCGAAAAAAACACATCCAGATCCGCCTTGGCTTTCATGTCTCCATATCCGGACAGGGCGGAAAACAAAAATTGCAGGCCCGGTTCGTCCACAAACATGAATGCGTTCTCATTGAGTGCGGTGAGCCGGTTCAATTGCACGTTAATCCGCTTGGCCATGAATTCGAGCATGAAGGGCCGGACGTTGTCATCGAAGAGGATCGGGCGATTGTCCTGGTCCTGAATGTTAAACCCGAAACTGATGGGGCCTTCCAGTTGCCCCCGAATGGCGGGACGATCCGAAAAATCCCGGGCCAGGAAAGACTGGTACACCACCGAGTAGGTGGGGCTGATATCGAAATATTCCGGCTCGTCGAAATGACTCATGGTTTCTTCAATTTCTTCGATAAATTTTTCGAAGGAGAAGCGGAGCGTCTTGTTCTTCAAATCGAGTAAAATCCCCGGAAAATGCTCCGCCGCCTGGACATACATGTCCTCGTAATAATTATAATTCGGCAATTGGGGCCAGAAGGGGATATCCAGGGTGAGAGCGATTTCAAGGGCGCGCTCCACGTCGGTATGGGGCATCACCGCCATGGCGGTCGTGAGAAGGTTTCCGGGAATCGGCATCGAAAAAAAACCTTTATCGTGAAATGGTTAACGGGGCAGTATTGCATTCGTACTATAAAACACTTGAAAACTCAATCTCAGGACTTATCTAATGATGAGTGGCGGATGCTGCCCGAGGCGGATCCTGTTTATTTTCATATTGCCCATTGACTTAATTTCATGCCCGGTTAAGAATCCGGCATAAAAACAGAGGGAAACCCGAAGAAGACCGCTTTCGGAGGGACAGCCCGACAGCAGATGAACCATTCGCTTGCTACCGGGCGCTGACTGCGTTTCACACGACCATAAGGGGGAATAATGAAACAAAAGTACGTTCTCACCAAGAGTGGGGAAAAGGAAACCCTCACCATCAGTGAATACACCGAGCTCGAAAAAAAAACGTTTTCACTTATTTGCGAGGAGAGTCATGATGGCCAAACCATTCGGGCCGCTATTGCGGAAGGGACTGAAAGGCTGATATCCACTTTTCGAACGCACAATATGTATCCCCGGATGCAGTATGCGGAAGAGATGGCCGTCGGTATCAAGGAAATCTACCGTTCGCAACATGACGAAAAAAAGGAGTTGGTGTTTGACGACAAGGATGCGTTCAACCGGTCCGCGGGCGACAGCGCCTCGCTTCTGGATGTTATCGAGAGGGAGTCGGTATCGGTGGATGCCTTGATCGTTGATGACGAGGATGCCGTTATCGGCGACATCGATCTCGAGGACGCGGATGATATAGACGCGGATGATATATTCGATGATTCGGAACCGGAATCGCCGGAAGATGAATCCTGAAGCACCCCGCAGCTCCGGGACAAGTGATTATCAAAAAGAACAGATAGCGGCGTTGCAGCTCGTTCGAACGCATCTGGCCTCTTTGGGCGGTTCCGAGACGGCCCGGCTTCGGGAGCTGATATCCCCGTACCAATCGTTTCGCGCGGAAACGGATCTTTTTCTGTCGTCGCATTTCTCTCAAATCTGCAGCGGGAGCTGTTATGAGAACCGGCTGAGCGCCTGTTGCTCAAAGGAGGGAATCATCACTTTTTTTGCGGATGTGGTGATAAACGCGCTGCTTTCCGGCGAGGGAACGCTCAATCGACTCCAGGAGCGGCTTAGCCGTCCCAACACCGGCTTTAAGTGCGTTTATCTTGCTGAAGACGGCTGCCTGTGGAAGATGAAACCCATTGTATGCCAGATGTTTCTTTGCGACAAAGCGGAAAAAAAGGTGTTTGAGGAGAATCTGGCCGCGGGCGAGAGATGGGACGCATTAAAACAGCAACGGAAAGAATTTACCTGGCCGGACCGGCCGGTGGTATTTGATCGTATTGAAACGCTTTTTATTGAAGCCGGATACGTTTCCCCACTGATGTATCTGCACAACAGCCCCGGGCTCATCAGGGTCAAGCGCCGGGCCGGCCTCCTCTCCCCATGACGGCTCCTTCCGATCCGGTTAACTTACTTCTCTCCAATGAGCTTAAATTGACCGGTCTTTCCGACTCTCTTCGGGAAGAATGGGTCAAAAAACTCACGCTTCCCAATCCGAAGTGGCTCGAAAATGAGCGCATGGGCCGGTGGAATCGGGATACACCTCCAACACTCAAATTCTACCGGAAAAGCGGAAAAAATGGCATCGTTGTTCCCCGGGGCACGATTCGGCAGGTACTCTCCCTTTTTAAACAAAAGGGAATTCGGCATACGCTTGAAGATAACCGGCGCGAGTTAGCGCCCGTCGATATGCCCTTCACCGGAACCCTCAAAGCGTTTCAGCAAATCGCCGCCGGTGAAATGCTTAGAAAAGAGTTCGGTACCCTGTGTGCGCCGACCGGTTCCGGGAAAACGGTGATGGCGCTTCATATGATCAGTCAGCGCCGTCAACCGGCGGTGGTGGTGGTGCACACGAAGGATCTTGCCTGCCAGTGGGTAAAGCGGATTACGGATTTTTTGGCTATTGCGGAAAACGAGATCGGTTTCATCGGCGCCGGGAAAAAGCGGATCGGCGAGCGGATAACGGTTGCAATGGTGCAAAGTCTTTATAAATGCGTGGAGGAAGTGGTTCCCTGTTGCGGTTACCTGATCGTGGACGAATGCCACCGGGCGCCCAGCCGGACATTTACAGACGCCATTTCCGCTTTTGATTCCCGTTATATGCTCGGGCTCAGCGCCACTCCCTGGCGGCGGGACAAGCTTTCAAGCCTTATTTTCTGGTACCTCGGCGATCTGCACCACGAAATTCAACAGGCGGGTCTTGTGGAAAAGGGGCATATCCTTGAAGCGCAGATCATCGTTCGGGAAACCGGGTTCAAGGCCTTCCATGATCCGGTCACTGAATACAGCCGAATGCTTTCGGAGTTGACCGCGGATGACGGGCGAAACCGTCTCATTGCCGCCGATGTGGCCGATGTGGCAAAACAGGGGGAGGGCGTGTGCCTCGTATTGACCGATAGAAAACTGCACGCGGAAACGTTGAACGCCCTTTTGCACTATAAATACCGGTTGCCCTCGGCGCTTCTCACCGGTGATCTTACGATGAGTCAGCGCCGGGAAGTCGTTGCGCGCTTGAACCGGGGGGAGATAGCGGTACTGGTGGCCACCGGGCAGCTGATCGGTGAGGGATTCGACTGCTCGAATTTGAGCACCCTTTTTTTGGCGACACCGATTCGTTTCAGCGGCCGGGTGCTTCAGTATCTCGGGCGGGTGCTTCGGTCCGCGCCCGGAAAAACCCGGGCGCGGGTTTATGATTACGTGGATGTGAATGTCGATGTTCTTTGCGCCGCCGCGCGGGCAAGGCAAAGCGTGTACAACAATACCCGGGAGTCAGATGTTTGAAATAAAGGTGCCGCCTTCTATGCACTGCGCTCTTTGTTTTCGGCTCCTAACGATCTTTCCGGTTTAAATGCTTTGAAAAGGGCGTCATCCATTACCGCCTCATAACCGGTCAGCGATGCGATCACCCCTTCGTTCGAGTCGAGAAAAGTGAAATTCCCCGTCATCTTATGCGCCGATTTGTCCGTGACTTCCAGGACCGCCGTAATACCATCTTTGGGGAATTGACCGCAAAACTGGCGATAGGAGGCCGTGTAACTGGGAAGGGAAACGGCGCCCATTTGTTCATAGCACCAGATGCACGCCATCTGAAAGGCGCAATCAAGCACCAGGGGGTCGCTGATCCACCGGCTGCGAAGCGGGGAGACGATCCACTGCTCCGGCGCCGGGGCGGCGGCGATTTTAGCCGCCATTCCCTTTACGGAAAGGCCTATGATCCGCTGAATTCCCTGAAGGTGGATGCCGTGGAAAAGAATGTGGTCATACACCTCCCGGACCGATTTGCCATAGGGCAAAAACTGGGTCACGAGACCGGAGGGGGATGCCGGCGCCGCAAGGACCTTCGGAGCCAACAGCGCTTTTCCCCGGGAGTGAATGACGTCTTTACCGTCTTTTACCCCATTTCGAATTTCCACATCGACCTCGAAAACCGCGCCGTTTTTTCGAGCTTTTCCAGCCATCATGCGAATTGTTTTTTTGTCATTATCCAGCCGGATTCCCTTCAGCAGGCGCAGATCCTCAATGCCCTGAAGGTGAAGCCCCGGATTGCCGTGCATGGCGCTGTGACCGATCCATTCGGCGATGAGCGCAAAGGGGACCACCGGTTTCCCATCGAGCTGATGGGATTCGAGGACCGGCAGCCGCTCGATGTCAATTTCTCGTTTAAAGAGCAGCGATAACTCGGGTTTTCGATGAAGCGGGATGGGCGCCGGCGCCGCAACGGGCTCAAGAGCGGTATGGGATGGGGTTTTTCCCTTTAAATCCGCACCGATCACAATCTCGGTTGGGGACGATGACACGAGGGTCATCTCTTTCACCAGACAGCGCGCTCCTGCTTCGAGGGGAATCAAATGGATGCCGCGTTTTTCAAATTCCCGCTTCAGGGATTCCGTTACCATTCCCCCTTCCCAGGGTCCCCAGTTAATGGCGATCGTCCGGCAATCGGGCCGGGCGGCGGCTTCCACCCGGGCGATTTTATTCATCACCTCATTGGCCATTGCATAATCGGCCTGGCCCTGGTTACCGAATCGGGCGGCGACGGATGAGAAAAGGACCAGATACCGGAGCGGGTCATTTCGGGTGGCGTCGAGAAGAAGTTGCAGCCCTCTTATTTTGGTTTCCAGCACGCGGCCCACCTGCTCCGGTGTTTTGTCAACGATGAGGCGGTCCTCGACGACGCCGGCGCCGTGAAGAATGCCGGATATCCGGCCGTACTCGGCGCGAACGGTATTAAGCAGGGCCGCAATTTGGGTTTCCGATCGGACATCGACCTGAAAATAGGCCGCCCGTGCGCCGGCTGCCTTGATTTTTTTAAGGTTTTCCGTAATTTCCCGATTGGCGCAATAGCGCCTGTAGATCGTTTCCACCTCCCGGGGAGAAGGCGTTTTTTCCCGGAACTCATGGGCAATGATAGCCTTCTTCATATCCGCGGGCGTCGTGAGGGAAGACAGCCATGCCGGTTCCACAACCGGCGGTTCGGACCGGCCCAACAGCACGAGGGTGGGCGCGGCTTCCCGGGCCAGTGCCAGCGCCGCCACCGCCGTAACCCCGCGAGCGCCCCCGGTAACGACAAAAACATCGGAAGAAGAAAGGGGGACTGTCGCTATATCGATACCTTCAAGAGGTGCCGATGACAGCGAGAGATGGGTTTGCCCCCCGGGGATCAATCCGATCTCTATCGCCTCTTCGGGGGAGGGATCAAGGAGAAGATTTGCCAGATGCCGGGCAATTCGGGGCATGTCCTTCCAGTCCGGGGAAATATCAACCGCACGGCAACGAACAGTTTCCCATTCAATGGCGGCGGTCTTTATGAGACCGGCCAATCCGCCCAGCGCCGGTTTTTCGATTTTTCCGCCACGGAATCCAAAAGCACCGTCCAGATGCGTAACGGAGGCCAGCAATGAGCGGGGTTCACCGGTCCCGGCCGTGAGCACTGGGGCGGCAACCGCCACGAGGAGAAAGACTTCTTTCAGAAAGTCGATGTCTTCCGCGTCCCGGCCGTTGTCGGATACTTCACGGGCATCGGGTATGATCACGAGCCCACCGGCATCTTCCGGGAAGGCGCCGGTAGAGAGAATCGTTTGAATCGCATCTCTTGGAAGCAGCCTTGCCGGTTGCTGAACATCGGTAAGTGCATCCACGAGGGCCGCCGAAAGGCCGGTGCAATCGTCGGTCACATAGACGGTTTTGATTTTTTCAAGGGAGTACGGAAGTGAGTACCCCTCAAGGGGGGCCGGATCTGAGTTCGGGGAGACCGGTTTTGCTATAACGCTTTGAAAAGGGATCTCCTGAACGCTTACGAAGGACCGTGCAATCGTGCCGGCCGGGACCGGCGAATTTTCGCCTTCCGTGCGGGCAATTGAAGCCTTGACGACGGAGGGTGCGGGAGCCGGGGCGGGGGAAATGACCGGGGCATCAGCGGCCGGCAACAGGTGTTGCAGTATTTGACCGAGCGTTTTTAACCGTCCCATGGCTTCCGGTTCAATCGACGGCAACCCGGGCATGGCCTCTTCCAGCGTAGAAAGAATTTCAACACGTTTGATGGAATCGATTCCCAGATCCGATTCGATGTCCATATCGAGCGCGAGCATCTCTGCCGGGTAGCCGGTCAGCCGGCTCACGACGGAGATGAGTGTTTTTTCAAGGTCCATCCGGGCGGTCGTCGGAGATGTCGCCGATTCCGCCCCTGCCGGTTCTTCCCGGGGGGCGGAAGGGCGTTCTTCGGCAGTTGTGTCGGAGAGGTGCGCGACAATTTGTCCGAGGGTTTTGAGCCGGCCCATGATTTCCGGTTGTATCGGCGGCAACCCGGGCATGGCCTCTTCCAGCGTGGAGAGGATTTCGACGCGTTTAATGGAGTCGATGCCGAGGTCTGATTCGATGTCCATATCGAGCGCCAGCATCTCTTCCGGATACCCGGTGAGCTTGCTGACCACGGATAAAAGCATGGCTGTCAGTTCCGCCTGTTGAACCGTATTGGGAGTGCCGACCATTGGGTTTTCATCCGATGCGGCAAAAGAGGTGACGGGACCGTCGGCAATCAGTTCGGGAGCCGCCGTGATCGGTTCAGATTCCACCGCAGCCGGAATCAGCTCAGGAGCCGGCGACCGAAGGGCTGGTGGATGAACCGGTTGCGGTTCTGACTGAAGTGATGAGGTGTGACTTGCGGCCACCGGCGACCCCAGAATAACCCCTGTAAACTGCTGGGCGCTTAACAGCATTTCTTTAAGCGCTTTTCCGGCTTCGGCCTGGGTTTCCAGAAATTTCTGATGGGTTTCGGCGGTTTTCATCTGAAGGGCTTGCAACGATTTTAATCCCTGTTCGGCAACGCGAAGGGCGCTATCAATTTGGGAGGCGGAAACGCTGTTTTTTGTCATGACCATGGGGCGTTGATTTCCTGAGTTATCGCGTGACAATCCACACGGAGGTTCATTTGTTTGGTTAATGGATTTGGTGGATGATAGGGTACCATTTGCATGCGGCAAATCGATTTCAAGCGGCGGACCGGGCTGGTTTTCCGGACCAAGACGGTCTTTCGAGATGGACCCCGTGGACGTGGAGGAACCATTAGGTGTATAGGACCCATTGGTCCTATAAGACTTATGGGTCCTATTGGACCCATAGGACCTATAGGACGTATCGGAGCTATCAGACCCAATGGTTGACGCAGTTTGTACCGCCTTGGCTTGGGGGTGTTTCCGGAGCTGAGGCGCGCGATAATTCGCCCCTGAAAGCGCGATGCTCATCTTGGGTTTGGGGGGCGGATCCGCCGCCTCCTCCCATTGGCTGAGTGCTACCGGGTATCCCAACGCGGCCAGGCGACAGAGGGTGTTTGCCAGATCAAGCATGCCGCCGCGCTTTCCGGAAGAACTGTCCATCGACAGGGCCGTTACCGGCTTTTCTTTCAGAATGGCGGCACAGAGCCCGGTTAAAACCGATTTCGGGCCGACCTCCAGGAAAGTCCGGATGCCATCGTCGTACATATTCTGAATGTTTTTAATAAATTCAACCGGTTTTATCAGCTGATCGCTTAGCCGTCCGGCCGCTTCTACCGGGTCCATGGGATAGGGGGCGCCGTCGGTGTTGGCGTAAACGGGGATGTTCGTTGGGGTGATCTGTATTTCCCGCAAGGCCGTTTCAAACGGTTTGCAGGCTTCGATCATCAAGGGGCTGTGAAAAGCCGCTGAAACGGGAAGACGCCGGGTCTTAAATCCCCATTGTCTGCAGTTGGCCTCCGCCAGCGTGATTGCGGCGGAAGATCCGGACAAAACCCCTTGTTCAGGACTGTTCCGGTTGGCAAGGACGACGTCTAACGCACTTTCCTTGAGTTTCGCGTCCAACGCATCCAACGGCCCCAACACCGCCAGCATGGTTCCGGGTTCGGTGTCCTCGCCTTCTCCGGCAGCAGCCATGCATCGGCCACGGTGAATGGAGAGGGAATGAAAGGTGACTTGACTGTACCAGCCCGCGGCGCATAGAGCGGTCAGTTCACCGAAACTGTGCCCGACAAAGGCATCGGGGTGAATCCTGAAGCGTTGAAGTACCCGCCACATGGACAGACTGACGGCGCCTATTGCCGGTTGGGCATGCTCGGTGGATCTTAAGATCGTCTCCTGACGGGCCGCTTCCGATCCGCTTTGGGTGGCAAGAGGGAATATCATCCGGGTCAAGCGGGAGGCGTTGGGGTAAATGCCATGAAAACACCTATCCGCCGCTTCCATCACTTCAAGCGCTTCCGGGAACATGCAGAGAAGATCCCGTCCCATGCCGAGATACTGGCTTCCCTGACCCGGAAAGAGGAGCGCAATTTTGCCCGGCGCGGCTCCTTTCCCGTAGGAAATATTCGGCAGGTGCCAGGGGGAATCGGGTGAATTTTGTTCCAACGCGTTCAGCGCCCGGGAAAAAACCCCGGAGATGTCCGCCGTGTTATGGGTGACGGTGTCGATGGTGAGCAACAGGCGGCAGGGATCGGCTGAGGAAAACGCACCGCGGGTTTTTTCCGCTTCGGCTGAAAATTCGATGGGGGCCAACCCCTTGTCGATAGCCGCTTTGAGCCGCTTTACGTCGGATATCAGCGCCTCGCGAGATGCGGCGGAAAAGGCTGCGATTTCAACTGCGCCGTCCCAGGAGACAGCCCTCTTCCGGGCCTGATATTCTTCCAGAACCACATGAAAATTACTCCCGCCGAACCCAAAACTGCTGACACCCGCTCGCCGGGGGTGATCCGGATGGGAAAACCAGGGTCGGGACTCGTGGTTGAGGTAAAACGGACTTTCGGCCAGCCCCAGATTGGGGTCCGGGTCCTTTGCCTTCAGCGTCGGCGGCAGCACCTTGTGGTAAAGGGCCATGGCGGCCTTGATGAGACCGGCGGAACCGGCCGCCGCCTTGGTGTGGCCTATCTGGGATTTTACAGAGCCGAGAGCGCATCGATGCCCATTTATCGGGGTTTTCCCGAAAACAGCCTGAAGCGTTTGAAACTCGACCTGGTCGCCCACCCGCGTACCGGTTCCATGGGCTTCCATGAGTTCAACCGTATGGGGGGAAATGCCGGATAAGGTGTAGGCGGCGCGGAGGGCTTTTTCCTGGCCTTCACTTCTGGGGGCGTAAATGCTTTGGGCTTTTCCGTCACTGGAGGTGCCGACGGCATGGATGACCGCATAAATTCTGTCCTTGTCGCGCTCCGCGTCTGAAAGGCGTTTCAGTACCAGCATGCCGAGGCCCTCCCCCAGCAGGGTGCCGTCGGCGTTTTTCGAAAACGGCCGGATATCTTCTGTAAGCGAGAGAATATAGGTGCTGGAAAAGCACATATGCATGAAGATATCGTTCAGTAAATCAACGCCTCCGGTAATCACCATGTCCGATCGGGCCGTTGTCAGTTCCATGAGGGAAAGATGAAGGGCGCTCAAGGAGCTGGCGCAGGCCGCGTCAACGACACAATTGGTTCCTCCGAAGTCGAGCCGGTTGCAGATTCGTCCGGCAATGACGTTTCCGAGAAGACCGGGAAAGGAGTTTTCTTTCCAGGGAACAAAAGAATCGGCGATTCCTTGAATGATCTCCTCAATTTTATCGGCGGGAAGGTTTGCCGATGTCATGGCCCTTCGCCAGTGGGGATGACCTAACCTGGCGCCGAGAGGGATGGCCAGTTCCTGGGTGCCGGTAGCACCGAGAATAACGCTCGCCCGGTCCCGATCGAAGTCTTTTCCGTCCAGATATCCGGCGTCTTTAAGGGCCATTTTAGCGGTCAGAAGCCCCAGAAGCTGGGAGGTGTCCGTCGCGTCCAGGTTCGCCGGCGGAATTCCAAATTCAGAGGGATCAAAACCGATGGCCGGCAGAAACCCGCCTCGCCTGCAGTAGACATGATCGGGCCGCTTGGGGTCCGCATCATAATAATCCGCGGGGGACCAGTGTGTCTCCGGAACGGTGTCGATGCCATCCATTCCATGATAAATCAGACGCCAGAATTCTTTCAGCCTTGAGGATTTTGCAAACATGCATCCGATGCCGATGATGGCGACCGGAACGCTTGATTTTTTGATGTCAGACATTGGCTATTCAGGTTCTCCCATATACTCTTTAAGCTGCCAAAGGGGTGCCGGTGGAAAGTTACCCGCTCCCGGCGGCAGGCAAATGCCCTGGCCGCGAAGCCATCCCGCCCGGGTGATCACGGCGGCTCCCATCAGGAGATTCATCGCGACGGTAACCACCTCCCGCTTTTCCGGATTTGCGAGGAAAGATCCCCTTGTCCATTCGTTGAAGGCGCCAATGGCCGGACCACACCAGATCTGATAGTCGATTTGGCGGCTGGAATCTCCGGCCTGAGCCCACCCGCAGGACTGGCCCAGGTAGGATCTGAAAACGAGAGCCATCTTATGCTTCGGGTCCTTTTCGGCAAGGGGGATCTGTCGAGGGTCCCGGGTCAAAAAAAACTGCCGGGTCTGTTCCCACTCCGCTTCACAGCTCTGGTGGAAATAATTTTTCTCCAGAAGGGTGCGCTGAGAGGCGGGGATTTGTTCCAGGCTTTCGTAATGGTTGTAAAATTCGTAAAGCTTTGCGGCGCGCAAGGCAAACATGGTGCCGCGCTTTAAGACCTGCACCTTGACGCCCATTTCAAACATGTCGGCCGAGGGCGCCATGGTGACATCGGCCTGGCTCGCTTCGGCCAGCATGCGTCGGACCGTGCCGGACGTGCCCGATTCGATGCAGGCCTGATTGACCGTGCCGGTGACCACATAGGCGGCTCCCATGGCAAAAGCGGCGGCCGTCGATTCGGGGGTGGCGATGCCGCCGGCAAGCCCGACGCAAAGCGGGCGGTGGTAGTTGTATCTCGCCTGCATCTCATCTCTGAGGGCCAGCATTGTCGGCAAAAGGGCCATCGCGGCCCGGTTGTCCGTATGACCGCCGGAGTCCGCCTCGGCCGTCAGATCGCTGGCCATTGGAATAGACTGTGACAATGCCGCCTCTTCGCTCGTAATGAACCGGTCCGTCACTAACCGGGAAATAAACTTTTCCGGAGGAGGAGAAAAAAACTTACGGCCCACTTCGACGCGCGACACGGTAGCGACCACCTTGTTGGGGCAGACAATTGCACCCTGCGGGTCCCGGTGGAGTCCCTTGACCCGATAGTAAACCAGCGGCAGGGTCAGATCGAGAAAGGCGGCTGCGCTCACGCAATGAACTCCCCGCCGCAGATAAAGGTCCACCGTGGCTTTTTCAAGCTCCGGGCAATACGGGCTGTGGATGAGGTTGCACCCATGGGGAGTTTCACCCAGCTGCGCCTGAAGATCATCTATGGCTGCTTCAATTCGATCCACCGTCAGCCCGCCGGCGCCGAAAAACCCCATCATTCCGGCATTTCCCATGGCAGCCACCAGTTTCACGCCGGAAATGGCGTTCGCCATGGCGCCGGCAAGATAGGGGTATTCGAGCCGGTGGTCCGATTTAAAGATCGGGTCGCCGAAATTTTCCGGAGAAAGGGCCGGGACGAACCCCCTCAGCGGGAAAGCGGTTCCGGCGGGAGGGGCCGTGTTTCCGATAATGGCAACGCCATGGTACGCGACCCGAAGGTTCCCGCTGATTTCCATCAAATATATCGGGCGATTAATATGGACAAGCGCGTCATGAATCGCCGTATCTTCCACTTGCGTCGTATGACCGTCAGCGGTCCACCATCCCAGAAGCGCCCTTTCGGAGAAATAGGGTTGAAGCATCTATGATTCCAGTCGATTGAAAACGCCTGCCGGAACCCCCTCGAAAGGTGGGAAGGCCCCGGATCGTGTCGATTGTGGTGCATCAACAACCATAACAGGCCCTGTTTCATGGACCATGCGCGTCATTGATGCGTCATCTTTCCAAAAATATTAATACGTTACCGCATGAACTAATCAAAAAAAGGGATTCTGTCAAGCGGCAAGACAGGGGGGGCGATGAAGGGGAGAGGAAAACCTGAAATCATGTTGTGACTCATGGCATGGCTGCGTCACGCCCCGTTCAGATTTCCGGACACCCGCTATCCGCCCCTGGGATGGTATTTATCGTGCATTTTTTTCAGGTGTTCCCGAACGACATGCGTATAGATCTGCGTGGTGGAAATATCGACATGGCCGAGCATCAGCTGAACGGCCCTCAGGTCCGCCCCTCCTTCCAGAAGATGGCTTGCGAAGGAATGTCTCAGGCTGTGAGGGGTGATTTTTTTTTTAATTCCGGCCTGAAGCGCATATATTTTAAGAAGCTTCCAGAACCCTTGGCGGGTCATGGGTTTTGCGGCCCTGGCGACAAAGAGATGGGGACTTTGAACCTGTTTCAGCAATACCGGTCTGGCGGTTTCAATGTAAGTGTTGAGACTTCTTTGCGCCGGCAATCCGATGGGGATCACCCGCTCCTTGCTCCCTTTCCCGAATACCCGGATGAAACCGGCCTCAATGTGCGCGTCCGTCAGCTTCATGTTGACCAGTTCGGAAACCCGCACCCCGGAGGCATATAGAAGCTCCAGCATGGCGGCATTTCGAACGCCGGCGGGTTTCGTCAAATCCGGTGTTCGAAGCAGAATCTCGATTTCCTCAAAAGAAAGTGCGTCCGGGAGCTTCAACCCGGTCTTGGGCAGATCTATCAACCGGGAGGGATCATGATCCAGCACTTTTTCCTGAACCAGAAACCGGTAAAATCCCCGAAGCGCCACCAGGTGGCGGCCCCGGCTCCTCGCGCTCAAGCCCTCATCTCTGAGCGCAATCAGGTGTTTGAGAATCATCGCCGTATCGGCCTCTTTTATGTCGGAAATCCGGTTCGTTGATAGAAAATCAAGATATCGGCCGAGATCCCGGGAATAAGATTCAAGGGTGTTGGCGGAGAGTCCCTTTTCGACCTGCAAATAGTTCATAAAAAGATCCGCCAGGTCATTGAGTGTCGGCATTCAGGGGGTCCTCCTCTTATGAAACCGGTGGCGCGTTGGTTGTCCGCTCTCAGGCTTTTTCCAGGGGAATCTTCAACGGTCATCGCCGGAGTATTAATTTCTGAGGGTCGCAGACCTCACGAAGAACTTGAAGTTCTCTTTCCGAGGGCGCTATCGCCTCTGTTGCCCGGGTGATATCGACCTCAAAGGCCATGTTTTGAAGAATTGTTTCGGGGTGAACGCCGGGGAAATATTCTTTCAGATACATTTCCCGGGTCTCGTCATCGAAGCCCATGATGGCCATATTGGTGATCACCAGCCACGGCCCACCTCTGCAAAGTCCTGATTTTTGACGTGAATTTCCACCCGTCAGCCATCCCGGGCTGGTAATATAATCCACCTTCCGGACAAATTTTCTTTTCTGATGTTGCATGAAGATAATGCTTCGACTGACAAACGATGCGACATCCGCCGCCCCCCCGCTGCCTGAAAACCGGACCGTTGGTTTTTCGTAATCGCCAATGACGGTGGAGTTGAGGTTTCCGAATTTATCGATTTGGGCGGCTCCCAGGATTCCGACCACACTCAGACCCGTCAGCCGGTTCTGCATGGTGGCGAAGGCATCCAGAAGACTGCCGTTTACAGCCGTTCCGAGCATAACGCGGGAATCACCCACGGCCAGGGGAATCTCTTCAAGCTGAGAGTCGATGGCGCCGGTTTCAAAAAAAATCACACTCTCCGGAGCGCTGATGTGTTTGGCGGCCATTGCGGCGAGCATGGAAATCCCGGTTCCGCAAAACACGATATCACGGTTTTCGATCATTCTGGCGGCACTGATGGCCATCATTTCGGCCGGCTTATATTCCATGACCCGTTATCCTTTCCCGACCCCCGATAAACGCCTTATCGTACCCCCTTTGAGGGGTGTTTTCCATAACAGCCCCTTGGGGGGTGGAATACGCGGAAAATAAAATCTACGTCCGATTCAAATTCGGTGCATACCCGGTTCGGGAATCGGCCTTGATGTCATCGAGACGGCTTCCGGCGGCTATCTTTAAAAAACCGGCATGATCGGAAACGCCATGGATGAATCGCTCCAGATACGCACCATGGGCTTCATCGTTTACGGCCACCTCCGCATATTGTTTCAAATACACCGGATCATAGTCATAATATCCGTAACAGGCGGTGGGATAGGCGCCGAATGGGACGTGAACCACCGCATCCACACAGAACGGCGGAATCTGATTTCCATCGGAATTGACCCGCAATTCAGCAGGCTCTACCAGTTCCTCGCAGGTAAGAATGACCTTTCTGGCGGATTTGATCTGCTCCACGTCGGCAAACGTCAGCCCTTTGATTCTTGCCGTCCCCTGTTTGTCGGCTTTTTGGACATGAACGATGGTGACATCGGTTTGAATGGCCGGAACCAGTACCAGTTTGGATTTATTGATCCAGTCGCCAAAGGGATTTTCGATCACGATGAGTTTCTCGTCCGGCAGTTTCGGATCCGATTTTCTCATATCGGCTGAAAATCCCCATTTTTCGATGATATCCGTCCCCAGTGAGGATCGGGTGGGGAGAAAAGGAATCCCCAGCGCTCCCGCCAAAAAGCGAAGCGTCATTTGAAAATTGGTGTAATCCTCGACCGGAAGCGTACCGGCTTCAACTGCCTTTTTAAACCGGATGCAGGTGGGGCCAAAGCGGCCGGTACCGCTATAGGCGAGCTCCAGTTTCGAGAGGCATCCGCCCCCGATCAGCTCGTCGGCGCCCTGTCCATTGGAATGGGCATAGAGGTGAAGTCCTTTTTTGCGCTGGCGAATTATCTCGTAAACCGCCGCCATGGGATTTCGACTGAGGGTAAAGCCGCCGATGGAGATATGGCTGCCGTCTTCCACAAACCGCCCAATGGCATCCGGCAATGCCATAACCTTGTCCGGTGCGGTATTCATAACATTCGACCTTTATCAAATTCCCAATGCGGGTTTCGCTTGCGACCTGTCTACCCGAATGGCGTGCCCTTATATTGTTTCATTATAAGAAACGTCGTATTGTGATATGATACGAATTTAACAAGAGGTGTCAAGTCCATTTTCAAAGGGGTTTTAGATATGCCGGGCCACCAAGCTGTGCCATCTGCGACTCGATCCAGCGGATCCGGGCGTAAACATGGGCGGAGGGGGTCATGACGTTAAACCGTTTAGGGTTTGGAAGAACCGCCGCCAGCAACGCCGCCTCCCGGACAGTCAGCCGCGACGCCGGTTTCCGGAAGAAGCGTTGCGCCGCCGCGGAGACACCGTAAGTCGATTCCCCGAATTCGACAATATTGAGGTAGATTTCCAGGATTCGGCGTTTGGGCCAAAGTGTTTCGATCAAAATGGTAAAATAGGCTTCCAGGCCTTTTCGAAGGAAACACTGACCCGGCCAGAGAAAAAGATTCTTGGCTACCTGCTGGGTGATGGTACTGGCGCCGCGGATCCTCTGGTTTTCCATGCGCTCCCGTACGGCATCGGAAATGGATTTGAAATCGAAACCGGAGTGGAAGGGAAATTTCTGGTCTTCGGCGGCAACCACGGCCATTCGCATCACGGGTGCGACCTTTTCCATATCGATCCAAACGTATTGAATACGCGCGTCCTTGCCGATGGAAAACCAGTCGCGAATCATAAAGGCGCTCGTTGGCGGGTTGATCCAGCGCAGGCATCCGACCATTCCCATCGATAGCAGTACCCCCGAAGCGAAACCCAGAAGTATTGTTTTTCGCAGTTTATTTCCCCATCCCGGCAGGCGGCCGCGAAAACCGCCCGATGGCGCTCGGGCATCCCTTTTCCACGGTCTGTCCGTCATTTTGCGTCAACCTGCTTTTTGACCTGTACTGCCGATGGCGGGGATGGACAGGTAGGCCAGGCGTTTTATCTCCGTTCGTCCCTTGGTCACGGTATCGAGAATAAGTCCGGCGCCGAGATTTAAAAATGCCAGAAGCATCAGGCCTGTGGAAAGGAGGGCGGTCGGCAATCGGGGGACGAGACCGGTTTCCATATAGGTGCCAAAAAGAGGGCAGGCCAGCGCCACGGCGGCAAAGGCGAGAATAGCAAATAAAATGCTGAAAAAGGACAGGGGCCGTTCCTCCCGGAAAAGCCTCAGGATCATTCTGAGGATTCGATACCCGTCCCGGTAGGTATGGAGCTTACTTTCCGATCCGGGGGGACGCGATTTGTAATCGGTCATTACCTCCGCGATCGGCATGCGCAGCTCCAGGGCGTGAACGGTCAGCTCGGCTTCCGTTTCAAACCCCTTTGCCAGCGCCGGAAAGGATTTTACGAAACGACGGGAAAATACCCGGTACCCCGACAAAATGTCCGTAAAGGATCTTTCAAAGATCAGTCCGACAACGGAGGTTAAGAGGTGATTCCCGAAATGATGGCCCGAGCGGAAAGCGGCCTGCTCATAGTGACCGAACCGGGTTCCCACCACCATGTCGAGCTGCTCCATAATGAGCTGTTCCATTAAGTTGGGGGCTTTCGTCGCATCGTAAGTATCATCCCCGTCGACGAGCACGTAGATGTCTGCCTCAATGTCCGCGAACATGCGTCGAACGACGTTGCCCTTTCCCTGATGCGGGACTTTCCTCACAACGGCTCCGGCCTGATGTGCGATTTTAATGGTTTCATCCGTTGAGTTGTTGTCGTAAACATAGACCGTGCCGCCCGGCAGCGCGGTCTGAAAATCCTGGACGACCTTGCGGATGGTCAATGCCTCATTGTAGCAGGGGATCAGAACGGCAACACGGTAGGGAATCGGAAAGTCATTTGTTGTCATGGGACCTCAGCTCTCTTTCCATAGGGTTATTTCCCCTTTTTGATGTTGATATAACCTTACAGAATATAATAGGAAATTTAAGGTGTGATTCGATATGCGCCGGAAGCGGCGTGCATTGCGCCTCCTCGGGAAAAAGACCGTAAGCGCTTAGCGCCGATAACGCGGCTTTTTTTTGATTTCTGCGATAAAGGGCATGGATCGGACCGGCGTGGTCACGAACCAGGGCCTGCATTTGTTTATCGAATTGATTCGGTGCGTCGGATGGACCGGTAAAATAGCTTTGAATTCGTAAAAAACGCACCGATTTCGGGAAAAACGGGATGACGTAGCTCATCGGCTCGGTACCGGCCATCAGGACCAGCGTATGGCCCGGATCTTCCAATTGCGGAACGGTAACACCGAAATAATCGCTTCCCCAGGAAACACGCTCCCAGTTCCCCGGCTGTGTGCTGAGAAAGAGAAAGAGCGAGCACGCAAAAGTCCCTTTGAGAAAAAACGATTTCTTGCCGAAGCGTTGATGCAAGATCCACCAGATGCCCAGGGGCGCCAGCATTTCGAGAATAATCAGATAACGATAGATCGCAAAAAGCTTTAACCATATGAAAAATGAAATGAGGCCGAAAACAAAAAGATAGCGGGCGCCTCTGTCGGAGGCGGTTTCTTTTAGGGGACCGTTTTTCTGAAAGCGACCGTATAAAATATAAAGTCCGTAGCCAACCGATAGGACATAGAGCAGCGGAAGCCGAAAATCCCGAAAGGAAATTTCCGCTGTCTTCAGGGGGGCGAAGGTAAAATAGAGTGGAAAAAGAAATACCTCCCACAGGGTCTTGGGGAGGAAGCGGCCATCGCGATAATTTCCGGTTGTGGCCCAGGGCGATTGGAACAGATCATTGAAATAGGGAAAGAGCGGATTACCATACCGGCTCCACAATTCATACATCCAAAACCCGCCCGTGATTCCGATACCGGCCAATACCCCCAGTCCAAAGAGAAAGGCCATTGAGACACCCCGGGGGAAGCTTTTTGAAGCAAATAGAAAGGAAACGCAAAGCCCGCCCGCATAAATCACCATGGGCTGTTTGAGGCCCGCCGCGAGTCCCATCAGAAACCCGGAGAGGATCAATTGCCTCAACGCAAGGCGTGTTTCTTCCTCCCCCTGCCGGTCGATGCAGATCAGATTCAGCCAAAGGCTTCCCAGCACCACGAGACTCAGGATCGTGTCGGCAAAAGAGGTACCGATTTCACTGATAAAGCCGGCGCCGGTCAGACCGAGAAGGACCAGGAGAAAAAGGGTGATCCGATGCGGCGGATTTTCGCTTCGGCCCATCAGGTGTCGGGCGATTCCGCCAATCATCAGCCCGTTTAATCCCTGAATAAACCCGATACCAAACCCAAAGAGCTTCGGCGGGAGGGCCATCACCGAATAATAAAAGGGGACGTAGAGCAGGGGGTTGTAAAAATTGGCCACCTGCGCCGGTGCCACATCCCAGTCGAAGCGACCTTCCAGAAATGCATACGGAATATAGAGATGATAGTTCCGAAGATCCCAGTTGGCATCCTGGCCGAGGAAAAGGGCGGCGATCCCGCAGCCGAACGCAAACAGCAGCCAGAGCCCCTTATCAGGATTGGTCGCCATCCGGAAGCCTTCCGCCCATAAATCCCGCCGGTAATTTGGGAAAGCCGCTCACAATCGAGACGATCACCGCGGCAAAATAGGCAATCGATTGCATCACCAGGACCAGAAGCCACAAATGAAGATCCAGAGTGATCGATGTGGATCTCACACTGACACCGATCGTTGATCCCACCAGCGCCAGAAACATGAACCACTCCTGGCTTGAGGTGATAACGGCCTGCAGGAGCGCCGGTTTACCGGTGAGCTTCGGTGTGCGGAAAAACGGCAGGTGGCGGGTGGTGAATCCAACAAGGACTGCCTTGGCAATGGTGTGCGAGAGAGCGAGACCCGCCAGTCCCGCGGCTATGGTCTGAGGAATCGTGGTATGAATCCGGGTGCGATACAGATAAATCATTTTAACCGCTTTAAAGCAAAAGAACGACAGGGGCAGGAGAGAAAGCTCCACCAGCGGAGGGTCCACATGTTTGGGATCGATGATCATCGCCGCGGACCAGACAATTGCCGCCAGGGCAAAGATCAGATTGATGCCGTCGGCGATCCAGGGAAGCCAGCCGGCCACGAAGTGATACCGTTGCCCCCGGCTTAACTTGGTAGGCGTTTTTCCAAAAAGCTCACCGGCATGCCGTCGCAGAATTTGAATGGCGCCATAGGCCCACCGGAAACGCTGTTTTTTGTAATCCAGATAGGTGTCCGGCATCAGGCCTTTCCCGTAACTCTTGGGAATGTAAATCGATTCATACCCCTTTTCAAAGATGCGTAAGCCCAGTTCGGCATCTTCGGTAATGCACCATTCGCCCCATCCCCCCAACTCCTCCAGAAGCTTTCGACGCACCAATGTCATGGTGCCGTGCTGGATAATGGCGTTTCGCTCGTTGCGGATGACCATCCCGATATAGAAAAAGGCACGGTATTCGGCATAGCACATGGCTTTAAAAGCATTTTCGCGGTCGTCATTGTAATCCTGGGGCGCCTGAACGAGACCAATCTCCGGGGTGCCGAATTGCGGCACCAGGTCCTTGAGCCAGGAGGGGCTCACCAGATAATCGCTGTCGATAACGGCAATGATTTGTGCTTCCGCGCAGGTGTTTCTCATTGCGAAATTCAAAGCACCGGCTTTAAATCCGGCCAGCGGCGCCACATGGAAGAACCGGAAGCGGGGGCCCAGTGTGGCGCAATGCGCCGCCACCGGTTCCCAAACGGCCGGATCCGCTGTATTGTTATCGATTACCAGCACCTCGTAACGGGGGTAATCGAGCGTGGTCAGCGCATTTAAGGTCTCTATCATCATGGCCGGCGGCTCATTATAGGCGGGCAGATGGATCGACACCATGGGAAGCGCTTCTTCCGGCAGATGCACCGGTTTAAATGCCCGGCGGCGTCCCGTAACCCAGAGCGCTTCCGCCCATTCATGCGCTTCGGCCAGCAGCACCAGAATGACACCCATCATTCCCAGGAGCATTAAAATGCCCACCACGACCGTGCTGACGGTCAGGTACTGATGAATATAGTCATAGACGATCCAGACGGCTGAAGTTGCCGCGGCAAAGGCGATCAGAGCCAGGAAGCTTCTGCCCCGTCTTCGAAGCGTCTGACTGTCAATCAATAGAACGGCCAGGGTAATGGCGGCGATAATCACCGAAATGGAGGCTAGAAGATACCACCGGGGAATGGGAACAATCGGCTGCGTGAAAGAAAACTTGGGTTCCCGTTTGGCATTGTAGACACCCCAATAGGCACCTACCGCTCCCTCGACATCGCGTTTCCAGGGCTGATCGAAAGCCTCCATGACGTAATAGGTGTATTTTTTCTTTTCGGCACGAGCGAGGAAGCGCCTCAAAAAAGCAGCCTGGTTTGCTTCGGAAGCGACCGCCGATCTTCGGGTCCGGCCGACGCTGGGCCAGCCCACCTCCCCGATGATGACGGGTTTACCGGGGAAGAGCTTTTTTACCTCGTCCACGCGCTCGTCAATATAATCCACCGCTATATCCACATCGATTCCCTCCCAGTAGGGAAGCATATGAATGGTGATGAAATCGACGTGATCGACTAGCTCCGGGTGCTTTATCCAGACATGCCAGGGCTCGGCGGTGCTTACCGGAATGTCGAGCGCGAGACGGGCCCGATCCAGATAGGCGATCAGCTGCTCAATAGGCTCTCCTCTTAGCACCGATTCGTTGCCGACAATGACACGAACCACGTTCCTGCTGGTGCTGGCAACTTTAAGGAGCATCTCCATCTCCTGTTCATTGCGCTCCATGCGGGTATCGATCCATGCCCCGAGCGTTACATTGACATTGTAGGGCAGCGCCAATTCCGGAATCCGTGATTGGATGTCTTCCATCGTGTAGGTGCGAATGGCGTGAGCTTTATCGGATAATAGCTTGATGTCCTCGCTGATCTCATCCGCGGTGGGAAAATTTTGGACCAGGGGGTTATTCCACTCCCGCATGGGAGCGAATGAAAAGCCCAGAATACGACTGGGCCACTCGGGTTCCTGTTCGGGCTGGTTGACATAGGCCCAGGCGGAGAAGGTAAGAATTGCCACTGCAATGCCGATAAGAAAGTTGGAACGCATCATAGCTGTTAAATCACCCGTTGATTCTTTTAAAGTATCCGGTAACCGGTTCGGCTGGGTAACATCGATCCCGTGAACACTATCCCGGAGTAATCCCCTTTTTCCGCCCAGCCGGCTTTTTCGGGGCGTATTTGATCATTACGGCCAGCTTTCTGCAAGAGCAAATTTGATGAGGCGCTGAATATGGAATTCGTTTTATCTTTTTTCAGGCAATAGGGATCAAAACTGGAATTTTTATGCTAAAATCAAATAGGATATATTTTGAATGGTGAACTAACAAAGGCACGGGTTATACCTTTTGGCGGTATATGTATCATTCGCTTCATTCAACCTGCTTGATGGGGGGAAGGTTGCTCACGGATGATGAAAATGGCGGATAGGCTTATCCGGCGATCCGAAGGTCTTTATGGATGGGTTGTCTTAGGTCTGCTTTTTACGGCGCAGTTAGTGATGTCCATGGGCGCCTATGCCTGGGGGCCGCTCGCGCCCTTTTTACGGGAAACCTTCGGTATCAGTCGTTCTCAGATCGGCCAGATTACCTCGGCTCTCTATGTTACCGCCGCTCTGACCGGGCTCCCGTCCGGCATCATGGTGGATCGCTGGGGCGCCCGGAAGTTGCTGCTGGCCTGCCTTGTCATTATGATGGTCTCCTTTTTCTTCATCGGTTTGATGGATCATTTTGTCGGAATCGTCGTCTTTGCCGCCTTTGCCGGTATGGGGTACGGTGTCCTCAACCAGGTTTCAACCAAGGGCATCATGCTCTGGTTCTCCGCAAAAGACCGGGCGACGGCCATGGGCATTAAACAAACCGGTGTGACCATCGGCGCCGCCGGTGCGTCTCTTTTGCTGCCGATGGTGACCGTTACCTACGGTCTGGGACCCAGTTTTATCTTCATCAGCTTGATGATGTTTCCGGCAATTCTGGGAGTAGCTGTTTTCTATGCGGAAAAGCCGGCGAAACCGCCTGCCGGCAGTTCCGGGGCAAAACGGCTGAACGGAAAAACCGATTTGATGGGAACGCTCCTTCACCCCGAAATACTTACCATCCTGGTGATTTTACCGTTCATGTGCTTTAACCAGCTGAGCCTCTCGACTTTCTTTGTGCTGTATCTGACCGAAGCGGTAAAGATTTCTGTCGGCGCGGCCGGCAGTTGTCTGGCGGTTATAATGGTTTCCGGCGCGGTCGGACGCGTGGTCTGGGGGTTTGTCAGCGACCGTTTTTTTAAAGGGAACCGTCAGAAACCGCTGATTTTGCTATCGTTGATAGGCGCAATTTGTGTGATCCCGCTGTCGCTCCTGCCCCCCCATGCGCCGCTTTTTCTTTGTCTGATGCTGTCCGCCGGCCTGGGTGGCGCCTTTCTCGGATGGAATGGGTTGATAATCACTTATATCGCGGAGCTTGCCGGCACTTCAATTGCCGCCTCCGTGGTGGGCGTATCCTCAAGCATTGGATTTATCGGCATTATTTCAGGGCCCCTTCTTTTCGGTTATCTGGTCGATCTTTTCGGCTATTTTACGGGATGGATGATGCTGGCGGGTATTTGGCTCGCGAATGCCTTCGGTTTGTTTTATCTCCGGATTCGCGGGGGGGAGTAGGGTGAGGGGATTTTTTCTTATGCTCTGGATGGAAGAAGAAGGAGGAGGAGGAATTATGCTGAAGGATACGATAGACAAGATCGGTCCGCTGAATGCTGTTGCCATGGCCGAGGCGGAAAAACATCACGGTCTTCTGGCCATTCCGGCCGGCAGTCTGGGGCGGTTTCATGAGTTTGCCATCAGAATGGCGGGAATCATGGGGAATTCCAGGCCGTGTATCAAGAACACGGCGATTATTACCATGGCGGGGGATCATGGGGTTGAGGCGCAGGGGGTGAGTAAATTCCCACAGGCGGTTACGCGGGAAATGGTTGCCAACTTTGCACGGGGCGGGGCGGCCATCAACGTTTTTGCAAGGCACGTGGGAGCGCGGCTCACGGTTGTGAATATTGGAGTGGCGGGCTCACCATTGGTCTTTACGGTCAATAGCCAGGGGCATGTCCGGTATGAGAGCCGTGTCGTTGCCGCCGGTACCGGTGATATCTCCGTGGGGCCGGCCATGACCCGGGCACAGGCGATTCAGGCGCTGGAAACCGGTATTCGGGTGTTTGAAGAAGAAAAGGAAAAGGGAATCGATGCGGTCGGCACGGGAGATATGGGAATTGCCAATACGACGCCCTCCTCGGCAATTGCCGCGGCATTGCTCCGTAAGGATCCGGCAATCCTGGTGAATCGGGGAACCGGTATTGATGATGCGGCCCTGGAGAATAAAATTCGTGTGGTAACCCGGTCGCTTAGTGTCAACTGTCCGGACCCGAAAGATCCGGTGGATGTGCTGGCCAAGGTGGGTGGGTTTGAAATCGGTGGAATTGCCGGCGTTATTCTCGGCGCCTGCGCGCATCGGGTGCCGGTGGTGGTGGATGGATTTATTTCAACCGCCGCGGCGCTTCTCGCATCACGCTTTCACCCGGAGGTGAAACATTATCTTTTCGGTGGGCATTTATCCGCGGTGGAGGGGCATCGGCTGATGCTTGAAGATCTGGGGATAAGGCCCATGCTGGATCTCGATATGCGTCTCGGGGAGGGCACGGGCGCGGCCCTGGGACTTTCCCTGCTGACGGCGGCTTCCCGGGTGGCAACCGATATGCTGACTTTTGAAGAGGCGGCGGTGTCGGAATCGCAAATCCCATCATAGCCCCTAACCCGGACAAGCCGGAACCAAAACTCGAAATCCGAATATCGAAATTCGAAACAATGTACAAAATCCAAATGATCAAAATACGAAACACATTCAAGCACATAAGTGTAACAAGTTTTGGTCATTTGCATTTGGGTGCTTTGAATTTGTTTCGGATTTCGATATTCGGATTTCGGATTTATCTGCCAGAAACGCGCAGAAAATTATTTCTAAGGCACTATTGTTGGCCTTGATCATGGTGACGGTCACACGAGGGCATTTTTTCCAGCCCGGCAAGAACTCGCTATCGCTCAAACAGCTTGCCGGGTTTCCCAAAATACCCTAGCGTGACCCGCTCGTCACTCGCTTTTGGCGGCTTTGATCATCGTATCGGCCACGCCAGGGTATTTTTTCCAGACCGGCAGGAACTCGCTATCGCTCAAACAGCCTGCCGCTCTTCCAAAAACACCCTGGCGCGGCCTCCCTGCCGTGGGAAATTGGCCGAAACGATGATCAATGCCCCATTGTCAGATCAATTGCCGTAGGTCCCCATGAGTTCAGCTTGACTTAGAATATGCCCCTCCATGGCATCGACAACGGCGCTTACGGTGGCGCCCGCATCGAGCGTCAGTGTGGTATCCAGCGCATAGACCTTGAAATAATACCGATGGGTGCCGGATGGCGGGCAGGGGCCCCCATAGGCGGAATTGCCGAAATCATTGACGCCGTGTTTTGCGCCGCTGCTCAACGTGGGGAGAGCCGGAACATTTTCCGCCAATGATGTTGTCGTGGCGGGCAGGTTGAATAGAACCCAATGAACAAATGTGGCTTCGGGTGCATCCGGATCATCACATATGACCACCAGGCTTTGGGTTTGAGCCGGAATACCGGAAAATGCCAGGGGCGGCGAGATATCCGCCCCATTACAACTATATTGGGGGGGGATGGCGGCCCCATCGGAAAAGGCGGTGCTGGTGACTTGAAATGGCGCCTGAACGCTGACGACACCGCCGATGATCGGCAGGGCCGCGGGTTCGCTATCGGGAGTTGTAACAGCCCTTGCCACGACGATATAATCACCCGCCGCCGGAAAGGTGTATGCACAGCTATGACTCGTTGAGTAATCCTGAACCAGGGTCCAGGGCGTCGTATCATAGGCGTTTGTTCCATAAGCGGCGCAATAATAGAAGCGGTAATACACATCACTTCCCGAAGGAGCGGATGCCGTGGCGGTATAGGTCACGGTTTGTCCCACCGTCGGCAGCGAAGTTGAATTGGAGGAGAGCGCCGTAATGACGATCTGGCTGCTGTCGGAAACGGTGACCACCTGACCGATGATCGGCAGGGCTTGCGGTTCATTTGCGGGGTCCGTTACGGCTCTGACGACTATTATATAGTTACCCGCCTCGGCGAAGGAATATGGGGCGCTGTTTGAAGTCGAATAATCCTGAACCACAACCCATTCCGATGTATCATAGGCGGAGGTTCCATAGTTGGCCCGATAATAGAACTTGTAGTAAATGGGATTCCCGCCGGCGCAAGAGGCCGTTACCGTGACGGTCAGCGGTGCATTTAATTGAGGAGAAGTCGTTGGCGACACCTGGATCCGGCTGATGTTGACTTTTTCGCAAGAGGGGACGACGGTCCCCTGGTTTGCGACCCACCGATTGTAATAGTAATTCAGCAGATCGACAAATTCACCGGTCGCCTTCTGTTGGCCCTCTGTGCTGGGGTGGCTGTCGTCGGAGGGGTATGCGGCAAAATTGCTGGCGCCGGTGGTGACATGCTCCACCGCATTGGTATTCCACCGGTGATGATTATCGGTTCCGGTCAGAACGTTGAAATAATCAAAGACCGCAACATTGTAATAGGGATAGTCCGCCAGCCAGTCATTTAAGAGCCAGTTGTTAAACGCTCTGGCATTGGCCGCGCGGGTTGAGGGCGTGACGGAATCCGCCGAATAATCGCTTTCTCTCTGGGGCGGAGCGGTTACGACAATAAAGAGCTTATCGGGACGGGTCCGGAAATAGGTCAGCAGATTATTGTATACCGCTTTGGCATTGCTGACGGTATATTCTTCATTCGGCGCGGCCGCGGCGGCATCGGTGGGAGTTCCATACAGATCGGAATTCGGAAAGCAGGATTTGAACATGATGATTTTGTTTTCGCCTCCCGGATCGGTCGATAACCGGGACCAGGACCCGAAATCACCGAAGTTCTGACCGGTTTCGTCGAACAACGCACTCAGGATGGTCGCGCTATTGCTTCCCGTAAACCATTCCGGCCAGTAGGGGATATCCGTGCTGTCGCCGATACCGCCGGGTCCCCATCCATAGTTGGTGGCGCTGACGAAATAATGATTGGCCATGAGTTGCGATCCCAGCTCTCCATGGGGTTGTCCCGTATTGGCATCGGCGAGCCAGTTTCCGCCGGTTGAATGGTGAATGAAAATCAGCTTTACGGGGGTTACCGGCGGCGTGTTATCGGGAGCCGCTCCCGCCGACGAAATGATGAATACCATGAAAATCATGCAGATAACGGTCGTAAATCGAATGGTTTTTTGTCTCATCCGGCACCTCCCTTGTTGGGTCGTTGTTTGTTTATTTTCACGGATCCCCTTTATTTTCAGAATCATTTTTTTGAACATAACAATATAACGGCAACGATTTCAACCTTGATCTCGGTTGCCCAACCAGCGGCGCAGCCCCGAGATGCCCAATGCGATCAATACCAGGGTGAGTGCCAGCAGAAAAATCGTCAGAGGCCCCGGCCGCTTCAGCGCGGTGATGATCCGGTCCGCAAAGAGCATAATGGCCAGCGTGCTCGGCAGGATGCCGATAGCGGTTCCCAGCACTAAATCTCTAAGACGGATGTGAGAGGCCCCGGCAATCATGTTGATGACCGCAAAGGGAGCGATTGGAACCATGCGCACCGCGATGACGGCCCAAAGACCGCGATCGGCAAGGCGGCGGCTGATGTCATTGACCCGTTTTCCACCGAGGTGGCGCACGACGTCATGCCCTAGACCTCTGCCCAGGCCGTAGCTGACGGCCGCTCCCATCAACGCTCCCGTCAGGCAATAGACAAAACCCGTCACGGGCCCAAAGGAGAGGATGGTTACCAATATGAGAAAGGTTACCGGCACGGCGGCCGCGGCAGCAACCGCAAATCCAACCATCGTGGCTGCGGGTCCAAAGGTGTTTCCCATGCGCGTGAGCGAGGTGACGATAAGCTCAACATCTAAATAATGGCGCAACGGTGTCCAGGTCCAGGCTGCCGAAAGGCCGATCAGCGCTGTCAGGACCACGCTGAGCAGCAGGAAGCGCCACCGCAGGGATCTATGCTCCCGGGCCGTAACCTTGAGGGGCGACATCATGCCGAGGCGCCCTTGTCGGGTGTCGGCATCTGCGCTCTTTTGCCCAGAACGGCGGCCAGTTCACCGATGTTGCCGGCTTCAAATATGGATCCGTGAAGGCCCGACACCTGATGTTCGGTAAGCGGCGGCGTCATTAGTCCCCGCCAGGGGCGAAAGAACCAGCGATCCCAGCTTGCAAGTCCGGAAGACTTGATCAGGAGCGTGGGACCATCGAAGCAGGCGGGGCGATAGCCGTTGAGGGCCATCACCTGACAGACCAGGCCGGGGTCGTTGAACATGGCGCCCAGGCGCCTTCCGTTCATGCTCAGATCCTGAATGTGCAGATTTCGCACGAGCCAGCCAAGCAGTCGCCATGACGTAATGCCGCCGAATGCGGCCTTGGGGTAGATGGTATCGATCAGAATCAGCTCATGAAAAGCGACACCCCGCTCTTTGAGAAGACGGGCCGTTTCGAGAGCGGCGATCCCGCCGACTGAAAAACCGGCCAGATAGCCCGGCATATTTCCCGTCGTCTCGATGCAATCGGCGTACCGCTTCGCCAGGTCCGCAACGCTCGTGATGGCGTCCGCCATCGGCGGCTGCAGCATATAGCAATCGCAGGTGTTGCCCAATGCTTTGGCAAGATTTTGAAAGCGCAACAGATCTCCGTGTCCCGAAGCGGCTATGTACAGCGGAACTCGCCCCGGGGCGGCGTCCAGATGAACCATGAGTCCGGGAGAAAGGATTCCTTTGGTCAGGGCCGCCGCAAGTTGCTCTATCGTCGGGTGCTCCGAGATCAGATACAGCGGCGCCTTCTCACCGGTCAGCTTCTCGATCGAAGCGAGCATCTCGACCGCGGCAAGGGAGTCTCCGCCGAGATCGAAAAAATTGTCACAGATGCCGATGGGGCGAAAATTCAGAACCGCCTCCCACAGAGAGACCAGTTCGCTTTCGAGTTTCGTTCCGGGGGGGCGCGAAACGGCGGCCTGAAACGGCTGGTCCGCTTCCGGCAAGGCCTCGTAGTCAATCTTTCCGGTACTGTTTACGGGCAGGGCGGGTAAAATGCGGATGCCTCCGGGAATCATATAGTCGGGAAGGCGCAAGCGAAGCGCGTGTTGCAAGCTCTCCGGCCCGAGCTCGCCGGAGGTGGCAACCCAGAGCTGTATCGCCGGTTTTCCCTTCCGTTCCACCAGTTTTGCCGCGGCCTGGGTAACGCCTTGCACCGATAGACAGGCGGATTCGATCTCACCGAGTTCGATACGGTAACCGCGCAATTTTATCTGTCGATCGAGCCGGCCGATGAAGTAGAGATTGCCCTCGCTGCCGAGCCAGCCGCGATCGCCGGTGCGATACATTCGGGCGCCGGGTCGAAAGGGGTCGTCGAGAAAGACCTCCTTGTTTAAATCCGGCCGATTCAGATACCCGCGCGCTATTGTTTCGCCCCCGATGAAAATCTCACCGGGAACGCCGAGGGGCAGGGGACGCAACCGGGAATCAAGAACGTAAATTCGGGTATCATCAATGGGACGTCCGATCGGGAGCGCTCTGTCAGCGGGGTGAGGGTCACATTTCCAGGCAGTGGCAAAGATCGATGTCTCCGTCGGTCCGTAAACATTATATAAGCACGCGCCTGTTTCCCTCAGAAACCGGTTGGCTAATTCGGGCGCCAGAATTTCTCCGCCACAACAGGCCATCCGTAATTTAAGCCCGGGTCGATTGCCGGCCATATCGAGAAATCGACTGAGGGTGGAGGGCACGAAGGCCATGATGGTGACGCCATGGGTGACCGCGAAATTCGCCAGGGATTCGGGCAACAGACGCCCTCCCGGCGGCAGGGCGACACTGGCGCCGTGTGTCAGTGGTAAAAAAAGCTCAATCAGGGAGGGATCGAAGGTGAGCTGGGTCGCCTGAGCGGATCGATCATGCCAGTCAACCGCATAAGCGCGGGAGAGCCAGGACAGACGCCGTGACAGCGTGGCATGTTCCACCATTACCCCCTTGGGTCTGCCGGTGGAGCCGGAGGTGAAAAGCACATAGGCCAAATCGCCCGGAGCCGGGGAAGCCGGAGCGCCGATCAACGGCACGCCGTCAGGCATCCAATCCTTCAATGTGGAAAAATTAGAAGCAATTCCAAGCGCCAACGCATCTGTCCCATCTGTCCCATCTGTCCCATCGGTCCCATTTGCCTCATTTGTCCCATCTCTCCCATCTATAACAACAGTGCGAACAAGCAGATCCGACAACCTTTCCCGATCCCGATTTCCAATCAAAAGTGCAACCGCATCGCTTTCCGCCAGTATGGTTGCAAGACGCGCCACCGGCGCATCCGGGTCGAGCGGCAAAAAGGCCGCACCGGCTTTTGCGATGGCAAGGAATGCGACCACCGTTTCCGCCGACCTGTCCATCGCAACCGCAACAATTTTGTCCTTCCCCGCTCCCAGCGATACCAGGTGATGCGCCAGCAGATTTGCCCGGTTTTCAAGCGAGGCGTAGTCCATGCCGCCGCCATCCCACACCAGTGCCGTCGCTTCGGGTCGCAAGGCGGCCTGATGCTCAAACAGGGAAATAAACGGTTGGGTCACCTCATGACATGCGATGTCCTTGTGCAGCCCTTGAATAATCGCCCAGTGCTCCTTGGGCGGCAGTATCGGAAAGTCATCGACAGGGGTTTGAGGTTCCGCCATGAGAGCTTCCAGAACATGCCAGAGGCGTCGGCCCAACAGCTCCATCTCACCGGCTTCAAAATAGTTGCTGCTGCCCTCCAGAATCAGTTCCAAATCCTGATCCGCATGAAACTCACACACGGTCACGCCCAAGGGGTAGCGGGAGGTTCCCGTGAAAAGTTGACGGGATTCGACAAGTTTTGCGGCGCCGAAAGACACGGCATAATCCTGTCGCTCAAACGAGAGTAGAACGTCGAACAGGCTGCCACGGCCCGTGCGCATGATCTGAAGGTTTCGCCCGAATTCGCTCAAGGGATACCGCTGATGGCGCAACGCGCCTCGCACGGCGGCGTTGACTTCGGCAATTAACGCGCCCGCGGTCATGCCGGAAACAACATCGATCTTCAGCACGGAAACCCCGACGAACATCCCGAGCGTCTCTTTATAGCGTCGTCCGCCACGGTTGAGACTGGGAATGCCGACGGATACGGTATTCCGGTTGCAGACACGGGCAAGATAAAGAACGATGGCGGTGAGAAAAAAAATGAAGGGGGTGGCGCCCATGCCGCTCGCATATTGCTTCAGACGGTCATAATCCTCACGCGAGACCGGATGGGTTGCCAGTAAGCCCGGCGGCAATTCGTATTCCCGGACATTGCCGTGACGGCTCTCCAGTAACGGCGGCGGAAGCACCGGTATCCGCTCTCGCCAATACATCGCATCCTTTTCGAATGCCTCGGAATTCCGGTAGGCATTGGATTCTTCGATGAATTGACGGTACCCCGGATCATGAGGCGGTGAAAGTTCCCCGCCGGTTTCCAGTGCGTTGTAAATCCCGCTCCATCGCCGCATGACCCGGGAGGTTCCCCATCCGTCCATGACGAGATGATGAAACTGGATCGTCAGCCCATGCAATTGATCATGGGCGCGCAGCAGCGAAAAGCGCCACGGCGGGGAACCGTTGAGAGAAAAGGGATGGCGAATCCGGTCCTGCCACCAGTTTCGCATCGACTCCTTTGGGTCAGGGGTATGGCTCAGATCGATGATTTCAAGGATCGGCGCCACCTGTTTCAGGAGTTTTTGGCTGCCGTTTGGTAGAGGGGCCAGCCGCAGCGCGTCGTTTTCCGCCACCAGACGGCCAAGTGAATCCTTAAAACGCTGAAGATCAAAGGCGCCGAGTAAAAAGCCGCTTCCGCCGATGTTGAGGTGAACATTGCCGGGCCATGCCTGCTGATCCAGCCAGATCTCGCGCTGGTTCAGAGACAGGGGTAGTATTTCTCCGTCTATCGGTTCGACACGTGACGATCCCATTTTTCGATCTCTTTCATGGCGTGGCGGTAACCCACCTCCGCGATATCCGCCGCGCGGCGGTAGCCCCTGAGGGTGAAGTTTGCCACCGGGGGTTCCAGATAATGGTCAGCCAGCGCAATGGTTCGGCCGCGTTGACTGAGGCCACCCATGTGACCGGCCCGGTACAGGATATCGCCGATTCCGGGAGAGCTCTTGGCGCCACGCACAAAGTACCCTCTGAGGGTGTTCCACACCGATAGCCGGGTGAGGGCGGGGTCGGCTTTCAAATCCTGGTGGACATCAACATCAATAGCAATGATGGTCCCATTTCCGCGGCGTTTCTCAAGAGGGGTCCCCAGACGCATTCGCATCGCGTCAACCGGCACATTTTCCAGAATCGCACCGTCAACCAGCAGTTCTCCGTGGTGAAGCACCGGTGGTAAAAGCCCGGCTGGAGAGTTGCTGGCCAGAACGGCCCGCCACAACGGACCGCTGTCCTGAACGGTGGTACACCCTTTGGTGAGATTGCAGGCGGCGGCAAAGAAAGGCCGCCAGAGGGTTTCAATGGTGGTGTTGCCGAACATTCGCTGCAGGTCGCGCTCGATGCGCCGGCCGGAAACAAGGGATATAACCGGCAGCGTCAAGTGTTCGCCGCCCAGGGCGAATTTCCGTGTTCGTTCCAGAATTTCATCGAGCGGGATATCGCAGGCATACTGAGCCCCGATCAGAGCGCCCATGCTGTTGCCCCCCACCAGGTCGATCGCAATGTCGCACTCCTGCAAGGCGCGCAGCACCCCGATATGCGCAAATCCGCGGGCGCCACCGCCTCCCAGGACGACACCCGTCGCGGTGCCGGTGAGAAAACGGGTAAGACGTTCATAATCGGATGGGTTTCCGCCGCGAAGCGGATAGATTCGCTCGAAATCGCGTCCGGTTTGCCAGCGTAGTGTATCGCCGGCCCTCGTTGCGTTTGGCGGGTGAAATAAAGCAAGGTGTTTGCGTTTGACGGAAAATCCGGGCTCCTGAGCCAATTGTTGTTCAATTTCACTGATGGCCTCCGAAGCGGTTGCACTGGCGACAAAAAGCGCCTGATCGGCCTGCCGAAAGGCATACCGGCTCCAGGAAGAGGCGGCTTCTTCCGCCTCGTATACCAGAAATTCATACCGGTTCTCAAGTTCACCATGCCGGGCAATTCTTTGCCCCTCATCCGGAAATTTCGTATCGAAATCTCCCCCGGGCGGGGGGGGGAGATGATGGACGCGCCCGATGCGGGAGAAGGCCCTTGTCAAGCCGATGGACACCTCTTTGGCCGCCGCGCCGAAAGTGCGCAGCGGGATGACTACAATGGATTGTGCGTGGCGCCGCTCGATCATCTGGAACGTATGGCGCATGTGGTTGTATATCGCCTGAACAAAGACCCGGTTAAACGCCAGCGGTTGAAGGGTCAGCAGCGTTTCAAAGTTCTCCCGGCGCAGTACCGCCAGGGTCGAATCGCGAATGGCGGTGATATCCGCTGTCCTCGGCTGCTGAAGAATCATGCCGGTTTCACCGACACTTTCACCGGGGCGGATCTCATTGTACAGGCGCGTGCTGCCGTCCGGATACTGACGCGAGACCCGCAATCCGCCGCTCACCACGAATAGCATGCTATCGGAAATGTCTCCTTCACGCAGAACGAGGTTTCCCCCCCGGACGTGCTGAATCTCGATGAATTCGGCCATTTCTTTTAGAACCGGTTCGTCGAGTTGACTGAACATGCCGCTCGTGCGCAGCACTTCGAGCATTCGTTCATGGGGGGTCATTTTGACTACCATGGCAAGAGGTTATTGCAATGCACCTTTATGGATATTTCTATGTAAACGAAAAGACGGAACTCGGTTTATTTGATAGGGAAGTAAGCCAAACCGATCCGCGTTTGTCAATACTTACTTTCGGCCTTGATCATCGTACCGGCCACGCCAGGATATTTTTTCCAGAGCGGCAGGAACTCGCTATCGCTCAAACAGCCTGCCGCTCTTCCAAAAACACCCTGGCGCGGCCTGCCTGCCGTGGGAAATTGGCCGAAACGATGATCAAGGCCTAACTTTCACACCTCGAAACAATGATCAAGGCCGACAGGGGGATGGCGCGGCTGATGCGAGACGGCCGCCCCTATAACAGAGGTGCTAAAAGCCGGGCGATTCCTTCAAAAAAACCAAACGGATGTTGTTCCGGAATATTCCGGATCATGCAGCTATTCATGAGTGTGGCCATCCAAATCTCGATCTCCCTGACCACGGGTTTCGAGTAAATCCCCAGTGCGAGCTCATAATTGAGCAGCAGACTGCGCATATCCATATTAGCCGAGCCGGTTACGGCAACGGTATCGTCTATAAGGATTGCTTTTGCGTGCATCATCCCCGGCTGAAACAAAAGGACTTTTGCGCCGGCCTGCTGCAGTTGGGTCAGATAGCTTTCGCGGACCAGGTCCGCTAGACGGTGGTTCGATTTCCGCGGCAGAATCAATTGTAAATCGATCCCCCGGCGCGCCGCCATGCAGAGTGATTCGGCCAAAAGCTCATCCGGAACGAAATAGGGGGACGTGATCCATACCCGGCTTTCGGCTTTAAACAGCGCCGTAATGATCATCTCCCGTATCGTATCCTCTTGTACATCGGGGCCGCTTGCGATCAGCTGAAGCACGCTGCCTTCCGTCCGACCCTCGGGCGCGGGGACCGGCAAAATGGAAGCGATATCCTCATGCGCGGCAAATTCCCAGTCGGAAAGAAAGATCTCGTTCAGATGTGCAATTTCAGGTCCTTTCATTCCAAGGGATAAATCCTTCCAGTGTTTTTCCGACAGAACCGGTCCCATATAGTCCGACGCAAAGTTCATTCCGCCGATGAGGGCCGCCCGGCTGTCGACAATGAGCATTTTTCGGTGATTCCGGAGATTGGCCCGGCCACGAAAAGGCAGATGAAGCATCGGCATGAAAAAGGCGACCTTTCCTCCCGCCTTGAGCAGAGGAGACAGGAAGCGGTTATGAATCCGCGCCGAGCCCAACGCATCGAGCAAAAGGTAAACAGCGACTCCTCCTGCGGCTTTTTTTGCCAGAGCCGTTATGATCGCCTCTCCGGTCGCGTCTTTTCCCAGGATAAAGGTGGCGATAAAAATATGATGCGTTGCGCTCATAATCAGGTTACGGGCTTCGGTATAGGTCTCTTCTCCGGTTGCAAGGAGTCTTACCCGGTTGCCCCCCGTGGGAGGGAAAATGGCATTGTCCAGCGGAGAAAGAAGGACGGGCGACAATTCCGCGTTTTCCGCATGTCTTGGGAGAGATCGGGAAGGCAGGTTTTTTGCTTTTGTTCGCTTTATCATTTTACGTCTTCCCAGCATCAGGTAAAGCGGAACTCCGACGTACGGGATGAAAAAAATAGTCAGAAGCCAGGCCAGTGTGCTCGGAGGGGAACGCCGTTGGCTCAAAATATGGTTGAACAGGACCAGCGCTGAAATAAAGCCCACGGTGGGTAGAAAGTAGATCATTATCCAATCGGAATTCATCCTGCGGCTTTCCTTTTTTCGGCCTTGATCATCGTATCGACCACGCCAGGGTATTTTTTCCAGACCGGCAGGAACTCGCTGTCGCTCAAACAGCCTGCCGCTCTTCCAAAAACACCCTGGCGCGGCCTCCCTGCCGTGGGAAACCGGCCGAAACGATGATCAAGGCTCTTTTTTCACATTGGGACGGGCGTATCCGCCCCGCGGTGGTGATGGCCGCCTATCTCAGGCGGTGCGATCCAGCTTGTAGAGCACAAGAACCAGCACAACGGTCCCCGCCAGCATCCAGATCGGGCCGAAGATCCATAATCCAAAGGGGATCGAAAGGTAATACCCGCGCATGCCGAGGGTGTAATGAAAACTTCCGGTATTGATAATATGGGTCATGAAATCATGCGTTGCGATGTCGTCGGATTCATCCGGAATGCCGAGTCCGAAACCGGCATGATTGAAATAGCGGATGGCCAGGGTGAAATTGAAAAAGGAAAAGAAAAAAACGATTACCAGCAACAGCATTTTGATCAACCACAGCGTTTCACTTCGGGTGCCGAAGAGGTTCAGCGCATGGGAAATTTCGGAAAAGCCGGAGGGTTTGATGGCGGTGTTGAGGATGCCGAGGCTTATCAGCATGGCCGTTGACGCCAGAAAACTGGACGCCATGGTCCAGTTTCGAAGGGTCTGCACGGCGAGCACATCCCGACGCTCCCGCATGATCGTTTGCGCCCAGCGCCGGCGCAAATGATTGGTGATGCCGATGGAAGTCTCAAGCGGCCGGTGGTGAACTTTACAGGCCAGATGGATGTGGTAAGCCGCGAGGATGCCGAGACTCAGCAGTACCAACCCGGATTCAAGCACGGATATCGTTTCCATGGCCCTTACCCCGTTTTCTTAAACCCGCACCCTTCGGTTAGACATCGTAAAATGGCGCCGTCCTTTTTGGTTATCTTTTCGACGAGAAATTTGGCGCCGCACTGCGGACAGGGCGTCGGCACCGGTTTGTCCCAAATGGCAAATTTGCACTCCGGGTATCGGCTGCAACCGTAAAAAACCTTGCCGCGTTTCGATTTTTTTTCCATGATTTCGCCGGTGCATCCCGGTTCGGGGCAGGGAACCCCAGTGGATTGGCCGCTATTGCCGGTGGCGGTCATGGAAATCGTGTGTTTGCAGTCCGGATATCCCGTGCAGGCCATAAACGATCCGTATTTTCCGGATTTGATCACCATCGGCTGGCCGCATTTATCGCAGAGCTTATCCGTTTTCTCGTCTTCGATATGATCGGTAATCAGAATGAGCCCCTTTTCATCCCGTGTATAATCCCGGGTAAACCGGCAGTCCGGATAGGCGCTGCAGGCCAGAAAATGACCGTTTTTCCCCAATTTGATATGGATGGGGGCGCCACATTGGGGGCACGTGAGACCCGAAGGAATGCCGACCCCTTTAACACTGATCATGCCGCTGGTCGCGGCATCGAGTTCGGTCTTAAATGGGGTGTAGAATTGCGTGAGGACATTGGTGGCCTCAATTTCGGCGGACTCGATGCGATCCAGATTATCTTCCATTTTGGCGGTGAAATCGACATCGAAAACGTCCGGAAAGCTTTTCACCAGAAGATCGTTTACGATAAACCCCAGCTCGCTGGGGCGAAAATAGCCTTTCACCAGATCCACATACCCTTTGTCGCGTATGGTGGAAAGGATGGTGGCATAGGTGCTGGGGCGGCCGATACCGTTTTCTTCGAGTTCCTTGACAAGGGAGGCTTCGGAGAAACGGGGCGGCGGCTGGGTAAAATGCTGCTTGGGGTCATACTTGATAAGGTTAAGCCGCATTCCTTCCGATAGCTCCGGAAGCTTTTCTTTCGTCTTTCCGGTGGCGTTTTCCTCCTCTTCGTCCACGGACATATAGAGCGCCATGAACCCGGGGAATCTTACCGTGGAACCGCTGGCATTGAATTGATAGGCGCCGGCCTTAATGGTGACCGAGTTCTGATCGATGAGGGCGGGCTGCATCTGGGAGGCAACGAAACGCTGCCAGATCAGCCGGTAGAGCGCCAGTTGGTCGGCGGAAAGATAGCGGGCAATCTCATCCGGCGTGTTATACACGGATGTCGGACGGATGGCTTCGTGGGCGTCCTGAACTTTTTTGTTGTTTTTGAAAAAGCGTGGTTTTTCGTTTGAATATCCGTCTCCGAATTTTTCCTTTATGAGGGCAAGCGCGTCCAGGGCCGCTTCTTCGGCGATGCGGACCGAATCGGTTCGCATATAGGTGATGAGACCCACCGGTTCTCCCGGCCCGAGATCGATTCCCTCGTAGAGCTGTTGTGCCACGATCATGGTTTTCTTTGCGGAAAACCGGAGCTTGTGAATGGCCTCCTGCTGGAGTTTACTGGTCGTGAAAGGCGGCAAGGGGTTTCGCTTGGTTGTTTTTTTCTGAACTTTTTCGACCGTGAGCGGCACGCCGGCCAATTCGTCTAAAATGGCGGTTGCCGCCTTCTCATCCGGGATGGTGATTTTATCCCCGTTTTTCCGGGACAGTTGGGCCGCAAAGGGAGGAGGGGTGTTGCCTTCCAGGTTTGCGGTGATCGACCAGTATTCCACCGGCTCAAAGGCCTGAATAGCCCGTTCCCTTTCGCAGATGATTCGAACCGTCACGGACTGAACCCGTCCCGCGGAAAGTCCCCCCTTGACCTTTCGCCACAAGAGGGGGGAAACCTGATATCCCACGAGGCGGTCCAGTATTCTTCTGGCCTTTTGAGCATCATACTTGGGTTGCTGAAGCGTTTCGGGCGCGTTGATGGCGGAGGTGATGCCGTTTTTCGTAAGTTCATGAAAAAGAACTCTGTAGAAATTTCTTCCTTTCTTTTTGAGTACCTCGGATGTGTGCCAGGCGATGGCTTCCCCCTCCCGGTCCGGGTCCGGGGCCAGGTAGATATCAGTGGCATTGCCGGCCGCTTTTCGCAGCTCGGTGATGACTTTCTGCTTTCCGGGAATGTCGATGTATTGCGGTTTGAACCCATCTTCGATATCGATTCCGATTTCTTTTTCCGGAAGGTCCTTGATATGCCCAACCGTGGCAACGACATTGAAATCGTCACCGAGATATTTTTTAATGGTTCTGACCTTTGTGGGCGACTCGACAACTACTAATGGTTTGCTCACTGTTACTCCTTATTTTCAACTTATGATTTTTTCCCCGGGCTTCCCATCGAAAGACAAAAATTTCCGGAGGTTTGCCGGACAACCCCCTTCAATTCGAGTCTGAGCAGCGTACCCGATAGTATTCCCACCGGAAGGCGGAGTGATCTGGCTATCTCATCGATATGGACGGGATAGGGACTCAGCGCTTTTAGAATTCGTGCCTCTTCGGTTGAAAATCCATCGTAAGACGTTTCGGATGAAGGCGGATTGCGCAAGACGACAGCCGAGCGTTTCATGATGGGCACCAGCTCTTCAATAACATCTTCGGCGTTCTCGACCAGTTTGGCGCCCTGCTTGATCAGCCCGTGGGTTCCGCCGCTTTTGCTGGAACCGATGCTGCCGGGGACCGCGAACACTTCGCGATTCTGTTCCAGGGCGAGCCGGGCGGTGATCAGCGCGCCGCTTTTCATTGCCGCTTCCACGACGACCGTGCCGAGGCACAGACCGCTGATAATCCGGTTCCTGGCTGGAAAATGATGCGCCTCGGGCGCGGCGTGAAGCGGCAGTTCGCTGATGACGGCGCCGCTTTTCGAAATGCTCCGGGCCAGCGGGCGGTTCTCTTTCGGGTAAATACACTGAAGGCCACTTCCCAGGACCGCCAGTGTGCGGCCTCCTTCCATCAGAGCGCCTTCATGCGCCGCCGTGTCAATTCCTCTTGCCAAACCACTGACCAGCACAAAACCCGCCTTTGAGAGTTCCCGGCACAATTGCCGGGTGACGCCGATGCCGTACGCCGTTGCGTTTCTGGAACCGACCACGGCGATGCAGTGTGCTGTATATCCGTGATCGCCATGGAAGTATAGATAAGGCGGTGGATCAGGAATTTCCTTTAACAGCGGCGGGTAGTCCACATCGGTGAGGGTGACAATCCGGCATTCCGTTTTCTGAATGGAATCGAGTTCCTGTTTCACTGGATCCGTGAGCCGATGCCCCAGGATCAACCGGGCAACCCGGTCCGAAATTCCCTCCACCCGGATCAGGTGTTCAGCTGGTGCGCCGAGCACGCGGGCAGGCGTCTGAAAATGATCTATGAGCCTTTTAAACAGAACATTCCCGACACCCGGCACACTCTTCAGTATTAACCATGGAAGAAGGGTTTCCATGGAAAACCACCATAGCTTGAAATTATTGTATTTTTAACTGTTTTAATTTTTCCTCCGCTTTCGGAGCGGCCGTGCTGAACGGGAAATTTTTGCTTACCTTTTTCAGGTATTCAACACCGTTATCCGTATCGCCCAGAACCAGATAGGACAGTCCGGCTTTGAGGAGCGCATCCGGTACCTTATTGCCATTTGAATAGTTGCGTATGAGGGTCATAAAGGAGCGTAGGGCCCCTTCATAGTCCTTGACGGCGTAGCGGCATTCGCCCGCCCAGTAAAGGGCGTTGTCCGCCAGATCATGGTTCGGATAGCGTGCCACGACCGTATCGAAAAGCTCCGCCGCCGCCTGATACTGGCGTTTCTCAAAGGTGCCGTAGGCCTTTTGATAGAGCGCATCCGCTTCCGGCAGGTTCTTCGAGGTCGCGGCCCCGGGCCGTTTTTCTTCCACACCTGCGGATGCCGGGGGGGGGGGCTGAGTCGCAGGGGAAAGCGGTTTCTTCTCGTTTACCAACGGGGGCGTCGACATATCCGCGGTGCTTTCCTCCGATATTCCCCCTGGTGGTTTGGTGCCGGCACTCGTCAGGTCTTTTATTCCCGCCGGGGGCTTACCGCCCGCGCTCGTCTGGTCCATTTTGCCGCGTTGCTGAGAATCCACCATGAGCTGAAGAACGGAAACCTGTTGGTACAATTTGTCCAGTTTTTCATTTGTTTCCGCGAGTTTTTTTTCCATCTGCGCCAAATCGCCACCGGATCGGTGTGCATAACGGGGGGGGGCGCAGGAAAAGAGACTCAGCAGCGTCAAAAAGGTTAGCACGGATGTTAAAACCTTGGGCATAAACGCATTCCTCTTACCTCTTACCTCTTACTTCTTACCTCTTACTTTTTACTTTTCACGCCACGCCAGAAGTAACGGGCTCGCTACAAATATGGATGAATACGTGCCTACAAAAATGCCTACAATCATGGTAAAGGCAAAATCGTGGATAATGGCGCCGCCAAAAAAGAACAGGGCGAATAGCACAATGAGTGTTGCCCCGGAAGTCAAAAGGGTTCTTGCCAGGGTTTCGTTGATGCTCCGATTGACAAGGATATCGAGAGAGTATTTTTGTTGTTTTTTGAGGTTTTCCCGAACCCGGTCAAAAACGACAATGGTATCATTCAAGGAATAGCCCACAATAGTCAGCAGGGCTGCAACGATCGACAACGTGAATTCCTTATCGAAAACGGCAAAAAAACCGACTGTGACGATGGCGTCATGGATGAGAGCAACGATGGCGCCCATGGCGTATTTTAGCTTCAGGAACCAGAAGAGAATAATGGTAACGATCAGGGCAACGGCAATCAATATCGGAATGCTGACATCGAAAAGGGAGAGAAAATAGACCGAACCGATGAGCGCAAATGCCATGACCGCGCTGAGGACCCACTTCATTTCAAATCGTCCCGAGATATAGATCGTGATAAAAAGAAGCGCGTAAAAAAAAGCGTAGGATGCTTTTTCCCGGAGGTCCTTGCCTACTTGTGCCCCAACGGCTTCGACACGGCGGATTTCCACTTTCCCGCTGTTTTCCGATGTCAGCGCCGTTTGAATCTGCTGGGTGAATTCATTGGCATTGGTCTTGAACTGGTCGGTCCGTATCAGATACTCATTCTCATTCTTGTCGCCGAACTGCTGTGTAGCGGAGCTGTCCAGATTGATGTTGCCTAACCCCTTGGCGATTTGATCGAGAGGCACTTGGTTCTCGAACTTTACCTGAATGAGGGTGCCACCGGAAAAATCGATACCATACCGGGGCCCGCCCTGATATATCAAGAGCAGAAAAGTCAATAATACAAAGGCGGTGGAAAGAGCATACCCGAATTTCCGTTTTCCGATAAAATCGATATTGATATTGGGTTTAATAAACTGCATGGATGGTATCCTTTTTGGCTGTCACATCGATACGGTCGCCGTTTTGATGGTTGATGGCCCTCGCAGGGGGTGAATCCTTGCGCTGTTGCCGAAACTGAGATTTTGTTATGACTTCATTAGATGCTCAGAGTCCGGGGTTTCATTTTAAGCAGGTACAAGTCAAACAGGTATCTACAGAAAATAAGCGCGGTAAATACACTCGCGATGACACCGAGACTCAAGGTGACGGCAAACCCTTTTACCGGTCCGGTTCCGAACTGAAAGAGCACCAGCGCTGCGATCAGCGTGGTGGCATTGCTATCCAAAATCGTCAGACTGGCCCGGTCAAAACCGGCATCGACAGCGGCCATCGGCGTTTTGCCGAGCAATAACTCCTCCCGGATTCTTTCATAAATCAGCACGTTGGCATCAACTGCCATACCAATGGTCAGAATGATGCCGGCGATGCCGGGCAGCGTCAGAGTGGCATGAAAAGCCGCGAGGCCACCGGCAATCAGCACCATGTTTAGAATCAAGGCCAGATCGGCGATTACGCCGCCTACTTTATAGTAGATGGCGGTTATGATCATTACGATAACAATTCCCAGGATTCCGGAGACGAGGCCCTTGTGAATGGAATCGGCTCCAAGGGAAGGACCCACGGTTCTTTCTTCGAGAATCTTTACCGGCGCCGGGAGCGCTCCGGCTCGAAGGATGATAGCGAGGTCATGCGCCTCCTCGGAAGTGAAGCGGCCGGTAATACGGGCCGTCCCGCCTCCGATTCGTTCCTGAATGGTCGGAGCCGTATGGACCTTGTTGTCAAGGATGATGGCGAGGCGTTTTTGGACGTTCGCGCCGGTGATTTCAGCAAAAAGATCGGCACCTTTCTTATCGAAATCAATGGTGACGTAAGGCTCGTTGTACTGGGAATCGATTTGCACCTTGGCATCGGTAATATACGCACCTGTCAGCAGCGTGCGTTTTTTTAGAACGATGGGAGTCGATACGGACCGGCCGGTTTCCCGATTGACCTCTTCCTGATAGAGAAGCTCCGATCCGGGAGGAATTTGTCCTTTGGCTGCCGCAACCGTATCCGCTGTTTCATCCACCAGTTTGAACTCGAGCAGAGCGGTTTTGCCGATCAGGTCCTTGGCACGATTGGTGTCCGTGATTCCCGGTAACTGAATCAGGAGCCGGTTTTCGCCCTGACGCCGGATATCCGGCTCGCTCACGCCAAACTGATCGATTCGGTTTCGAATGGTCTCCAGGGCTTGTTCGGTGGCCATGGTCTTGATGTGCTGGGCCTCTTTGTCCGGCAGATCGTAAATGAAACTCGGTTCCTCGCCCTGAGTGGTCCGGGAGCGTTCCCGAAGCAGTGGGAAGTCTTTGCTCAGAACGGCCTCAAATGGTTTGATGGTATCCGTGGCGCCCAAAGTCACCCGCAATTGATTGTTGTTGATGCGCTCGATTTGTTTGTACCGGATCTGTTCTTTTTTAAGCAGACTCTTGAGTTCCTGGCCCAGGCGCTCGACGGTGCCTTCAACGGCTTTCTCACTCTCGACTTCAAGAATGAGATGCATGCCGCCCCGGAGATCCAGGCCAAGATTGATTTTCGTATGGGGCCACATGGGCTTGATGGATGGCAGGATATATATAATAGCCGCCAGAAACACACCGACATTCGCTACCAGTTTCCATGAAATGCTTCTCAATTGAACTTTTCCTTTCTTCACCGCTCAACGGATTATCGGGTTGCGGAGAACCATCGCCACGGGAAAGCCTCGAAAAACCAAAAGGCCTCAATGAGAGGCCGGCAATCAGGGGCTTTGCACATTCTGCTATACAGAGTGGTCGCAACGGATCATTATTTTTTGGCCGGCTGAGAGGCGCCGGTCGTGGGCGCAGGTCCGGTAACGCTGCCCCGGGTCACTTTAACCCGGACTCTGTCGGCGATTTCAACGGTTAGCGTTGTCTCGTCCATTCCGGTGATCCGCCCATGGATGCCGCCGGCGGTGATGACCCGATCCCCCGTTTTCAGGTTCTGAACCATCTCCCGGTGCTCTTTTGCTTTTTTCTGTTGCGGACGAATCAGCAGGAAATAAAAAATAACGAACATCAAAATTAACGGGATGAGCGCTGTAAATCCGCCTCCTCCCTGCTGACCGGCTGCGCCACCCATGCCCATGGCATTTGCGATATCCACCAAGACAAGACCTCCTTAAAAAAGATTAGAAAATGAACTCAAATGGTTATCTAAAAACACAAAAATATCTGGGCTGATATACTGTAAATAATCGGCAAGGTCAAACACTTCGTGCTATTGTTTTGACGGTATCCAGAGTGTTTTGCCGTCATACTGAATGTGATTCACATGATCATAATCAATCTGTCCCAGAAGGGAAAAAGTTTGTTTCATATCGAATATGACGATTTTGGTCAATGGGTGAATCAGATTCAAATCGACATCCAGCTTCTTTTCCCTCAGATTGTAAATGGTAACCATGCTTTCCGAAAATTTCAGGATTTTCCCGACGCCTGAACTTGCCCCGTGACGGTCCGGCTCGTCGCTGGCCGGAGAGAGCCGAATGCCGCGGTGTTGAAAAAAATCCCTTAAAAAACGGAAATGAACATTCCAGATGTTGTCAGCGGGCTGAACCACATAAATACCGTAAGCATCTGCCCGTTTCGGGTCGGTCGGTCGGCTTCCCGAGGCTGAAGACTCGTTTGCGCCCTGAATGCTTTTTTCTACGATATCCCCTTTTTGCAGGCGAATGCGATCCAGAATTTCCTGCATGGGAACCGTGGTGTCGCCAATCTTGAGCGTTTCGTCCGGCCGGACGATGAGATCGATGCCCTTGTCAAATCCGAATTCCGCCTTTCTTTTTTCAGTCGAATCGCCTGATATTTCACCGTCGCCGGTGGCATCAAACGCGACAACCGGCGGTTCGGGCTTTGGCACTGGCGTTGATTCCACTACCGGAGGCACGGATGCAGTGGGGGGCTGTTTGCGTTGCCACAGCGTCAGGGCCGCGGCAATGACGGCTGCAGTGAATATGCCCATGATCAGAAGCGTCAGGCGCCTCTTCCGGGTATCGAATGGGTTTCGGAACATCGGTCATCCCTCTGATCGTCCGAGTCAACAATCGGATCGAAAAATCGAATCGAAGAGCTGATACGGGATTAAGAAAACGGTGTCAAGCCGGCCTAGTCCCTGCGAACTTCGCATTCCCCCGGCACCATGGCGGGATCGCTTTCAATGCGTATGGACAGGTTTCGGCGGGTTTCCATGTCCATGATGTCTTTGCGTTTGTTGTTCAAAAGATAATCCGCTACCGCCGGCGGAACGACACCGGTAATTTGAGGTTCACCGTCTTTAAGCGTTTCGAGGCGGAGTTTTCTCAAAAAGTTTAAACTCAGTGATTCCTTGGATGCCGTGATTCCTTTCCCCCGGCAGTGACGGCAGGGCTCATAGCTTCCGAATTCGATGGACGGGCGGATCCGTTGCCGGGACATTTCGAGCAGTCCAAACTGGGAAATTCTGCCGACTTTTGACCGGGCTTTGTCTTTTTTTAAATTATTTTTGAGAGCCCGCTCCACTTCCAGTTTGTGTTTGGTATCTTTCATGTCGATAAAATCAAGAACGATCAGACCCCCCAGATCGCGTAAGCGTAACTGGCGGGCAATTTCCTCCGCCGCTTCGAGGTTCGTTTCATGGGCGGTTTGTTCAATCGATTTCTGATGGGTCATTTTGCCGGAATTGACGTCGATGGCTACCAGCGCTTCGGTTTGCTCGATAACAATGGAGCCCCCGGATTTGAGGTTGACGCGATTTTCATAGATGGAGGCAATCTGCTCCTCAAGCTGGTATTTACTGAAAATCGGCTTGTCACCCTTGTAAAGTTTGACGATCCGGGCGCTTTTCGGGGCGACGATGTGAACAAAATCCTTCACCTCCTTATAGATGGTCTCGTCATCGATCAATATTTCCGTGACGTCCGGTGTGAAATAATCCCGAATCGATCGAACGGACAGATTTCTTTCCTTATAGAGGAGCGCGGGCGCGGTTTCGGTGACCGCCTTTTGCTGAATGGTTTTCCAGAGTTTCAGAAGGTATTGCAGATCCTTCGATATCACCGATTTGGTTCCGGTGATACCGGCGGTCCGGACGATGAGCCCGAAATCCTCCGGCAGGGCCAGGCTCTCGATCAGTTCCCGGAGCTTCTGCCTTTCGCCTTCGGCCTCCAGTTTCCGGGTAATGCCCCGGCTCTTGCTTCCCGGCATCAGGACCACGTACCTTCCCGCAAGAGAAATAAAGGTGGTCAGCATTGCCCCCTTATTGGCGACCGGATCCTTGGTTACCTGCAAAAGAAGCTCCTGGCCCCGTACGATTTTATTTTTGATGCTTCGATCGTTGGCGTGGTTTTCCTGAAAATAGTCGCTGTGAATTTCATGCGCCTGTAAAAAACCGTGGCGCTCGGCCCCGTAATCCACAAATGCGGCCTGGAGGCTGGGTTCGATGCGGGAGACAAGTCCTTTATAGATATTGCCGCTGGTGATTTCCCTCATGGCGCTTTCTATCTGGAAATCCTCGAGCTTGCTCTCCAGAACATTGGCAATTCTGCATTCTTCCGCATCGACGGCATTAATTAAAATTTTTCTGTTTTCCATAGAGTCGTTGCTCTTTTTCCCTCCTCCATAAACGGTTGATGGTTGCATGCGGTGAACCGTATCCAAAGGCATTCAATGCCCCATTCGTACGCTTAGCTTCGGACCCATAATCTTATCGCTTCTGGTTGGGGAAGGCATTTGGTGATCCATCGGCATGGGACACGAGCAAGCGAATGTCGATAACCGGTTCTATTATTTTACTTTTTCATTGAATATGAAATTGTACCGAACAAGTCAATTGATTTCTGGCGGGCGGGGGATGGGCTATGGGCTATGGGCTATGGGCTATGGGCAATGGGCAATGGGCTATGGGCTAAAGGCTAACGGCTAACAGCTAACATCGGATACCGTCCTTGCTATTTGTCCGGCATTATGGCAATGAGGAGCGACGAAAATGCGTTTTAAATGGCAGCCGTGGTGGATCACTCATGGCACGGGCGATATCTTGCAGAGGGAAAAAAGATATGGAAGAAAAGTACAACCCGGAACGAATCGAATCAAAGTGGCAGCGGTACTGGAAAGAGAACGATCTGTTTGCGGTTCGGACGGACCCGTCGAAGGAAAAATATTATTTGCTGGAGATGTTCCCCTACCCCTCCGGAAATATTCATATGGGGCATGTGCGAAATTACACCATCGGGGACGTGGTGGCCAGGTACAAGCGGATGAAGGGGTTTAATGTGCTGCACCCCATGGGCTGGGATGCTTTCGGGATGCCGGCTGAAAATGCCGCCATCGCCAACAATACCCATCCGGCCAAATGGACCTATAATAATATCGCAAACATGCGGGATCAGCTGAAGCGGCTCGGATTTTCCTATGACTGGGACCGGGAAATCGCCACCTGCCGTCCGGAATATTATCGATGGGAGCAATGGCTTTTCATCAAAATGTTTGAAAAGGGGATGGCCTATCGGAAGGAATCGTTTGTGAACTGGTGCGATTCCTGCCAGACGGTGCTGGCCAATGAACAGGTGGAGGCGGGGCTGTGCTGGCGTTGTGGAAAGCAGGTATTTCAGAAAAAGCTCTGGCAGTGGTTTTTTCGAATCACGAATTATGCGGAAGATTTGCTGGTTCACTGTGATCAGCTTCCCGGCTGGCCGGAAAAAGTCACCAGCATGCAGAAAAACTGGATCGGAAAAAGCATCGGCGCTGAAATCCGCTTTCAGATTGAAAATAAGGAGGCGCTGCTTCCGGTTTTTACCACCCGGCCGGACACGGTTTTCGGGGCGACCTTCATGTGTCTTGCGCCGGAGCATCCTCTGGTGCCGCGGTTGGCCGCCGGCAGCGATCAGCTTCAGCCCGTGGAGGCGTTCATCCATCGCATGTCCATGCAGGACAGATCCACAAAGGCCATTGAAACCTATGAGAAGGAAGGGGTTTTCACCGGCGCCTATTGCATCAATCCCTTAAGTGGGCATCGAATGCCGATCTATACGGCCAATTTTGTTCTGATGGAATACGGCACCGGCGCCATCATGTCGGTCCCGGCCCATGATCAGCGGGATTTCGAATTTGCAAAAAAATATGGACTCGAAATCATTCCGGTGGTGTTGCCGAAAGGCGAGGCCCTGAATCCCGCCACCATGACCGAGGCCTGGTGCGGGGAAGGGCTGATGGCCAATTCCGGCCGGTTTGACGGAATGGAGAACAAGGCCGCGCAGGACGCAATTGCCGCCTATCTTGAAGGGAAGAACCTCGGGAAGAAAACGGTCAGCTTTCGGCTGAGGGACTGGGGTATTTCGCGCCAGCGATACTGGGGCGCGCCGATTCCCATGATTCACTGCGCGGCATGCGGCATCGTGCCGGTCCCGGAAGGAGATCTGCCGATCGTTCTGCCGGAAGAGGCGGATCTGCTCGATGGCGGCGGATGTCCGCTTCCGACACTGGATTATTTTAAAAAGGCCACCTGCCCGAAGTGCGGATCCGTCGATGCCCGCCGGGAGACGGATACCATGGATACCTTCGTGGAGTCCTCCTGGTATTTTGAGCGGTATTGCAGTCCTCACCACGACGGGGGCATGTTCAACCGGGCGGATGTGGATTACTGGATGCCGGTCGATCAGTATATCGGCGGGGTGGAGCACGCAATCTTGCACCTGCTCTATTCCCGGTATTTCACGCGCGTTTTGAATGAGCTCGGACTGCTGAATTATAAGGAGCCCTTCACCCGGCTGTTAACCCAGGGAATGGTCTGTAAAGAGACGGTTTCGTGTCCCACGCACGGTTTTTTGTTGCCCGTTGAGGCAACGGAAACCGAAGGCGGCAGGCAGTGCGCCAAATGCGGTCGGGAGGTGCTTGTCGGCCGGGTTGAGAAAATGTCCAAGTCCAAAAAGAATGTCATTGATCCCAATCTCCTGCTCGACCATTACGGTGCCGACACCACTCGCCTCTTTTGCCTGTTTGCCGCTCCGCCGGAACGGGATCTGGAGTGGAGCGAGACCGGGGTGGATGGCGGCTTTCGCTTTCTAAACCGGGTGTGGCGGCTGGCTGACAGCTGGTTGAAGGTCGTGACGTCGGAAGCGGCTTATAGCGGCCCGACCGGAAATCTCGAAGGGGCGACCCGTGACCTTTACAAGAAGGTCCATCAAACGATCCGCAAAGTGGGAATCGATATCGAGGACCGGTTCCATTTCAACACGGCGATCAGCGCCATTATGGAGCTGGTCAATACCATGCACAGCGTCGATCCATTGGCGGGTGACCCCCATGGCCGCGGCGTTTGTCGGACTGCCCTGGAAACGGTGGTGCTCCTGTTGGCGCCCTTTGTGCCGCATTTTTCAGAAGAGCTATGGGAGACGCTGGGCCGTCAGAAGAGCATTTTAAATGTCGCCTGGCCGGAATTCCGGGAAGATGCGCTGGTGGCCGAAGATCTATTGATTGTCGTTCAGGTGAACGGCAAGCTGCGGGGCCGGTTCACCGTCGGGGCCGACGCCACGGATGAAGAAATTAAGGCCATTGCGCTTAAGGATGAACAAGTTCTGAAGTTTGTTGATCCAAACGCCATTCGCAAGGTGATCGTTGTTCAGCGCAAGCTGGTGAATATTGTCATTTAGAGGATCGGGAATGAGAAAGTTTTGGATAGGCTGGCTGGCAATTGCGTTGATTTCAGGCTGTGGTTACCGGTTCTCGGGTGGCGGGGCCTTGCCGAGGGACGTTAAACAGGTCTTTGTCGCCATGCTCGAGAACCGTACCGAGGAAACCGGCATCGAGAGCATTCTGACCAATGACCTGATATATGAATTCAGCCGGAGCGGCACTTTTGCCAGAGGAAAGAATCAAGCCGACGCCCATTTAACAGGTGTTATCGAATCCGTTACAAAGGGAACCATATCCCGCATCGGCATCAACACCTCCCAGGAAAGACGCGTGAGTCTCGTGATCTCTTTCCGATTGACCGGCAAAGACGGCTCGGTAATCTGGTCCGCCAGGGAAATGTCGGAAAACGAAACGTATCTGGTGGAAAAGGATAGAGAAACAACCGACCGAAACCGGCGGATGGCGATTGAAAAGCTTTCAAAACGGCTCGCCGAAAAAGCCTATCAACGACTCACTGATAATTTTTAATGGGGAATGGGCCGCCGGGTATATAACCCGGCCGACCCTATTAGTATCTTACTATCGAAATTCGTGCTTTTTATGGCAGAAAAATCCGAAATCCAAAATCCGAAATCCGAAACAAATTCAAAACAGCGAAATTCAAATAACCAAAACTTGTTGTGGTTCTGAGCGTGAATGCGATGTTTTGGATTTCGATCATTTCAATATTTGGTATTGTTTCGGATTTCGATATTCGGATTTCGAATTTTGGTTCCGGCTTGTCCGGGTTAGGCCTGTATCGAATTGACCAGCTTGGCCAGTCTGGAAATTTTCCGGGAAGCGGTTCTTTTGCTTACCGCGCTGCTCTTTGACGCTTTGGCGATAACCGATTTTACCTCGTTGAGCTTGGCAGCCAGCGTTTCGGAGGGCTGACCACTCGCTTCCATGCGTATTTCCTTGATCACATTTTTAACTCTCGTTTTAACCGCCCTGTTGCGGGCTCGTTTGATTTCGTTCTGCTTAGCACGTTTCAATGCCGATTTGTGATTTGCCAATGTGCGAAACTCCTTTCAATCAATTAGAATGAATATTATAGAACACCCTACCTAACCAATGGAAAAAAATCTGTCAAGCGATTTTCGCACGGAGATTTTGGGCCTTAGTCATGGTTTCGGCCACACCGGTACCTTTAGCCCGCGGCCTCGCAAGCGGCCTTTTCAAATATTGTTGCCAACCCGCACACAATGAAATACGTTACGCAACTGAAAACCTTCTTCACAAATACCTCAACGGGTCCTTGATCGACGCGGGAAAATAGCCGGCGGTGGAGTTGCCGGTGAAGGGAGAGAGAGGGGGCTTCGATGACGGGATTGACGATTTTAACGTTTTTATATTATGGTGCGGCATGAACGCAAAGCAGGTTTTTCTGATGGTTGCCGCCGTGGCGGGAATTTTTTCGCTCAGCCTTTTAATCGTGTACGGCAATAACGGGCTGATGGATTTGGTGCGGCTTCGAGAAGAAAAGGGGCAACTGGTGGAAAAAAATGAAGCGATCCGGCAGGAAAATGTTTCCCTGTACAGGGAAATTGACCGGATGAACCATGATCCCGATTATATCGAAGAGGTGGCCAGAAAGGAATTGGGCGTTATCGGACCCGGGGAAGTGATTATCCGCATGAAGGATGATCGGGATAAGAGAAAATGATAACGGACAAGTCGTTATTCACGCAAACGCTGGCCAGGGTTTACGCCGAGCAGGGGTATCCTCGGGAGGCCGCTCGAATATACCGGCACTTGCTGGAAACATCGCCGGATCGGCCCGAATACCAGGACGCTTTTCAGCGGATCGAGAATCGATTGGCGACAGACGGATTACAAGCGGATGCCGACCTGACCGGCCTGATTTCGACATGGATTGATCTGGAAATAGGGTATGGACGGATGAAACGATTTGCGGCGCTTCGGGAAAACCGAAATTTGTATGCTGAAAAGACGGATGACTATGAGCACATCGATATTGCGTAAAAAAACCATCGTTCTGGGGGTTTCAGGCGGTATTGCCGCTTACAAGGCCGCCGAGCTTTTGCGGCTCCTTCAAAAGCGGGGCGCGGATGTCCGGGTAATGATGACCCGGAATGCCGAGCGGTTTATCGGGGCCACGACCTTTGAGGCCTTGTCCGGTCATCCGGTCTGCACGAGTCTCTTTGAGGGTGGAAGTGAAGCATCGATCACGCATATTGACTGGGCCGATAAGGCCGATGCCGTGGTGATCGCACCGGCAACGGCCAACATCATCGGAAAACTCGCAAACGGCATTGCCGATGACGCCTTGAGCACGTTTCTGATGGCGGTGACCCGACCGATTATCGTCTGCCCCGCAATGAACACCCATATGTTTGAAAGCCGGCCCACTCAGCGAAATCTCGATTTGTTGAGATCGGATGGTCATTTTATCGTTGAGCCGGGAGTGGGGGAGATGGCCTGCGGCACGACCGGACAGGGCCGGCTTCCGGAGCCCGAAGAAATTCTGGATCGGATTTGCGCCATTCTTTCCCCAAAGGATTTAACAGGGAAAAATGTTCTCGTGTCCGCCGGGCCGACACAGGAGGCCATTGATCCGGTCCGGTTTATCAGTAACCCCAGTACGGGAAAAATGGGCTATGCCATCGCCCGGGCCGCCGAACACCGCGGCGCGACGGTGACGCTGGTGGCCGGTCCCACCGTTTTACCGGACCCGGTGAATATAAAGGTTCTTCATGTCAAATCGGCATCCGAGATGGCGGCGGCTGTTTTTGCTCACATGGAAACAGCCGATATCATCATCAAGTCCGCGGCGGTTTCCGATTACCGGCCGGATTCACCGGCCGGGCACAAGATAAAGAAAGATCAGGATCACATGACCCTCTCGCTTGTAAAAAACGAGGATATTCTTTTTACCCTCGGTCGGAATAAAGAGAATCGCGTGTTGGTCGGGTTTGCCGCGGAAACTCGGGATCTTGAAACCTACGCCGCCGGCAAGCTGGAGAAAAAGAATCTGGATCTCATTGTCGGCAATATTGTCGGGCAACCCCGGGCCGGATTTGCCTCGGATACCAACCGGGTCGTTTTCTTCCACCGGGACGGCTCCAGGGAAATGCTTCCCGAAATGAGTAAAGACGACGTGGCGGACATGCTGCTGGATCGGATCCGCGACCGTATCCTCATCCCAAAAACGGCCGGCGCTTAAATGAAACCCGCCGGTATTCATGCGTATCTGGATGAGATGGTCACCACCTTTCGGTTCATGGCGGCGGCCGGGTGCAGGGGATTCGATCTTTCGCCGGATAAGATCGATATTTTAAGCGGTTGGGGAAAAGGGCCTCCCCGTTCCCCGGAAAAGACGCTTGCGGATCCTCACATTTCCCCAGGGGAGACGCTTGCGGATATTCAAAAAGATCTCGGCGCGTGCCGGCGCTGCGGGCTTTACGCAACCCGACAGAACATTGTATTCGGCGATGGTAATCCCCGGGCGAGACTGGTTTTTGTGGGGGAAGGGCCCGGGGGGGACGAGGATCGGCAGGGCAAACCGTTTGTGGGAGCGGCCGGCCAGCTTCTGACCCGGATTATTGAGGCAATGGGGCTCACCCGGGATGAGGTGTATATCTGCAATGTCGTCAAATGTCGCCCGCCGGGAAATCGTAACCCGCTTCCGGAGGAAATCCGCGCCTGCGCGCCGTTTTTGGCTCGGCAGATTCAGGCGATCGGCCCTGAATATATCTGCGCGCTGGGGAAGTTTGCCGCCCGGTTTCTTTCGGGTTCGGAGGCGCCGATATCCGCCTTGCGCGGCCGGGTTTTGGATTATCACGGTATTCGAGTGATGCCCACCTATCACCCGGCGTATTTATTGCGCAGTCCGGAAAAAAAGCGCGACGTCTGGGAGGATATGAAAAAAATCATGCAGGGACTTGGGTTGCCGGTTCCGGGGCCGAAAGGCTAAAAAACCGCAAGGCGTGAACCCGGCGGGTGATGAGTTTTTCAGTATTAAATAGAGGCGTTGTCATCCCGGCTCGGTATGATAAAATAGTTTGTTTTAATGTGGACGCTGTTGTATAGAGCATCGGTCGGGCCGAGGCGTTGATAGCGCCGCCTACATAATAATCGAAAGGAGTCTGCCGTATATGGGTACCAAACAAAAAGACGTTAAAGAAAAACCGTTTGAGAGAATGACCGTCAAGGAACTTCGGGCAATTGCTCTGGAAATGCCTGAAATATCAGGCGCTCATGGGATGAATAAGCCGGAGCTTATTTCGCAGATCAAACAGGCCAAGGGGATTGCGGAAGTAAAAACCAACCCCAAGGATGCCTCTGTCCGGGATATTAAGCTCAAAATCAAGTCCTTCAAGGAGAAGCGCACCGAGGCGCTTGCGGCCGATGATTCAAAAATGGCGACGCGTTTCCGCCGCACTATCAGCCGGTTGAAGAAAAAAACGCGACAGCGGGCTGCCTAAAAGCGGGGCTTGATCATCGTTTCGGCCGGCTGATTACAACGAAGTTACCGGATCAGCCGGCGCTTTTTTTAATGTATTAGCTGTTTGAATCGGAAAATAATGCCAGCACCTTTTATACCGCCGGCTGCCGTTGCGTTTGATATTGACGGCGTGATTGCCGATACCATGACCCTGTTTCTGGATATCGCGCGGGAGGATTACGCGATTGAAGGGATCAGACTGTCGGATATCACCAGTTACGATCTTCAACAATGCCTCGACATCGATGCCGGTATTCTGACCGAAATTTCCAATAAAATCGTGGATGGCGCGTACCGCGTTCCCTTGAAAACCATGCCCGATGCCGCTCGCATCCTCTTGCGGCTTGCGGATTGCCACAGCCCGGTTCTGTTTGTGACGGCGCGTCCCTATCCGGGTCCTATCTGTGAGTGGATTTCGGTTAACCTTGGCCTTTCAGACCGGCAGGTCGAGGTGGTGACCACCGGATCATTTGAGAGCAAGGCGGCGGTGCTCCTCGATCGCAATATCTCCTATTTCGTCGAGGATCGGCTCGAGACCTGTTTTATTCTTCAGAAAGTCGGCGTGACGCCGGTCGTGTTTCAGCAGCCATGGAACCGGCAACCGCATCAGTTTATCGAAGTCGACAGCTGGCCGGCGCTTGGTGCATTGATTGATATCAGCGGCAACGGTTGCAAATGACATCCTTGTCCACCACATCTCTTATCCAGGCATTTTCCGACCATCTGTCCGCCGAAAAAGGGTATTCTTACCATACGTGCAGAGGGTACGGTCACGATCTCACCGAATTTTTTGCCGTGGTTTTCGCTGCTTCACCCGGAGAGTCAATCGATAAAGAAAGGACGGTGGATTCCATATCGGCCCTGGATATACGAAGCTATCTCGGGGTTCTTTATAAAAAAAAGAACAACAAGGCGACCGTCGCCCGGAAATTATCCGCCGTCCGGTCTTTTTTTCGTCATCTGGTGAAACGGGGCATTCTTGCCGACAATCCCGCAGATCAGATCCTGACACCGAAGCAGAACTCGCCCATTCCGGTCTGGCTGCCGGTGGATGATATGTTTCGACTGCTTTCCGCCATGGCCGACCCGTCGCTTTCAGGACTGCGAAACCGCGCCATCTTTGAAACAATCTACTCCTGCGGACTCAGAGTTTCGGAGGCGGCGGGTCTGAACGGGGAAGATATCGATACGGCCGGCCGGATGGTTCGGGTACGGGGCAAGGGGCATAAGGAGCGACTCGTTCCGATCGGAAGGATCTCACTTGAATCCATTCACCAGTACCGGCAACAACTGGAAAGGGAGCGGGGCATTCGGGAAGATCATCCCGGGCCTCTTTTCCTGAACAAGAGGGGCACGCGGCTTTCAACCCGGTCCATGGCGCGCATTCTGGATAAAATTTCAAAGGAATGCGGCATCCCCGTTCCGGTTTCTCCCCATGCCTTTCGGCACTCGTTTGCAACACATATGCTCGATGCGGGGGCGGACCTCAAAGTGGTTCAGGAATTGTTGGGGCATAAAAGCCTTTCCACAACCCAGCGCTACACCCATGTCAGCATCAGCCACCTCATGGAGACCTATGATAAGGCGCATCCGAGGAAGGGCTAAGGGCTAAGGGCTATGGGCTATGGGCTATGGGCTATGGGCTAACAGCTAATGGCTAATGGCTAACGGCTAATGGCTGACGATTTTCACGGAGATAGATATGGATTTTCATGGGACGACCATTCTGGCGATTCGGCACAACGGTAAGATGGTGGTGGCGGGTGACGGTCAGGTGACGCTTCAGCAGACGGTGATAAAGCACAATGCCCGAAAGGTAAGACGGTTATACCATGATAAGATCATTGTGGGCTTTGCCGGTGCGACCGCGGATGCGTTAAATCTCTTTGACAAATTCGAGGCAAAGCTCGATCAGCACAACGGAAATCTCACGCGAAGCGCTGTCGAGCTGGCGCGGGACTGGCGCACGGACCGGTATCTTCGAAAACTTGAAGCCATGATGATCGCGGCCGATTCCCAGACCCTGTTTCTGATCTCCGGAAACGGCGATATTATCGAGCCGGATGAAGCGGTCCTTGCCATCGGTTCCGGCGGCGTTGCGGCCCAGGCCGCTGCCACCGCGCTCATCCGGCATGCGAATCTCGATGCGGAAACCATTGTAAAAGAGGCCATGCGGATTGCCGCTTCCCTCTGTATTTACACCAATGATGTATTAACCCTGGAATCCATCGGATAGGGAACTCGACCCGGAAAGCCATTATGAGTGATCTTAAACCATCTGAAATTGTAGAAGAACTTGATAAATATATCATCGGGCAGGATAAGGCGAAACGCTCTGTTGCGATTGCGCTTCGAAACCGCTGGCGCCGTCAGCAGGTGCCGGAGGAGCTGAGAGATGAGATTGCGCCCAAAAACATCATCCTCATTGGACCCACGGGGGTGGGGAAGACGGAAATCGCCCGGCGCCTGTCCCGTTTGACGGATTCTCCGTTCATCAAGGTCGAAGCCTCGAAGTTCACCGAGGTCGGCTATGTGGGGCGGGATGTGGAGTCGATGATCCGCGACATGCTCGAAGTAACGGTCAATCTGCTCAAATTGAGGGAGCAGGAGGTGGTTAGGGAAAAGGCCCAAAAAATCGCCGAGGAGCGGTTGCTGGATTTGCTTTTGCCCAAAATCCCCGCGCAGGAGAGCCAGGCGTCTGATCCGGCGTTTTCCGGAACATCGATGATTGAAACGGAGTCCGCCGGCCCCTCAACCCGGGAAAAACTTCGTAAGATGCTTCAGGCCGGAAAACTCGATGAGCGGTATGTCGACATGGATGTATCGGACCGAAGCATGCCGGTGGTGGAAATTTTCTCCAATGTGGGCATGGAGGAAATGGGAATCAATTTCAAGGATATGTTCGGGAGCATGCTTCCGAAATCCACCAAGAAGCGCAAACTGAAAGTCCCGGAGGCCTTGAAGCTCCTGACGCAGGAAGAGACCCAGGGACTCGTTGACATGGAAAAAGTGGTCAAATCGGCGATTGAAAAGGTGGAGCAATCCGGCATCGTTTTTTTGGACGAGATCGATAAAATTGTCGCAAAGGGAAGCAGCCACGGGCCGGATGTCTCCAGAGAGGGGGTACAGCGCGATTTGTTGCCGCTCGTGGAGGGAAGCACCGTATCGACAAAGTACGGACCGGTTAAAACCGATCACATCCTTTTTATCGCCTCCGGCGCGTTTCATGCGAGTAAACCGTCGGATTTGATTCCGGAGCTGCAGGGCCGGTTTCCCATTCGGGTGGAGCTGAACTCTCTGGGAGCCAAGGAGTTTGTTCGCATCCTGAGAGAGCCCAAAAATGCGTTGCTGGTTCAGTATCCGGCCCTTCTTCAAACGGAGGGGGTGAGCGTGCGCTTCGATGAGGCGGCGGTGCGGGATATCGCCCTCATTGCCGAGGAGGTGAACGCCCGGACCGAAAATATCGGCGCCCGGCGGCTTCATACGATCATGGAATGCCTGCTGGAGGATATTCTGTTCGATGCGCCGGATATGGCGGGGAAAACGGTTTTGATTACGGCTGATTTTGTTGCGGATAAGCTAAAAGACATTAAGAATGACGAGGATCTCAGCAGATATATTTTATAGCAATATCTCATTTTTGCTATGCCACTTATCTTTCTGTTGATCCGTTAACGATTCACCTTGCGAGGCGCGAGGGTGTACAGGAGACAAGCATGAGCCGGAGTGTGGCGGACATACTGATAGAGGCGCTTCCCCATATTCGCAAGCTTTCCGGAAAGACCATTGTGGTCAAATACGGCGGACACGCCATGGTGGATGAGCAGCTCAAAACGGGGTTTGCCAAAGACATCGCACTGATGAAATATGTGGGCGTAAATCCCGTGGTGGTTCATGGCGGAGGACCCCAGATATCACAGGTCATGGAACGGATGTGCATCAAACCCAAATTCGTGCGGGGGATGCGCATGACCGACCAGGAGACCATGGAAGTGGTTGAAATGGTGCTGGGCGGACTCGTGAACAATGCCATCGTTTCGCGTGTCAATCAGGAGGGGGGGCAAGCCGTGGGCCTGAGCGGGAAGGATGCGGGCCTTATCCAGGCAAAAAAACTTCGCATGGTGCACCGGGAGAGTGCCGATATACCGCCGGAGATTATCGATCCGGGCCACGTGGGGGAAGTGATTCGCATCAATCCGGGCCTCATTGAAACCCTGGCTGAAAAGGGGTTTATTCCGATTGTGGCGCCGATTGGCGAGGGAACGCACGGGGAGTCCTACAATATCAATGCCGATGCGGTGGCAAGCCACATGGCCATGGCGTTATCGGCCATGAAACTGATTTTTTTAACCGACGTGGACGGGGTCAAGGATGCCAGCGGTAACCTGATGACGACCATTGCCGTGGACGACATACCGGGACTCATCACGGACGGCACCATATCCGGCGGCATGATTCCCAAGGTCGAATACGCCCGGGATGCGGTTCGCAAAGGGGTTGGAAAAGTCCATATCATCAACGGCACGAAACCCCATGCCGTGCTGCTCGAACTCTTTACCGAAAAAGGAATCGGAACGGAAGTGATCCCATGAGCAAAGAGATTATTCAACAGGCGGATACGGTCATCGCAAAGACCTACCAGCGGTTTCCCATTGTGATCGAAAGCGGCGAAGGGTGTCTGCTGCGGGATACCAGTGGAAAAACGTATATCGATTTTGTGGCGGGCATTGCCGTATGCAACCTCGGCCACGCGAATCCCCGGATTGCCGAAGTCATTGCCGCCCAGGCGCGAAAGCTGCTTCATGTGTCGAATCTCTACTACACCCTGCCTCAGGTGGCCCTGGCCACCTTGTTAACGGAAAAGAGTTTTGCCGACCGCGTGTTTTTTTGTAACAGCGGGGCGGAAGCAAACGAGGCGGCCATAAAGCTTGCCCGTAAGTACTTCTATGAAAAAGGGGAATCGGCGCGGTTTCGGATCATCGCCATGGCGCAGTCTTTTCATGGCCGGACCATGGCAACCTTGTCCGCGACGGGTCAGGATAAAATTAAAAAAGGGTTCGCGCCCGTTCTCGAAGGATTTGATTTCGTGCCTTTCAACGATATCGATGCCCTTCGCGCCCGGATGGGCGCCGATACCTGCGCGGTGCTGATCGAACCGATTCAGGGGGAAGGTGGGGTCCGTTGCCCGGATCCGGACTACCTGAAGGCGGTGCGATCCCTCTGTGACGAGTCCGGCACGCTTCTCATTTTTGATGAAATCCAGACCGGCTTGGGGCGGACCGGAAAACTTTTTGCCCATGAGCTATACGGGGTCGCGCCGGATATCATGACCCTGGCCAAAGCGTTGGCCAACGGGCTTCCCATGGGAGCAATGCTGGCAAAAGAGTTCGTGGCCAATGCCTTTGGGCCGGGCGCCCACGCATCGACCTTTGGCGGAACACCTCTGGTTGCCGCCGCTGCTCTGGAAGTGGTTCGGACTATTTCGGATGAAGCCTTCCTGGAAAATTGCGGGGCCATTGGAAGCTATTTCAAGGATCGGTTGATGACCCTCAAAGAAAAGTATGCCGCCATTATAGAGGTGCGGGGGGAAGGGCTTCTTCTCGGAATGGAACTCGATAAGGCGGGCGCGCCAGTGGTCAAAGCCTGCATGGAGCGGGGCTTTTTAATCAATTGCGTTCAGGAGAAGACCCTTCGGTTCGTCCCGCCGCTTATTATCTCCAGAGCGCAGGTGGATGCATTGATACAGTGTCTCAATGAGGTGTTGTAAAAATCCAAGGGACATCGAAATAAACGGTATATTAGTATTTCCAGAGTCCCTAACTGTTCGGAAAGACCGGTAATATGTGCTACAGGAATTCGAATTCACTGATATGTCTTTTAGCCGGCGCCATGGCCGCGGCAATGCTTTTCGCGGTTGGGTGTGGCAAAAAGGCAATGCCCGTTGCGCCGAATCGGATCGCGCCCGCCGCCGTTTCCAATTTCAAGGGAGAGTTGAAGGAGGGGCGGGTGCTGTTGACATGGTCCTTGCCCGGAAAATCCGATGATAAATCCGGCGTGACGCAAAGCGTGCCGGTGGCGGAGGTGCGGGTGTATCGATCCAAGCTCTCTCTGGCGGCGGGGGGATGTAAACACTGCCCGCCTCGATTCGAAGTGATCGCAAAATTGGCGCCGGTTTCCGGCGGCACGGGCGGAATGCGTTTCAGCGACACGCTGGAGACGGGGTTCCGGTATACGTATAAGGTGGTTCTGATAGGGGAAAATGACGTTATGAGCCCGGATTCGGATTTGCTTGACGTAACTTATTGACAGCGGGTCAATGAATCATCAAAAAGGCCGCCATCCGGCCGAAAGGAAATAGATGAAGGCGATTCCGTTTTATAAAATGAGCGGCGCCGGCAACGATTTTATCGTCATCGATAACCGGTCAGGCATTATGCCGCGGATGCCGTTGAATGAATTTGCGTTTTTGGTTTGCAGGCGGAAAATATCCGTGGGCGCGGATGGCCTCATCTTGGTGGAGCCATCCCAACGGGCGGATTTCAAGTGGAATTTTTTTAATTCGGATGGCAGTACCGCTGAAATGTGCGGCAACGGCGCCCGGTGCGTGGCCCGATTTGCATATTTAAACGGCATTGCCGGGAGTGAAATGACCTTTGAAACCCTTGGCGGTAAAGTGTCTGCAACGGTAATGGCGGATCGCGTGCGGGTGAAGATGCCCGATCCATCAAATCTCGTGCTCTACGATACGGTGGAGGTCCTGGATAACTCGCTTCCCATCAGCCGGGTTAACACCGGCGTTCCCCATGTCGTTATGATGATTTCCCGATTAGCGGATATGGATGTGGTGGGGCTCGGCCGGCAAATCCGGTTCCACCCGGCGTTTGGTCCTCAGGGAACCAATGTGAACTTTGTCGAACCGGAGGCCGATGGTTTGGTGGCCATACGGACCTATGAGCGCGGAGTGGAGGATGAGACCCTGGCCTGTGGCACCGGTGCGGTGGCCGCCGCTATCGTGGCGTCTTTAAAACTGGGGAAAGAATCACCGGTTCATGTATTGACCCGTAGCGGTGTTTGTCTGGATATTCATTTCCGGGAGGCCGGCGGAATGTTCTCGGATGTTTACCTCGAAGGGGATGCCCGTATTATCTATAAGGGTGAACTCGGCGAAGATGCCTGGCAAACGGACACCGCATTCGCGTGCCGGGAATCCTGAATCAATAGCCCATGGAAACGCATATCGCCTTTATATCCGTCGGTTCCAATATGGGAGACCGGAACGCCAACTGCCGAATCGGTATTGCGGCGGTTGGGGCCTCGGACGGGGTTGTTTTAACCGGTATCTCCAGATTTTATGAGACAGAACCCGTGGATTTTATTGATCAGGACTGGTTTGTCAATGCGGCGGTCCGGATTGAAACCACTCTTTCGCCGGTTGATTTGCTGGATACGCTGAAACGTATAGAAAAAACAGCCGGCAGAAAAGAAAGCGCTCTTCGGTTCGGACCCCGGGTCCTGGACCTCGATATTATTCTGTTTGATGACCGGGTGATGAATACGGATCGGCTCGTGATTCCCCATCCCCGAATGCATGAAAGGCGGTTTGTATTAACGCCGGTTTGTGATATAGACCCCTTCGTGACGCATCCGGTTCTGAACCGCAGCGTTCAGGCAATCCTGAGCGATCTATCGGGGGATATCCATCAACGGGTGGTGGAACACGGTGTGCACTGACGGTTACAGGGAAATGATTTTTTATGTTGCAGCGAAAAATGCCGGGATCGTTTTGTTGCAATGCAAAAAAAAACGTAATGAATAGCGGCAAGCCCGGCGATTGCCGCAAAGAAGGGTAAATTAATGGGGGAAGTTGCATGAAATTTTTTCTCGATACGGCCAACATAGATGAAATAAAAGATGCCGTCAGCATGGGGATGGTGGATGGCGTAACGACAAATCCGTCACTCATCGCCAAAGAGGGCAGGGTGTTTGAAACGGTTATCAAGGAAATTTGCGAAATCGTGGACGGTCCGATCAGCGCCGAGGTCATCAGCACGGATGCAGAGGGGATGATTCGGGAGGCGCGTGCGCTTGCAAAAATTCATCAGAACATCGTTGTCAAAATTCCGATGCTCGTGGACGGTCTTAAAGCGGTGCGTCAGCTGACCGCGGAAGGTATAAAAACCAATGTCACGCTGGTCTTTTCGCCTCTTCAGGCGCTGATGGCCGCCAAGGCGGGTGCGACCTATGTGAGCCCGTTCATCGGCCGGTTGGATGACCTGTCTCAGGACGGGATGCAGCTGGTTGAACAAATTGTGGAAATATATAACAACTATGCCTATGATACGGAAATTATCGTTGCCAGTGTTCGCAATCCGATGCATGTGCTCGAGTCCGCTCTGATCGGCGCCGACATCGCGACCATACCCTACGATGTGTTGCGTAAACTGGCATCCCATCCCATGACGGATAAGGGGCTCGCCGCTTTTTTAAAGGACTGGGAAAAGGCGAAACAATAACCCCGGTTTAACCCATTCGACCCCAATGAAGATTGAGCCATGCCCAAAATGCTATCAACGGAAAAGATAAAAGAAATTCTGAGCCACCCGAACACGCTGACGCTTTTTCGAATCGCCGTTGTGCCCGGGATAGTGATTCTTCTCATGTTCCCCAACGGATTTTGCTCCTTCGTTGCCGCCTTGCTGTTTAGCGTGGCCGCCATCACCGACTATTTCGATGGCTTTTACGCGCGGCAGCTGGGGCTTGTGTCCGAATTGGGGAAAATAATGGATCCCGTGGCCGACAAGCTGCTGGTGTCTTCCAGCCTGATCATGTTGTCTTCTCTGAACTGGATACCGGCCTGGGTTGCCTGTATCATTATCGGTCGGGAACTGGCTGTTTCGGGGCTGAGAAATGTTATTTCCGGCAAAGGGGAGGATCTTTCAGCCTCCAACCTGGGAAAGTATAAAACCGGATTTCAAATAGCCGCCTTGATACCGCTGATGATCCATTACGAGTATATCGGGATCAATTTTCATGTGATCGGCATGGTATTTCTGTGGCTGGCGCTGATTTTCACAATTTATTCCGGCGCCGATTATTTTATCCGGTTCAAACGATATTATATCAATTAGCGTTCCGGGAAAGAGATTTCAGGCCCACTTTTTTGTTGACCCACCGGAAATTTGCAGGTAGTAGACAGTACTTCCAGTGAGCGGGAATAACTCAGTGGTAGAGTGCGACCTTGCCAAGGTCGAAGTCGCGGGTTCAAATCCCGTTTCCCGCTCCATTTTTTTTTTGGCGGCATAGCCAAGTGGTAAGGCAGCGGTCTGCAAAACCGTTATTCTCCGGTTCAAATCCGGATGCCGCCTCCAGTCATGGCACCCAAACAGCCCGCCTGGAATTCAAATTTCCAGCGGGCCTTTTTGGGCCTTGATCATGGTTTCGGCCACGCCAGGGTATTTTTTCCAGCCCGGCAAGAACTCGCTATCGCTCAAACAGCTTGCCGGGCTTCCAAAAACACCCTGGCGTGACCTTCTCGCCACTCGGGTTGGCCGAATCGATGATC
>JAZDPP010000009.1:0-3616 GCA_043797445.1 Pseudomonadota bacterium
TTTACGGAAAAGGGAATCGCCTACGGCCCCGGTTTTCAAGGAATCGAACGGTTGATGCGGGGAGAAGCGGAATCCCTATGCTTTTTGCGGGCATCGGAAACGGTTGAGGCCGAAATCCCCGCGTACCGGCTTCATCCGGGACTATTCGATGCGTGCCTGCAAACGGCCGCATCGATACTCCCGGCCGGCTCCCGCGAAGAGACACAACTTCCCGTCGGCATGAAACGATTGCGAATCACCCCCGGTTCTCCCGGACCGGTTCTCTGGAGCCATGCCCGCCTGAGGGAATCCGACAACACCGGCCAGGGCTGCGAGCTTGATTTTTGCCTCTTTGACGAGACCGGTCTCGCCCGTGTTCAGGTGGAAGGGTTTTCAGTCAAACGCGCCTCCCGGGAGACACTTCTTGAGGGGGGAGAGGGGAAGAGTGGGGCGGCGCTCTACACGGTGGCCTGGGAGCCCGTGCCGTTTCAGGAGGAAACGGCGCCGGAGAAAGCCGAACTTCAAAGCGGAGTGACAGGCCGATGGGTGATTTTCGCAGACATTGGGGGACTGGGCGAAAAGATGGCCGAGGCCCTGCGGGCGAGGGGAGCCGATACCATCCGGGTCTATCGCGGGGATAGCTACGTCCATGAGGGAAACGGCCGGTACCGGGTGAATCCGCTGGCGCCGGACGATTTTCATCGCCTGCTGGAAAACGCCCTTGAAGGACGAAACTGCGGGGGAATACTCCACCTCTGGAGTCTCGACAGTGGGAATGAGACGGATGCCGCATCGATCGAAGAGGGTAAGATTCTTGGCTGCGCAAGCGTGCTCCATCTCTTGCAGGCCTTAAGCGGGGCGGCGGTGACACCAAAGGTATGGCTGGTGACGCAAGGCGCCCAGCAGGCGGTCGGGCCGCCGGCGCAGCGGGTGTCGGTTCATCAGTCTCCGCTCTGGGGGTTCCAGCGGGTGATCGCGCTCGAGCATCCCGAGTTTCGAAGCGTCTGCATCGATCTCGATCCCGGGGAGGATTCCATCCATGCGGAGCACCCCCTGCTCGCGGAGCTTGGCCGTTCGGAAAACCCGGACGGAGAGGAGTGGATCGCTTACCGCGGCGGCGTGCGGTACGGGGCGAGGCTGGTCAGGGTGGAACAGGCGGATACGGGACTGACAGAAAGGGTTCGGTCCGGGCATAACGGCGATGCCGAGTGGCCCCGGGAAGTCAGGGAGCGGAGGATTCGATCGGATGCGACCTATCTGATCACCGGAGGACTCGGTGCCCTGGGATGTCTCATCGCCGAACGGCTGAAACATCAAGGAGCGGGGTGCATCGTTCTTTCCGGCCGGAACCCCGCGGGTCTGGAAGTTGCGGAGAAAATCAACCGGTTGCAGGGCGACGGAACCCGTGTTGTGGTGATGCCATGCGATGTATCGCGTGAAAAAGAGGTGGTGAACCTGCTGGAGAGAATCCGGACAACGCTCCCGGAGCTCAAGGGGATTATCCACGCGGCGGGAATCCTGGACGATGGCGTCATCCGGGAGCAAGCCTGGGAGCGCTTCACCCGGGTAATGGCGCCGAAGATCGATGGCGCCTGGAATCTCCACCGCCATTCGCGGGATCGGTCCCTCGATTTTTTCATTCTGTTTTCATCAACGGCTTCCGGCTTGGGCAGTCCGGGGCAGAGCAATTACGCCGCTGCGAACGCTTTCCTCGACACCATGTCCCAGGAGATGCGGCAAAGGGGCTGCCCGGCGACAACGATCAACTGGGGCCCCTGGGACGGGGAGGGAATGGCTGCGTCGGCCCGGGACGGGGGGGAACGATATTCCAAACAGGGCGTAAGGCCCCTTGTGCCAGCGGACGGAATCAACCTTTTTGACCGGATTCTGACAGGTGACCTGGCGCAGGTATATGCGGCGGATATCGATTGGAACCTATACGCAAACCATCGCTTTTCACGGTCGCCAAAAGATAAATCGGCCGGATTTCTGATCCACCTGCTTAAAGAAACCGCCGTCGAAAAAGGCAAGGCTGAACACCAGCCGGCCATTCAGCAAAAACTCGCCGAGGAGACGGGAGAAAAACGGATCACCCTCCTGCGCTCCGCAGTAATCGAGGCGGTGCGAAAGGTCATGGATTATGAAGATGCCGGGCGAATCAGAACCGACCAAGCCCTGATGGAGCAGGGACTGGACTCGCTCATGTCCGTTGAATTGCGGAACATCCTTTCCGCGGGTATCGATATGCCACTGCCGGTGGGACTCCTTTTCGACTTCCCCTCTATTGATGATCTGTGCCGGCATCTGGCCGGATTGCTGAGTATCAAACCCGAAAACGCCCCGGTAGAATGGGAACATCCGTCGATAGTCGGGGAAAATGAAGATGAATTTGCTTACATCGACGAAATAGACCCGGAGGAACTGGAGGCGATGATCAGAAAGGAGATTGGGTAACAGATTGTTTGCCAACCATTAAAAACAGCAAACCGGAACCTGATCTTCCTCATGGCTGAAGCGAATTATAGCGCTAAATGCGATTGCCTTGTCCTATTCCCGTCATTCAATTGCAGCTTTAAAAATAGTTTGCTCAAGTTCAAAAGTTGGAGTCCATGAAAAGTTGTCCTTAAATATTTTTTGTGCAAATCTGTCACTGGCATGAACTACAATTGATGAATCTCCAGGCAGCGGTAATGACATCATGCCCATTGCAACGCGCTGCTCTTCGGCAAGAAACTTTTTGTCTGCATAACCTTTTGAGTCAAATTTCAAATAACCATAAACAATTCGAACAATTGAAACAGGTTTTCTATTTTCTACTTCAAGAACAACCTCAGCATAGCGAATACGGGAATTTTTATGCTCATGGTGAGCCTGTTTCGGGTCTCTACGTAAAATTCTTTCAAAACTTGCATAAGAGATACGTTTGATTTCATCTTGATCGTTAACAAAAAATATTCGAATACTAAAACCCATAAAAGCTCCTACCTCTTATTTTTCAGCAGGTTAACGAAACTTGAAAATCACCGGTTTATCCGGTGCATTTTATTGTTGGAATTTAGTATGGTGTTCCCGGAGCGTGTCACAGCGGTTGTCATAGTAATGTCACAGCTCAGTGTCGCAGCTTGTCATAGCTCCAATAACGCATAGTGACGGGTTGGATCGGTCGGTCCGGCTCCGATTTCTTTAATCAGTTCCTTGTCCAACATTCCTTTTAGATCACGTTGCAGGCTACGTCGATTTACATCAGCGCAAAGGCTCTCAAAATCCTGAATGGTTAATTTCCCGTGGCCCAGCAAGAATTCAATAGCCTTACCTTGCCGCTCATTCAGTCCATGCTTCTGTACCAGTAAATCTCTCCGTATGATTTGCTCTCCTCGTTGTTTCACCTCGATCATCTGGGTCTCCAAACCTGTGATAAAATAATCGAGCCATGCGGTGATATCCATGCCATTTTCACGCACGCTTTGGATCGATTTATAAAAGGTCGGCCTGTCTCGCTTGGGTTCCGGCTAAGAAAGCACACGATTCCGCGCGAAGCCGCTTCACGCGGGAATCTACAGCGATCACAAAAAACAGGCGTGTGTCTACAGAATTGACTGGCTTTCAGAGAGGGAGCGAAGCCCCAAAACACCCGCCA
>JAZDPP010000010.1:0-5500 GCA_043797445.1 Pseudomonadota bacterium
TTAGACATAATGATTGCCAGTGACCGCGGGACCAATGGAAATCGTGGCCTGTAACCCGCGGGAGTCGTCATGGGCTCCGACGAGCATTTGAGTGGCCCATTCTCGCCCATGACGGCTCCCGCTAGTTGCCGCAGGAAACAATAAAGTCCTTAAAAAAAGACCTGCCTTCCTTGCAAACGTGGGTTATGAAGAGGTGGAAACCTATAACACAGAGCCAAAACCAAGGAGGCAGGTCATGAGCAATGTAAAATTTATCGGTATGGATGTCCACAAAAATTCAATCACTATTGCCATCGCAGATGAGGATCGGCAAGATCCTGGCAGGATCTATGGAACCATTAGGAATAATTTTGAAGCATTGGATAAATTTTGTCGTAAAATGGTGTCCACGCCAAGTCAGTTGCGTATTGTCTATGAAGCCGGCCCCTGTGGCTACGGCATTTATCGCCATTTGAGTGGCAAAGGATTTGACTGCATGGTGGCAGCCCCTTCGATGATTCCCAAAAAGAGCGGGGATCGTATCAAAAACGACCAGAGAGATGCCCAAATGTTAGCCCGTCTACACCGTTCCGGTGAGCTGACCGCGGTTTATGTTCCGGACTCTCAAGACGAGGCAATGCGTGACCTGAGCCGTGCTCGTGAAGACGCGGTAATTGCCACACGTAAAGCAAAACAGAGGCTAAACTCTTTTCTGCTCAAAAACGGAATCATCTATTCCGGAAGAACTAAATATACCAAAGCCTATTTCAACTGGATTTCCGGTATCGCCATGCCTCATTTTGCTCAGAAAATTGCTCTACAGGAATACATTGATGCTCTGAATGAAAGCCTCCAACGAGTTGAACGGCTTACTGAACAGATTCGGCAACTGTCGCCAAGTTGGCGGTTGGCCCGGGTTGTAAACGCGTTGCAGGCGGCCCGGGGTGTCTCGCTGATTGTAGCGGTAACCGTACTATCGGAGATAGGGGATCTAAGCCGTTTTAAGAATCCGGCTTTGTTGATGGCTTATCTTGGTCTCGTACCTTCGGAACATAGCAGTGGTGACAGCATCAAAAGAGGTGGCATTACAAAAACTGGCAATAACCATGCGCGTAAGGCACTGATTGAAGCGGCCTGGGCATACCGATTGCCGGCCCGTGTCAGTCGGTTGTTACTAAAACGTCAAGAGGGTGTGTCGAATACCGTTTGCCAAATTTCGTGGAAAGCCCAGCTCCGGCTATGTGCCAGGTTCAGACGTTTGGTGGCCAAAGGTAAAACCAAACAGGTTGTGGTTACGGCTATCGCCCGTGAGCTGAGCGCCTTCTTATGGGCAATAGCAAAACAAGTGCATCCGATTGCATAGAAACCCAAGATAACTTGGATGTCACTATCATCTATCGTAAGGAGGCGGATTACAAAAAATTAGACATTTACTTCCAGACCATTGGTAGGGGCGCGATCACGGATAGGGAGAACCCTCGAAGGCACTATGGGATAAGATAACTCATCGAACTCCCGACATTAGACCGAGGCAGCTCCTCGACGTAACCATGTCATGCGGTATCCAACCCGCGAATATCAGAGTGATCAACCGTCGTTGCAGACATCCCGCCTCTACCAATGGTCTCGAAAAGCTTTTTATATAATCCTTTTTATCGATATGAAAAAAAAGGAACGGTAGGCCTTTTTTGTCTTGACAACTGGCAATCATATCAGTGCCTTAGAAATAATTTTCTGCGCATTTTCGGCAGAAAATTATTTCTAAAGGCACTTATCCCGTTTATCGGGGTTAGGGTGAAAAAAGGATGCCGGTTATTTCCCTTCTGACAGACTTCGGGCTGAGCGATACCTACGTCGGCATCATGAAGGGCGTTATTCTCTCAAGGGCTCCGGAGGCAAGAATCGTTGATATTTCCCACGGGATTTTGCCTCAACATCTTGTTAAGGCGGCCTTTCTTATTGATTCGGCATACCGATATTTCCCCAAAGGGACGGTGCATGTCGTCGTGGTCGATCCCGGCGTCGGTAGCGACCGGACCATCATTGTTCTTGAAGCAGCCGGTTATTTTTTTATGGCCCCGAATAACGGTGTTCTGACAATGATTCTGGAAAAAACCACTGCCGCCAAGGCTGTTAAAGTCGAAAACCGGCGGTTTTTTCTTGAAACTGTCAGCCGGACCTTTCATGGCAGGGATATTTTCGCACCGGTGGCTGCGTATTTATCCCTGGGCGGAGATATTCATGAACTAGGGTCCCGCGTGGCCCCAAGTGACTTGATGCGCCTGCCCATTCCCAAACCCCTGATCGGAAAAACCGGCGAATTGATCGGCGTGGTTATCGATATCGACCGGTTCGGGAATCTGATCACAAACATCAATGAAGATCTCATTCAAGCTCTCTGTGAAAACAGCGGACCGGCTGTTATCGTCGGCATCGGTGGGAACAGAATTTGCGATCTGAAAGCTTCCTATGCCGACGTTTCACCGGGTGCGACGCTCGCCATCATCGGAAGCCGGGGGACGCTTGAGATCTCCATCAACCGAGGACGCGCAAAGGATTTTTTCTCAGCCGCTATCGGCGATCAGGTGACGGTGCTTACCGGTGACCGCTTTTAGTGCCTTAGAAATAATTTTCTGCGCATTTTCGGCAGAAAATTATTTCTAAAGGCACTTATCCCGTTTATCGGGGTTAGGTTGGCAGCCGGCGCCGCCACGCTTTTCAGGCGCCTTCATTTACCGGTTTTTGCAATGGCATCGATTGCTGCCGCATTCAAAAGGGTGATGCCACTTTCAATATGGGATATCATGCCTTGCTTGTCCCAGCGCTCTATTCGTTCCATCAATTTCTCGGGCCAAATGCCGCATTGGCGTCCGAGCCAGACGGCATCAACGGCATGTTCCCCTTCATTCGAAGCGTCGTATAACACTCGGGCTATCTCGGAATCTTTTACAAAACCGATCTCTTTATTGCCCGTAATTTGCTTTCTGAGTCTTTCTCCCAACAGCTTGCAGATATTAACGGACGCTTCTTTATTAGTTGAAAGCTGCTGCAAAAATTCGTCTTTTTTCCAAACCATCAGATCGACTTCGTTTGAATAAGGGACAATTGTGGTGGAACGTACTCCCTGATCCAACAGCGCCAGTTCCCCGAAAATTTCACCCGGCCCAAAGAGGATATCTCCCTTGCCCAGGTAGTGATAGTCTTGCGGCCCCGGAATAAGCATTTGTGCGTTATAATCCTCCGGTAGAGCGCGAACGGATCCGCGAATGATTAAAAAAGCTTCATCCCCCATTTCTCCCTTCGTAATGATCGGTTCTCCTTGTTGATAGATTCGGCGAATGTTAGCGTCATTAAAAAAAACCCGGGTGGGGTCATGAAAAATCTCCCTTGAGCGTGGCGGGGCGCTATCCGTGTCGATATAGGCCGGGGTCATAGGAACTTTCAGTTCCCCGGATTCAAAATCGTCCCCCAGCCGTTTAGCGTTAAAAGAGCGCTGCAGGAGGTGCATCAGCGGTGGGTGAAGGGTGGCGACAATGTGATGCATTTCATTCTTTCGCAATTCCCGAAAAGCCATCTTGAAAAGACCAAACAGCAACCCCGGATAAGTCCGGTAGGCCTGCAAAATGCAAAGCCAGCCGAAGCAGGAACAATCACCGTCTAATGTATCGATAAACGGCTGGAAATTATAGTGTTCAAGGGCCGGAAGGCCGACTGGGTTCGGCATGACCACACGAATGGTTCCAATCGGTTCATCATCTTTAAGGGCCAATATGTTAATCGTTTCTTTCAACGTATCAAAGAGGTCCACCACGTGGGAAGAATGATAGCTGAAGCGCTTCTCCTCTTTGACAAAGACGGTATGCCGAAGGCGGCACACCTTCTCTATGTCAGCGGAATCTTTTACTACCTTGAACCAAATTGGCATTGATCATCCTCCCGCTTGTGCTCGGCGCGATTTAGAACCATTTCAAAGCATTTTTTGTAATACCCAGCCGGCAGTTTCACGATCGCCGGGTCCCGCAGGAAAAATCTCAACAGAGCAATCAAAAAAAATATGAAGCTAAGGCGTTAACACCGTGATGATAACTGGCATTTATATCACAAAAAGCTGTTTATTAAACAATAAAAATTCCGTCCGTGCATATTTTTGAGAGAATTCCCCCTTGAATTCCCACAAGAATTTCCGTCCGTTCATCCAAGCGGGTGCCGGCGCCGTTACCCCGTGAACGTAAACGCAACCGAACCCGCAAATACTGAGGCGTGAAAGGATACACAACCGGGGATGCGGCGCGTTGGATAGTTCAGGGATGAGGTCCCGGTTTCCGTTGCCGGAGTCATCTCAAAATCCAGTTGAATGGTAATAATGGTTTTATCTTTGCGGGTCAGCGTGTAAACCCCTTTATACTTGCCTGTTGGCCAGCCGTTCGCGGGCTTTCGGCAACCGGCAAATGCAAACCAGCTCACATTGGATTTATCCAGAAACTCGGATTTGGCAACTATCTGCGTATCATCAGGACGGACAAGTTTGAACTTCTGCCGATCGCCCTTTTGCACGCCAAAAAGATCCACCCAAAACACCATCATCTTGGCATTGGTGGAATAAGACAGCGACGGATAGTCCCCCTGCCGGGCTTTTTCTGCTTCCGGCATCATCTGACTGAATCCGGCGGTTAAGACCCCGGTCGGTATATAATGCATTTTCTCAAGAGCGTTTGTGGCCCACAGTGTGCCCCGGGTATCTTCACAACCGGACCAGCCGTTAATTCCCACGAAGGGGTCCACGGGTTTTCCCCGATACCGGACTGCAAATTCCACATGCGGAAATTCGGTATTCCCGGATAAACCGATCAGGCCGAGTTTTTCCCCGGTGTTAACCCTTTGACCCGGTTTCACCACCACTGAATTATGCAACAGGTGACTGTATTGACTGATCCAGCCGTTCCCATGGTCGATCAATACCCCATTGCCGGCTTCCCGGCCTTTAATACGTTCAGGGTCAATCTGCTTTATGGAAATATCCGGCATTTCATCCCGTACTCCGGTCACCACGCCGGGAGCGGCCGCCAGCACGGACACACCGTGTTGCATGGCGGGAAGGTTTTTCACTCTGAAATCCGTGCCGGTATGCCCATCATAGCTTAAGCGCCCGCAGGCATAGTCTTTGCGGCCCGGCCCCGAGTCATGGTCATAATAATTCTGAATAAAACACGTCTGACCCACTTGGCAGTCAACCGGAACTGAAAAGGATATGGACCCGGCAATCAAGAACACCGGCATTAAAACTGCTTCGATGGTTCCAGCAAGAATCGCGGCCAATACAATCTTTAAAAACCGAATCTTATATTTTGATTTCATGGGTCCGCCCCCAATTCCGGCAATGAATCTTCGGCCTTGATCATCATACCGGCCACGCCAGGATATTTTTTCCAGAGCGGCAGGAACTCGCTATCGCTCAAACAGCCTGCCGCTCTTCCAAAAACACCCTGGCGCGGCCTCCCTGCCGTGGGAAATTGGCCGAAAC
>JAZDPP010000011.1:0-40725 GCA_043797445.1 Pseudomonadota bacterium
TCGTAGTTGGTCGTGAATATCCGGACGGCCCTACGTCGTTCTGCTACCCCGGCTTGGCTTCGATTGAAAAGCGCCGATACGAAAGCCAAATGATTGTCGACTATGACGATTCGATTTTCATGGGTTCCGATTTCCTCTGGCGTCCCGTCATCATTTAAAGGCTTATATCCCCAACGGATCGTTTCGGCGATCCACGTTAGAACCCGTTGGTGAAGAGCATCTAAGTCATCAACCGAAAGGGTGTCACCATCGAATATAACCTCTTTATCCTTTGAACGGTCGGCAATCGAACGGTGATCGCCGAGCTGACTCAAGATGTGCTCGATATGTGAATCATCGGAAAGCTGGCTTCTGATGAATTTCAGCACCCTGAGATCGTTCGCTTCTCCTTCGTCTTTCGCTCTCGCAAAGACGCGGTTAGTTAGAGGGCACATCAGCGGGATTCCCGCGTCGAGACTGATGCCTGCTCCAAACAGCCATGACTGGTTGCTCGCAGATAGCAGGTTGTCGAGCTGAGCGAGGTTGTCTTTTGCGGTCGGATCCATATGGTTCGTTTCTCCTTTCGTTTACGCAGTAAAATCCAAATCGTGAACGCAGGTCTTCGCGGTCATCAGTTCGTGAAGGAGGGTGCGGAAGAGGTCTTGGAGTTGGTTTCGCTTCTGGGTTGCCAGTTTGATCTTCCGATCTGTTGCTGAGAATGTATACGCAATCTCCATTTGCTCTTCGACGGAGGGGAACGGAACGGGCCAAGGCTTGAGGAACTGAATGTTGATATTCTTTTGAGTTCCTTTCGGAGCCAGTCGATCCATCTCGGGCTGTTGGGTAATCAGGTAGTAATTCAGGAACTCAGTTTGAACGTTCTCAGCGGGCGAAATTCCGATCAGGCTATCCGGGCATGCTGAATCAAATTCCAGAATCCCGGTGAATCCGATGTTGGCGGCGATCGTGATGAGAATTGTGCCTGCGGGAAACATCTTGCTTATGGCAAGACCATCCTCGTTGAGTGTCTGAGTGTAAGAGCGAACGTAGCCGTCGCAATTGGAAACGTCGCCGGTTTGAACGAATGGATACTTGCCGCCATAAAAACGGGGCTCGTTGCGAGGGCGGTGGGAGAATTTGCCACGCTCGATTCTTGCAACTTCACCAAGTTCCACCACCTCCCAGCTTTCGGGGACGGGGCCGATTTCGGTTGGTTTTTGGGGTTCGTTGTGGAGGCCTTCGGTGAAGAGCTTGTACATGAGGGCCTTTTTCAGCTCTGTGGTGGTCTGAATGATCCGCTCCTGCGCTTCGATTGCCCGCTGCACCATCGAAAGAATGTGCGCGATCTTCTTCTGCTCGGAGAGTGGAGGGATATTGAGCCGAATCCGCTCAAGGCAGTCTCGCGTGATTCCTTTGATTGTGGCCCCGCGCTTATTCATCGCAACATATTGCTGAATCGAGTCGATCCCTAATTGGTATGCGAGAAACTTGATGTCGTATTTCTCGTTGTCGATCAAGACACCCGCGAGGTCCTGATTTATGGCAAGATCGATCCGGTTGATACCGACTTTTCCGACACCAACCCGCGTTGCAAAAATGATACTGTCTTTTGGGACAATTTTGGTCGCTGAGTTTTTGATCGCTTCTTCGGATACTAATTTCTCCCCGGTTGTGAGTTCCAGTTTGTCACCGAGCCACTTACTTGTGATCCAAGGAATCTTTCCTTTCCAGTAATCAGCCCGTGAGGTAGTTGGAGTTCCGCCACTGAGGAATCCGGTAGCTATCTTACCAACTGTGGTTTCCCGCCAGTGGCTCATATCTCGCCTTTCTCCAGAAACTCCTGCACCGGAGGGCGGATTTCCCAATCCGCCTTGCAGGGCGATTGGTGGGTTGACTTGGGCCTCATGGGTCTCGACTTGTCCGGTGTACACGAGAACGTTCATGATCGATTTCCTTTCTCGTCCAACTGATCGAGCAAGCTGCGGCCTTTTTCCGTGAGTCGGTACTTCTGAAGACGACTGGTGGGTTTTTCGGGGATTGTGCGCTCCACTAGTCCGTCGTTGATGATCTGATCGAGGTAGTTGCGTTGAAAGGTTTCGCGGTGGCGGAGGCCGGTTGATTTCTGGATTTCCCGACTGCTGAGAGGCCTGACCGCACAGGCGGTCAAGGCCCGGATGAGCCAGGGATCGACTTGTCCGGTGACTTGTCCGGTGACTTGTCCGGTGACTTGGTCTCGACTTGGTCCCGACTTGGTCCCTGACTGGGCCCCCGGCTCAGGCTTTTTCCTCCGGATCGTCAACACAAAAAAACCGCCGTCAATCCTGATTTCAAGTCCAGGAAGCCCGGCGGTCCTGCATCGCCGGATCATATCACGGATACCGGTTCCCATGCGTTCGATGTACTTGGTCAGGTACATGGGCTCGGCAAGAAGCGGATTATGAGGAACGGAGGCATGCGGGCCGAGCAGTTTTTCAAGCGTCAGGGTTGGCGGCAGGTTGCCGGGATTCCAGACTTCAAGCCGATCCTTAAAGAGCATGACCTGTACGCTGCTATTGAAGATCTTCATGGCCCAAATCCCAGTTGCTTGAGGATACCCCGCAGGGCGGCATCGGTTTCCCTGGCCGCCAGCTCAATCGCGTTCAGTTCCTCGACGATCTCGGCAATGGGGCGGTAGGTTTCGGCATCACTGGTGTGGATATAGCGGCTGGGGGAAATGTTGTAGTCGTTTTTCGCAAGCTCCTTGTGATCGACAATGCGGCTGAGTTTTTCCGCTTCATTCCACCCGATGAGGGTGTCGACGATGCGCTGGATGCCCGCGTCCGGGATGAAGTTCTTGGGGTCGCCCTTTTCAAAGACCCGGCTGGCGTTGACGAGAAAGACCTTGCCCTGGCGGGCTCTGGGCTTGGCCCGGTTGAGGAAGAGGACGATGCCCGGGGCGGTGGTGTTGTAAAAGAGGTTTTCGGGCAGGTAGAGGACGCTCTCGATGATGTCGTGGTCGACAAACCACTTACGGACGGTTTTTTCCTTGTTGGAGCCGGCATTGCCCGATCCGCGGGAGGCGGCGCCGGTGTCGAGGACGACGGCGGTGCGACCGGTGTCATTGAGGCTTGCGTGCATGTGCTGGACCCAGCCCCAGTCGGCGGAGGATTTGCCGGGGAAACCGGCCCCGGCGGGGAAGCGGTCGAGTTCGTCGTTGTCGTAGTCGGCCTCGATGAACCAGTCCTGGTTCCACATGGGATTGGCGACAACTCGGTCGAAAGTGCGGAGTTTGCCCTGCCTGTTGCGAAACTTCGGGTTCTTGAAGGTGTCGCCGATCTCGATCTGGCCTTCCATGTCGTGGATGATCATGTTCATATTGGCCATGGCCCAGGTCTCGGGAGTGAACTCCTGGCCGAACAGTTTCAGGGGGGCAACGGTGCGCTTCTTGCCCTTGGCGCTTTGCTCCATGGCGATCTCGCATTTTACGAGAAGGCCGCCGGAGCCGCAGGTGGGGTCGTAAATTTCCATGCCCGGCTCGGGTTGGAGGACCCGGGACATGATGGTGCCGACCTCGGGCGGGGTGTAGAACTCGCCGGCGCTCTGGCCGCCGCCTTCGGCGAACTTGCGAATGAGGTATTCGTAGCTCTTGCCGATGATGTCGGCCTCGACGTCTTCGAGCCCTAAGCGTTTGGTGCTGATGGCCTCGATGAGGCTGGAGAGGCGGTCGTCATCGAGGTCGCGCTGGCCGTGGGTGGTGGCATTGAAGTCGACGCGGTCGATGATACCCTGCAGGCGCGGGTTTTCCCGGGCGATTGCCCGCATGTGGGTGGTGACGCCTTCGCCGATCTTGTCCGCGAGCTTGCGGATGACGGACCAGACCGGCTGCTCGGGGTCATCCGGTACGAGGGGAAGGTGGAAGCGGACGAGCTTGTGGTCGGCCCTGGCGAGCTGAAAGGCCTTCTTGCGCGAGCCGACCTCGGCTGCAATGCGGTTCAGCTCGTCGTCGAAGACGTCGCAGAGGCGCTTTGTGAAAATCAGCGGGAGAATGTAGTCCTTGTATTTCGGCGCGTCCTTGGCTCCCCGAATAGAACAGGCGGCGTCCCAGATCCAGGATTCGAGGGATTTCCCGGTGCCGTTATTGTTACCCATCAGTGCCCGGTCCTTTGTTTCCATGCGCGGTGATCACGCAGTTTCCGTTTATCACCACCACCGTATTGCCATCCGGTTATCACCACCACCGGTATTGTCATCCGGCAAATTTGATAAAATCAGTGTAACTTGTGCGAGTCATGTCTATAGCTCAAATCAAACAAATTTGTCAAAACTTTTAGCTGGTTATCAAAACCCTATTGCGGTTGGGATTGTGGTAGCCATTTTTCGAAGGTGACAATCCACCGGATGGTCTGCATGGTGACAAGAAACATCTCCATGAGGGTTTACATTCCGATGGCCAGGGATCTCATCCTAAATTCAAAGGATATCATACGGTCCAAAACCATTTGATATGTCTTCTATATCTGTACTGATGAACGACAATTAGAATTCCCGAAATGAAAAAACAGCTCGTAAATACCGCCAGTTGGGTAAATTGCCCAGCGAAGTATCAACGGAACACGATTGGAGGACGCGCCAGGATATAAGGGGATTTAATAAGGAGTTCCGCCGCAACCGGTTGGCCCGGAAGGCGTTTCCTTGCTGGTGCGATCAATCCGGCTTCGCCACGGTTGGCAATGATACGCTTGAAATAGTGAATGTGTATTTGGCTGGCGCCTTCGGGTCTTATCTCAATATCGATAGCGCGCTTTGCATCGGCCTGTTGCCCGAAATGCCAAAAGCACGCTTCATTCGCGCTGGAAACGCTGCCGCGGCCTCCCTGCCGTGGGAAATTGGCCGAAACGATGATCAAGACCAAAATATAACGCCGGAAAAGGAAATCGGGATTTCACGTTTAGTGAAATCCCGATTTCCATTATAGGTTCTTATAATGAAAAGCCTTCCCGGATAATCTGGAAGCAATTATAGGAACAACCCCGGCCTGTACCGACCCCGTTATGGGCGGCCGAGCCACACAGATAGTAATTTTTGATGGGGGTGCGATAATTGGAAAGTTCCGGCGTCGGCCGGAAACGGTCCATCTGGGAAGGAATCATATCACCGCAGGCAATGGAGCCTTCATGCATGTTGGGATGCGATTGCAGTATGTCATACGGAGTGACCAGGTTGCAGGCAACATTATCCCTGGTCATATTCGGAGCGTAAATCTGCCACTCTCTGATAATGCCCTCTTCAAACTCCTTGCGCAATTCCTGCCATCTGGCAGCGTAAAAAATCTTGCGGGAGCCGGAAATTCTTCGATTCCGATAATATGCTTTCCGTCTGCAGCGCGTGATGTATCCCAGATGCTGTCGGGGCCAAGGAACATAAAGAACCGGTTGGCGATTCCTTTGATGTAGATTTCGGATAAATACTGGTTCGCTACATACTCGGCGTTCAGCGGCCCCATATAGAGTCTTGGCTGCGGTCCGCAATCAGGGTTAAAAGATGCGGCTTTGTATTGGGGCAATTCATGCATGGCCACCGTTGCCCAGACCACGGTGTGCCGGTCATAACGAGTATTCCTGGAAGCACACGCGGGTGTCCGGTTGTTCGTGCGAGCGGGTAACACGGTGCGACTCAAAGATGCCGGTTCCGAGTTTTAAGAAACGGAGATATCTTTTCGGTATTATCCGGTTTTCCATTGACATGACAAGGGGTGCTTCTCTATGACATCAGTATGAAAATGCGGTTTTCCATATCCTTCAAACTGATGGCGTTTATTCTGCCGCTCATCTGCCTGCCCATTGCGACCGTCGGGTATTTTTCCTTTCAGGCCTCCGTGGATCGGGTGGATCGCCTGGTACGTCAGGAGCAGATGGTTCAGGTCAAAGCCATTGCCGGTGAGATCAATGAAATATTTTTTTATTGCCAGCTCGACCTGAAAACAATTGCCGGCCTGCCGGTTCTGGAAGACTACCTCAATGCGCGCGCATTCCGGTTGAACATAGAGGCCGAATTTAACCATGACAATATCGTGCGGCTTTTTGATGATTTCATCGGCAGAGCAACCTATTACTTTCAGATTCGTTATATTGGCCCCGACGGCCGCGAATTGATAAAGGTGCGCCGCGATGAAATCACCGCCGCACTTTCAGACCAAAGCGACGAATCCTTTTTTTTAAAGGCCCGCGAAGCGGGAAAGGAGGAAATGGTTGTATCAAACATCACTCCTTCTTCGGCTCGAAACGGATTTGTGATATACTGGGCCAAAGCGATTTACAGCGGTCTGGGGGAATTTGCCGGCGTTGTGGTCATTGACCTCGATTATGAACGGATCATTCGGATCGTCAAGAATATTCATGTGGATGGGCGCGGATATGCATTTCTCATCGATGCGCTCGGTCGGGTCATCGCGCACCCGAGATTCGAGCCGCTGGCGCATCATCTTGAAAACACACCCGATCCAAGCTTAAAAGAATTGATTCTGGAGATGATGACGGGCGCCAGCGGGTGGAAACCCTACACCTTTGAAGAAGAAAGCAAGGTGGCGGCTTTTGCGCCGATTCCCTTCATGAACTGGTCTCTGGCGGTTACGCTCCCCAGCAGAGAATTCAGAAAGGAGGCTATCGCCATTCGGGCCAAGGTGGTGCAGGCTGTGGTCATCACGCTGCTATTTGCCGTGACCGGCGTATCGGTGCTCACCTATTATCTACTGAAACCCGTTCGGGCGCTCGTTGACGCCACGAAGCGCATTGCGGAGGGAGATCTGGAGCACGAAATTCCCCTCCAGTCGACGGACGAGCTGGGAGATCTCACAAGCGCCTTCAATCGAATGGTATGGCATCTGAACCGGACAAAAAATGAACTGGTCCGGTCCGAGAAGCTGATTGCGCTCGGCCGGCTTTCCGCGGGCGTCGCCCATGAAGTCAGAAACCCGCTCAATGCCATGAAAGGGGCTATTGTCTATCTGCAACGCCAACGGGCCGGGGATGCGCTCGTCGGTGAGTATACGCAGCTGGTGTCCGAAGAAATCGACCGGCTCAGCCAATTTGTCTCGGAATTCCTCTGCTTTGCCCGGCAGTCGGTTCCCAAACCGGAGCCAACGGATATCAACCGGTTGATTTATGCAACACAGAATCTCTTCGAAAAAGAAGCCCTGGAGCGGGGCATAAGGCTTCACAATCAACTGGCGACGGATCTTCCCGTCGCAGCCGTTGATCCGCATCAGATGGAGCAGGTCCTGATGAACGTGCTGATGAATGCCATGGATGCCCTGCCGAACGGCGGAGATATCACCTTCTCTTCGCGATTGTTGAAAGGTCAGGCGGATCGCGCAGATACCCCCTGGGTCAGAGTGACGGTGGAAGATAACGGCATCGGCATTTCCGCTGACCATTTGAAGAGCATTTTTGACCCCTTTTTTAGCACCAAGGATGCCGGAACCGGCCTGGGGCTGCCGATCAGCCTGGGTGTTGTGGAAAACCATGGCGGGCACATTCGCATTACCAGTCAGGAGGGAATGGGAACCGCCGTGATCATTGAATGGCCGTTTAAAGCCGGTATTACCGAGGGAGTATGAGGAGTTACGGATGAAAAAGATTTTGGCCGTTGACGATCGCCTGAGCAGCCTAAAGGTATTGTCCGCCATTCTGACGGATGAAGGCTATGAGGTGCTCCAGGCCGCCGGTGGGGAAGAGGCCTTACGCATTTATACCAGCGGAATCGAGATCGACGCGGTCCTGTCCGATTTTAAAATGCCACAAATGGATGGCCTTGAGCTCTTCAAGGCGATGAACTGGATCAGAAAAGCGCCTCCGTTTATTATCATGTCCGCTTACGGCACAGTGAAATCCGCCGTTCAGGCACTGCAGGAGGGAATCACCCATTACCTCATCAAACCTGTGGATTACGAAGAGCTGAGCATCGTTCTCAAGAAAGCCATTCGGGAACGGGAGATGGCGATAGAGTTAAAAACGCTAAAACGTCAGATTGAGGACGAAAATGCGTATCACGGCATCGTCGGCCGAAGTCCTAAGATGCTGGATATCTTTGAAATGGTGCGCACGGTCGGAAAAACCGATGCCTCCGTCATGATTTGCGGCGAGACCGGAACCGGCAAGGAACTTTTGGCGAGAGCCTTGCACATGGAAAGCCGCAGACGAAAGGCCGAAATGGTGTGCATCAACTCCGCCGCCTTGACCGAGAATCTGCTGGAAGCGGAGTTGTTCGGTTATGTCAAAGGCGCCTTTACGGGAGCCGAAACCGGCAGCAAGGGGCGGCTGGAAATGGCGGATCACGGCACGTTGTTTCTCGATGAGATCGGGTATATGAGTTTGAGACTGCAAACCAAATTACTGCGGTTTTTGCAGGAAAAAACCTTTGAACCGGTGGGCAGCCGAACCTCCCGCCATGTGGATGCCCGAATTATCGCCGCCACCAACCTCGATCTTCAGGAACAAATCAAAAAAGGCGGGTTCCTGCGGGATCTCCTGTACCGAATAGAGGTAATCAATATTCAGGTGCCGCCGCTTCGGGAGCGAAAGGAAGATACCTACCTGTTGGTGTATCACTTTGCCAAACTATACGGCCGGCAATATGAAAAGCCAGTGCAGGGAATTGAGTCGGATGCCATGGAAGCCCTGGCGAAATATCACTGGCCGGGCAACGTCAGGGAACTCAAGAACTATATTGAAAGAGCGGTGATTCTGTCCAAAACACCGAAGCTTTGCATGGAGGATTTCCCGAAGTTTATCGCTTCGAGCCATCCGCCGGCAGCGGATTTTCGGGATAAAAAACCAATCGTCAGTCTTTTTGAAGACCGGTACAGTCTTCAGGAAGTTGAAAAAGAATTGATACAGACGACGCTTGAGCAATATGGCGGCAACAAGAGCCTGACGGCCCAGCACCTTGGCATATCCCGAAAAACCCTGTATAAAAAACTGGCTGATTATGCGATCGAATGATGGCCGCCCCCCAATCCATTCGACTGTTACCTTTGGAAACACCCTGTTTCCAGTCCTCTTACTTTGACAACGGATAACCCGGAAATGCATTCAAACGGCATCCGTGAGGGTATCCGCTTTTGTAAACCGGGTGGGGTTGTTTCGAAAGGAAACGCCTCCGGCTGTTTTTTGTTTTGCCAAAATTTATTCTATTATAAATATATTCAACCCACTACCATCCCGTATTGCAACATGGCACGCTAATTGCTTTACTTGAAGTGTAATTATGGCGGTGTCACCCGAAATTACGAATTACGGATAGACCCAATTTTTTTAAAATAAACAAACAGCAAACGGAGGTAAGCCATGAATGTGACTCAGAATGTCGAACGGGCAGCGAAATTCTTCCCGGAAAAAGCAGCCATCCTTTTTGAAGGCAGGCAGATCCGCTACGGGGAATTGAACCGCGGCGCAAACCGATTGGCAAACGCATTGATAACAAACGGTGTCCGGCAAGGAGACCGGGTTGCCCTGTATCTACCGAACATTCCGGAATTTGCCATCTGCTATATCGCCACGCTCAAAATCGGTGCGATCGCGGTATCCGTCAATCCGATGCTGAAAGCAGAGGAACTGAAATACATTCTGAACGACTCCGGATCGGTTGTTCTCTGCGCCGTGGGCGAATTGCTCCCGAATGTGCGGCGGGATGACTATCCGGCATTGAAACATGTTTTAATATGCGAGGGAGAGGCCCAGGGGAATCCGACCCTTGCGGAGTGGATGGAAAGCGGCGCCGATGAATTCAAGATGGTGGATCTGAATTCGGACCAGCCCGCCGTCATTCTTTACACATCGGGCACCACCGGATTTCCGAAAGGGGCAACCCTGACCCACGGCAACGTGGTTTCCAACACCTATTCCAGCACGCGCTACTCCGGCTACACCGTAAACGATCGCATGGCCCTGTTTTTGCCGATTTTCCATGTGTTCGGACAGAACTACGTCATGAACGCCACCTTTACCGCGTGCGCCACCCTGGTATTGTTTCGCCGGTTTGTTCCGACCGACGTGCTCAAATCGATTCAGGAAAACCGCATCACCCTGTTTTTCGCGGTGCCGACCATCTATATCGCGCTGTTGAACATGGATCTCTCAACATACGATCTTTCCTCGATCCGGTATGAATTTTCCGCGGCGGCAACAATGCCCCGGGAAATTGAGAGCAAGTGGACCGAAAAGTTCGGTCGGCCCATATTTGAAGCCTACGGTCTAACCGAAAGCTCACCCTTTGCCTGTTACAATCATGAGATACGTCGTAAATACGGCAGCGTCGGAACACCGATTGAAAACGTTGAAGTCAAGATCCTGGATGACGAGGACAAAGAGGTGCCGTTCGGAACATGGGGCGAAATCTGCATCAAGGGCCCGGGGGTAATGCAGGGGTACTGGAATCGACCCGAGGATACGGCAAAGGCATTGCGTAACGGCTGGCTCCATTCCGGTGACACCGGCACCATGGACGACGAAGGATATGTATTTATCGTCGATCGGGTCAAGGACATGATCAATGCAGCCGGTTTCAAAATCTGGCCGGCCGAGATTGAACAATTTCTCTATCGTCACCCGGCCGTGAAGGAACTGGCGGTCTACGGTGTTCCCCATCCGGAAAAAGGAGAAGCGGTTCGGGCAGCGATTGTACTCAAGGACGGCGCGCGGGTAACCAGCGAGGAGATCATCGCCTACTGTCGCGAAAATCTCGCCAATTACAAAATACCATCCGGCGTTGATTTTATCGATGAATTGCCCAAGAGCGCAACGGGAAAGATATTGAAGCGAGTTTTGAGAGATCAGGCGGGATGATGCTTGCTGCCCCCCCCCCCCCCCCAGGGGGGGACCGGCAGGGTTCGGGAGCAATAAAACCGACGGTGGAAAATAGGGGCAACCCCAGGTGGGTTGCCCCTTGGAACTCTCAATCGAGCCGCGCGCCATCACCGATTACTTATCGGGATGCGCGGCTAAATAATCAACGCAAAACTTCAGTGCTTCATCACCGGGCAAGCCCTTATCCTTTGTTTTTTGAACATAATTCGCGAACACCGGCTTCAACTTCTCTTTTACTGCGACCTGCTCTTCCGCCGATGCAGTCATGAACTTGAACCCGTCTTTAATCATTGCTTCCTCGGAGTCCCTGTCCATCTTATCCCAAAGGTTGCCCTGCTTCTCCGCCCATTCCTCGCTGACCTCCGTGAAGATCTTCTGTATTTCCGGGGAGAAACTCTCCCATTTTTGCTTGTTCAAAGTGACGAACATGCCGGCGGTATAGGTACAGCCGAAGTTCTTGATGGTGCATTTCAAGAAATCGGCGTATCCCCAGAACTTGACCCCATTACTCGGCAGAAGCACACCATCGAGAATGCCTTTTGAGAGAGCGTCATAGGTTTCAGGCATCGTTATGGTAACGGGTGTGACTCCTAGCAGTTTGGCCATTTCAGCATTTGTTCCATTCGCCTTTATCCGCTGGCCGGTCAGGTCTTCGACCTTCGAAAATTCCTTCTTTGTACTGAAAAATCCGGGTCCGTGAGCATGGAGATAAAGGACATGGGTATCACTCATCTCCGCCGGCTTGAACTTCTTATAGAACTCGTTGATCAGCCGTGTCGCCTGGAGCCCGCTGGTATAACCAAGCGGATAATCTATCACATCCGTCAGGGGAAACCTGCCGGCGGTATAGGCAAGCAGCGACTGCCCCATGTCGGCGATGCCTTTCTGTACGCTGTCATACGTTTGTTGCGGCGGGGTCAGGGTGTTCCCGGGAAAATAGGTTATTTTCACCCTGCCGTTGGTTCTCTTTTCTATTTCCTTGCAGAATTCATCACCGAGTTTGCCGATCGGATCGGTAGGGGGAAAAAAGTTGGAATATCGGAGCTTGACGACAGCTTCTTCTGCAGCCCCGACATGACCCGAGAGCATGAAAACAGATGAAACCACAAAAACTACGATCAATAAAGAGACACACATGGATCTTTTCATAAAAACTCCTTCTTCAATTTCGTAAAGGTACTTATCCCGTTTATCGGGGTTAGGTTGGTAAGAGCACACCACTTCACACCCACATGAGCGTAAAGCATCTTATAGACATTTTCTCCCCCTTTCTTTTGATTGAGATTCGACAAAAATCACCGTGCGGAAAACCCGGGCCGAAAGCGATCGGGGGAATCCGTGAGGTGGGGTATTACATGCAACGAAAGGCATGCGGGAAATCAATTGTTTCCATGTAAGCAAAGGCCTTGATCATGGTTTCGGCCACACCAGGGCGTTTTTTCCAGCCCGGCAAGAACTCGCTATCGCTCAAACAGCTTGCCGGGCTTCCAAAAACACCCTGGCGTGACCTGCTCGTCACTCCGGTTTGGCCGAATCGATGAGATCAAGGCCTAAGTGAATCAAGTTCCTCGCAATGATGGTAATAGCAAATGGAATGCCATGCGACCTAACAAATTTAATATACTGTAATTTAAAGATATTCTAAATAGAAAGCTTTTGGGAGGCGCCGATCGGGTGTTACGTTACGAAACACCCCTCACACCAAGAAGGGGTACTCATAGCATTTATGTTTATTATCTTGGTAGGATAAGCGCTGTGCATCCAAAAGAAACACACCGGAAGCAGTTCGGGACCGGTGATCGCAGCGCGCCCTTGCTTTCAGCTAACGGGTCCGGTCACCGCGCCCCGCGGAGGACTTTCACATGGGGGCCTTGATCACCGTTTCGGCCAATTTCCCACGGCGGGAAGGCCGCGCCTGGGTGTTTTTGGAAGAGCGGCAGGCTGTTTGAGCGACAGCGAGTTCCTGCCGGTCTGGAAAAAATACCCTGGCGTGGCCGATACGATGATCATGGCCCACATGGGTAAGAATCCCGCCCGAAAAACCAAAAAAAAGGGGCGGCCACGGAGAGCCGCCCCTGCCATTTCATAACGGAATCTATTGTTCTTTCATCCGCTTTTCTTCGTCCCTGATTTCCCGGCGCAAAAGTTTACCAACCTTGGACTTGGGCAACATGTCCCTGAATTCGATATACTGGGGCACCTTGTAGGACACCATGGCTTTACGGCAGTACTTGATCAAATCATACCCGGTAATGCCCTTGATATCTTCTTTTAACACGACGTAGGCCTTGATTCTCTCTCCCACGGCATCATCCGGCACGCCGATAACGCAGGAAGCAATTACCGCGGGGTGTTCCTGAAGCACGGCCTCTATTTCGGAGGCCGAGACCCGGTACCCCTTGTGTTTAATGGTATCCACGGTTCTATCGACAAAATAGACGTTTCCCGCCTCGTCCATGGTCACCACATCCGCTGTCCGGTACCATTTTTTCCCGTCGATTTCGATAAAGGACGAGGCCGTCTCCTGCGGTTTGTTCAAATACCGCGTTACCATGTGTTCCGAGGAAACGATAAGCTCTCCCGACTCTCCCGGTGCAACGGGCACGAGGGTGGCCGGGTTGATGATTTTGACCGATTTGCTGGGAACAACGCGGCCCACGCTCTGTGGCGGATTCTCAACATTCGTCGGGCACATGGTCACCCCCCCGCAGGTTTCGGTCGCGCCATATCCCTGATAGATGGTTTTACCGAATTTCTCGCGCCAGCGCTTGCTGACTTCCATCGGCAGAACGTCGCCGGCGCTGTACCAATAGTCTACGGAACTTAAGTCATACTGATCGAGGCGATCATGTTCCAGCATCATCCGGTAAAGGGTGGGAACCCCGATCATGGTTTTAGCCTTAAAGCGCTGAATGGACTCAAAATTGGCATCCAAATTCACTTTCGGTTGGAGGATCAGTGTGCCCCCCATTAGAATCGTGGAAAGACTGCACGTCTGCCCCAGAATATGAAACAGGGGCGCATTTCCCAGAATGACATTCTCCTCGGGGGCAAAGAGCGGCTCACTGGTTCGAATCTGCTCTTCGGCCGAGACGAGAAAAAGAGCCTGCGTCAGGGGAACGCCTTTGGGGTGCTGGGTGGTGCCGCCGGTGTAAAGTATTTCGGCGATATCCGCGCCGTCTCTGTCGATCGCCGGCGTTTGCTGCAAATTTTGATGGGCGGCCAGCAACGGCCCCATGGCGTAAACATTGGGATCCAGGATGATTTTGCCTTTGGGAATGACATCGAACAAGGCGCCGAAAGCCCGTTTCCACCAGGGCAACAGTTCCGCCATTTTGGTGATGACCACCATCTTCAGCGGCGTATCGGGCAGGACTCTTTTGACATAACCGAAATTGGTGTCGGCGCAGACAACCGCCTTTGCGTCGCTGTCATTGGCGACATACGCCAAGTCCTTGGGCGTATAAATCGGTGTAATGGGCACACTCACGGCGCCGGCGCGCTGAATACCGAGCCAGGCTACGACCCACTGAATGCTGTTGGGCGCATAGAGAATGACGCGGTCTCCCGGTCCGACCCCCTTGTCCTGCAACGCGGCGGCAAAACTTTCCGCCATGGATTGAAGGGTCTGATAAGAAAATCGCGTACCGATATAAATAACGGCGGTATGCCCCGCCCGTTTACGGGCGATCGCCTCAAAAGCGCTATAGATGTTCTTCTGTTCTTTCATTGATTAGACCCCAAAATACGCGGCTTTTATTTCCGGGTTGTTCATCAGCTCCGGCCCAGTGCCGGAAAGTGTGAGCATGCCGTTTTCAACAACATAGGCCCTGTCCACAATCGGCAGTACCGGTCGGGCAAATTGCTCACTGAGGAGCACCGTTATCCCCGTTTTTTTGTTCAGGTGAACGATCGCGTCCACGACCGCCTTCTGCATCATGGGGCTCAACCCCAACAGCGGTTCATCGAGCAGAAGGAGTTTGGGCCGAACCACCAGGGCCATCCCGATGGCAACCATTTGCTGCTCCCCGCCACTGAGAAATCCGGCTTTGCGGTTTTTCAATTTGGGCAGTTGGGGAAACAGCTCAAACACATACGCCATTGTTTCGCGGATCTCCGCTCTGCTTTTCAGGTATCCGGCAATTTTAAAATTTTCAAGAACGGAACTTTCGCGGAAGACCGGATGTCTCTCCCGTGACAGCACGATTCCCTTTTTCACCCGCTCGCTGGGAGGAGATTCGGTAATGTCCTCTCCGTTAAAGATGACATTGCCGTAGAGAGTGATCCGTTCGCCGCCTCTGCGCTCTTCTTTGATGCGCATGTCGATGATCAGCCCGGACACGGTGTTCATTAACGTGGTTTTTCCGGCGCTGTTGGAGCCGACCAAACCGACGATTTCCCCCTCCCGGACTTCAAGGCTCAGCCCGTTCAAGGCCAGGGCGTTTTCGAAAAACACCATCAGATTGTTGACTTCAAGCATGTCGATTCAATTCCTATAGTATTGTTTTTTTAAGACCTATTCCGTCCCGAGGTACGCGCTCTTCACCCCCTCGTTGTCCATCACTTCCTTCGCGGAGCCGTCCGCAATTTTTTGTCCGTAATTCATGACAATGATGCGATCGGCGATGCGGAAAAGTTCTTTCAGGCGGTGTTCGATCATGACAATGGCTTTCCCCTCCCCGCGCAGCTTCTCGATGATCGGCACAATGGTGGCCACCTCGGCAAGGCTTAAGCCCGAGAAGAGCTCGTCCAGAATAATCAAATCCGGCTGCAGGGCAATGGCCTTAGCCAGTTCAAGACGTTTGAGGTACCCCTGGGGCAGCGCGCCCGCCAGTTTGTAAGCAACCCGGGCGTCCCGTTCAAACCCGACCTCTTCCAGAAGATCCAGCGCCACAGCGTTGCGCTCGCCGTACCGGGCGCCGGCCAGCTGTTTCATTCGGGGGGAGTAAAGCGGAATGATCATGTTTTTATACGCGGCCATATTATAAAAGGGCTTGACCATTTGAAAGGTTCTGGCAATCCCCAGCCGGACGATTTTATAGGGAGGCAGATGACTGATCTTTTGCCCCTTGAAGCGAACCTCTCCGGAACTCGGTTTGACAAACCGGGTGATCAGATTCACCAGTGTGGTTTTTCCCGAACCGTTGGGACCGATAACACCCAGCAGTTCGCCCGGTCTGAGGTCCAGATTGACCTTATAAAGGGCCTGCACCCCACCGAAAGATTTGCTCAGATTCACCACCTGCAGTAAGGGTGTATCGGTCATTTGTCCACCTCGACCCAGCGTTCGAACTGGTTATATTTTCTCTGTATATAATGAAAGATGCCCTCTGGCAGCGCCACGATGAACACCACCAGAAAGGCGCCGTAGATAACGATTCGAAGCCCGCCGAACCCCCGAAGCGCTTCGGACAGGGGCACCAGGAGAAAGGCGCCGAAGGCGGCGCCGGCCAAGGTGCCGGGTCCGCCGACAACGGCGGCCGCGATGGGAAGAATGGAGTAATCCAGCGCAAAAACCGGCATTCCGACGAACATATAGGCATGGGTCATGAAAGCCCCGGCAAAAGCGCCGATGCAGCCGGCAATGAACAGGGCCTGCGTCTTAAACCAGTAAATATTGATGCCGGCGTTGATAACGGAGCGATCGTTGTCGTTGATCCCCTTGAGAACCAGGCCGTAATCGGAGCCGAGCATTCTTCTGAAACCGAAAAGCACACATAAGAAAACGATCATGATGAGGTAAAGTTCGATCCATTTGGAGGGAAACGGCGTCATTCCGGAAAGGCCCTCCGTGCCGCCGAAGATCTTGGTGGCCTCAATAATTCTGACAATCACAAGCGGGACGATCAGGGTGACCATGGAGAAGTAAATACCCCTCAGCCGGAGCACCGGAAGAAGAATCAGGGTGCTGAGAAGTCCCCCCATGACGGTGGCTACGGGAAGGGTAATGAAGGGGGAGACGCCCCAGTAATGATTCAAAATACCCGCGCAATACGCCCCCAGACCGAAAAACAGCGCTTGCCCCAGGGATACCATGCCGGTTTCGGCCAGAATGTCCCAGCTGATGGCCAGAAGCGCAAACACGACGACCGATAACATTACTTTTTGCCAGTAAATGCCCAAAACGATCGGCAACATAAGACATACAATGACGGGAACCAGGCGGGGAGCAGCCAGATAAAGCATTTCCCGCCAGGAAGTCAGTGCGAAAATGTCCGCCGATCTCGCCTTTATTCCGCGGTCGATTCTTTCTTTTCGCTTTTCCAAAGGTGGTTATATCCTTTCTTCCAATTCTTTTTGGTTTCCGAACAGTCCCGATGGCTTGACGGTCAGGACGATGAGAATGGCGACAAGGCTCACGATCATGGTCCAGTGGGAACCGATATAGGTATCCGTGAATCGTTCGGCAAACCCGATGATGAAACTTGCCAGGATCACCCCTCCGGTGCTGCCCAGGCCGCCGATAATGCATACGGCGAGCGCCTTGATGAGCACATCGTACCCTTCACCGGGGGAAATACTACCCAGGGGGATGACAAACAGGGCGGAGAGCGCGGCCAATCCCGCGCCGAAAGAGACACTCATCATCGCCACCCAATCCGCGTCGATGCCGAAGGTGAGCGAGGTTCGTTCATCCTGCGCAATTCCTCTGAAAGCCAGCCCCAGGTGCGTGAAATGGGTAAACGCCCACAATCCCGCAATGAGAACGACGCTGAACCCAAGAATCAGAATTCGCTGCATATCGACATAATTGCCCGCGATGACGAAACTCTTGTCGCTAAAAACAGGTAACGTGTACTCGAATCCCACCCACCCGAAATACCGGAAGAGCTCCAGAAACGCCAGTCCGATACCGAAGGTCGCAATGACTTCCGAAAGCGCCTGGCCCCGAACCCGAAGCAGAATGAAGCGGTATATGGCCGCCCCCATCACCAGGTTGATGGCAACAGCCAGAAGCACGGCAACCGGGTATGGCAGATGCAACAGGTGTATTAAAAAATAAATCCCATAGGCGGCCATCACAAACAGGGCGCCGTAAGCGAAATTGGCAACCCCGCTGATGCCGAAGGTCAGATTGAATCCGATAGCCATGAGGGCTAAAATGGCGCTGTTGATCAGCGCATAAATGATGGTGCCGGCGAGCATGGTACAGGCCTCCTGGGGTGAAAGAAACGGCATCGAATCGAAACCGATACCGATGGCGCTGCGACAGGCGGGGCTGAATGCCTGTCGCGGCTGTTCCGGGTGTTATTTTAACGATTTGAGCCCATGGGGCAGCTGAATGAGTCCTTCGGCCAATGCCGACGGGAAGACGATGGTGCGTTTCCCCGCAGCGGTCCATTGCAGCATGGCGGCCACAGCCGTCTCTTTCGGGTCCATGTCGTAGATCACCTGATGTCCCGCATCAAATTTACATTTGCCCATGACGCCCATTCGATCGGTTTTCTCCAGTTCGGCCACAATCGCATCCGCTTCCACGCTGCCTGCGCGTTCGATGGCTTCGGCAAGAATGTATACGGATTCATAGGCCGGTGCGATTCCGTGTCCGGCTTCGACGGGACTGCCGTACTTTTTTTGATAGGCGGCGAGAAATGCCTCTGAAGCCGGTACCTGAGCGGATGCGATGGCGCTGCCCAACTCAAAATTGCAGTTGATCGCTCCTTCGATGTTTTGATCGAAAGTTTTCCAGGCGCCCGGTCCGGCCAGCGGTGAGATAAAGCCGGCCATGATGGCGGGCACTTTCATGGCGTTCCACTGCTTCACCAGGGTGCCGCTCTGGGGCATATCAAAAATGGGAAGAATGACCTGTGCTTCCCCGGCACGAACCTTCATCAAGGCGGAGGAGAAATCGGAGGTGCCGGTAGGATAGGATTCGGACCCCACAATGGTCCATCCCGTCTTTGTGAAATACATTTCACTTATGATTTCAGCTGTTTTTCTTGCCCAGGCCACATCCTGGTTCATGATGTAAACTTTGGTGAATCCAAATTGTTTGTTAATAAACGCCATCGTACCAGCCAGATATTTCACCAGATACTTGGCATTGAGACAGGTCCTGAAGATGTACTTATACTTCGCCGGATCCTCCTTGACCTTGTCTTCCGAGGCGGGAGACATCGCGATGGTTGCGATCAGCGGCACCTTGTACTTGGCAATGATATCCATGCCCGCCATGAGGGCTTCGGACCGGAAGGGCCCGACCAGGAGCGCCGCCGGCTTTTTATCGAGAATGATTTTTTCAAGTCCCAGAAGTGCCTCGGGGACCGGCACCCCGGGCGCGGCATCCCGGATATCAATCGATTCGACACTGAAAAGTCTCTTTTCCCCGCCGACGGAGACACCCCCCTTGGCGTTGATTTCTTCAACCGCCAATTCAACAGCCTTCAGCGACTCCTTACCTTCCAGAAACCCGGTTGAGGTGGGAACCCCAATGACAATCGGGGCGGCGGCAAAAGCGTTTTGGAGCGAGACGGACAACCCACAAGCAATCACCAGCGATACGGTTAAAAGCCATGTTCTTTTAGACATTTTCTCCCCTCTCTTTTGATTGATTTTCGGCAAAAAGCACCACACGAAAAATCCAAACCGCCAGTGGCGGCGATAACCCGCGCGGTGGGCTATGGCATGCAGCGAAAGACATGCGGAAAATGGATTTTTTTAAAAAATATGAATGATATTCATTACAAATATTCTATAAGCAAACAGAATGCCAGGGTGTTAAATAACTTTAATGTTCTGTAATTAAAGGATATGTGAAAATAATGGCTTTTATGAAATTCTGAATGAGTGTTACGTTACGAAACACAGCTAACGCGACAACCTACTATTTTATACATAAAAATGTATTATTTTAAATAGATAAGCTCTATGTATCCAAAAGAAACAGCCAGGAAACACGGATGAGGGTGTGGCGCCGGACATGAACATACCCGGCCAACGATGGCGGTTCTCAATTCGAGGCGACCATCGGCAACTGGCGAAACATGAAAAACGCGGCGCCGGCAAGACAGAGGCTGGCCCAGAGGTAATCCCAGCTCAGTGGCTGCTTCATATAGAAAAAGCAAAACCCGGCAAAGACGATCATGGTCACGACTTCCTGAATGACCTTGAGCTGGGTTAAGGTAAAATAGATGCTTCCCATGCGGTTCGCCGGAACCTGCAAGCAGTATTCGAAGAAAGCGATTCCCCAGCTGACGGCGATCACCAGTAAAATGGGTTTTGCCCGCAGATCCTTTAAATGCCCGTACCAGGCATAGGTCATGAAAAGGTTGGAAAAGGCAAGCAGGATAATAGGTGTTATTCGCATTCGGAATCTCCTCACGGCAGGGGTAAGGGGCTATAGGCTATGGGCTATGGGCTATGGGCTATGGGCTATGGGCTATGGGTTATGGGCTATGGGCTATGGGCAATGGGCTATGGGTTATGGGTTATGGGTAATAATGGGGCCGGATATCTTCTCCTTTCGAAGCGGGGAATCCGGCCCCTCGTTAAAATCCAAAAAATCTTTCCCGAAATGCGCCCGTCTTACCGGGAGCGCTGGGAACGATTCGGTTGCGATGAGGGTCTTCCCGCTACGCGCGCTTGGGCCGAATGCGCCGATTGTGAACTTCGCCCGGCGGGAGAACCGCTTTTTTGGGGGGACATCCAGGCAAAAGCGCCTGCCCGGGCCCGCCCCTGGGGTGCGCCGGCGGGTTTGGCGCGGCGCACCGGCTGACGGGGAGCACGCGGGAATTCATCGGATTTCGATGCCGCCGGCTCATTATAGTTAAAGTCGGCCAGCGTGCGCCGCTCGATGGTATATCCAATGACCCGGTTGATGGCGCGCACCATATCAGTGTCCTCGCCGGTAATCAGCGTAAAGGCGTCCCCGGTGCGGGCTGCCCTGCCGGTCCGCCCGATGCGATGGACATAGGCATCCGGCGTGGAGGGAATATCGTAGTTAATGACATGGGAGATCTGGGTAACATCGATTCCCCTTGCCGCGATATCGGTTGCCACCAGTATCTGGTAGGTGCCATCCCGAAATCCGTCCAGCGCGGCCTGTCGCCGCCCCTGGGAAAGATTTCCCTGAAGAGAGGCGGACTTATAGCCGGCCCGGGTGAGCTTTTCCCCGAGGCTTTTGGCCCGATGCTTGGTGCGGGTAAACACCAGCACCGACTCGGTATCGGTGTTTCCCAGAAGCTTTAACAGCAGGGCTGTCTTCAAATGCTGGGCAACGGGGTACAGCGCGTGGCTGACTGTATCGGCAGGCGCCGTGACCCCGACCTCGACGGTAGCCGAATTCCGGAGAATATCGCCCGCCAAGCGGCGGATCTCCGGCGGCATGGTGGCCGAGAAGAGAAGCGTCTGACGTTTGACCGGAATGTGTGTCAAAATTTTCCGGATGTCGGGCAAAAAGCCCATGTCGAACATCATATCGGCCTCGTCCAGCACCAGCACTTCCAGATGCGAGAGGTCGGCCGTCTTTCTGCCGATATGGTCCAAAAGCCTGCCGGGACAGGCGACCACGATATCGGCCCGCTTGAGGTTCTGCACCTGGGGGACAATCCCCACGCCGCCGTAAACGGTGACGCTTCGCAGGCGCGTCTTTCCGCCGAGAGTCCGGATGGCCTGATGAATCTGCTCGGCCAGCTCCCGGGTGGGTGCGATAATGAGCGCGCGAACAAAGCCACGCTCCCCATGAATGAGCCGATTCAGGATCGGCAGCACAAAGGCAGCGGTCTTTCCGGTGCCGGTCTGAGCGAGCCCCATGACATCCTGGCCTTTTAGGATCGGGGCGATGGCCTGGGTCTGAATCGGCGTCGGGGTTACGTATCCCGCCGCCACGACACCTGCCGCAACGTTGGGGTGAAAATCAAATGTTTCAAAATTCAAATCGATGAGTTCCTTCTAAAAAAATGTTCTAAAAAACAAAAGCCCCGGAGCGATTCCAGGGCTTACGATATTGTCGTTTCAATCCAGGGAAAAGGGGGCAACGGGTTCCTACTGGGAGCGACCATACCGGGTTTAACCGCTCCCGTCAAGGACAATCTCTAAAAATATATTTAATTTCAATACGGTGTGAGGCGAAGCTGCGGATTCGTCCATTGCCGTTGACGTTGTAAGGGCAGACCTATGTGTCTGCCCGGACCTATGTGCCTGCCCGGACCTATGTGCCTGCCCGTATGAATCGTGAGCCTGATAGAGCTTGTTAACGGATATTGGTTTGACTTTTACTCCCGGCACTGCTCTATAAGAAGGAAGCGTCGGAGGAAATTCGAAGGCGTCTTTTAACAATTCGATCGGCGCCGGTGGCTTTAACCGTCAAAAGGAGCTTACCCGTTGAGTTTAATCACTGAAGGCAGGGATGCAATCATTCGATGGATCAAAACTGAAAAGATTCCTGAAGTGTTGGCGTCTTCCTACGAAAAGGCGGCCCGGCTGGTCGTTGAACCTTACTACCGAAAGGTGGCCGAGAAGATCGCTTCGAGCGGTGTGACGGGATTACTTCTCGATCTTGGCACCGGCCCCGGGTATCTGCCCATTGAAATAGCAAGGCGCTGCACGGAAGTACGCATCATCGGCATCGATCTTTCGGCAAAATTGATTCGTGCTGCCCGGGCCAACGCGGCAAAAGCCGGACTATCCGGCCGGCTCGATTTTGAAATCGGAAACGCCGCCGGCCTGCGGTTTCGAAAAGCCTCGTTTGACATGATCATCAGCACGGGAATGCTGCATTCCTTAAAGGCGCCCGAAAAAGTACTCCAGGAGATCCATCGCCTGCTAAAAACCGGGGGAAAGGCCTGGATCTTTGACCCGGCTGCCATTTCTTCCCTGATTAACCGGAGGAAATGGGCCGAATTGCTGACATCCCGGGACAGGTTTTTCCTTTGGCTCTTTAAAGCGACAGGCCTTCACACCCCGATCAGAGCCTATACCCGAAATGAGGTGATCCCGATCGTCGAAGCCACGGATTTCAGGAAATACACCATTGAGGCGGAACCAGGTGAAATCAAAATTTTTCTTGAAAAATAAGGACCTTCAGCCAATGGCCTCCCGGCCGATCAGCTGGCCCAGCCGGATAAGCGGCCACGAATGGGCGGCGCCGGATTGGGGAATCTGGCGCCATTTGCTTCTCAGGTGATCCATATCGTCTTTTCGCCACATGGCCCCAATCAATGATCCGATGTCGTCGGCATATTTGCCGATCGCCTGCCCGCCGATGACTTTGCCGTCCATCAAGACAACGCGCAGGTAACCGTTCCCGTTTTCCTTTTCAATCAGCTCGGTTCTGCCCAGCAGGCATTCGGTCGCCCGCATGGTTTTCCCAAAGGTTGCGGCATGGGTATCGAAAAAATGCGCTCTGGCAAACGCATAGGCGCCGAGGTATTTGACATTGTCGCCCGCTATGTTTTTGGCCACGATCTGGCCCTGCTCGATCGCGTTATGCTTGAGCTGAAACATGGCAACCTCGCCGGTACAGGCATCAATGGTTTCCACACAGTCCCCGCAGGCATAGATATCGGAAACGCTGGTTTCCATCTTTCTATTGACCTGGATGCCGCGTCCCGTCGCAATCCCCGCGGTTTTGGCAAGCGCAGTTCCCGGAACCACACCGGTGGCAACCACCACCGTATCGCATTCAATCTCACGTTTATCCGTCACAACGCCGGTAACGGATGCCTCCCCTTTAATCCGGAGCACTTTTTCACCGGTATGGACATGAATCCCGTACCCCTCCATCGCCGCTTCCAGTCTTTTGGCGGTGGCCTCGTCAAACAGGGCCGGCAAGATCCACCCCAGTAACTCGATGATATAGACCTCATACCCCTTTTTCTTTAACGCTTCCGCCGCCTCTATTCCGATGGCGCCGGATCCGATAACGACCGCGCTTTTACCCGGGTGGCATTCGAGTTTTTCGGTTTCGGAAAACTGTTTGCAGCTGAAAACGCCCGCGTTCCGAATCCCTTCAATCGGCGGAATAAACAGATCCCCGCCATGGGCCAGAACGAGTTTGTCGTAACCGATTTCCACCCCCTTGTCGGTTGTGACACATTTTGTCTCCGGCGCAATGGAAACCACCTTGTGATTGAAGAAGAGATCGATGTCGTGCCTCTTATAGTCTTCCATCCGTTTTCTGAAAACAGCCTTTTTTTCAACTTCTCCCCCCAGATAATACGGGAGCGAGCAGGGATCATATTCCGGGACCGCCTCGGCGGAAAGAATACAAATTTCGGATTCCTTGTCCCTTTCCCGAAGCGAAAAGGCCACCTGATTGCCGGCAATTCCATTTCCTACGATAACGACTTTCATGGCGTATGTCCGTAAAAAGTTTTAAGTTTTAAGTGTTAAGTTTCATCAATTAAAAAGTTAGGGCAAAAGCTGTTAGCTGTTAGCTGTTAGCTGTTAGCTGTTAGCTGTTAGCTGTTAGCTGTTAGCTGTTAGCTGTTAGCTGTTAGCTGTTAGCTGTTAGCTGTTAGCTGTTAGCTGTTAGCTGTTAGCTAAAAATTTTAAAAAACGTGTTGTTAAGCTAAAAGCTAACAGCTAATGGCTAATAGCTCTACCCTGAAATCTTCGATTTATGGATGGATAATAGCTAACAATTCGGATATATCGCCCGGGATTTTCCCGCGCGCGCCCTTACAACTTCTCTTGTCAGCATATCGGCATCACAAACCTTCAACGCCCCCTCGCGTTTGCAAGCGGTAACGCACCAGGGGCCGGAGGTATCCTCCGTGCACATATCGCAGGTCATGGTCTGTCCGGTATAGGGATTTGCCGCCGGGCTGCCGACCGGGCAAATATAAACACATGCCTTGCAGCCGATGCACACGTCCGTATCGGTTACAACGGTTCCGTTGGCCTGCCGGACCCGTGCATTCATGGGACACACCTTGATACAAGGCGCCTTATCGCAGGCCATGCAGATGACGGGGACATTGAGCTCCGGATCTTTAAACCGAAGAACCTTGACTCTCGAAAGATGCGGATCGATCCGGCCGTAATGTTGCATCGCGCATGCCATCATGCACCGGGCACACCCCGTGCATTTTTTCGGATCGATCAGAAGTTGTTCACGCCTTGTTGCCATCGTGTTGCCGCCTTTTTTGAAATCGAAATTCGTCGTTGGAATAAATGAACCGCTGCCGGCTCCGTCTAAACCGAGCCGGAATTTTCAATTCACCATAATGAACTTTTTTGAATTTTTATAATATGTGGATTCGCGGGTGTCAAACGAAAAATCTCTATTTATTGTATTCTATAGTTATAGATATCGTGTCTTATTGAAAAAAAATGGCTTGACATTGAAAAGCGCCTTGATGTATCAAATTTCACTATAGTGAACTTCTTAAAATCAACCCCAACGCTAAGGAGTGTCCATATGGCCATCGACAATGAAAAATTTTCCGCATCCGAATCGCTTCGCAAGACCCGAACGTACGGCAAGGTCAGATGCCACAACCCGAGCTGCATGGGGCGACTGGAGCCCAGCCCCGGCAGCCAGCAGATCGCCTGCCCGACCTGCGGCATGACTTACCGGCTTTTCTGGGTAACACCGGAACTGCCGAGAATTCGCGGTCCGGTCTGGGAAATAAACCGCAAAATCGCCGAAGACACATTGGCCAAAAAATTAGGATCGTCCACGGACGCTTCCAAATAAAGAAGGAGGGAACGCGAAATGGCATTGGATCGGAAAATTGCTTACATCGATCTTACGACCGGTAAAACGGAAATCAAATCCATTCCGTTGGAAATGAGAAAAAAATACCTCGGCGGCCGCGGACTGGACGCCTATCTGCTTTTAAACAACACGCCAAAAGGCTGTGATCCGATGGGTCCCGAGAATGCCCTGATATTCAGCGGCGGCATTTTGACCGCCACCTGCGCGTCCGCAACGGCGAGAACTCATATCATGGCAAAATCCCCCCTTACCGGCCTGTTGGGCAGCACCAATATGGGCGGATTTTTCGCGCCGGAACTGGCGTGGGCCGGATTCCATCATCTGGTCATCAAGGGCAAGGCCGAAAAACCGGTGTATCTGTGGATACACAATGGCCGGATTGAAATCCGTGACGCCGCCAAATTGTGGGGAAAATCGGCCACCGATACCCAATGGGCCATCCGCGATGAGTTGGGGGACCAGGAGATTAAGAGCGCCGTTATCGGACAGGCCGGTGAAAATCTGGTGACCTATGCCTGTGTCATGACCGGCATCAAAAACGCCGGCGGCCGCACGGGCATGGGATGCGTGATGGGCTCCAAAAACCTCAAGGCCATTGCCGCCAGAGGCACGATGGACATCCGAATCACTCACCCCGTCGATGCGCTCGAACACAATAAAAAATTCATTGATCAGATCACCAGCGCCAAGGTCAACAAAACCCAAGGCACCCTGGGAACCCCCTTTATCTGGGGTGCGACCAATTGCTGGGGCGGCGTTCGTACCCGAAACTTCCAGTATAACCAGATGGAGTACGCCGACGAGATCGAACCGGAAGCCATTGATGATATCGCCACCGCAACCATGGGACCCCATCACATGGCCGGATGTTTCGGCTGCCAGGTGCATTGCCGCGCGCAATACAAGATTCAAACCGGCTTTTACGCTGGAAAATACGATGAGGGACCCGAATATACCTCGTTAGGGGCCTTTAACTCGGAGCCGGACTGCCGGAAGGCCGAGACGCTTCTGACCGCCAACCACCTGGTAAACCAGTACGGTGTCGACAACCTTGAAATCGGCAGCATGATCTCCTGGGCCATGGAACTCTATGAGCTGGGAATCCTCACCAATAAGGAAACCGACGGGCTCGAGCTGCGGTTCGGAAATGATGAAGCACTCATTGAAATGATCCACCGCGTCTGCACCCGAAAGGGATGGCTGGGAAACGTGCTTGCGGACGGCGGCATTCCGGCGTCAAAAGCCATCGGTAAAAATTCCTTCGATTTTCTCATCCAGGTCAAGGGAATGAACAACCTTCACTCCGATGAGCGTTCGACCCCGGGCCTTGCCCTGAATATCGCCACCGCCTCCCGCGGTTCCGATCATTTACGAAGCCGGCCGGCCATCGATCTGTATCATCTGCCGGAAAACGTGCTGCGAAAAATTTACAGCAGCCCAGTCCCTTACGACGGCCCCCTGTCTTCAGAGAGCACGGAATACATCGGCAAGCCTTGGCAGGTTTTCTGGCAGGAGAATTGCTACATGGCGGTCGATTGTCTGGGAATCTGTAAATACCACACGGTGTTCCTCGGTGCGACACTGCCGAACTTCGAAGACTGGCCCAAGGTCATTTATTACAACACCGGTCTTGAATTTACCCCCAAGGAGCTCTGGGATATTGCCGAGCGATGCAACAACCTCGAAAGACTTTTCAATTTAAGGGAAGGCCTGACCCGGAATGATCCGGTTAAAGGCGATACGCTCAATCATCGTTATTTTGACGAGCCGTGCCGGAGAGGCGCCCCGGACGTTATCGGCGCCCGAATCGACCGGGATAAGTTCAAGATCATGGTGGATGAGTTCTATGCACATCATGGCTGGGATAAAGACGGTGTCCCGACGACTGAAACCTTAAAGCGCTTAGGTCTGGAAAATGAACCGACCCATGTGCTTTAGAACCTATCGAAGGAGAAAATAATGGATAAATTTCTCACGGTTAATTCCGATAAATGCACCGGCTGCCGTCTTTGTGAACAGGTTTGCTCCGTCATGCATGAAGGCGTTTCCAACGCAGCAAAAAGCAGAATCCAAATCGTGAAGTGGGAAGCTGAGGGGCGCTATGTTCCGATGATTTGCCAGCAGTGCGAGGATGCCCCCTGTAAGAACGTTTGCCCGGTCGGCGCGATTTCCCGGGACAAGGATTTCGGATTCCTGAATGTAAATTACGATGTCTGCATCGGTTGCCGTTCATGCGTCAACATCTGTCCGTTCGGCGCCATGAATTACAATATAAACGCGCGCAAGGTGTTCAAATGCGATTTATGCGGCGGAGATCCCCAGTGCGTGCGGTTTTGTGAAGAAAAAGCGGTGGACTTCATCACGGCCGATATTGTCAGCGCAAAGAAGAAAAGAGAGAGTGCCGCACGTCAATCCGCGGCGCAGAGACAAAATCCGATAGCGGCCGGCGAACATGCATAGCCGGAAAGCACCGGATTAGCAGGTATCAGGCGGTCCCACCCGGAAACAGCGTTTTGACCCATCCGCTGTTTCCGGACGGGACCCCGATTTCAGGAAACCCCCAAATATCGAGAGGAGATACCGTCAGGCGCCAAGCTTTTTCCCCGTAGTGTAACTGTTTTCGTCCATCTCGTAACGCAGTACTTCCGCCTTCTCCTTGGCAATCTCGGCTATTTTCTTCATTTTTTCCATATCCATATTCGCCGATATTCCCACCACCCACAGGGCCGCCGGAAGTCCCCGCCGGTTATGAAGCGCGACGGCGACCGCACGGATTCCCTGAAGATATTCTTCGATATCGACGGCATATCCCTGATCGTGGACGTGATCCAGTTCCGTCAGGTATTCCGTTGCCTCGGTGATGGAACGCGGGGTGTAGCGACGAAGCCCATATTTTTCAATCAGACGTAAGGTCAGATCGTGATTTGCTTCTGAAAGAAATACTTTTCCGACGGCCCCCCCCAAAAGGGGAATGGTCGATCCGACCGGAACGGAAATCTTCAGGGATTCGGACGCTTCGGCGGTTGCAATGATCAAAACACGGTTACGAATGCGGACGCCTAAAATCACCGTCTCATGGATATGGTCCCGAATATCGTTAAGTACCGGTTGCGCCAGCTGACTGACTTTTTCCTGGTGCCAGTTAGAAAATAAAAGTTCCGCAATCGCCGGCCCAAGGTAAAGTTTACGCGCACCCGGTCCCTGGGTGAGAGCCCCCTCTCTCAGTAAAGCATGGACGAGACCGTGGGTCGAACTTTTGCTATACCCGAGTTGTTGCGCCAGCTCCACGAGGCCGAGACTCTGCTGCGACTGCGCAACGGTTCTGAGCAATTGAAAAGCCTTATGGACGGCCGGCGCTTTATAGCCGGCGGCCTGGTCATTATCCTTGGAATGCTGTCGATCGTCCGGTTTCACGGTTTTCTTTCTCATTTTGAATGGAAGCTGTTAGCTGTTAGCCGTTAGCTGTTAGCTGTTAGCTGTTAGCTGTTAGCTGTTAGGCATTAGCCAAAAATATACGGAACCAACCTGTTACGCCAAGGCTAAAAGCCAAAAGCTACGAGCTAAAAGCTGAAAGCTAAAAGCTGAAAGCTAAAAGCTAAAAGCTGAAAGCTAAAAGCTGAAAGCTGAAAGCTGAAAGCTAATTTATAATTGAGCGCTCATCGAATCGGTTCATTATAGTGGACTAACCTATCGACCTCATTTCGAAAAGTCAAGTAGAGATATCTTGTATTTTTTCATATCAATAGGTATGATATTTAGACGGGTAAAGATTTATCAGGACAAAATAAATATTTCAATTAATTCGCTCAAATGAACTTACGACAAAAAAACCGGATTGGAATGTGCCATGCCCCCCCACCTCTCAACGGATGAACTGGAGCGATACGACCGGCAGATATTGATCACCGAAATCGGATTGACCGGGCAGGCGCGGCTAAAGGAAGCGAAAATCTTTATCTGCGGGGCGGGTGGTCTTGGCTCACCGATAGCGCTATATCTGGCAGCGGCAGGCATCGGGACCTTGACGCTCATTGATCATGACCGGGTGGCCTTAAGCAATCTGAATCGGCAGATCCTTCACGGTGAAGCCGACATCGGCCGTGAAAAAGTCGATTCGGCCAGGGATAAACTCGCCCGCATGAATTCCCATATCATCATCAAAACGAGCGCCGTTACAATCACAAAGGAAAATGCCGCGGCGTTGATATCGGGCCATGATGTCATTATCGATGCCCTTGACAATCCGGAGACTCGCTACATTCTCAACGAAGTGGCGCTGAAACTGCGAATACCGTTTGTGCACGGGGCGGTGAGCGGATTTGAAGGACGGGTCCTCACGGTGATGCCCGGCAAAAGCACCTGTTTGCGGTGCCTCTACCGGGGTCCGGTCACGCAAGCTCCCAAGTTCCCGGTGATCGGTGTCACACCGGCTGTCATCGGCGCCATCCAGGCCACGGAAGCCCTTAAAATACTTCTGGGTATCGGGAAGCTGTTGACGGATCGGTTGTTGATCTATGACGGCTTGACGCTAACCTGGAAGGAATTCACGGTAAAGAAAAACCCCAACTGTGACCATTGCGGTCAACGGCAATCGGCCATTTAGCAATTTAAAGGAACAATAAATGAGTGTCATCCTCAATATTCATAAAACGCATCGTCATTACACATCCGGCCTCGAAACCGTCGAGGTGGATGGAAATACCATCGGGGACTGCATCAACGCATTGGTGGAACGTTTCCCAGAAATGAAGGCCGCCCTTTTTGACGGGAAAGGGAAACTGAAAAACCAGATCGAAATTTATTTAAACAGCGAAAGCGCCTACCCGGATGAATTGAAAAAAAAAGTGAATACCGGAGATGAGATATATATCACTGTCATGCTGGCCGGCGGATAATCGGCTTATGAGCCTCTGAGTCAGTTATTCCCGGCAATTTCAATGATGGAGGGGTGTTGGGGCTTCTCCGAATCCCCCTCCCCCCAGCGCCTGAAAAGGTCATGCCGGATGCCCATATAATCAAATACTTTTCCGATGGTCTGATCGATAATATCCTGAATGGTCTTGGGCTTGTGATAAAAGGAGGGGACCGGCGGTAAAATATGAGCGCCCATGTCCGCCGCCATGGTCATCAGCCTCAAATGCCCCTTGTGCAGCGGCGTTTCCCTGACAACCAGAACCACCTTTCGTTTCTCCTTCAGCGCAACGTCCGCAGCCCTCACCAGCAGGTTGGTGGTATAGGAGTTGGCGATTCCGGAGAGGGATTTGATGGTGCAGGGGGCAACGATCATGCCGTCGGTCAGAAATGATCCACTCGCCACGGCCGCCGTCATATCGTTGTCGTCGTAGGTATGCGTGGCCATGGCGGCCACTTCCTCTGGTGAATAATCGGTCTCGATGCGGATATTGGTTTTACCCGCCGAGGAGAGAATGAGGTGAGTTTCGATATCCGTATCCTGTAAAAGCTCCAGGATGCGCACTCCGTAGGTGACACCGCTGGCACCTGAAATTCCAAGGACAATTCGTCTGGGCATGACTGACCTCCTCCCATTTAGCTAAAAAACAGCCTTAGCCACCTTAAACACCGCCTCGGCAAAACGCGGCTCTTCCATATTCGCATCGATTTCCACCACCTCGATCTCCGGTTTCAGATGCGCCTTGAGTTCCCGGACAAAGACGCGATCCTCTTCGGGATCGTAGGTCGGATTTCCCACCGTATCCACCGATGACCAGCCCTTTTGGGGAATCAACACCTTGACCGGTCCGAGGGCCTGGTTCAACTTCCGGGAAAACTCCCGGGCCACCACCTGTAACTCCTCGGGAGAGAGCCGAACCCAGGCGCGGAATTTGTCCAGATCGTATTTTCGCCGTTCGTGAAATTCCGGCTTGTACTTGTTTTTGGAAGGTGTCATGTGATTCACGCTGCAAGTAGAAATGATCTGGGCAATCCCTCTTTTACCGGCGGACTCCATCCGGTTGGGACCGGCATCCCGCATATAGCCGAAAAGATGCTCCCCTACCCCGCCGGGCGCCAGATCCACGACCCCATGAAAGAGCCCCTGGGCAATCATCTCTTCCATCGCCTTGTCTCCCACTCCGGCCGCCGAAAATCCGATCACCTGATAGCCTTCCTTTTCAAGCGCCGCCCGAACGGCGCTGGCGCACTGCTCGCAGGGACTGAGCATGGTAATCGCTATGGCCTTTCCCGTGCCGGCAAACGGCGGGCAAATCCCATCGGAAAGCATGCCGGCCAGTGCATAAACCGCACGGTCGATGACATTTTTCAGTAAATCCGTAACGCCCGCCACCTCGACTACGGAGTGAAACAGCATGACGTCTCCGGTGCCGATGTAGCGGGTCGCCAGCCCCGGCAAGGCGGCGGTGGAGGATATCATGAGCTTCGGGACCCCGAAAGGAAGCGTGCGCATGACGTCGGTCGCCATCAGGGAACCGGTCGAGCCGCCGATGGCGATCACACCGTTGATCCGGCCCTTCCCATAAAGTTCTCCGGCAATTTTGGACGCACCGGAGATGGTGATATTGGTGATTTTGGAGCGTTCCCGGGAATTTCGAACCGCTTCCAGCGAACTGCCGCCGGCCTCGGCAACCAGGGCCGGCGGGATATCCGCCGTCCAGGCGCTATCGCTTCGCATGGACAGATCCATCACCAGCGTTTTGAGACCGATTGTCTGAATTTTTTGCTGCAAATAGAGCGTTTCGGCCGCCTTGGTGTCCAGCGTCGAGATGATCAATACGGTTTTCGGCATCTCCTCACCCCGCCTTTACTTTTTCGGCAATGTCTTTTTTCAAAGTTTCTTTGTTGACCTTGCCCGAATCCCCCACGGCCGGGAATTCGGAGACAATCTCCAAACGCTCGGGAATCTTGAACATGGCAAGCTTCTTCGATTTAAGGAAATCAACCATTTCCTGAAAGGTAAACGTCATGCCTTTCTTGGGAATCACATAGGCGGCGGCCCGCTCCCCCATCATCCGGTCCGGATAACCCACCACCGCCACCGAGGCAACGGAAGGATGACCGTTCAACAACCCTTCGATTTCCGCCGGATAAAGATTCTGGCCGCCGCGAATAATCATGTCCTTGGCGCGACCCAGAATCCACAGGCAGCCCTGATCGAATTTAACGATGTCACTCGTGGTGGTCCAGCCGTCTTCATCAAATACCGTTGCGGTCAATTTCTCATCCCGATAGTAGCCGGCCGGTGCATGGGGTCCTCGGAACCACAGAACGCCGGGCTCTCCTTCCGCTACGTCTTTGCCCGTATCCTTGTCCAACAGGCGAACCTTGTTACCCGGCAGCATCCTGCCCACCGTCCGGCGCCGAAGATCCTTCGAATCTTCCACCCGGCATCCTGAAACGGAGCCCATGTCCTGGGTGCCAAGATCGCTGGTAATGGAGGCGCCAAAAGCATTTTCGGCTTCTTCCGCGATCTGAGGGGAAAGATACCCGCCGGCGGACCGGATAAAGCGAAGCGAGCTCAAATCGTATTTCGAAGCGTCACATTCGAGCATGCGCACGAGATGGGTCGGCACCACTCCGATCGCCGTCGCCTTTTCCTTCTCGATAAGGGCAAGCGCGTCCTCGGGTTCGAACTCTTCCAGCATGACGGTCTTCGCGCCGGCGATCGGGGCGGCAAAATAGGTGAGCGTTCCGGCAGCCCCGCCCGCGTGGGGTGCGATGGCCATGGTGATATCGTCTTTGGTCAGATTCCAGATATCGCATCTGCCCTTGGAGGTGCACACCCGGGAGGCGGTGGGCCATTCCACGAGCTTCGGGATACCCGTCGTACCGGAAGTCGTGGTCAAAAGGGCGACATCTCCGGTAGCGCTGAACCGCCGCGCTTTCAATACCGACTCATCGATCGGTTTTTTCGCCCGCTCCTGAACCATCCGGGGAAGGGAAGTGGTTAGCTTCGGCGCACCGGCGGGCACCTCGTCATCAAAAAGAAAGAAGTACTGCAAGTGGGAAAATCGCTGCTGCAGATCCCGGTACATCTCCAGATAATTAAACTTGCGGTATTCGTGACAAATCACCACGGCCGTGGCCTCGGTCCGCTCCACCATATACTCCAGTTCCAGCTGGCGAAGATACGGATAAACGGTCAGAGAGATGAGGCCGGCCCGCTCGCAGGCGATCCGCGCCAAAAATCCGTAAACGCTGTTGGGGGATTGAATGATAATCCGGGAATCCTTGGGGATTCCCATTTCCACCCAGGAAATGGCCATGGCATCGACCAGCTTTTTCGCCTCTGCCCAGGTCAGCCGGTACTTGGAATCGACCAGCGCTTCCCTGTCCCCGAACTCTCTGGCGTTTCGCTCCCAGAAATCATAAAACAGCTCCTGGGTCCAGTAGCCGTCATCCAAAAACTCCTTAATCATTTTATCTTTATAACGAATCGGTTTCAAAGGTACCTCCTTAAACGGCGCTACCGGTATTGCCGGCAGGTCGCGGTTCAAATTATTCACGCGCATTTCTATCAGATCTGGCAGACAGGTTCCGTTTTATTTGAGGCCCAGCTCAGCCCAACGTCCTTTGACTCTCTTAACCATTTCCGGATCGAGTTTGATCTGGATTGGTTTTGAATCCCATTCGTAAGGAATCGTACAATCCATGAGGAGTCTTCCGGTAATCCATCTTGCATTGATGGGCAAAGAAGGATCAAGTGGGGTAGACCGGCCTCTCTTGATTACCTGGCAACGGTTGGGCTGAAATCTGAAACTCATGGCATACATAACTCTCGGGATGTCCCATGAATCAATGTCTTCATCAACAACAATCACGGTTTTAAGTCCATAGGCGCCCATTTCCGTGGAAATGGCGGCTGTCAATACCTGATCAACATGTCCGGGATACATTTGTTTCATGGAAATGATGGCAAGGAATCTGCCGGCGCCTTCAGGGGGGCAGTAGCAGTTTTTCAGGCCGGGGATATTCATTTCATTGAGCTGTTGCCATAACGTGGCGCCATAGGACAATGCCATAACCATGTGAGAATCGGTTACCGCGCGACCTACGGTTGTTCCCCAGTGAATCGGGTTGTTTCTATAGGTAACACATTTGACATCAATGAAGTTTCTGGGATCAGTACCAACGCCTGAGTAATATCCGGTATATTCGCCGAAGGGCCCTTCTTCCATAAATTTATCAGCATCCACAAAACCTTCAACAACAATTTCCGCATGGGCGGGTATCGGCAAATCAACCACCTCACCTTTTACTACCTCAACGGGTTCGCCACGGAAAGCGCCTGCTACATCATATTCACTGGTAAACGCACCCACACGGGCAGCACCCAGGATAAACAATATGGGATCGCAACCTGATATGGAAGCCACCGGCATGGGTTGTTTAAGCGCCTGGTATTTTTTAAGCATGATATCAGCATGTTTTCCTTTGATAAACTGGGTTCCGAGCTTGTTTTTACCCAGAAGCTGACTTCTGTATGTCCCCAGATTTACCCAACCGGAATCAGGATCTTTTGTAATAATAAAATGAGCGGTTCCAAAATATTTTCCGCCATCCAAAGGGTAGTAATGGGGAACAGGGAAAATGTTTAAGTCCACATCATCGCCCATCATGATATTTTCTTTACAAGGCGCCTTTGACTTGTCAACATATACCGGCGGGATGGGTTTTTTTGCTTTTTCAGCCCAGGCAACATAAAGATCCGTGAGGCTTGAATCTTCAGGTTGACCCATGATAATGGCCAGCCTTTGAACAGTGGTTGCAGCACTTGTAATAACCGGCGATTTATAGCCCTTGCAATTTTCAAACAGCAATGCCGGACCCTGGGCTTCTTCATTCAATTTTGCAATGTGCGATAATTCCAGATGGGTGTCAACTTCGGCGGTGATGCGTTTCAGAAGACCTTTCTCTTCACAAATTGCTACAAAATCTCTCATGTCTTTCATAATCATGTTGCCTCCATCATAAAGGTTGACTTTCTTCGGCCTAAACGCCGTGGATACGCTTTTTTTTATGGCTAAGCGCGCCGCTCTTTTTATGCTGCGTGCTTGAAAATTCATGTCCGTCAGTAAACCGGACAAAACGCCACAGTACTCATCTGGAGTGGGACCCAAATCTTTTTGCGCTTTGGTTAAGTTAGATTTGTCATAAGGGGTCAATATAATCAAGTATAAAAGAATTATGGCTTTTATAACTTTAAATTATAAGAAAAGAATTATTAATACAATAATTAATTCACGTTATGCTAATTAAAAATTTAGTATTTATTCATTTCAGATAATTACACAATGCTTTTTAAAATTTTTATTCGTCGGATACGATCTATCCGCCTGAACATATTTCCAATGAGTGTTCTTACCGAATATGGCCATTTTGAATAATTATTTATGATGAATTCCAATGGGTTGACTTAAGCGATAGACTGATTGCGGTCCGCTGGAAAATCGACATGCGGATTCGGGGATGTAGCCGCTTCACCACATAGACAGCAAAAATTGTTACGGAAGGCGTTCCGTATCATATTGGAGAAAGTGGCGTTGGTCAGGACGATGGAAAACAGTCAACAAATACTCTTTCAGCTTCTTCCACTTCAAGATTGCCGGTATCGAGGTAAACCTGAACGGCTTCGGGCATTCCCCCCGTGAGAAAATAGAGCCGCAAAATTTCGAGCAACCGTTCATGCGCCGCGACGGGAAACGTGTCGGATGGATGATAACCGGTGATCAATTCAAGGAGGTCCTCTTCCCCCAAGGCCGAAAGCGTCTCTTTAAAAGTCACCGGCCCGGAGAAATCATCAATTTGCGTGACGTGATCACCTTTGAAGGTGAAACTGTTAGTGAGTTGCGAAACGCGTTTGTTGACTCGGTGGAGGACTACCTGGCGTTTTGTACTGAGCGTGGAGAAGAACCTGAAAAGCCTTATTCCGGGAAATTATTAGTTCGCGTTGAACCAGAACTTCATAAAACTCTTGTTATTCAAGCACGTAAAAATGGTAAAAGTCTCAACGCATGGATTCACGATGCCCTTCTTAAAGTAGTAAAAGATAGCAGCTAACACACCTTCAATTCTTGCAGTAACACGCCACTTTTTCGGAATCTTTGTAAGCCTGCGCCCATCAAGGGATCGCGAAGATTCGTAAACTTGCCCGTCCGAAACCTCAGATATGGATCGTTTCGGAACGGCGCCGGAACATTTCGCTATGGCGGCATCGAAAAATCACTGGCACAGCTTGATGAATTCACGGAATTCATGAGGGACTACAATGAAATATCGGATTGACATTCCGAAATTTCAAGGATAATTATGGACTCATGATACCCAGACCCTATTTTCTGGCTGCGCTTGCCGCAGCTATCCGACGCGCTCCCGTCACCGCCCTGCTCGGCCCTCGCCAGTGCGGTAAAACCACGCTGGCCCGGATGTTGGCCAATCAGCAGGAAACGCGCTATTTTGACCTGGAATCGCCGGCGGACCTCCAGATGCTGCAAAATCCGGAACTTGTTCTGGGCCCCCTGACCGGTTTGGTCGTGTTCGATGAAATCCAGCGCTATCCCGAATTATTTAACGTGCTTCGGGTGCTGGTCGACCGGCCCGGGCACGACGCCCATTACCTGGTCCTGGGAAGCGCATCGCCGTTAATCATCAAAAATGTCTCCGAAACCCTGGCCGGCCGGATTGAGTTTGTCGATCTGTCCGGGTTTAACCTTTCGGAGATCCCCGGGGAAGAGACTCATAAACTCTGGCTGCGCGGTGGTTTTCCCCCTTCCTTTCTGGCCGGAGCGGAGACGGATAGCCTGGCCTGGCGTGAAGGGTTCATCCGAACATTTCTGGAGCGGGACATCCCCCAGCTCGGGATATCGATTCCTGCAGCGGCCATGCGCCGTTTCTGGACCATGCTCGCCCACCTGCACGGCCAGACATGGAATGCCTCTGAACTTGGGAGATCCATGGGATTAACAGATAAAACCGTGCGCAATTACCTCGACATCCTTACCGGCACCTATATGATCCGGCAGCTCCAGCCCTGGCATGAGAACCTTAAAAAACGCCAGATTAAGGCCCCCAAAATTTACATCCGTGATTCCGGACTACTGCATAGCCTACTCAGCATAGCCGGCCATTTTGACCTGTTAGGTCATCCCCGCCTGGGAGCTTCCTGGGAAGGGTTTGCCCTGGAGCAAATCTTGAACGTAATCCGGCCTCGGGAAGCTTATTTTTGGGCTACCCACGGCGGCGCTGAACTTGATCTGCTCTTTCTGTCCGGAGGCAAGCGATACGGTGTGGAGTGCAAGTTCAACGAAGCTCCAAAAGTCTCAAAATCAATGCACAGTGCCTTGGCCGATCTTGACCTGCAGCATCTCTGGGTAGTTTATCCGGGACAGCACACCTACCCCGTTCATGAAAAAATTACCATGCTGCCGTTGACCGGGATCGGCACACTGCCTGCCAGGTTTGAAGAGACAACCGGGTAAGATTTTTGTCACTTCATCGAATATTCTGAAGCAGTAATAAGGGTCATGATAATATTAACGACAATAATTGATATGTATAGGTATTTACATCATGAAATCTCAAAACACACATGCTCCCGATTCCCGATTCACCAGAGCAACCAATATTTTCAAAAAGCATGGTGGTATCCTCCGAGCATCGCAAGCGTTTAAAGCCGGAATTCATCCGGCTACGCTTTATGCCATGCGAGACTCAAGCGTGCTTGAAGTGATCAGTCGCGGTGTGTTTCGTCTTTCAGATATCCCGCCGCTCGGCAATCCGGACCTTGTAACCGTTGCGACTCGGGTCCAGAACGGTGTTATCTGCCTGATTTCCGCCCTATCTTTTTACGAACTGACCACCCAGATACCCCATGAAGTTCACATAGCGCTTCAGCGAGGCGCAGAAGAACCACGCCTGGATTTTCCGCATATCAGGACCTATCGCTTCACAGGCGAAGCCTTCACGGCGGGTGTCGATACTCATGATCTCGACAGTGTCAGTGTGCGTATTTACAGCCCGGAAAAGACTCTCGCCGACTGTTTCAAGTTCCGGAATAGGGTCGGCCTCGATACCGTAATAGAAGCGATCCGTTTATACCGTGAACGAAGAAAAATCAAAGTGGACGATCTCATGCGTTATGCCACTGTCTGCCGTGTGAATAAAATACTGCGCCCCTACCTTGAGGCAATCCTGTGATGGGCGGACAGGTTTGTATTAAAAGGAACCTTGATGTTTTCAGCATGGACTGGATCGATGTCCCGTCCCACCATGGATATTGATCTTCTCGGAAAGATCGAGAACAGCCTCGATTTAGTCGTCTCTGTTTTCAAAGATGCTTGTGAAACGGAAGTCGAGGACGATGGCATTGTTTTCCATAAAGACACAGTAACCGCTACCAGGGTTACCGAAGATGCGGACCACAAAGGGGTTCGGGTCTTGCTCCGTGGCAATCTCAGCAGCATTCGGCTCTTTCTCCAGATAGATATCGGCTTTGGCGATGTGATTATCCCTATACCCGGCAGAGTCAAATATCCTGTGCTGCTTGATTTTCCGCCGCCTGAACTGGACGGATATACCATGGAGAGTACCATCGCGGAAAAATTTCAAGCCATGGTGAAGCTCGGTATACTAAACAGCCGTGTGAAGGATTTCTATGATATCTGGTTTTTGTCCTGCAAGTTTGATTTCAAGGGTGAAACGCTGATCGAAGCGATCGAGAAAACGTTTGAGAAACGTAAAACGCCGCTCATCAGCGAACCCACGATATTCGATCCCGCGTTCGTGAAGGACGACACCAAGCAAGCCCAATGGCAGGGGTTTATAAAAAAGACTAAGCTCACCGACATACCTGGCTCGTTTGAGGATGTCACGGCGTGTATCAATGCTTTTTTAAAGCCGGTAGTAACCTCAATAATCGAGCGAAAACCCTTCGGACATTTTTGGATCGCGCCAGGCCCTTGGCGCATGAAGGCCACTGTTTAATGAATGCTTATGCCATACTGAAGGTTTCAACAAAAACCGTTTCGATATTTCCCGGTTTTCCCTTTCTTTAGTACCACCCGAAAACCCGGCATGCAGTTCTCCGAGAACGAAAAAAGCGGGGGAGGAGTTGGGAATCTGATAAAAATTCTTGCCTTGAAGTGGCTGGACGAAACTGCTATAAAGTGAACATGGACAAAGTGGCCAGATTACTGAATGAGATGGTTGAGGAGGGCATTATCACGGACTATGCGGTGTTCGGCGCAGTGGCGCAGATGCGGTACACCGAAGCTGTGGTGACGTTGGATGCTGATATCCTTGTGGCCGTGCCCGACCCTGATAAATTGGACGTGCTAAGCCCGATCTATGCTTTTTGCCAAGAGCGTGGATTCGAGTCCGAGGGCGAAGCCATTCGCGTTGGGGACTGGCCCGTACAATTCATTCCAGCTTTCAGCGAGCTTACTATGGAAGCCATCCGGGAGGCTGAGACGGGTGACCTTGATGGTACTCCGCTTCGGGTCATCCGCGCCGACTACCTTGCGGTCATCGCATTGAGTGTGGGCCGTGCAAAGGACTTCGCACGAGTACTGGCTCTTCGCGAAGCCGGCGTTGTGGCAGACCTTGAGATTTCAGAGCTGGCCATGCGCCACGGCCTCGCTTCAGCTTGGAAGGTTTTTTTGGAGCGTTTTGATGAAAGTTGACATTCAAGCCATCTTGGAGAGACAGGCTGCCTGGCAACGCTCCCGGGCCGGATGGACGTGGGCCCAGAAGCTGCGGGAATCTGCTGCTATGCGTTGTTCTTTGGCATCCATAAAAAAGAAATCATCGCCTCTCAGCAAGCCACGGGAATCCTGTTCATTCGGGCCCCAATCCGGCTCCTGTGCCTGATACCTATATTTAGGATCTGTCACAAAATAACCTTTGCATTTTCCAGGCCTACGACATTTCCGGTGATGTCCCCATATCATTGACAAAGCGCTGGGTAGGCCAGCAGTTCAGAAAACGTCCACGGATGATCTACTACTCTTGCTGCCATGGCCGGAGTTTTCGGCCGGAGAATCCGATCCGCGCCGCGGCTAAGCTCGTGCACATAAATTAGAAGGATGCTTATATTCACAACTGCAACATATTAATTAGGTGTATTTATAAAAAACTCAATAAAAATAATATGGTAAGCTTTTTGATTCTATGATACAAATATGAAATATAGGAATTTACCTCTCATTATTGTATCATGGGATTGTGATGAAGACAGAATCGAGAACAGAAAAATTGGTTGATGTTTTCAAT
>JAZDPP010000012.1:0-13767 GCA_043797445.1 Pseudomonadota bacterium
TCCTCTCAAGATGAATTCGTATCGGATATACCTCGTTGACGATGAAGAAAGCGTCCGGATCGGGCTTACTTTCGGCTTGAAGCATCTCTACGGAATTGAAGCCTTTTCCAGCGCCGAGACGGCAATTTCAGCGATCGAAAAAAATCGGCCCGACCTGGTGTTGCTGGATATCGGCCTTCCCGGCATGAGCGGAATTCAAGCGTTAAAAAAAATAAAAAAAATCGACCCGAACATCGTCGTGATCATGATTACGGCTTTTGAAGGGGTCGATACGGTGGTTTCCGCGATGAAGCTTGGGGCGATCGATTATATCATAAAACCGATCCACCTCGACTTCATCAAAAACACGATTCATAACGCTCTGGAAACCACAAGGCTTCGCAAGGAGGTCCTTTCTCTTCAGGAAAAATGCATCCGGGAGGATATGCCGGTCTTCGTAGGGGAAAGCCGGACGATTCTGGATGTGATGCAGTTTATCGAAAAGATTGCAAAGAGCCCCGACGCGCCGGTCCTCATTGCGGGGGAATCCGGTACCGGCAAGGAACTCGTTGCCCGGACGATTCATTACAAAAGCCCTCTTTTCAAGGGCCCCTTTGTTGCACTGAACTGTGCGGCCATCCCCCATAATCTCATTGAAAGCGAGCTTTTTGGATATGAAAAGGGGGCGTTCAGCGGCGCCGGCGGCTCCGGGAAACCGGGGCTTATTCAGCAGGCATCCGGAGGGTCGTTATTTCTCGATGAGGTGGGAGATCTCTCCCCCGAAGCGCAGGCGAAACTTCTGCGCTTTCTCGAATCGGGCGAATATTACCGGCTCGGCAGCGCAAAGATGCACCGGGTCAAAACCAGAGCCCTCTCGGCGACAAATAAAAATCTGGAAGAGATGATTGAGACGGGGCGCTTTCGAAAGGATCTTTACCATCGCCTGGCCGTTATCCGGTTAACCCTTCCGACATTAAATGAGCGCCGGGATGATATTTTGCCGCTGGCCAAATTTTTTCTTCTCGAATTTTCAAAGAAATACGCTAAAAATTTCAGCAATATATCTCCCGAACTGGAATCGGTTTTACTTCGCTTTCACTGGCAGGGCAATATACGGGAGCTTAAAAACCTGATTGAAAGAGGGGTGCTTGTCGGAGAAGGGCCGGTTTTGAACCGGGAACATATCGGTATCACTGAAACCCAACGGAAAGGCCCGGTGCCGGCCTCTCAGACTGAAGACCTCTCCCCGTTTGCCCCTCTGCCGGAAAAGGGAATTGATTTAACTGCCCTGGAAGCGCACTATCTTCGGGAGGCGTATCACCGAGCCGAAGGAAACGATCGCACCGCGGCCAAACTTCTACAAATGAGTTATTATGCCTTTCGGTATAAAAAAAAGAAACTGAAGGACCTTCCTGCCTGACGGATTTTCCGGCTGATACGGTTGCGTAAAACCGTGTTTCCCGAACCGTCATCGAATTGGCGATATGGCCATTATTAAGTTGGCCATTTCGCCACATGCCTCCCCATGACCCGGCGGCCCTGCTGGAATAAAAAAAGGTAACCCATCGAAAACAAAAATATTTTCGTATTACATATGACCGCGGCACAGTTATTGCTTTTGTTTAGTGCCGTATGATTATTTTCTTGTTTTTTTAGCAAGAAAATAATCCATACGGCACTTCTACCCCTCAAGGGGGTACTAAAAAGAGTCCCGGCGCCGGGGTTAGATAGTTTTAAGCGGGAAATACCGGCGTGACAGATATGAAATCGGTTTCGAATGGAGGAGATAAGGGGGAATTTGAAATGATAACAAGACGATTGGCAAATGTTTTCAACCTTGCCGGGGCTATTATGCTCATCCTGGCCTTGTCCGGCACGGGGAGGGCTGCGGAAGTGGCACCCCCCTCCTCAACCACACCCGGTCATAGCGGGGGAGCGCCGGCGACAACAGAGCTCTCACTCGATGCCTGTCTCGATGCGGCATTGAAAAACAACCATCGGCGCCCGGCATCCATGTTTGCCGTCGCCATGGCCGAGGCCCAGCACCGTCAGGCGCTCTCCGGCTATTGGCCGCAGGTGAATGTCCGGGGGGCCTATCAGCGGATGGACGAAGCTTCCAATTTCATTTTTCCGGCCACCCGTTTCGGCATCCCGGCGCAGTCGATCACCCTGCCCAGCGGGACGGCCCTAGTCACCATCCCGGCCGGCGCGTTCGGCAACCCCGTTCCGATTCAACTTCCGGTAACCTATCCCGGTCAGACCCTGAATACACCGGCCCAGGTATTTCCGGTTCCCGAACAGGACATCAAGCTGATGGATCCCGACTCGTTCATGGCCGCCCTTGATGCCAAATGGCTTGTCTTTGATGGGGGAATGCGAAAGGGGCTCCGCGAACAATCCGGCGGGTTCGTGGACATGGCCCGGCAGGATTCCCGCCGCACAGATCTCGAACTCATTGACAGCGTCAAACGGATTTATTATGGCGCCGTTATGGCCCGGCAACTCCATCAGGTCGGAAAAGACACGCTTGCCCGCATGGAAGCGACGCTCAATCTCACGGAAACGATGTATAAGGAAGGCTCCGGAAAGGTCAAAAAGACCGATTTCCTCGATAACAAGGTGATGGTCGAATCCATTCGATCCGCTGTGGCGTTGCTGGAAAAAAATGAAGAAATGGCCTAGGCGGCACTCGCCAATACCATGGGGCTGCCGTGGAAAGAGAGTGTCAAACCGTCCGCCTCCGAAATTCCTTTTACGCCTTGCGCCGGAGACCTGGAGAAGCTGGTGGGCAGCGCCTACCGGTTCAGTCCGGACTGGGCCAAACTCGAAGCCGGCATCCGGGCGCTGGAAGGCGCGGTCCGCACGGCCAAAAGCGGGCACTACCCGAAGATCGCCGTTACCGGCGAGGTTCACCGGTGGTGGAACGACTACGAAAATGGCATGGCCACGGATACCAATAAGGAAGGCTGGAGCGTGGGTGTCGGCATGGAAATTCCTCTTTTCGACGGCTTTTTAACCCGCAACCGGGTGACAGAAGCAGAAAGCCGGGCAAACAAGGTCAAAGAGGAGCAATTTCTTCTCAAAGAGGGGATCGGCTTGCAGATCAAGGATATTTTTCTCGGCATGAGCGCCGCGCGAAAATCTTACCAGGCGACCCTTGACGCCATGACATCGGCTCAGGAGAACCGGGACTTAAACACGCGCGCCTACCAGAATGAACTGGTGGAAACGGAGAAGGTGATTCGCGCCCAGTTGATGGAGGCCCTGATGTCGGCCCAGCATTATAAGACGCGCTACGATCACATCGCCCTGCAATCGCAGCTGGATCTGGTGGTGGGAACCGAGGTGTTAAAGCAATTGGAAACAAAATGACCGGAAAGCGTATCCATGGAATTGCCGGCTCACCGGCACTCTGGAAGCCCCCCCGAGCGGGGCTCATGATCCTTTTGTTCCTGGCGGTCTGCCGCCCGGTTTATGCCGGAACCCCGGTTGGCAAACCCGGTGCGGGCAATGACATCTTCCGGTTTGTCATTTCACGAAATATGCTCTCGGAGGTAAAAGTCGAAGACACAAGAGCCGCCATGAAGGTTTGGATACAAACCGTCGCCGCAACCCGCCAGATTCCCATCGACCCGGAGCCCGGCGTGTATGACAACCTGGAAGAGATGATACGGGCATTACGGGATAACGCCGTGGACGGGTTTAACGTGACAACCGAAGAATGCTGGCGGCTGAGCAAGGCAATTAAACCCGGCCGGGTGGTCGTGGGCGTCAATAACGATCAAATAATGGAAGAGTATGTGATCCTTGTCCGCAGGGACAAAGGGTTCAAAAGTATCGATGACCTTCGCAGCCGCAGCCTCCGGATGCTGGATAATCCCCGGATGAGTCTTGCCGTGATCTGGCTTGACAGCCTCTTGCTCGGGAAAGGATTGAATCCGGCCACAACGTTTTGCGGGCCGGTGACATCGGCCGGCAAACTCTCACAGACGGTGCTGCCCGTATTCTTCGGTCAGAGTGATGCCTGTCTTGTGACACGGCGGGGGTTTCATACGATGAGTGAGCTCAACCCTCAGGTCGGCAATCAATTGGACGTGTTAGCCGCCTCGCCGGGCGTGGTGCCGACCGTGTTTGCTTTTCGCGCCGATTCCATCTCCCCCTTCCGCGACCTGATAATAGCCGAAATGGAAAGATTGCCGGAGACCCCTGCCGGGCAACAGATCCTGACACTCATTATGGCCGATCGGATCGAAGAACGGCCGATGGCTTGCCTTGACAGCGCCTTTGATCTTCTCACCACCTATCACGGGCTGATTTCGGCTCGGAGCAGGGACAAGGCCGGCGGCGGACGGCTCCTTAAAACCGAAACCCAACCGGGAGGAAAGAAATGATGCCGGGAAGCGTAAAACGGGCGTTAAGGCGATGGATCGGATCAAGCGTGGGGCAGAAAACTTCCGGAACAAGAGGAGAGTGAGTGGCCGGTGGTGCAGGGTGGATGTACCGCCGATATTCATGAGAAAGGGACGCGTACCCGATAGGAGTTTACGGATGGATCATTCCGAGGCAACCATGATAGCGCTGACGATCAAGGCAGGAAACACCCGTTGGTGCCGGGTGCTTGCGCTGGGGCTCCTGCTGGTAGTCTCGTGCTGGAGCATGGGAGGTGCCGTGGATTTGGAACCAACCCATATCCACTTCGGGTTCAGCGCATCCGCCTTTTCAGGCGTAAACCGGAATGATGCGGAGGCCGCATTCAAGGCATTTTTGATATCCGTCGGACGGAGGCGGGGGTACGATTTGCAGGTGAGTACCCAAATTTTCGACGATCCAACCGATTTTGAAACCGCGATCAATCAAGGAAAGGTTCAACTCGCCATCATCAATACCTGGTCGTTTATCGGCATGGAGATCCGTGAGGTTGCCGAACCCCTTTTCTCAACCATTGAAGACGGGATAACCGGGTATCGATATTTACTGCTCACGGCCCGGGAAGGCCGGGAAATGATGCTCGGGGATCTTCGGGGGAAGGAAATCCCGCTGATGAATGCCGGACGCTGCGCATTGATGGGGGTATGGCTTGATACCCTCCTTATGGGGAATGGGGTAAAAAAGCAGAGCGGCTTTTTCAGCCGGATGGAGGGGGTGGATAAGCCTTCGGCAGCGGTGTTGCCGGTTTTCTTCGGTAAAAAAACCGCCTGCGTGGTTGATGAGGGCGGCTTTCGGATTATGAAAGAGCTCAATCCCCAGATCGGGGAGAAATTGCAGGTGGCGGCCACTTCGGAGCCCTTGTTGGCACACGTGCTCTGCCTTGCCAGGTCCTGGCCGCAGCAGGGGACACTCCGGCAAGATTCGATTCAGGCGTTAAGGGAACTGGACCGCGAACCGGCGGGAAAACAGGTCATGACCTTATTTAAAATCAGCGGGCTGGCGCCGTTTCAGGAAACGCATCTGGACACGGTGAGGAGGCTGCGGACCGCCCACAACCAGCGGAATCCGCGGGATCGCAACTCAAGATAGTGGTGACCCTTCCCGATGCCGGCACCCATGCGGCCCAACCGGATGCATCTTCCATTGATGCCGTCCTTATCGAGCCGGTTCGTCCCCGGCAGCTTTTCGACTGTCTGGCGAATTTGCGCCGGCCCGCGGTTTTCGGCACAAATTCCCCTGTTTCAGAAAATACAAATGCAAAATCAAATAGTTATGCCATGGTATTGATTGCCGAGGATAATCTTACCAATCAACAGGTGGTTGCCGGGATGCTCAATATTCTCGACTGTGAGGCGGATGTGGTGGCTAACGGCCGTGAAGCGCTGATGGCCTTGTCCCGGCACCCGTACGATCTCATCCTCATGGATTGTCAGATGCCGGAGATGGACGGCTTCGAGGCAACCGAGGTGATACGGCGGGAAGAAGCTTCCTCCGGGTCCGCGGCTCGAGCCATCATCATTGCATTAACCGCGAATGCCATGGAGGGCGACCGGGAGCGCTGCCTGGCCGCCGGGATGGATGACTTCCTCAGCAAACCCTTTACCATTGAACAGCTGCGGGGCCTTCTCGAACAATGGCTACCCTGGAAAATACCGGGGCCGGCCCAACCCCCGGAAGAAAGAAGTGATGAGGGAAGCACCTCCATGGAATCCCAGCCGGGTTCCCGTGAAGCTTCCGCCGATGCGGAAGAAAAAGGGAGTCAAAAAGCTGCTTTTCCGGCGGAACCCCCCGTGCCCGACAAGATTCCCCGGTTTAACGGCCGGGTACTGGTCGTGGACGATAGCCAACTCATTCAAGAAGTGATTATAAACATGCTGAAAAGGTTCGGCTGTCAGGTAGAAGGCGTGGGGAGCGGCAACGAAGCGTTGGCGTCGATGGCGCAACGGCATTACGATTTGGTTTTAATGGACTATAATATGCCCGGGATGGATGGCTGCGAAACCGTCCGGCGGATTAGAAAAGAGGAGGCCGCCGATCCGTCGAAACCGCATGTTCCAGTAATTGCCATCACGGGTGGTGGTGAATCGGGCCAATGGGAGCTGTGTTTAACAGCCGGCATGGATGATTATCTGGACAAGCCCTTCCAGCTCGAGCAGTTGCAAAACATGCTGGAACGCTGGCTTTCAAAAAGCCCTCCGGACCGGGACGCAACGCCGATTCGTGCCGCAGGCGAAACAACCATCCGCTTGGCATCCGGAATATCGGGCTTTCAAGATAATGGGGCACCAGCGCCCTCAACCATCGCAGCGTGCTTGGACCCCGAAGCGCTGAAAAATCTTCGGGCCCTTCAGCTTTCAGATGCTCCCGATCTCTTCGGGACCCTGGTTGAAACCTATCTCCATGAAAGCCCGCGTCTGCTGGAACGCCTCCGGGATGCCATTTTGCGTGAGGATCTTGAATCGGCGAGCCGAGCCGCCCATTCTTTGAAATCCAGCAGTGCCGTTCTGGGCGCGACCCGTTTTGCGGCCTTGTGCATTGAGATGGAAGCCCTGGCGGAGAGAAAAACGCTTGACCCCGTAAAAGAAATGCTTCCGGAAATACTGGGAGAATTCGAGAGGGTCCGGCAGGCATTACTGGAAGAAATCCGCCTTTGAGGGTACGCTGAAAATGGAGGAGGAATGCACGCGACATGAGCGTTTTATCCCTTATTGGCCTGTGGCATGGATTTCGGCCAGTCGAAGGGCCTCGCCCGGTGTCCCGGCGGGCAACACCGCATAGCCCAGCTGTTTCAGCATCGCCTGGCCAAGATTCAGAATCAACCGCTCATCTTCGACCAGAAGTATCGTTTCCCCGCGGCCGGTGGGTGTTTCCATTGTGCTTTCGGCCGTTGCCGCGACGTCTTGCCTACCATACGCGGGCAGGTGGATCTTGAGGGTCGTCCCTTTACCCGGTTCACTGTAAACATTGATGAACCCATCGTTATTGCTATAAGGTTGGGGTAGAGCGGGTCCGAGGGGGGGCATTGCGTCAGCCCCAGTTCAGCATACCCCATTATAGCGGTCAGCATGTTGTTGAAATCGTGAGCGACACCTCCTGCCAGTCGACCGACGGACTCCATCTTCCGGGCCTGCACGAGTTGCGCGCAGTACCTCACGATCTTCCTCGGCCCGCTTGCGCTCGGTGATATCGACGCCTATGCCTCTAAAACCGATGGCCGCACCTTCATTCATGATGGTGCCCAAATGAATCAGTATCGGGAAGATGGAGCCGTCCTTTCTTAGCGCCTTATATTCAGTTGTTCCAAGATCCTCTCCCGTCAACCGCCCGGCGATGTTCACCTTTGCGTGATCGCGGTCTTCAGGGGCGAGCAGCGCAAGACCGTTCAGCCCCTTCTTCAGCTCCTCAACGGAATATCCGAAAAGCTCAAAAGCACGCCGATTGGCGAACGTCAGTTCAAGGTCCCGATCCGTTTCAAACACCGCTTCCGGCAGCATTTCAACCAGATAGATTTCGTTGCGTTCGGTTTCGGAAATCGAATCCAAGGCTTTGTTGAGAATCTCCGTCAGCCGCGCCCAGTCTTTGCGCACCGCCATGCATAGCGCGTACGCATACGGGGTCTGGCCGGCGATCTTGCTATTCGTAACCTTGAGCTTGGCCTGAAAGTCGCCGATAATCAGCAGGCTGTCGATGAAGGCGAAGACTTCGCCCCCTTGCAGCAGGGCCAAACCCTCCTATGCATCGCTGACTCTGATCAGGTCGATCCCGGGCCAATCCGCCGTGATCCAATCATCAACGGCATAGCCCTTCGGGAGGGCAACCTTCTTGCCGGCGAGTTCCTTCATATCGGCGATGTAAGGCACATCCGTTCGCGTGGCGATAACGACGGGAACGGTCAGGTAAGGCTTGGTAAAGGCCCAGAATTGAAGCCGTGGGGGCGTCACCGCCACGCAGCAGGAACAGGCTTAGAAACACGTTCAACCATAGCGCAAGTTGGTTTGGATTCCCCTTCATTTGTTACCACCCTTTGCCGGATTATTTCCGGCCAAACCTGTCCGCCATGAAGCCATGAAGCGTAACGAGATTCCTGACCAGGGCCAATCCCAGTCCGGTCCCCTGAAACTTTCGGTTTCGGGCGCTTTCAACCTGCTCGAACGGATCGAAAATCCGGTTCAAATCTTCTTTTTTAAGACCGATTCCCGTGTCTTTGATGGAGATCTTGACCCAGGGCTCATCGCCCGCGGATTCAGGAACAATGGGCAGCATTGAAATGTCCGGCATCACCTGTGCGGACAGCTCAACACGCCCCCCATCCGGCGTGAATTTGACGGCGTTTGACAGCAGGTTGTAAACAATCTGTTTGAGTTTTCGCTCATCCGCCTCGATAGATTCGGGGATATTGTTAAAATCGGAACTTAGCTTCAAGCCATGGTTGATGGCCTTTTCCTTCACCATTAAGAGGCTGTTTTGCAACAGATGCCTCAAATCCACTGGGGAAAGCACCAGTTCCAGTTTTCCGGCCTCGACTTTCGATAGATCCAGCACGTCGTTGACAAGGGAGAGCAGGTGCCGGCTGCTGGCGAGCACATCGGTGAGATATTCCTCCTGGGAAGCGTTCAGGTCTCCAAAATGCTTATCCACAACCAGTTCCGTAAATCCGATGATATGATTCAAGGGGGTGCGCAACTCATGGCTCATATGGGCCATAACATCACTCTTGGCGACACTGGCCATTTCGGCCGCCTGCTTGGACAGCTTCAGCTCCTCGATCGCTTTTTCAAGATACTGATTGGCATTGGACAGCTCGGCGGTTCTGTTGCGCACCTGTTCCTCAAGGGTCTCTCGGTGTATTTCAAGCTCCGCGAGCAAAGACCGTAACGTCTCCTCGGACCGGATGCGCTCGGTAATATCACGCGCAGCGGCATAGATCAGTTTGCCCCGCGGAGAAGAACGCCACTCGATCCAGCGGTAGGAGCCGTCCTTGCAGCGGTACCGGTTAACGAAGTTTAAGACCGGCTGCTGCGCATCCAACCGTGACACCGTCTGCACCGTGGCTCCCAGATCTTCCGGATGGATGAAGTCCAGGAAAACCCTCCCCTCCAGTTCGGCCAGCGAGTAGCCCATCACCGCTTCCCACTGCGGATTCAAACGCCGGAAGCAGCCATCGGTATCGGCGACGCAATACAAATCCAGAGCCGTGGGGAAAAAACGGTCCAGTTCCTCGGTCTTCTCCCGCAATGCCTCCTCCGCCCGTTTGCGCTGCTTGATTTCCCTGGCCAGCTTCCGATTCCAGTAAACCAATACCAGCAGGATTGCCGCGAAGACTCCCAGCGCCTGCCAGAGCAGCGTATAGTTAAACCCGTGTTCATACCGGAGAGGCAACTATTTCCGGTAGATGTCGTTGCGTGGTAGTGTCGGTATATAGTTGACATGATTGATAACTGGCCGTTTTTCAGATGTTTTGCAATTTTGTTTGCCGAAGACAACTGGTTGATTTGTCATGAAATTACAGTTTTATGTCAAGGAAACACCGACACTACCTGGATTCGCTCGGTCGGAAAAATTATCGAGCATGATTCCGGCAACACCCCCACCAGAATGATGGGAACGCATATTGACATTACCGAGCAAAAGCTTGCAGAAATATCCCTGCGACACAGCGAGGAGCGGTTTCGCCTTTTGTTGAAAAACGTGGTGATAGGGGTTTTTATCATCAGGAACTCGCATATTTTGTATTTGGACCCGGAAAAAGGCATGACCAGCGGCCCGTGTCTTGAATCCTTCAAATCCAACTATTTCAATTCCGCGGATGTAAAGAAAATCGAAATTTTTTATAAAGAAGTCCTCGCATCCGGCGTTTCAAAAGAGGGGTTGGAGGTAAGGTTTTTTCCCAATAGAACGGCCTCCGGTGAAGAAAACACTATATAGGTTCATTGTAAGGGGAGCCGGATCGAATACGAGGGTACCGATGCCGTCATGATTGCACTGGTGGATGTCACCCGGGTCAAAGAAATGGAAAAGGTAATGCAGCTTCGGGAAAAAATGGCCTCCCTCGGGCAGGTCGCCGCGGGTATCGCGCATGAAATCAGAAACCCCCTGTCCGGCATCAATATTTTTCTGGAGGGAATCGCCCTTATGCACGCCACATTGCGCAAAAGGGATATCGTAATTGAATCGGATCTGAGCGATTCACTCCCTCCTCTTTTTCTCGACAGCCTGTTGATCGAGCAGGCAGTTATGAATCTGATTAACAACGCGGCGGATGCAATGAAAAACAATGCGGGGCATAAACGGATCAAGCTCACCACCACGCAAATCCGGAATAATGTCTTTCTCAGTATTTCCGACTCCGGGACCGGTGTTCCCGCAGGCTTACGGAAAAAGATTTTTGACCCTTTTTTACGACCAAAGCAGATGGCTCCGGCATTGGATTGAGTTTCTGCCAGCGCGTGATTACGGACCATAACGGCACCATCAGTTTGCATTCCTCCAAATGGGGAGGCGCAGAATTCAGAATATAACTCCCCGTGGACAAAAGGGTTCTCTCAAGATGAATACCTATCGAATATATCTGATAGACGATGAAAAAAGCGTCCGGGTCGGGGTTGCTTTCGGCCTGAAGAGCCTTTACGGCATTGAAACCTTTTCCAACACCGAGGCAGCCGTTTCAGCGATCGAAAAGAATCCGCCCGACCTGGTGCTGCTGGATATCGGCCTTCCCGGCATGAGCGGGATCGATGCATTGAAAAAGATAAAAAAAATCGATCCCGGAATCGTTGTGATCATGATTACGGCCTACGAGGATGTCGATACGGTGGTGTCGGCGATGAAGTTGGGCGCCAGTGACTATATCATTAAGCCGATCCACCTGGACTTCATCAAGAACACGATCCATAACGCTTTGGAAACCACCCGGCTTCGCACGGAAGTCCGGTTGCTTCAGGAAAAATATATCCGGGAGAACATGCCGGTCTTTATCGGTGAGAGCCAAACGATTCAGGATCTGATGGAATTTGTCGACAAAATCGCAAAAAGCCCAGACGCCCCCATCCTCATCACGGGCGAGTCCGGAACCGGCAAGGAATTGATTGCCCGGACGATTCATTACAAAAGCCCCCTTTTCAAGGGCCTCTTTGTTGCCCTGAACTGTGCGGCCATTCCCCATACGCTCATTGAAAGCGAGCTTTTCGGGTATGAAAAAGGGGCATTCAGCGGCGCGAATCCTTCGGGAAAGCAGGGGCTCATCCAGCAGGCGTCCGGAGGATCACTATTTCTGGACGAGGTGGGAGAACTGAGCGCGGAAGCACAGGCAAAGCTCCTTCGCTTTCTTGAAGAGGGGGAATATTGCAGGCTCGGCGGAACAAAAATGCGCCAGGTAAAAACCAGAGTCCTGTCCGCTACCAATAAAAACCTCGAAGAGATGATTGAGATGGGGCACTTTCGAAAGGATCTTTACCATCGCCTTGCCGGCATTCGTTTAGCCATCCCCTCCTTAAACGAGCGCCCGAATGACATTATCCCCATGGCCAAATTTTTTCTTTTCGAATTTTCGAAAAAATACGCTAAAAATTTCGACCGGATATCTTCGGAAGTGGAAACTTTTTTGCTTAATTTTCACTGGCAGGGCAACGTCCGGGAACTTCGCAACCTTATTGAAAGAGGCATGCTGGTCGGAGAGGGGCCGGCGCTGGCGCTGGCGCATCTCGGCATCAGCACAAACGGACGGATGGTCTCCCCCCGGGTTTCTCAAGCTGAGGCACTCTCCCCCTATGCCCCCCTGCCGCCGGAAGGAATCGACCTGAGCGCCGTGGAAACGCATTATATTCGTGCGGCGTACCAAACGGGCCGGGGGAAACGATCGGACTGCCGCGAGCCTCTTAAAAATGAGTTACTACGCCTTCCGGTATAAGAAAAAGAAAATAAAGGATCTTCATTAGGGTCAAATGGCGATATGGCCAATCAACTGTTGGCCATATCGCCATGCTGGGTCTTTTAGCCGGATAAGCTTTTCCTTTAGTATATCACTCAACATGCTGTTGATAATACACATTCCTTCAATATCGCCATTCCGGCATACATCCTGCTTATAATAAGGTGACTGATACGCTTAATCGGCCCAGCCTGATTTTTCCTTATGGGGTAAAGGATTCCGGCTCAGCCGGGCTTGCATCGAACGCCATCCATCAAGAATGGAGCCTCTTGAAGCGATATTCAAACACAAAGGAACGGTCCGCCGTGGGCCTTAAAAAAGATGAACGTGCTGCTTGTGGATGATGATGAGTCCATCAGAATTTCCATGGCATATTTTTTCAAGAATAAAACGGCTGTGTTTAAGGCCGTTGAAAGAGCCGAACTCGGGTTGGACATCATCCGGGATATGGGACAGGCGGATATCGTCATCGCAGATTATAAACTCCCAGGGATAAACGGGTTATCTTTTTTAGAGATCGTTAGAAAAAATTGTTTAGAGATCGTTAGAAAAAATTGGCCGAACGCCGTGACCCTGCTGATAACGGTTCATAGCAGTCCGGAATTGAAATCAAAAGCGATGAGAATTGGGGTCCATGCGTTTATTCGGAAGCCTTTTTCGGCAAAGGCCATAATGGATGCACTAAAACCGGTATAGCGTTTCGATTGCAAATTCGACTCAACTCACAGAAAGGGGAAAAAATGAAAAATCGAAGTCTTAACTTCAAACTTCTTGCCGGGGGCGCCTTGTGTGTATTACTCCCGCTTCTGGCGCTCCAGATCGTTTTAAATTTGCGGCTGACGGCAGATATAAAAGCGGAAAGTGAACAAAACACGATCAACATCGCCAAAAGTCTTTCTGGTCTCACGCATTCGACGTTATCGGGGGAAGTAAAACTGGCCAAGGACATGGCTGTCGGCAATACGACCATCGATGTGGCGGCAAAGGTGACCGAGGCCGGCATTGCCGCCTCATCGGATGATATTCAGCGGCTCGACCGAAAATTGACAAGTGCCATGAAGGTGATCGGTGAACAGTATGAAACGATCATCGTCTGCGATACGGAAGGGACGGTTTATGCCGATAGTCTGGGGGGCAGCCACAAAGGAATCTCTGTAAAAGACCGGGCCTATTTCCAGGATGCCAAGGCCAACAAAATCAACCAGCCAACCCCGGTAAAATCAAAAGCAACCGGAAATCCGATTCTGCCCATCTGTGCCCCGATTTTGTCTTCTTCGGGGAAGTTTATCGGTGCGTTGACCATAATGCTCAAGATGGAGTATCTGGCTGCGAAAATACTGGAAATCAAGGTTGGAAAAACCGGTTATCCGTTCATCGTAAATCGAAATGGCATTGTTATCGTTCATCCAGACCCCAAATTCATTCTGGAACTC
>JAZDPP010000013.1:0-6870 GCA_043797445.1 Pseudomonadota bacterium
AAAGGAACGGTAGGCCTTTTTTGTCTTGACAACTGGCAATCATATCAGTGCCTTAGAAATAATTTTCTGCGCGTTTTTGGCAGAAAAATCCGAAATCCGAATATCGAAATCCGAAACAAATTCAAAGCACCCAAATGCAAATGACCAAAACTTGTTACACTTATGTGCCTGAATGTGTTTCGTATTTTGATTATTTGGATTTTGTACATTGTTTCGAATTTCGATATTCGGATTTCGAGTTTTGGTTCCGGCTTGTCCGGGTTAGGAATACGAGCACATCTTTCTTGCCGGTGATTTTAACACCATTCCCGTTTCACACACCATTCGAAAAACGTTAAGCCGATACCAGGACTGTTTATGGCCCGGAATGGATTATCTGACCGGAACCTATAACCACTTGGCATGGCCCCTTACGCCAAGAATCGATTATATCTTTCATTCTCCCAATCTGAAATGCATCCGGGCTTTTGTGGTTAAGGAAAGCGCCGGGGATCACTATCCGGTCCGGGCGGTATTGGCGCTGTGATATTGTAACTCGCGCAGAGACGCTGAGACGCAGAGAAAAAAAGAAATGATTTTTTTGGGGGGGGATTGGATCATCATGGATTTACGAAGAAATATGATCCAAAGGGATGATAAGATAAAATCTCTGCGCCTTGGCGACTCTGCGCGAGATATCAAAAAGGGTGGAGAGCGGAAGGCAAAATCCGGCTCGGGTCGTTTCTCAGATCGACATCGTTGGATGAATTTCCGGCACTTTTAAATGTCATTAGGGGAGATATGAGCTTGGTCGGGCCGCGGCCGCTGCTGATGCCAGTATCTGGAAAGGTATACGCCTGAACAGGCGAGGCGTCATGACGTGAAACCGGGATTGACCGGATGGGCGCAGGTGAATGGCCGGAATGCGATTTCGTGGGAGGAAAAATTTAAGCTCGATGTGTGGTATGTGGATCATCAGTCGTTTTGGCTGGATATCAGAATCATTGGGATGACGTTTGTGAAGGTGTTTAAAAGAGAAGGGATTTCTGCTGTGGGGGAGGCTACTATGCCCGAGTTTAATCCGCAGATTACGCAGATTCGCGCAGATTTAAAGAGATAAAGGTAAAATGCGCACTTTCAATCAAGAATTTAATCCGTGTAATCTGCGTACCCCTCAAGGGGGTATTAAACAGAATAATCTGCGGTTACTCTACCAAGCCGGGCAGAAATTGCCGGCCGTGCTTAAAGCAAATTCTCGATTGCCCGCCCTCAAGCACCACTATGCTTTGGCCGCCAAGTGTGTGGCCCTTCCGGGTTAGTCGCATACAAAAAGCATGACGGGCGGTAATAAAAGACCGGGGGGCTGAGAAAGAAAATAAGTTGAAACGATGTTGACGGAACACCATTTAAATAGCATATAAAAGAGGTACAATCGGCGTTCGGAATTGACTCACATATAAGGGTGTTGCTGGGTTCATATGGAGAAGAAAGATGTATTAAAGTATTGGGTTATGAGTTCAGATCATGATTTCAATGCGATGACCCACCTGTTCGATAAGGGCGACTATACTTGGTCCCTATTTATTGGCCACCTTGTAATCGAAAAGCTGCTAAAGGCCATGTATGTCTATCAAGTTGATATCACACCACCGTTTATACATGATCTGGTCCGATTGGCCGAAAAATCAAAAATTTACCTTACTGAAGACCAAAGGGATTTTTTGGATACGGTATCTACCTTTAACCTTCAGGCAAGATATGATGATTACAAAATGGCATTTCACCGGAAATGCTCACAGGCATTTGCCGAAAAATGGATTGACCAGATCAAGGAATTTAGAGAATGGATAAAAAACAAGCTCCCGAAGCAGCCGTGAGATATGCCCTCTTTCTGAAAAAATATAAACCCGGCGTGAAAAGGATCTATCTTTTCGGTTCATGCGCAAAGGGGACTTCAAATGATAACAGCGACATAGATCTGGCGATTATTTTTGACCAGCTTTCCGACGCTTTTGAGATGCAGGTTGAATTAATGAAAATGAGGAGAAAATTTGATACCAGAATTGAGCCTCATCCTTTCAGCGAATCGGATTTTGATTCATCTCATCCATTGGCCCGTGAGATTCTTAAGACCGGCCTGTTAATAGATGGATGAAGCTCAGATATCGTCAGGGATAATCATTACCTATGAAGATGACGTGGATCATCAATCGTTTTGGCTGGATATTAAAATTATTGATGACGGTGAAAAGGTGTTTTTCCGGGAGGAGATTTCGGCTTTGGGGGAGGCTACTATGCCCAAGTTTAATCCGCAGATTACGCAGATTCGCGCAGATTTCTTAAAAGATGAAACAGCTTAAAAGAGATGAAAGGCAAAATGAGCGCTTTCTATCAAATATTTAATCCGTTTAATCTGCGCAATCTGCGGATAAATGATTAAAGATACAAAGACATACCGGATTATCGGTTGTGCCATGGAGGTTCATAAGCAACTGGGATGCGGGTTCCTTGAAGCGGTGTATCAAGAAGCTCCGGAAAAAGAATTGGCAGATCAGGATGTCTCTTTCAAAGTGCAGCCTCTTGTCTAAATTTCATACAAAGGCAAACCCCTCCATAAAACATATCAACCCGATTTCGTTTGCTTTGGAGAAATCATCGTCGAAATAAAAGCGATTTCCAGCCTGTCCGGAATCGAAGAGGCTCAACTGATAAACTACCTCAAAGCCACTGGACTCAAAACCGGGCTGTTAATTAATTTTGGCTCAAAATCCCTGGATTATAAAAGGTTCGTGTATCATCTGTAAAATCCGCGTAATCTGCGTACCCCTCAAGGGGGTATTAAACAGAATAATCTGCGGATCCAGTACCGCCTGAAACGAATTCTTGATTCCTAAGCGGCTGCAGCATAATATAAGCTTGTGCTACGGCATATCCAGCTTAATCCACCCCATATTTTGAGGTTGAAAATGAATGCCCTTACCATCGTGTACGATGCACAGCGTCAAATAAAGCCGCTCATAGAAGCGGCAATAGAAAACGAGCTTCGGTTACTGGAAGCGGGGCTTCGGAAAACCAAGGCAAACCTGCAAGATTTTGAAAGCCGATATCGTTTGACGACAACCGAATTTTTAGAAAGATTTGAAAAAGACGAATTAAAAGAATCCGTTGACTTTGAAATCTGGATCGGTGAATCAAGGCTCTTTGACCGTCTAAGCGATAAAATCAAAGCGCTTCGGGGCATCCGTTTTGAGAATTGAATTCTATTTTCAGAAAATTCAAAAAACGATCGAATTATGTCCCATTAGCAGGATGACGCATATCACTGTTGAAAAGCGTAGCTCTCATACCGGACTGATAATCGCGGAAGTGACCTTTTTAGATGAGTCCGTGCTACAGATACGCGAATTTATCGATGTTGAATCGTCGGAAGATCGCTTGATGTATGCTTTTCACTATATGAATGCATCAAAGGAAATAATTTTTCGGTATGATAACACCGGCCATCATAAAAAATTGAATCTTTCTACCTATCCGCATCATAAACACGATGGAAGCGAAGATAATGTTATTGCGGCATTTCCGGCTGAATTAGCATCAGTTTTAGAAGAAATCGAGAGAGTTGTTCTCTAAAGTCGGTATTAATCAAAACCATCGGCAATCGTCTAAACCCCTTCGGGCGTCCAAAAGGCCCGATGGATCGAAGTGGGGGAAGGAGCGGTGATATGCGATGGCGCGAAAGTGAAGCCATTGAAGATCGGCGATGAGCGGGCCCTTAATTTGCTAATATTTTTGAAAACAGACATGCCTTGGGAAAAGGAATGACGCTTAGCGCGCCGGTTTTACTGAAAGATGTCTCACGGACGGATGGGCTGGTGCCGACGCTGGAGGCGGTGTTTAAGCGGCTGGATGAGCCTTTGGCGTTGGGGCACTGTAATGTGGGCACTGTCGTGGAGGCGAGGGGCAGCGGAGGCAATGGGGGATGGGGAACCGCTGATTTCATTAGCGGATATGGTGAACGTGACGTCGGCCGGCTTTGCCGCGGTAGTTTCCGACAATGACGGCCGGATGATTGTTTTGGATCAGGAATAAACGTTCAATCACCGCTTGAATTCCTACGGGGCGAAAAACGATTCAAACTATCCAGAACGTCTCCGGCACGGATATTTCCTTTAACTCCCATTCGTTCAAGAATCTCGATGGCTTCCGATAAGGACAGGCTCAGTAACGCGGCGGCTTCCCGTAATGTGATGCGCCCGTTTTGATAGTTCGTGGCCGTATACAGCTCGAAACCCAGCCTTGCCAGTTTTCGCAAAGATTGGGTGTGTTCGATTTTTTCCGCATTTGACACATATTGAATTGCCCGATCGATATCTTCGGGAATTCGCATGGATCGAACTTTCATTTTATTTCCCCCATGAGTAAATGAACGGTGCTGTACTCATCCTCGCTTATAAAAGGCGCCAACCGTTCAAGCCCCCGCAATGAAGCGGCTTTGTCCATCAAGCCCTGCTGGTTAAGCCAGTACAGGATCAACCCCGGAAGTAAATACGGCATGCCGAGACTTTTCAGATGACGGATTAACTTAGCATCATCGGTTGCAATGGCGTCATACCGTTGCGGCTTGAACATACCGATAACTGCATGATCTCCATTGGCATAAGCCGTGTTTTTATCCGTAATAACGGACACTCGTTCAGCGGCAATGTTTTCTTCCACGGCGAATGCATCGGCACATCCCTTTATTTTGCCTTCGTCAACGACCTCCTTCTTGACAACCAAGGGAATGAGAACCGAACAATGCCGGCATACGGTTTCTTTCAATCCGGCCTTTGTGAGTTTGATCAGACAATCCGCATCCATAAGCAGTTTCATGTCGTTCATTGTAATTAGATAAATACAAATTGTCAAACCATCCTCTTTTAATACCGCTTAAAGTCAGTTCGCGTGATATGAATCACCGGGAAAACAGCGCTGAAAGAATGCTTGCATGAGCCGAGGTGATATCAAACGTCTGATGGATCTTTTCTGCGCCCTTGCAGCGTTTGTCCTGCTATCGCCGGTGCTGGGGGGGTGTCACCCTGGTCGTGAAAAGAAAGCTCGGCTCTCCGGTCGTCTTCAGGCAGGTGAGACCCGGGCTTCATGGTCAGCCGTTTACGATTTATAAATTTCGCACGATGCGAGATACCCGGGACGCTTCGGGCCGGTTGCTTGCCGATGATGAACGATTAACGCCCTTGGGCCGGTTTCTAAGAGCGGCCTCCCTGGATGAACTGCCTGAGCTTTATAATGTGATAAAAGGCGATATGAGTCTGGTGGGGCCTCGGCCGCTTCTGATGCAGTATCTGGAAAGATATACGCCGGAGCAGGAGAGGCGCATGAGGTAAAACCCGGATTGACCGGCTGGGCGCAGGTGAATGGGCGGAATGCGATTTCGTGGGAGGAAAAATTTAAGCTCGATGTGTGGTATGTGGATCATCAGTCGTTTTGGTTGGATATTAAAATCATTTTGATGACTATGAAAAAGGTGGTTTGGCGGGAGGGGATTTCGGCTGAGGGGGAGGCTACTATGCCCGAGTCTAATCCGCAGATTTCGCAGATTCGCGCAGATTTTAAAACTGTCAATCACCCTTGAAAGATGAAGCAACTGAGCGGCTTTCGGCTCACACCTCTGCTTCATCCGGGCGCCTAAATGCATCGCTGGATTGGGTTGGAAGATTGGATTGGATGTACTTTCCAATATGTTCTAAAAACGCCTTGGCGTTCTCAATATAATCCGAAACTAGCGCGGCATCAGGGGCTACGAAATCTATGTAATCAAATTTCTGACGGTATTCAAAGGCTTTATTGTAAAGCTTCCCGTAGTTAACTGGTATTTTTCCATTCTTAATGAATTCGCGGTTGAAATATCCTTTCACTTTTCCATGTTTCGAAAAAGAAACGCCGTGCAAAACAAAAAGTGCTTGAACGGAATAAAACATGGCATAGTAAATCCGATTCATTGATGAGGTGAGCATACCATTTTTCATAAGCAAAGACGCCGCATTGATGGCCTCGTCAGCCCTTTCAAGTCGGTAGGAAAATCTTGCTGATATTCCAGTGTCATACAGCGATGCCTTCTTCCATGATATCATTAAGTATCATGGGCTTTGCATGGGCATCCGACAGGTTTTCATCGCTCAAAACGATTATATCGATCAGGCAATCGTATTTCAGCTCCAGATCATATGCAATATCGAACAGATCTTCCTCCTGTTCCCGATTCACAACTGGAAGACGAATAAAAACATCGATATCAGATTCTTTGGATTGATGCCCCCTGGCCGTTGAGCCAAAGACGCTCATTTCGAACAGGGGATATTTGATAGAAACCTTCTTTTTTAACTCATTAACGATACCGGTGGTGCGCTCATCCATCATTTTCGCCTCCAGATGAACAAAAGAAAATCGAGCCATCGCTGTATGTTACATGAGACCTTGTAACATGGAATCGTGACTAATCGCAAGTACGGTAAAAATTCATTTCCCTCCGTTTTGGTTTGCCTTTATTTAATCCGCAGATTACGCAGATTACGCAGATTACACGGATTAGGACAGATAAAAAAGCTTCCGCAACCCTTAAAAATTAACCAGCTTAAAAGGGATGAAGGGTAAAATGAGTGCTTTCAATCAAATATTTAATCCGTTTAATCCGTGTAATCTGCGGATAAATGATTAAAGATACAAAGACATACCGGATTATCGGTTGTGCCATGGTGTGGATTTTCTTTTTATTTTACCTTTTTTGTCTCGCTCTTTTTTACCTGCAATTTGCACAAATTCAATTTAATGGACAGCGAAAAAGCTTTTTCATAAAGAGAACTGGTTCAAGAAAAAAGAAGATACCGCCTAACG
>JAZDPP010000014.1:0-51915 GCA_043797445.1 Pseudomonadota bacterium
TCATCGACGGCGCAACCGTTGAGAAACTCTACCGGGACAACATCATGAGCCCCTACCCTTCACGGGAAAGCGATATCATTTACATGCTCAAGCCGCTGGTAAAGTGAGGGGTGCGTTTAAGGCCGGCGTGAGTACTCAGAATAATTGATTCTGGGCCTATCTTAGGAAATCCGTTGTGGCATATTGCCTTTATATAATTCGTGCTTATTTTTGGTGTATAAGATTCTCAGCCAACTTCAATAAACAATAATAAATCATGTGATGGCGCTTAACGCCTCCACAGGTTACATTAAAAAAGAAGCGCTTGGGTGGGATCTTATCGGATTCTTGGGTGTGCGTGCATCTTCTCTTTGAATAACGGCACCTTTGGAGACCACACTTTTGGCAGGGCCAGAAATGGCTCTGCTTTTTTATTTGAATGAACTGAATGAGACTGAATCCCGCATAAAAGGTAACTTATGAATGATAATCAGCTGGAAATTTTAATGCCGGAAGAATGCACGAATAGAATCCTTGAGCTCAGCGGGGTTTCATTTGAACCGGATATCGCCGTTGATCTCTGGTCCAAAATATTGAAGCACAAATGGCTCCTCTCCGAAAAACTCGGTCGGGATGTGGGATTGCGAACTGCCTGCATCGATTTTCTCGAAAATATGGAGCAGGCCCCTGATGAGTATTTGACCCACCAACGGAAAACTATTTTGGGTGAGATGGGAGCCCAGACCATCGGCCGGGAAATGTGGGATACCATATCCGACTCCCAACCTCCCAAGCAGCTGGTCCAGCGCCGAATCATCCTTCCCCTTATGGAGGAGAGTCTTTCTAAAAAACACGGGGTCGTTCCCCCCAAGGCAATCGTTTTCTTCGGACCTCCCGGTACGGGAAAGACCCATTTCGTCAAGGCGATTGCCGGCATTCTGACCTGGCGGTACATAGAGATCGTACCCAGCATGCTCATGGCGGACGGAGTAGAGAAGATAGGTGCTAACTTACGGGAAGTAATGGAACAGGCCAGAAACCTGGATGAAGTGGTCCTTTTTATCGATGAATTTGAAGAGATTGCAGGCAATCGTGACATGGCTGACCGGATTGACAAGTCCATTACGAACGAGTTTCTGAAACAAATTCCTTTATTCAAAAGTCAGCAGAACAAAATACTGCTTGTCTGTGCCACCAATTACATCCGGCAATTGGATGCCGCAATGCTTCGTCCGGGAAGATTTGACTGTATCATTCCTGTCGGGGGATTGGACAAGGAGGGGCGGACCACTATTCTCGAACATTACCTTTCAAAGCTCAATACGGGGCAGGTCGATCTTGAGCGCATCCTTGAAATGACATCGGGCTTCACGCCTGCAGACATACAGTATCTTTTCCAGCAGGTGGCACATTTTGCATTTGAGCAGGAGCTGGCCAGTAAAAAAGACTACCTGGTAACCGCAGAGACATTCAACCTCATCAGACCGAAGGTGCTGCCGTCGTTGAGCGATAAAGTGATAGAAGAGTTTGAAAAAGACAGCGTCAGCTATTCACGCGTCTAAGCCGCGTGGTGAGTTAACCCCTATCCCGCGGAGTGTTACCTGTTACACTATTGCCAATGGACATAAGTGTAACAGTAAACTGCAGGAACTTTCGTTCCACACATAATCCGAACGCTTTAGCTATGTAACTACCTGTATATTATTAGACATGTTTTTTTATTTTTTTCCTTGATCTTGGCATACTTCGTGGGATCATTAATTGAACATCAACCGATCCACCTTTAGATCGATTATAGACAATGTCATGCTATACGCATCAGCCGCCGTTTCACCGGAGTGTTTGGTGGAAAACAGCGGCCGGGCAGGTCTGGTCTGTTATCAGATAAAAGGATCGTCCGAAAAAAGTAGTCCAGAAACTATTGGAGCGTTTTCAGGAGAAAACATGCGATATCAAATTCTCGCCACCGATTACGACGGTACCATCGCCCATAATGGGGTAGTCGATGCGTCCACCATTGCGGCACTCAAAAACCTGCTGGCCACCGGCCGGCGCCTGGTTCTTGTTACCGGCCGTGAACTGCCGCAGTTGCAAATGACCTTTCCGCACCTGGAACTGTTTGAATGGGTGGTGGCCGAGAATGGCGCCTTGCTTTACCACCCTTCGACCAAAGAGGAACAGTTGCTGGCCGAACCTCCACCGGCGCGTTTCAGCGAAGTGCTTCGCGCCAATGGCTGCGAACCCCTTTCGGTCGGCCGTGCCATTGTGGCGACGTGTGAGCCTCATCAGCAACTCGTTCTGGAAACCATCCAGCATTTTGGCCTGGAATTGCAAATCATCTTTAATAAGGGGGCCGTGATGGTGCTGCCGGCCGGCGTCAACAAAGCCAGCGGGCTGACCGCGGCGCTAAAGAAGATGGGACTTTCGCCGCACAACGCAGTGGGGGTGGGCGACGCTGAAAATGACCATGCGATGCTGAAGCTGTGCGAGTTCTCCGCCGCCGTCTCGAATGCTCTTCCGGCCCTCCAGGAAGCCACCGATTGGGTAACGCCCGACGATCACGGGCAGGGCGTAACGCAGCTTATCGAGCGGATTATCGCCAATGATCTTGAGGAGTTGGATGGTAAACTCACGCGGCATCACCTGGAGCTCGGTGTTGGTGAGCACGGACCCGTGTGCCTGCCGCCGTACGGTCCCAGCGTGCTGATTGCGGGCCCCTCGGCCAGCGGCAAATCGACCGTGGCGACTCAGATTGTGGAAACACTTGTCGAGCGGCAGTATCAGTTTTGCCTGATCGATCCCGAGGGAGATTACGAAAACTTCGAGCAAGCCGTCGTCTTGGGTGGCCCGAAGGGGGCGCCCCAGTTAAACGAAGTGCTGCGGGTGCTTGAAAACCCCGATGCGAGCGTCGTGGTGTCGATGACGGGCATGCCGATTCCTGATCGGCCACCCTTCTTTCTCAAGTTGCTGCCGCATCTGCTGCAAATGCGGGCCCGGCTCGGTCGACCGCACTGGCTGATCCTTGACGAAGCACACCACCTGCTGCCGGCAGAATGGCTGCCGCCGGGCGGAATGCTTCCCGAGGAGTTGACCAGCGTCGTGCTGATCACCGTACACCCGGATCTGCTTTCGATCGCCATCCTGGAACGACTCAATACGCTGCTGGCAATTGGCGCTGAAGCAGCGGGCATTTTGCAGGATTTTGCCCAAGCGGGAAAAACACCGATACCGGTCTGGAACAACAAACCTCCGGTGATGGGAGAAGTGCTGCACTGGACACGGACAGGTAACACTCCCCCGCAAGTCGTAAAAACTCACCCGTGCCAACAGGGCCGCCGCCGTCATCGACGCAAATACGCTGAAGGCGAACTGCCGCCGGACCGAAGCTTCTACTTCGAGGGGCCGGAGAAGAAACTCAACCTGCGAGCACAGAACTTGGTACTGTTTTTGCAGATCGCAGATGGTGTCGACGACGAGACGTGGGAATACCATCGCCGTGCGGGAGACTACTCGCGCTGGCTGAGGGACAGCATCAAGGACATCGACCTGGCCGCTGAAATCGCAAATATCGAAGCGATAGAAAAGCTTGACCCCTTGGAAGGCCGCCGGCAGATTCGGGTTGCAATTGAGCGGGATTACACCTTGCCCGCGGCGGGTCCACTGCCGGTGCCGGGGGCACAATAACCGGATTGGATTTCGCGGCAGAAAACCTTGGCTGATGGCAGTCCGGCTTCTGAAGCCGTTCGAACGGCGTCGTTTCCGACATAGTGTTACCTGTTACACTTTTGTCCATGGGCAGAAGTGTAACGTTAAACTGCGGGGATGCGTCGTTTGCACCTTATCCTGACGTCTAAACTTTATAACTTATCGTAATTTTTTGAAAAATTTTTTATATTTTCCCCATCGGTCTTGGCATGCTTTTTGGACCCAAAGCGATAGAAAATACTTCATCCAGGCGAAAAAAACGATGGGTGAAAAGATGGATGCCTTTGCGGAATTCTCCAAACAGAGAGCGTGCAGCGGACAATACACAACCGAAAGGAGTCTTTGTATGAAGAGGTCTGATTTCAGTAAATGGATTACGTTCGGTATGGTGCTCCCAGTGATGCTGCTCGCAATCGCTCCGGCGCAAGCAGCCGGCCCGCAGGGTAATGCGGAAACGGCCGCCCCCGCCACACGAGCCATCAAACTCCCGGAACGTATGAACGCCGCGGAACTTAAACGCATGCTGATGGACCTCCCCGGCACGTTCGAGATTGTGGACGTGCGACCGCCCGAGCAGTTCAGGGATTTCAGCCTGCCCGGCTCAATCAATGCGCACATCGCGGATGTGATCACCAATCCGGCGTATCTCAACGGCTTGGTTTCTCTGATAATCGTGGATCGTGACGGCTCGATGGCGATGGCGGTAGGCGGTATCCTCTCTCAGAAGACCCAGCGGCCGATCAAGGTGCTCTATGGCGGACTGGAAGCCTACTGGAACGATTCCGTCGCGCCCCTTGCACCGGTGGCACCGGATTCGGTTCCCGTAGTGAAACCGGCTGCTCCTGCGGCTGCTCCGGCGACTGCTCCAGCAGCACCTGGAGCACCGGCGCCGGCCTCACCTGAAGCGCCCAAGAAGAAGAGTGCGGGGTGCTGACCATGACAACGAAAGCCGACACCGGCAAGGGCGGCCCCAAACCCTACGCGAACCCCTATTGGGTCGGGGTTCTGCTCGGGCTGGTACTCCTTGCCTCCTTTGTGATCCTTGGGGCCGGACTGGGGGCTTCAGGCGGCATTGCACGTATTGCCGCTTCGCTCTCCCTATTCGTATCGGCTCCTCACACGCTGGGAAGCGAATATTTCGGCAAGTGGGGCGAAAAGCCGCTAAATTATTATCTGGTGTTCATGTTCGTGGGTATCATTTTCGGAGCGCTCTTATCGGCGCTCCTGGCCAGGCGCGTACGCATCCATGTCGAACGCGGCGCTGCATCAACCGTCAGCCGCCGGCTCTGGTACGCCCTTGCGGGCGGCACAATCGTCGGTTTTGCGAGCCGCCTGGCCCAAGGGTGCACCTCCGGTCAGGGGTTAAGCGGCGGCGCGCTACTGCTTACCGGCAGCCTTGTGTTTCTGGGCTGCCTCTTCGCCAGCGGTTATGCCGCGGCCTGGTTTTTCAGGAGACAATGGCATGATTAATACCTTCTATGGCCTCGATGCCCTGGGTACCCCCTGGGCCTTTCTCCTTGCGCTGCTGATTGGTTTCGGCTTCGGTTACGCGCTCGAGATGGCCGGTTTCAGCAGTTCGCGTCGCTTGGCCGGCGTCTTCTACTTCACGGACATGACCGTTGTAAAGGTGATGTTCTCCGCGCTCATCACGGCGATGCTCGGGCTCTCGTATATGCTGGGATTCGGCTGGATTCAGCTCGATCAGATCTTCCTCATGCCCACCCTCTACGGCGCCCAAATCGTGGGCGGCCTGCTCTTCGGTGTCGGATTTGTCATGGGCGGCTGGTGCCCCGGAACGGCAGCGGCGGGTCTCGCCGCCGGTCGAATCGACGCGCTCGTGTTTCTACTTGGCGCCATCGGCGGCAGCCTCCTGTTCAACGAGCTTTTCCCCGCGATCCGTTCGTTGTACACGGCCGGGGATCAAGGCACGCAGATGGCTTATACCACCGTGGGCATGTCACGCAACGGGTTCATCCTCGCCTTCACACTGGTGGCCGTGGCGGCCCTCTGGCTGGTGGAGTGGGCCGAAAAGGCGCGTACGGGCCGGGCGCCGTACCTGCGTTCGCCATTTCTAAAGGTGTTCAGCCTGGCCCTCGTGGTGCTGGCGGGGGGCTTGTTTGCACTAAACCCCGCCACAACCGGAGCCGCAACAAAATCCGCGGGCGTGGCTGTTGTAACGGCCGCGGACGAGAAGGCGCTGCTGGAGAGAGTGGAGCAAGCGCTGGACCATATCGAGCCCGAAGCGCTCGCCGACCGCCTGATGGCCGGCGAACCGGATCTCGTGGTCGTGGACGTGAGGCCGGCCGCCGAGTCCAACACCTTCCACATTCGCGGCGCTCTCAACGTGCCGCTGGCCCAGTTGGCAGCAACCCTTCACCCCTACAGAAACAAGGGCCTGATCGTTCTCTATTCCAATGGGATGACGCATCCCGCCCAGGCCCGCGACTCGCTCCAGCGCCAGGGCTTCGGCAACGTCTATCTGCTGACGGACGGCCTGCAGGGCTTTCGGGATCGCTGCCTCAAGCCCGTCTCGTTGCGGCCGGAGCCGTTGACGTCGGTCGACGCCGCCCGGGTGAACGCCTGGCGCGACTTCTTCTCCACGCTGGCCGTTTCTTCAGAGCCAGGCCTCGCAACTGCCTCGGCAAACGCCGCCATACCGCGCGTCGTCGAGACCGAGTGGCTTGTGTCGATGATCGGCACGCCGGGTCTGAAGGTCATCGACCTGCGGCCCCAACCCGAATACAACACCGCGCACATTCCGGGCTCCCTCAGCCTCAACGTCGAGAGTTTCCGGGGCAACATCGGAGGGGTGCCGTCCATGCTCCTGCCGACCCCGATGCTCGCCGCTCAGTTCTCTCTCCTGGGATTGAACCCCTCAGACACCATTGTGCTCGTTTCCGGCGAGAAGATGTATGACACCACTTTGGCCGGCATGGCGTTCGAGCGGCTGGGGCACAGGGATTACGCCGTTATGAACGGCGGTTACGCCAAGTGGGCGCTGGAAGGCCGGCCCGCGGACGCCGCGTTGCCTACCGTAACCAATTCGAAGTATCCGGTGAAAAAGGCCGCCGATGACTTCACTGTGAATTTCCAGGCTGTGGCGTCCAACCTGGGCAAACCCGGCACCGTGATTATCGACGTTCGGCCGGCGGATTTCTACACGGGGAAAAAATCCGACGAAGCCCGCGCAGGGCATATCCCCGGCGCGATCAGTCGCCCCTTCACGGAAGATGTCATCACGAGTCCCGATAAGGTCGTTACATTCAAGCCGACCGATGCCCTGACCGCAGCATACGGTCAAATCATTCCCTCCAAGAATACGGAGGTCATCGTGCACTGCCGCACCGGACATCAGGCCAGCCAGACCTTCTTCGTTCTCAAGCGCCTCCTGGGCTATTCGAATGTCCGCTGGTACGACGCCGGGTGGACCGAATGGGCCGCCCGTTTGGAACTACCGATCGTGAACGAAACACCGGCGGCAACCGATACGCCGGCAAAAAAATAGACCGGCCGCCAAGCCTGCACCCACACGATGGCCATCGGCGCAATGGCGGAAGCAAGAAGGCCACGGAAAAGATATCTATGAAACCACGAACGTTCATTCAGGGAGATCCGGCATTGAGGAAACGATCATGAACCCGCAACGACGATATACGATCGGCGCCGAGTTGCAACCGACCGGGGGCACGCATTTTCGCATCTGGGCGCCTCGCCCGAAGAAAGTGGAGGTGTTGTTGGAGGCGGGACCCGGAGCTCCGGCGATCGTACCATTATATCAGCAGGCAAACGGATATTTTGCGGGCCTGGTCCCGCAGGCCGCTGAGAGCACTCGCTATCGCTTCCGGCTCGATGAGGCCGACTCCTTTCCCGACCCGGCGTCGCGATATCAGCCCGACGGTCCCCACGGCGCGTCTCAGGTGGTGGATCCTTCGGGTTTTGTGTGGAACGACAGCGGGTGGCAGGGCGTCGGCATTGAGGGTCAGGTGATTTACGAAATGCATATCGGGACCTTCACGCGAGAAGGGACATGGCGGGCCGCTCAGCAAGAACTGGTCGAGTTGGCCGACTGCGGCATCACCGTGCTCGAAGTGATGCCCGTGGCGGATTTTCCCGGCCGTTTCGGATGGGGCTACGACGGCGTCGGGCAGTTCGCTCCGGTTTGGCTGTATGGCGAGCCGGACGATTTCCGCCGTTTCGTGGACGAGGCGCATCGTGTGGGCCTGGGGGTGATGCTGGATGTGGTGTACAACCATGTCGGACCGGACGGGAATTACCTGAAGGCATTTTCGACCGACTATTTCACCGACCGGTACAAGAACGATTGGGGGGAGTGCATCAACTTCGATGGCCAACAGTCAGCTCCGGTACGCGATTTCTTCCTTACCAACGCCGCGTACTGGATCGAGGAGTACCACATCGACGGACTGCGGCTGGACGCCACACAGGATATATTCGACGCCTCACCGGAAAACATTCTGACGGCCATCGGCAAACGGGTGCGGGAAGCGGCCCGCGGGCGAAAGACGATCATCGTGGCGGAGAACGAGCCGCAAGTCACGAAGTTGGTGCGTCCGGTCGAGAGCGGCGGCTACGGACTGGATGCTCTCTGGAACGACGACTTCCACCACAGCGCCATGGTTGCGATGACCGGGCGTAATGAGGCCTACTACACCGACTACCTGGGCAAGCCGCAGGAGTTCATATCAATGGTGAAGTACGGCTATCTTTACCAGGGACAACGGTACAAGTGGCAGCGGCAGCGCCGGGGCACGCCCGGCCTTGGACTGGCGCCGGCGAAATTCGTAACTTATATTCAGAACCACGACCAGATCGCCAACGCCGGCCGGGGAGAACGGGTGCAGTTCCTGACCAGCCCCGGGCGGCTGCGGGCGATGACGGCGCTCCTGCTGCTTGCGCCGGGAACCCCCATGCTCTTTCAAGGGCAGGAGTTTGGGGCATCCAGTCCGTTTTATTTCTTTGCGAACCACAAGCCGGATCTCGCCGGGCTGGTGCGGGAAGGACGGGCCAAATCTCTGGCGCAGTTCCGCAGTCTGGCTACTTACGAGATGGCGCCATACCTGACCGACCCGGCAAGTCCCGCCACATTCGAGCGCTGCAAGCTGGATTTCAACGAGCGCGAACGCAACCGCTGCGTTTACGATATGCATCGGGACCTGCTGCGGCTGCGCCGCGAAGATCCCGTTTTCAGTGCCCAAACTCCGGGAGGCGTCGATGGGGCCGTGCTTTCGGATGCGTGCCTGATGCTGCGCTTCTTCGGTGAGGGGGGGCTTGAGCGCCTGCTTCTGGTTAACTTTGGAGCGGATCTGCATCTGGACCCTGCCCCGGAACCTCTGCTCGCACCTCCGGAGGGCATGAGATGGCAAACCTTGTGGTCGAGCGAGGATCCCCGGTACGGCGGCACCGGTACGCCCCCTCTTGATTCCGAAGACAACTGGCGCATCCCGGGACATGCCGCGGTTGCATTGCGCCCCACGCCAACGGAGCAAGAAAGACATGGCTGATCTGATTCGAATTATTGCCGACTGCAAAGTCTGCGATCCGGAATCGGACCCCCACTTGCGAAAAGAGTGGCTGGTTACCAACGGTCTTGGCGGATACGCGTCGGGAACCTTGACCGGTGCCATCACCCGCCGCTATCATGGACTGTTGATCGCGGCTTTGCCCAATCCGCTGGGCCGCATGATGATGCTGAACGGACTTTCCGAGCGTCTGCGCCTGCCGGACCGCCGTGTGGTCTACACGGGTGCGGAAGAACTCGCGGGCATCTCCCCGGAGGCGACCCTTACCCTCAGTGAATTTCGGTTGGAAGCCGGACTGCCGGTGTGGCGCTACGAGGTGGATGGGTTCGTTCTCGAAAAACGCCTGATTCTGCCGTATCGGCAAAACACCGTTCACGTGACGTATCTGCTGATCTCCGGAAAAGGCAAGCTGCGGTTAGGGCTTCGGCCGGCAATGCATTTCCGCTCACATGATGCGCCTGTCAGCCAGCCGCGCGCAACGCATTACAAATTATCCGTCGATGAAGACCAGTTCGAAATCACGGGTGCCGGGGACCTTCCCACGCTGCGGCTCATAGTTCACGGTCCGTCGACGGCCTTTACGTTTGACCGCAAGGAAACCTCCCTGATTCCCTATCGCACCGAACGAGACCGCGGATACGAATGGCAGGGGTCACTTTGGAGTCCCGGTTACTTCCGTTCTGATCTGGGCGAAGGTGACCGGACGACGCTCGTGGCATCGACCGAGGGGTGGGACACGATCCGGGCGCTGTCCCCGGAGGCCGCTTTCCGTGCGGAGCTGGATCGCCGCAAGCGGTTGCTGGACGCCGCTCCGCCACAGGCACAGACGGGAGCTGGCGCGGAACTGGTGCTCGCCGCCGATCAGTTCCTCATCACGCCCGTCGCCCGCCTGGCGGACGCCGGGGGTCAAGTATCCGGAGATGAGTCGCGCACCGTTATCGCGGGGTATCCCTGGTTCACGGACTGGGGACGCGATACCATGATCAGTCTGGAAGGACTCACACTAATGACCGGCCGCAGGAACGAGGCGGGCCGGATACTGCGGACATTTGCCCATTACGAGCGCGATGGACTGATCCCCAATATGTTTCCCGAAGGTGAGAGGGAGGGCCGCTATCATACCGCCGACGCGACCCTGTGGTTCTTCCACGCCCTCAACCGGTACGTGCAGATGACGAACGACCGCACGACGCTGAAGCGGGTGCTGCCCCGGCTGGTGAAAATCATCGCGCATCACCTGAACGGAACGCGGTTCGGTATCGGCATGGACCCGACCGACGCGTTACTGCACCAGGGGCAGCAAGAGTATCAGCTCACCTGGATGGACGCCAAGGTGGGGGACTGGGTGGTGACGCCTCGGCGGGGCAAAGCGGTGGAGATCAACGCGCTCTGGTACAACGCGCTGCGACTGATGGCGGGATGGCTGAGGGAAGCGGGCCAGGAGGCCGACATGCGCCGCATGAACGAAACGGCCGATCGGGTGCAAGCGTCTTTTAACCAGCGGTTCTGGTATGAACCGGGGGGCTATCTCTTTGATGTGGTGGACGCAGAATACGGCGGCAACGACAATGCGTGCAGGCCGAACCAGATTTTCGCGATCTCGCTCGATCATCCGGTACTCGATGAAGTGCGATGGAAACCCGTAATGGACGTGGTGACGGATCGTCTGCTCACGCCCGTCGGGTTGCGGTCTCTTGCGGCCGGACATCCGGATTACAAGGCGAAATACTACGGCGACCTGCGCTCCCGGGATGCCGCATACCATCAGGGTACCGTCTGGGCATGGCTCATCGGGGCTTATGTGGATGCGTGGCGAAAGCTGAATCCGGGCCGGGAGACGGACGCCCGGCGATTCCTGGCAGGCTTTTCGGCACATCTGAATGAGGCCTGCGTCGGTTCCATCAGCGAGGTCTTCGATGCGGAAGCCCCCTACACGCCGCGCGGTTGCGTGGCGCAGGCGTGGAGTGTGGCGGAGGTACTGCGCAGCTTTGTGAATACGGCATGATATTGCAGAAAGGAGTTCGACATGACAGACCGGTTTATTTGTATTCATGGACATTTTTATCAACCCCCCCGGGAAAGTCCCTGGCTGGAGGCCATTGAAATTCAGGATTCCGCGTTCCCCTACCACGACTGGAATGAACGGATTTCAGCCGAATGCTACGCGGCCAACGCCGTGTCGAGAATCTGGGACACGGAGGGACGCATCTCCCAACTGGTAAACAATTATGCCGGCATCAGCTTCAACTTCGGTCCGACGGTCCTGCTCTGGATGCAAAAGTTTGCCGCCGAGGCCTATGAGGCCATTCTTGAAGCGGATCGGGAGAGCCTGGAGAAATTCTCCGGTCACGGGAATGCGTTGGCTCAAGGCTACAACCACATGATCCTGCCGCTCTCCAACAGCCGGGACAAGGCGACCCAGATTATTTGGGGAATCAAGGATTTCGAGTATCGCTTTGGACGCAAGCCTGAAGGATTGTGGCTCCCGGAGGCGGCTGTGGATCTGGAGTCCCTTGACATCATGGCACAACACGACATCGGATTTGCCATTCTTTCCCCCAGTCAGGCACGGCAGGTTCGGCCGCTTGACGGAGAGGAATGGCAGGACGTGAGTGGCGGAAGAATCGATTCCGGCATCGCTTACCGGATATCGCTCCCGTCGGGCCGCGTCATGGCCCTGTTCTTTTACGACGGTAACATTTCACACGCTCTGGCATTTGAAGGACTGCTCGACAATGGAGAGACGTTCGCCAAGAGGCTCCTGTCCGCGTTTCCCGACGACCGTTCGGTTCCTCGCATCGTCCACATCGCAACGGACGGCGAAACCTATGGACATCATAATCGCGGCGGCGACATGGCCCTCGCTCATGCGCTCAAATACATTCAGTCCAGCGAACTGGCGCAGTTGACCAATTATGGCTGGTTCCTGGAGAATCATCCCCCTGCGCATGAAGTGGAAATCTTTGAAAACAGCTCGTGGAGTTGCGCGCATGGCATAGAGCGCTGGCGTTCGGATTGCGGATGCAACAGCGGTGGCAACCCGGGGTGGAACCAGAGATGGCGTGCACCTCTGCGGGCGGCTCTGGACTGGCTCCGGGATGCCGTCAACCCGGCATATGAACAATTGGCCGGGCGGTTTCTGTCCGATCCATGGGCGGCCCGGGACGACTACGTCGATGTGATTGTGGATCGATCACCGGAACGCATCACTGCTTTTCTGAGCCGGCACGCGATCCGCCCGTTAGGTTACGAGGACGAGATCACGGTCCTGAAGCTCATGGAACTTCAGCGGCACGCCATGCTCATGTACACAAGCTGCGGTTGGTTTTTTGACGAACTATCCGGGATCGAGACGGTTCAGATCATCCAATATGCCGGCAGAGTGCTTCAGTTGTCCGACCAGCTTTTTACCGATCCATTCGAATCGGGATTTCTTGAACATCTTGAACTTGCCGGGAGCAATATGGCGGAGCACGGCAACGGCCGCGTAATTTATGAGAAATTCGTCAGGCCAGCCATGCTGGGGTTGACTGCAGTGGGGGCTCACTATGCCATCAGTTCGCTGTTTCAGGACGATAATGAACGAAAATCGATCTATGCCTATTCCGCCGATATGGAGGATTACCGAAGTTTTCAGGCCGGCGGAACCAAACTCGTAATCGGCCGGGCGAAGGTCACCTCCCAGGTTACCCGGATATCCACAAACTTATGCTTTGGCGTCCTTCATCTCGGGGACCACAGCATCGCCTGCGGCACCGGTGAATATCAGGGCGCACAGAAATACGAAACCTTTGTCAAAGAGATTTCAGATGCTTACTCCGGAGCGGACTTTCCCAAGACCATATTGTTGCTGGGCAAGTTTTTCGGGACGTCCACCTACTCTCTGACCTCGCTTTTTGCCGATGCCAGGCGGAAAGTGCTGAACATGATCATGGATCCGACGCTGCGAGAGGCCGAAGCGGCGTATAGCTCGATTTACAAACACCATGCTCCCTTGATTCGTTTTTTGAGAGGAGCCGGCGCGCCACTGCCGAAAGTACTGTCTGTCGCAGCCGACTTATACTTGAATGACAAACTTCGCAGAGTGCTTCAAGGGGAAGGGCTTGACCCCGAAGTCGTTCGCCCGCTTCTGGAAGAGGCGCGGTTGGCCGGTGCAACGCTGGACGCACCTGCCCTGGGCTTATTACTGGCTTCCAATATCGAGCGTCTGGCCGAAGAGCTTCTCGGACAACCTGACGATGTCACTCTCATGGAAAAGCTGAATAAGGCAGCTCAACTGGTCCAGGTATTGCCATTTGAAGTCAATCTCTGGAAAACCCAGAACATCTGCTACAACGTCGTTCACTCATGTTGCCCCGATTTCAAGGATCAGTCCGACTCGGGTGATGAGAATGCGCAGGAATGGATCCGCAAGGCCACGGTTTTGGCCGAGAATTTTCGAATCCGGATGCCCGAAAGGTGGGTGCCCTAACGAGGCTGCCGATGAAAATCCTGATGATTACCAATGAATACCCGCCTCACATTTATGGCGGAGCCGGCGTCCATGTGGACTACCTCTGCCGCGAACTGCTGCGGCTGGACGGCGCCCGGCATCGATTACAGGTAATGTGTTTCGGCGACCAGCGCGAGACCGGTGCAAATTTTTCCGTCACAGGGATTGCCGGAACGCCGGAACTTTTTTCCCCAAAGGGAGCCCATGAAAAGGTTATCGACGTTCTGGGTCGCAATATCGCCATAACCGCCCAGGCAGGGATGGCCGAGATCGTACACTGCCACACATGGTACGCCTATCTGGCAGGCTGTCTGGTCAGACAATTCATGGAAATCCCCATGGCCATTACCGTTCACTCTCTGGAGCCAAAGCGCCCATGGAAGCGGGAGCAGATCGGAACCGGCTACAATGTGAGCAGTTGGCTGGAAAAAACCGCCATGGAGACTGCCGACGGGATCATCGCTGTTTCGCAGGGAATGAAAAATGACATTCTGAACTGCTACCCGTCAGGATCTGATAAGATCCGCGTCATTTACAATGGCATCGATACCGGTCAGTACAGCAAGACATTGCAACCCGACATCCTTGTCTCCTACGGGATCAGCCCTCTAAAGCCGTACGTCCTGTTTGTCGGCCGCATCACCCGGCAAAAGGGAATTATTCACCTGCTCCATGCGCTGCCCCACGTCAAGGAAGGGGTGCAGATCGTTTTGTGCGCCGGCGCGCCGGATACCGAAGCGATTGCGCATGAGATGCGCGTTGAAGTCGAACGTGCCCGGGCCGGCACTCCGAACGACATCATCTGGATTCCCGAAATGGTGCCCGTGGAGCGCCTTGTGGTTCTCTACAGCCATGCGGCGCTGTTTGTTTGTCCCTCGGTTTATGAACCCTTCGGCATTATCAACCTGGAAGCCATGGCCTGCAGCACCCCGGTCGTTGCAGCGGCTGTGGGAGGAATCCCCGAAGTGGTGGTTCACAATAAAACCGGAATCCTGGTCCCCTTCGAGCCTGTCAGTAACGATGATCCGGAACCCTTGACACCGGACCGGTATGCCCACGACCTGGCGGCTGCCATCAATGAGCTGTTGCGCGCACCGGAGAGGCTGCGGGCCATGGGAGTCGAAGCCCGCAGCCGGGTTCAAACGCACTTCGAATGGACAGCAATTGCCCGGCAGACGGTGGATTACTATGAAGAATTGCGCGATGCGCGAATCAACCATAACCGGTCATGAACCGGTGAGCGCTTCACCCACTCGAATGAAAATCTGGGCCTTGATCATCATATCGGCCACGCCAGGGTATTTTTTCCAGACCGGCAGGAACTCGCTGTCGCTCAAACAGCCTGCCGCTCTTCCAAAAACACCCTGGCGTGGTCTTCCCTCCGTGGGAAATTGGCCGAAACGATGATCAAGGCCAAAATCTGAAAGGTGTTCAATGATGAACGGCTCCATTTCAAAAGAGGTGCTATCCACGTATCGGCTTCAGCTCGGACGGGATTTAACCTTTGACCGGGTACGCGAGTTGCTCCCGTACTTTTGCGATCTGGGGATCAGTCATCTTTATCTCTCGCCATGCCTGAAAGCGGCTGCCGGCAGCACACACGGATACGATGTGGTCGACCCTTCGGAAGTGGATCCTCGATTAGGGGGCAAAGAGGGATTTGATCGGCTGTGGAAGGAATCGGCTGAGTTGGGGATGGGGCTGGTGTTGGACATTGTGCCCAACCACATGGCCGCCTCCGGCCGGCAGAATCGCTGGTGGTGGGATGTCCTGGCGAAAGGCCCCCAGAGCCGCTATGCAGAATTTTTCGACATCCGCTGGGATCATCCGGATCCGTTGTTACGCGGCAAGGTTCTGCTGCCGGTACTGGGAGATGAGCTTAAATTTTGCATAGAGTCCCTGCAGATACAAATCCGCCGCCGCGGACCGGAGATTTATCTGGCTTATTTCGAACACGAATTTCCGGTCTCAACACGATCGCTGCCTGAACTGCTGCAAGCCGAAAGCGGGATTTCCGCCCATCCATCCATAGCCCCTTTTGTCGAAACGCTCGCCGCAGTCAGCCTTCAGGACGGCGGCACATCCGTCCTCGGGCAACCGCCGGCCGGCCGAACACTCCCACATCCAAGCGCGCTGGGGGATGTGTCGGCAGCGGCACTGGATGCTTCGATCGCGGCGATCAACAGGGATCCTGTGCGCCTGAAAGGGTTCCTGGATCTTCAATATTACCGGCTTGCCTTCTGGCGGCGGGCCAATCAAAACCTGAATTACCGGCGGTTTTTCGATATCCATCAGTTGGCCGGCGTTTGCGTGGAAAAGGAAGCTGTCTTCACGGCCACTCATGAGCTGGTGCTGCACTGGGTCAACGAGGGGCGAATTGACGGACTGCGCATCGACCACCCGGACGGGCTGCGGGACCCCACGTCGTATTTGGAGCGCCTCAGGGCGGCGGCACCCCGGACCTGGGTTGTCACTGAAAAAATTCTGGAGCCGGGGGAAGCCCTTGCCACCGAGTGGCCGGTTGCCGGTACCACCGGCTATGATTTTCTCAACATCGTAAACGGGCTGTTCGTCGATCCCCGGAGCGAGAAGTGCCTGACGGACTTCTATGAAGAATTCACCGGCCAATCCACCGACTACGGGGACGTCGCGCAAGTAAAAAAACGCCAGGTCCTGGAGCATCTCTTCAGCAGCGAGTTGTCCCACCTGGAGGGCCTTTTGGAAGACAGCCGCGGCCGATACCCTGATGATAACTCCTTCCGGCGGGAGGACGTCCGGCGCGCTCTATCTGAAGTCATCGCGTGCTTTCCGGTCTACCGGACCTATATCCGGCCCGATACCGGCGAGGTCTGCGCCAGGGATCGAGCGGTGGTCCGGGAGGCCCTCTACGCTTCCCTGCGCAGACAACCTGATATTTCACCCGGAACGTGGCGGTTGATTGAAGACCTTTTGCTTTTGACGCACACGGGAAAGACGGAGAGCGAATTCGTTTTGCGGTTTCAGCAACTGACGGGGCCCGTCATGGCCAAGGGGGTTGAGGACACAACGTTTTATTCCTTCAATCGCCTGATCTCCCTGAATGAAGTCGGCGGGAATCCGGGGAAATTCGGCACCTCGCCGGACGCCTTTCATGCGTTCTGCCTTCGGATTCAATCCAAATGGCCTCAGACCCAGCTGGCCAGCGCCACCCACGACACCAAGCGCGGTGAGGACACGCGGTTGAGGATTGGCTTGTTGTCCGAGATTCCGGAGCGCTGGACCCATGCGGTCCGGCGCTGGTCGCGGATGAATGCGCCCTTTCACCGCAACGGCTTTCCCGATACCAACACGGAGTACTTTCTGTACCAGACCCTTGCGGGCGCCTGGCCCATCGGGTGCGACCGGCTGGTGTCCGCCATGCTGAAGGCAGCCAAAGAGGCCAAGGTTCATACCTCGTGGATGAACCCGAATCCGGTTTTCGAAGAAGCCCTCCGGACGTTTGTCGGCGAGGTGACAGCGCATACGGAATTCACGGCGGACCTGTCGGCGTTTCTGGAACCGCTGGCCTGGCCGGCGGTGGTCACCTCCCTGTCACAGACCCTGATCAAGTGCACGGCCCCCGGTGTGCCGGATATTTATCAGGGGACGGAGCTTTGGGACCGCCATCTGATGGACCCGGACAACCGCCGGCCAGTCGATTTCGATCAGCGCCGCAGGCTGCTGGCCGAGATCGACACGCTCTCAATCGCTGAGATCCTGAATCGGCATGCGGACGGGTTGCCGAAACTTTTTCTGCTGAAGCGCGTGCTGTCAACTCGCAGGCGGTGTGCCGAAGCCTTCGGGCCGAGGGGGGAATACCGTCAGCTGGCTCCCGAAGGGGACCGCTCCGGCCATCTGGTGGCATTTATGCGCGGAAAGCAGGTGGTGACTCTGGCGCCGAGACTGGCCGTGGGGTTGGAGGGTGATTGGAAAAACACCGTCATTGACCTTCCGGCAGGAAGCTGGAAGAACGTGTTCAACGGAGAACATTTCAACGGCGGGACGCAGAAGCTGTCGCAACTGTTGGCGCAATTTCCGGTGGGGATGCTCGTTCTGGAAGCGTAAATCTGATGATCCTGAATGGTTCCGTCATGGACGGGTGGAACCGGCTAACTAATCAAAATAGCCAGCACCTCACCAGTAAGCGCTCCGGTAGGGTGACCGTGAGTTAGCGCTGCCAGTTCCTTTCCGAGTTGGAAGGTTTCCTGCGGTGAATGGTAGTTTTTCAGGCGCCAGTGAAACAATCCAGCCGGCGCCATCCGCATCACCCCGCCACATCCCTTGCTGTTATTACGGGCTGGTTTATCGGTTTTCGACATCTCCTTAAGAGCTGAAATGCAGGTGTTCCCCGGTGCCCGGCGGTTGTGCAAAGCCTGTTGCTGGATCAGCCATCCCGCTCCTTCACCGCTAATATCGATATATTTAGCAGACAGCTCCCCTTGAGTGTAAAGCCAGCGCTGGTAAGCATTTGCGGTCATGCCTGTGTACGTCGTAATGCCCTTGTGGCTGCATCAAACAAATGATGTGCTGAATTCCGCAATCAATCAGTTTGATAAGCTTATGGTCTGCCTCAATCTGGCTTTGCGCACCTGGAAATTCTCCGGCCATGAATACGCCAGGGATAACCCAGTACGATCTTGGAAATGGAACGGGTAATGTCTCTTTTCTCATATTCTATCCTTATTATCGAAGTGGAAATTCCAATTCAGCATTGGTGTCATTCAAAATGAATAATCATGATCTTGCCGCAGCAGTGCTATGTGAACAGATTTCATTTTTAATAAATGTAGCCTCGAAGGCCTTACAAGACCGATATTGCTGAAGGCGGTTGGCAAAAGTGAAGGCATCGTTCATCTCATAGTGCTGGAAGATATCCAGGCCTCGATCCAGAAGGATCTTCCATCCATGATCGGTCACGATGTGGCGAGCGTGAATAGTCCCGGTTGAGTCAAATTCCCAGGTAAAGTCAATACCAACGGCGCCGCAGGATTCCTTGATTTTCACGAAATTCTCTTTCTGTGGTGCCCCTTTGAACTCGTCTTCTGTTGTTACCAGGTGAACAGTGACATCTTCGTCCTTGGGCTTGTTTTTTGCGACTGTTTCAAGGAATTCCATGAAGTTACGCATTTGATAAAACAGGCGGATATAGGGGTCTGTCATGGTAATCCGGCTTGCGCCGCGCAGATATGGGCCGAGCAAGGTGTCAAAAGAGATGCCCCTCTGGTTTTCCTGGAAAGTCAGATGTTGTTCCTTGACGGCAGGTTGGGCATCGGAAGAAGCTCCGTGTGGGGAATCTGGAATTTCTTGGGAACCGATGCCGGTATCAGTTGCTCCGGCTTCCTCTTCAGCTACGGTCTTGTGGTAGTAATGGGGATACTCCTCTTCTTCAAGTGTTTTCACCAGCCGGGTTTTTCCCGTGGTATCCAGATAGGCAAATTTCACCCGTGGGTAAGTGGTATCGATCCGCATCAATTGATCTTTGATTCGCTTTCGGCCTTCAATGGCGAACTTCAGCAGTTCCTCGATCTCCTCCTTGGATGCGCCTCCATCTGGGAAAAGGATCTTCATCAGGCCTGAAAACGTTTTATTGATACCGTCCCGGTCTCGGGTCGAAATATCGGTGGAAAGCGAAAAATGCGCTTTGTAGCGATCTGAATAGTCGTGGTTGCGCAGTGACCGGAGAATCTCGGCGAGGTAATCCACCACAAAACCATAGCCATTGGAAAACATCTCGCCACGAATGATATCCACCTCCCAGCCGGGAATGTAAAAATGAATACGGTCTAAAAATGCCGAGTCATAGAACTTTTCGGGCAGCTCGTCGAACAGATCTGAATGCTTGAGCATGTAAGGCACGGTGTGCTGGGTATTCCCGACAAAAACCATGGATGCCTCCGCGCCGAGGGTTTCAACGCCCCTTGAGAAGGACTTATTGGCCATATAATTTTTCAGGATATCCACAAGCGCCTTATCCACCTTCTTTTGTTTCCCTGCGAACTCATCGAAGGCGACTGCATCCCAGTAGCCGACAAGGCCGATCTTACCGGAGGCGTTATTTACAAATAGCTTGGGAACGGTCACCTCGCCGCCGGAGAGCAGAATGCCGTGGGGTGAAAACTCCGAATAGATGTGGGATTTTCCCGTTCCCTTGGGGCCGAGTTCGATCAGGTTGTAGTTGCGCTCGCAGAAGGGGATGAGCCGGATCAGTTGGGAAAACTTGCTCCGCCGGCCAAACATCTCCGGGTTGAAACCGATGCTCTGGATCAAAAGATCGATCCACTCGTCGGTGTTAAATTGCTTCCTGGCTTCAACATAACCGCCAAAATCGAAGTGAGACAGCTGGATCGGTTTTAGCGCCGATAATATCCAGGGGCTGGCGTTTTTTTCCTCGGTGAACTCGGATTCGATATCGGCGATGCACCAGACGCCGCTGACCAAGAGCTTGGGGTGCGCTTTCACTGTCCCGGAATCTACCACCACCTTCTTGATGCCGAGGTTGGAAAACTCCGCCTCGTAGGCATCTGTCCTGTCATTCAGCGCCACGCTGATCTTATCGATGACTTTATAGCGCCCCTTTTCCTTAATATTGGAACGGGCCAGGCCCGCTTCGTTTCGATGCACATAGTGCTTGCGCAGGATCTCCTTGACGGTCTCGATACCTGTCGCAATTGAAGCCTCGTCGCTGGTCGCGCAATATTGCCCCAGCAGATATTCAAGCACGTAGGAGGGAACAATGGCGTTGCCCTTGACCGTCTTGACGAGATCTTTCCGAACAACGAGTCCCGGAAAGTGGGTGTTTATTTTATTGTCGAGAGATGTCATTGGGAATTAGTCCTCGGTAATTAGCCGTCAGCCATCAGCCATCAGCCATCAGCCATCAGTTTTCAGCCATCAGCCATCAGCCTTCAGCCTTCAGCCTTCAGCCTTCAGTATTCAGTTGATTTCGGATTGAGTTGGTAAAACCGACCAGCATAGCCGATAATTCACGGGTTTCCTTCAGCCACAATTTTCCTTGCTCCAGCGGGATATAACCAACGTCCATTCCGATATACAGTTGTGTCCGAAGTTCACCGCATGAGCCTTTTGCATACTGGAGGAAGCGGATAAAATCTTTTTTTGATTCACGTTCAGCACCTTCCGCAATATTGTTGGGTACCGACAATCCGGACCGGGTTATTTGATCCCTAAACCCAAAATCGTTACAACCGGAAAAGTGTTTATACAATTCCGCCGAAAGCCGTGCCGATCTTTTCCAAACTTCCATCTCTTCAAATTTCATTTTAACAACCCCTTCTTACTGACAACTGATTACTGATGGCTGACAGCTGATGGCTGACAGCTGACGGCTGACAGCTGACTGCTGACAGCTGACGGCTGACAGCTGACTGCTGACAGCTGATGGCTGACAGCTGACGGCTGACAGCTGACGGCTGATGGCTGATGGCTGATGGCTGATGGCTGACAGCTGACGGCTGATGGCTGATGGCTGATGGCTGATGGCTCAAAAATCAAAATCGCTGGTAAATGAGCGCCGCATCATATACCGGAGCGACTTGTACTCTTTGTAATGAGAGGTCCCGACATGTTTTTCCTCCAGTTTCAGGATCACCTCCTGGCCATTGGCTTCATCCGCCTTGCGGGTCAGGAGAAAACGCACCTGTTGCTCCCTTTCCCTCGGGTTGTTGGATGCCAGGTCAAACGTCAGCTCGTGGCTATCGGAAATCAGATTGCCCGCCTGGGTGAAGATACCCGCCCGGAGGATTCTCGGCTGCACCTTGTCGGTTACCGGCTGAGCCTGGTAGAGAGCGACAGCCAACTGACCGGAGGTGATCACAGAACTTGATCCTCGCAAAATATCGACTTCAACCGCCGAGATATCGCTCTGCCGCTTTTTATTGATCTTGAGGACCGGGACCACCACCTCCTGAAGCGATGCGCCCCCGTGGACGAATCGGCTTCCCGACCCCTTCAGTCGCAGCCGGTTAATTGATTTCGGGATCTGCACTTCCACATCGCCGACCAGTCCAAGCTGGGCGGATTGGAACTTGCGAAGGCCCGAAACCTCCTTCAACCCCTTGCCCAACACAAAACGCCGGTCACGGAACAGAATCAGGTCCCCAACGGCATCGCAACCGGAAAAATCGCTCTCCTCCATGGCCCGGTTCTGGTAGATGAAACCATGGTCCGAGGTTATGAGAAGGTTGTTGGCGTTTGCCCCGGTGAGTTTTTTAATCAATCGAATCAGATCCTGCAGGGTCTCTTCCACGGCCTCGAATACGCGTTCTTCCGTTTCGCGTTTGCCGCCGATTGCATCAATGTGGTTATGATATACGTAGACCACATCGTGATCCCGAATTAACCCTCTGCAATCCTCTTTATTTAACGCCATCAATTCATCAGCCTTCACTGCGGTGGCCCGTTGGGCAATGGCCTGCGCAAGGATCTTGATGCGGTTGGCCGTGCCTTGAGAGCTTTGACCATCCGCGAGAACGGCTCCGGAATCGTTGTCGGCCAGGGTCAATTCCTTATGGGGCAATAGCGCCGCCATGCCCAGCTGGGTATAGCTCGGCAACAGGGTCAAGGCGGGTTCCAGATGAGCCTCGAATCGATCCTCCCGGCGGATGAGGCTCAATAACTCGTCGCCGATCTCATAGCGGAAGGCGTCCGAAATGATGACACAGACCTTGTTGTCCTTCTTCAGAAAAGGCTGCACCCAGCGACTGAAAAAATCCTTTTGCAGCGGGACGGGAGGGGCCTCCCATTTGCCCGTTTCGTCGACGAAAGACTGCCAGTGGTCATTGACCTTCAGCAGATAATTATTCGAATAGAGGTTCTCAATTCGCTCGGATAATGCCCCCATTAGAGAGGCCTGCCCCGACATGCGGACATGGTAAGTGAACTTTCGGTAGAGTTGATCCAATGGGAACCAGAAACGGCTGTAACGCTGAACGCCATCCGCCAGACTGACCATGGTTAATACCGCCTCATCCATGGTCTGCATGAACTGTGCGGCAAAATCAACGGCTTCGTAGAGGTGGCGATACTCTCCGAACCAATGGCCCTGCCGGCGCGGACGAACCCAAAGCGCTACATCGCCGCTTGATACGGTCCGGGATGCCACGGCCTTAACCAGCTCGCTGATAATTTTCTGATCAATCAGGGGGAAGCAATCCAGCTCGATCACCTCACGGTAATCCCGCTTGGCCAGATCCTGTTCGATGCCGAGCACATCGGCACACTCAGCGGAAAGCGATTCAAAACTCGCTTCAAAAGAACGGCTGTCTTTCCAGTGCTTGAGGAAGACGAGGGCATCTGGAGATAAGGGAGCTGTAAGGGGACAGCAAGGGGACAGGGGGCAGGGGGCAGGGGGCAGCGGGCTGGAGGTGGTGAAATTCTGCAAATAGCAGTAGTTGAAAAGTTGGATGACGAAATCTTTGATACCCGGCTCATCGGACTTGTAGCCGTAACAGCGCGTCATCTGCTCCCAGAGAAAACCCTCCAGGCTGCAACGGCCGATCAGTTTCACCTTATCGTCCCGCTTATCGGCCAGTTCCGCCAGCAGGTTTTCCACCACGGCATCCATGCGCGGGTCCGTTTTACACCCCGCACACACCGCCAGCATCTTCAGGCGGATCATGCCGGGAGTATCATCGCGTTTAAGGAGTTGCTTTAGCGCATCCTTGCGCTTAGCCGCCTGATAGAACTCCGCATGCGCCTGCACCACATCGGTAAACTCAAGCCCCAACTCCAGCTCGGAGAGCCAGATCGCGGCCTGGTCGGTGCGAAATTCACCCTGGGCCAACTGAACATCCAGCAGCCAGTTGTCCAGGTCGTCGGGCTGTGGACCTTCGCGGTAGAGAAGAAACCATGCCTATCCGGTTGCCCCCCAAAAACATCTTTTGATAGAATGGAGCCACGTGTTTGCGCTACGGAGGCGTATCTCCAATGCCTGAAACCGCGGTTTGGGGGCTAACCGGATAGGCATGGAAGAAACTTCTGCTCCGGTTGCGCCCGCAGAATTCGGTGTTTAACCCCGAACTCATTGTTGGTTAGCTCCACCTTTTCAATCCCGTCCAACGCCAGCGCCTCGAAATCGGCACGCAGTTCCTTTTTGGCGTCATACCAAAAGACGATGCGGTAACGCTCAAAGAGCTTCGTCAGTGCTTGGACAATGCGATCATTCATATTCATTTGCCGCCTTCGATTTCTTGTTTAACCGCCCCTTTCTCCGTGTGTTTTGTAGCGATAAACGACCTGCCTTTCTCGGTCAGCCGGTATTTCTGCAGGCGGCTGTTGGGTTTTTCGGGAATGGTGTATTCAAGCAGTCCGGCTGCTCTCAAACGCGGCAGCGCTTTGCGCAGATTGCCGCTCAATTGTTTGTGCCCAAGGGTGGCAGCGATTTCAGCCGACGAAAACGGAGCGGCGGCACACGCCGCGAGAATGTGCAAATCGACTTGTGCCTCGACTTGTGCCTCGACTTCTACGGTAGCGGGCTGAACAAGTATCTGTTCTAACAGGGGCACGGTAAAGCGAATCCGCATACCGATTTCAATAATTTTCGGTTCGGGCAAGCCTTGATCTTCCGCTTCTTTGAACATGCGGCGCACGCCGCTGCCCCACTGTTCAATAAGGTTAAGCTCACGGAATACCCGGGCAAGCACATGGTTGCGAATTTTGGATACACCTTGGCGCATGTCTTCAACCGTCATACCGGGCAGCAGGATGCCGGGGTTTTCAATTTCAATACGGTCGTCAAAAAAGGCTATACGAATGGGCGCGCCGCGCTGAGAATAGTCGGCGTGGACCAGAGCGTTAATCACCGCCTCACGTAAAATGCCAAGGGGGATACTCCAAACATCTTTGCGCCGGACCGCTGAAAAGTCCGCGCTGCGCATGGCATGTTTTTTTAAAAACAACAGGATGCTATCCACCGCCTGCGGCAGATGATCATATATTTCGATATGGTCGAATATTTCTGCCTTGTCTTTGCCGACAAAACGGCCACATTGCGCCCAGGCATCGGAAAAGTGCAGATTGCGTTGTTTGCCAAACAGCAAGACCGCTCCTTTGGTGGGGACCAAACGTCCTTGATTGGGGGTCAACAACTTCAATGTGCGCAATGTCTGCTCATCCAGTGTCCGCACCCCGGCAAACAATGCTTGTGCCGCCGAGAGATCCAGATCGTCTGTAGAGAGCTCAGGCATGGGCATTTCATCAAAAGCGCCCCCTTCTGCGGAGCGTCGCAGTTCGGCTATCAGTTCCCGATCAGCCTGCCGATTGGTTGAACCCAAACGGACATAGACGCCATTCTCAGACCCTTCTGCCTTGAGCCAGTGGGGGCGTGATCCACTGACAAACACCTCAACCACCAGCAGCGTTTTTCCTTCGACTGTCATTAACTCCACATTAGGAACCAAACGCGGTGAGATGGAGTCGGCAATCAGACTGCAAAGACGTTCTTCTTCATCCAGTGGCTGTTCAACGCCGGTAACCTGCCGATTGTCATCCATCCCGACAATCAAACGCCCGCCGGCGGTATTGGCAAACGCCACCAAAGTTTTCAGCAACCGTTTGGGCGAAGACAAATCCCGCTTGAATTCCAGCGTTTTGCCTTCGGGCCGTTGTAAAAGCATCTGGAGATAATCGCTCAACGAATTGCCTCCCTGAACATCCAACTTTGCAGGGTGATCACACCGACTAATTTGCAGAAATTAAAAGCTGGTAATATGATGTTCTCGGTTTTCATGTCAGGTTCACTCCGCATCTTTCGCGTCCAGACCAAGGATCTTCTTTAAGGCCGCGCCGAATTTCAGGTAATTCACCTTCACCCCGTCGTCAAGGTCGATTGTCACCTGTTGGGTGGCGAGCGGATAGAGCACCTCGCGTTCGTAGGCGCTCAACTCGTTTATCATCTTTTTTAAGGTTTCGATCTCTTTTAGCGCCTTGGTTTTTTCTCCCGAGGAGGCACCGGCGCTGATACTCACCGCTTCCAGATGTTCCTTTCGGGCGGTCAGTTTAGCGCGAAATTCGCGCAGATAATCATTCAGCACCACGCTCACCGTGTCCGGGCGGTAGCGATGCATGTAAATGAGGGCATTGAAGCTGCCCTTGGGGCTTGAAAACAGCCAGTAAATGGGCCGCTTTTTGTAGCGGCGCACATGGTCGCTATAAAAATCTTTAAGAAAATACTTGCGGATGTCTTTACCCAGCGCCTTCTCGATGAACTTGAGGTTCTCCTCGTAGTGCTCATCGCCAAAGGTGATGCGAAGGAATTTGCGAAAGCGGGGCGTGATGTCATCCGTGAACCAGTCGCCGTCGAGAAGGGGCATGACGTTGTTGTCATCCGCAGGGAAGATCGGTTCGGGGATTTGCTTCAGATAATCCTCAATGGTTTCACCTTGGTTGGCAAGAATCAGCCCCGGCTTGTCCAGCGCATAGCGGCCGAACATGCAGCCCACGGCGTAGGAGATAAACTCCTTCATGGTGTCGGCAAGCAGCAGGGATTCCAGCTCGTCTTCGCTCTTATCGCCGCCGTAACGGTAATACGGGTTGCTATCCAAAGTGACTTCAGATGAAGCAACTTCACTTGCAACAATATTGTTGAGATCAAACGCATCAATGAATCGGTGTTTGTTTTGAGTCTCCAATTTTAAAGCTTTTTGAAATTCACTTTTCCACTCAGCATTCAATGAGTTATATGCAGATAAAAGGCTTTCTCTTTTTGTATTCGAAGCTATCAGAGGATTCTTTAAAAAGCTCCAAGATCTCTCCATAGAATCCCACGACTTTCTTGACAATTCAATCAACTGATCGACATCTCTGTCAAGAGAATCTAATACCTCTGACTGAATCTCTGGCTCAGGCAGTGTGCCGACATTTCCCGGCTGGAGATTCAAGGTAGGATTCATGAATTTGAGAATATATTGTGCAATTCCAGAACAAAAATAGCCAATGTATTTTTGAACACTTTTATTCTTGGGAAATGCTGAACATCCTGCGTAATCAAACAGATGACCATGAGGGGTATATATAGCTCCAAAATGGGAAGAGCTAATAAACGTCCAAGTAATCCCCTCCCGGAACATATAATCTAAATTCTGAATATATCTCGACCAGTGGCCGCCATTATTTCGCTGTATAGCATATTCTTTTATTTCCCTCCCATTTTGAGCCCAATTCACAACATTTTCAAAATTTCCATACCACTTTCTAAATTCACCACCCTTATTGTACGGATACCATTTCGGATGATCATTTTCAGTATCTTCTAAATTTTCTGTTCCAAACCCAATGTTGGAATAATTTACTTCAAACCAATATCTGACGAATCTGTTGTTGTCTCCCGTATTTTGCCCTGATTTTGCATCGACAAAATCCTTTATGAGAGGTCTCTTTGAATATTGTTTTAACAGTTTTTCGGGCATATCATACGCAATCGGGCTGCCGGGAATTTTTTTAAAGTCGGCGGCAGAGGCACGGTAGAACCAGCCACAATCTGGATTTTTTATTGCTTCGAGAGCTTTAACTGGCTGAATATCAACACCGTAAAACTTCTGCAAATCTATGAAAGCACCTTTGTGGCTTGGAGATGATCTTAAAAAAAGAGTGAAGCCGCAAATTGTCACATACGCAGAATCGAAGAATGCGTGGAATTCTGGCCGTACTAAATTCGTAAGCGTAAAATTGTTAAGGATTCTGGTACGTAATTTCTCGAATGAGCTAAGAAACATCCAGTTAAAAGGTGTCATCATTCCGACAAATCCGCCGGTCAAGGCGATTTCAGTGATGCGAATTACAAACGCTGAAAACAAATCCGACTTAACATCCGGATAGTTGTCCTTGAGCCACGCCCCCAAGCGCCCATTCATCCCCTTACCCCCCATATACGGCGGATTGGCAATCACCACATGATATTTCGGGCTAAGGTAGTCGGCCTGTTGCAATACTCTCAGCACCTTCGGATGGGTCTTGCTTAGAAAAATTTGTCCAGAGACGTTCTTCTCTTTCAGCGTTTTTAATACCCACGCCACATCGCGCACCGCTGGGCGAATTAAAGACCCGAAGTTATCGGCCTCTTCAAACTGCCGCAGGGTGGTTTGCAAAGGCGCGGTAAAAAGATCCCACCCGACAAAGTCCATGTAACTTTTCAGTTCACCCTCATTGAACCAGATATTTTCCAGCACGCAGATATTGGGTGCGATCTTCTTGCTGAAAAAGCGGCGATGTTTGGCGCGGGCCTTCATGGTCAGGGCAAATGCGGCCAGTTCCCCGGCGCGTTCATCAATTTCAATGCCGTAGAGGTTGTGGGTGAGGATCTTTTCCGGGATCTCAGCAGGCTCGTAGCCTTCCTCCTCATAGATGGCATGTAGCAGGTCGAAGGCATAGGTCAGCATGTGGCCGGAGCCGCAGGCCGGATCACAGACCTTCAGTTCTTCCGGCTTGCTGATGCGGAGAAAATCGGTTTCTGCTTCCTCGGGCTTGATGTAATACTCCATCCGGTCAATCAGCCCCGAATTTGGGCGATTGAGCATCCAGAGGCGGCCGAGGGAATTTTCCACCAGATACCGCACGATCCAGTGCGGGGTGAAAAGTTGTGTCGCCGCCGGAATATTCTCCGGGGTGATTTTCTTGTTCTTCTTAAGGCCATCAAAGACCTCGTCCTTCTTCTCGCTGATATAAAACTGGTAGAGCCATCCGATCACCTCCACATCCCGGCAGGCATCGGGCGTCATCGCCTCGCGGGTATAAGCCAAAATGGAGTTTCCCGAAAGCAGATCGTCCGGCATCAGCAGTTCCGTGTAATCGGCGATGCGCTCGAACAGGTAGGGCATGGCATTGTGGTAGTCGTTACAGACGGCAACCACGAGCAGTCGGTACGCCTCGGTCTGCGGATCGTTACTGGGAACCTTGCCGTCCAGCAACGCAAAAATTTTCTGCCGGGCTTTCTCGGGCACCATGCCTTCGTCGATATGGCCCATCTTGGCCTCGGCTAAAATCTCAGGCTGAAACTGCCCCTCAGCAGGCGATACCACACCAATGCGGGTGTAGCGGTTCACATCCATGAATCGCAGGGCGCAGAAACGATTAAACCAGGTATAGGCGACCTTTTCAATCACTTGACTTTCGCCATTTGCCCCGATCTGCTCTTCGAGCTTTTTAACCGCTGCGGCACTCTCCCGCCGGGCCACGCTTTCCTCGGCCAGCACCAACTTTAGTTTGCCGGATATCTGCTCAATTAGGCTGCGTCTGGCAAATTGAGCGAATTTTTTAAGTTTTGAGGTGTCCATCTATTTATGCTCCTCCTGCAACAGCGGCGGCCAGGCGCGTAACCGGCCACTTCGGGGAATTTTCGTTCCATTTATCGAGGTTCACGACGTGACAGCTCTTGGCCAGGGCCTGAACCCAGCGGCGTGATGCTCTGCCCACCGGCAACTCCTGTTTCAGGGATTTCTGCATCCGGCTGTTTAAGGCGTTGTCAAAGGTGATCAGGCAAACGTAGTGGATCGGCTTTTCCACCTTCTGCTCGGCGTGCCGGTAGAGGTAGGAATCCCTGAACTTGTATTTCAGATAATTCTTCAGCCACTTGAAGTGCTTCTGACGGGTTTCCTTTTCCTCATCCGTCGCAGAACCGAGGACGTCAAAAATAGACTGATCGTCGTAGTCCTTCAGTTCGACGTAGACATAAGCCTCGTCAAACTCGGCCACGATATCGACACCCTTCATGGGTGCTCCGTGAAATGTGGGTTTGGTGTTGTCCTTCTCGTCAAAGACGAACGCATCCAGGGCGTCCGCAAACCGGAACTCGAAACCATCAGCCTCAACTACCTTCATTTGCCGAGGCCCCCCATGTCGTTTTCGATCTCCTGGTTGATCAGAAAGCCAAAGGCTTCATCAATCGGATTCGGCGTGATTTTCAGATAGTCTTCGGTGGAAGCGACTTTGATCTCGGAGGTGACTGGGTCACGATAGAGGCTATGGAAGCGCACGTGGTCTTCCTTGCCTTTGTCCGTGAGCAGGTCGAACCACTTGAGAAGCACATAGTCATGAGTCGCCAGAATGATCTGCTGCCCGTTGCGAGACAGCTCCAGCAGAATCTGAACCAGTAGCTTCATCAGCTTGGGATTCATGTTGGATTCAGGCTCGTCCCAGAAGAGCGGTCCGCTGATGCCTGGTTGGATGGCACCGGTTTCGAGCAGGCGCGAAAGCATCCCCGCCTTGCGGAAACCTTCGGCCATGGAGTTGGCCGAGTATTCGGCGTTCTCTGTTTTAAAGGTGACCTTTCCGCCACCGTAGAACACAAAGCGTCCGCCGCAGATTCCCTCGATCTCGGTCATTGCCCACTTGGATTTTTCATGCAGCGTCTCGGGCCGCACTTCCGGCAGGTCCAGAAGCAGACAGATGTCCTGATAGCTCTGATCGAAAGAGAGTCCATATTTTTCATACAGGCTATTGAACCCCTTCATGAAAGAGAGCACTTCCTTGGTCGGGATGAATACCGGCTCCGATTGGTACAGCTCATAATTCGTACTTTCTTGAATAGCCAATGACTTGGAGTTAGTGTGGAAGGTCATTACCACCTTCTTGTCCAAGGCAAAACGGGCCTCCAACTGAGCATTCTCGGCTACACCGTGGCGACGCATCTTGCCGAGCTTTTCATCCAGCGGCATGAAAAGCCGCAGCAACTTGGAGGTGAGTGCCGCCTCAAGATCGACCTTGCTGATATCGGGCTTGTTCTTGAACACCGTGCCGCCGGCGCAGAACCCATAGGCTGCTTTAAGCAGGTGAGTTTTGCCGGTGCCGTTCTCGCCGATAATCACATTGATCTTAGGTGAAAAATCGATGCTCAAGTTGCTAAAGGCGGTAAAGTTTTTCAGTTCAAGTCGCGTAATCATAGATAGACATCTCCAATTGCTTCAGAGGACTCGAAGGCTCGTTTAACGGCTGTGAGAAAATTCTCCCATTTGATATAATCAAGCGGCTCTTGCAGATCCCTTGCAAACCAGAATTTCACATCCGCATCCGGGATCCTGTGACCGAGGGCTTCAAATTGATTCTGTAGCTTCTGCATTACATGTCTGTCCATTCCCCCTCCCCCTTTCTCCACCATTTTCCCGGCGTCGGGAAAATGGTCATCCAATCAAAATCCGCATTTATTTATTTGTGTCCCTCGCATTCTTAAATCTTGCTTTTTCATGGTGGCCATCGAGTTATGAGCCTGTTATGAGCCTGTTATGAGCCGGCTCATTAGCTTTGAGCCTCTGGCACATAACTTATGACCCGCGCACATAGTGGGCCCCCTTACGTTCGCCATGTTTTTCTATATCCTCTTCATATACATTCATTTGTGTCTCCTAAATCTGTATCCGTTTCCCTTTCCGGATCTCAGCCAAAAGCGCATCCCGCATGGCCTTGAGGTACCGGTCCACATCCGACTCATCGGCAAGCCAGGCTTTATCAAAGGAAAACCTGAGATTTCGGCCTGGCACGTATTCAACAGGGGCTTCCGGTTTAATCGGCGTTACTGCGGTGTTCTTTCCTGAAGCTTGCGCCGGTTCGCTTCCCCCCGAAGGGGTTTGCTTTGGTGTGGGTTTAGCCCAGGAAGCCATTTGGGAAAGCAGCCGCTGGTAATCCGATTCCTCAAAACGCCGCAGATTATCCCGGATCACGGCAATCAATTTCTGTTGTCCAACCGACTGGGCAAACTCGTAAAATGGCCGAGTGATTTCCTCCTTCTGAAGGGGTGCAAGCACGGAAAATTCGGCCATCCCGCAAAGACGGTCCTTAAGTGCCTGGGCTGTATCCCTGGCGTCGGAGATCTCCGACTCGACCCGCGCCGCAATCTTTTCCTGCAGCGTGTCCACCAGGGTCTTCACCTGCTGCATGCCGTTGCCCTTGAAACATTCCGGATCAGCCAGTACTTGCAGCAAGAGGGTGGCAGGGTGCAGGTGGCAGGGTGCAGAATGCGCCGCGGATCGCCAACCGTCGCCTGTTTCTTGTACACAATCCTCCGTCCCCTGCCCCCTTTCTTCTGCCCCCTGCCCCCTGCCCCCCGCCCCCTCTCCTTCTGCCCCCTCCCCAATATAACCAAAATTCGCATCCTGCGCCTGCACAAATTTAAGGGCAGCGTCGAAAATACCCTTTTGCGGCCCGTTCATGAACTTTCGAACCGGGTCGATAATCTTTTCTTTCAGCTCGATCAGGGCATTATCCTCACACAAAAGCCCGGTCAGATACCAGGCGTAGGGTTTGCCGGCGAGCCCCTTCAGCTTCTCAACAACCGGGGTTAGCACATTCAGGAAAGGATACTGTGCCGACTGCGCCGCCAGGGGGGTTAGGTTATGTATCATGTCCTTCAAGGCCCCACCGGTCTCCTTGGCAAGTGCCTTTGCTTCAGTGGCACGGGGGGGACTATCGAAAAAATCCTCATAGAACTCCTTGAGGCTGCGAATCTGGGATGGGGTAAAATCGACCTGGGGTTCCAGTACCACATTGCCATGGCCGTGCGTGTTGCGAAGCGCGCGTTCGAGGTCGTCTTCCTCAAGGATTGTTCCGTCGGTCCGAACCTCAACCTTGCCCCGGGCGCAAAGATGGGCAAGAGTGCAGAGCACGGCCGCATAGGGCCAGCCGTACGGCTTGCGCTCGAAATTTTCCAGCAGGCTCTTCAGGGTCGTGCGCACTCCACCGCGGCTGTTGCTCTGGATGAAAGCAAGCAATTCCTGCTCTGATTCGGCCAGTGATGTCACATCATTACCGAACAGCCCCTCCTTGGACTGTTTGAGGCATTTGGCGACATCGTTTTCGGTGTAGACAATTCCGCGCAGCATGCGCAGGTTCGGATAAGCGCGTATAATGAGTTGGTGAAACCCCTTGGTGATTCGGGCCTGGGGATCTTCGCCACCGATTTCGACCTCATTGCCCGCCACAAAAAGTTTGGCTTTGCCAAGAAGCATCTGGATAAGCTGCTTCAACTCCGCATAGCGATCCGCGTTCTGGAAGCCCTTATCGGTCAGGATACGTTTGATCCCTTCTTGCTGAGTGATGGAAATGTTCTGCTTGATGTATTTTTCAGTTCGTTTGTACATTAAAATATCGCGCACAAGTCGATCATCCGGCGGCATCACGATCAGCAACTCTTCCCGGTTGAACGAGTGCCTTCGTAAAGTTTGTTCATTTCCTGCAAATTCGTGAAAAGGGGTTATCGCATTGATCGAAAGCTCATATTCCCGACCGTGCAGGCGGTCATCGAGTTTCCTGGAATAGGGGTAGTCCTGCCCGTTCTCGTCGTAGCGAATCTTTCGGTTCTTGATGACATAATCAAAAATGATCTTTTCAAGCTCCGCGGCGATCTCGGTGGATTCAACTTCGGTGTTTTTGATCTCCTGCTCGACGTCCTTTTCCTCGTCGGTGAGATACGCGTAGAGGTCTCCATGGCGCTGAATGTAGGTCTGCTGTTCCAGCAGGTTGAGCGCCTCTTCTACCTGCCGGCGCAGTTGGGGCAGATCTTGCTTGAAGTGATCCAGCATCAGCACGCAGAGGTTGCGGACTGTCGGCTTAAATTCCTTGACGTACTTGACGAGAAAAAGCGTTTTCAGCAGCCGAATGGCAAATGGGTTGTCGAGCTGCTTTTCGGATTGCAGGATGGAGCGCTGAATATTGGATTTCAGAACCGTTCGAATCCCTTCGAACATCAGGTCAAAGGTAGCAAGCTGTCCGATTTGATGATCTCCGATTTGAATGGCCACCTGCTGGAATACGCCCAGCATGGAGCGCTCACCGACCGAGCTGTGTTTTCCTTCAAAGGCATTATGTTGGGATAAGTTCTGAATCGCGGACTGGAACAGCACGAACTGGTAAGGGATAAAGGGATAGCAGTGGATAAAATGGTCCCGGTCCTGGAAATTGCGGTAGATCGGCGAGCCATCCGCAAAGTCAAAAAGGGTTTTAAAGTTGTTCACCTCCGCATGATAGACGTCTGACAGCAGTCGAACCCCCTCATCGTTTTTCAATAACAGGCGCCTTTGGATCACTTCGGCCACATCGGCGCTGGTAAGTTTCATCCGGTTGGCAAAACGAGCCTGAATCTTGGAAAAATCGTTACCCTGCTGGGTACTCATTTCACCGACAACCGAATTCATGTCCTCCTGAGCGGTCACCATGATCCAGGCTCGGCCACGGCACTTGGTGGCAAGGCTTTCGGCGATGGTTTGAAGGTTCGTCATCAGCTTCACGTTTCCGGCGATGTACTGCCCGACCTCGTCAACAAAGAAGTTCAGCCGGAACTCGGGAGATTGCCGATCCACATAGGCCTTTATTTGATCGGCGAAGTCCTCGATCGAGACTCGATATTGGCTTCTGTATTTATCGAGAATCCCCATTGCCGAGGTATCCGCGCCGCCGGTGGCCCGGGCGTAGGCCTTGGCGATATTCTGTGACTCCAGCAGCGCCTGTTCGCGCCCTTTTTCCCAGCTTTTCCCGGCCAGAGCATGGTAAGCCGATTTGAAGGCCTCGTAATGACCTCGACTATCGAGATCACGCTCAAATTGAGCAATATGACCCTGCTTGCCGTAGTAGCCACACATTTCGTCGAACACCTTGACGAATACGGCAAGGAGCGCATCGATTTGAGTTTTGCTGATAACATCCGCCTTCTGGTCGATGTTGAACAGGATACTTTTTGAGGGAATAACAACGGCCCGCTTGAGATCCCCTCGGAGAATTTCGTTATCGCCGCACTTGGGAAGGAACAGATCGAGAGCGGAAACGCCGTCGATCCGGCGATTCTCCAGAAGCAGTGCCAGCATCTTCAACAGGTGGGATTTGCCGGACCCGAAGAAGCCGGAAACCCAAACACCATTGGCCCCCTCGTAGGTGTTGTAGGCATCCAGAAATGACTCCAGACGCTTTTCCACCTCATTGGTCAGCACATACTCTTCGGTTTCAAGGAGAAGGCTTTCTTCATCGTCGGCTTTGATGACCCCTTCAATTGGTCGGTCAACAGGCTTATTAAAAATAGTTTTCAGCGTCATCGTGTTTCCTTCGTTTAGGCTTCGCAGTGAAAGATGTTGAACGCCCGGTAGTATTTATCGTCATGCAATCTTCCAAAAAGATCGAGCGATGCGCCCGATTCCAGGGAGTGGGTATAGGCCCCCGGAAAGAACATGACGGTAGGTTTTTCTTTTGCCGTGCTTTGCAGGTTGTTCAGCACATTGTGAGATCGGATATAGGGAAAAACCGCACCGACGCCGGCCAGAAACAGCACGTCGAATTCATTGTTCGCGAGCTTGGCGGCGATGGCGGGAACCAAATGGGCCTCCGGATCCAACACCCCCTGGAGTAACTCTTTTAGCTGATCCTTGGACACCGAGTTTTCTATATCGAGGATTTGTTCCCAGAGGTCCCGTCCTTTAAGAATCTCGATAGAAAGATCATAGAGGTTAATTTCGAGCACGCGGACACCCGCATGCGAAAGACTGTTGACAAGCTGCCGTTGCAGCCGTTCCATCTCGACGCACTCTTCCGGTCTGAAAGGGCAAATGAAGAAAGGGACTTCGTTCCCGAGACCTTGCTTCTGAAGAAACCGTTTTCCGGAGATCACATCAAACAGATGCTGAAATCTTTCTTGCATGGATTTTTTCTCGATACCCGAAATCATCGCGTCTTCCCTTTCAAATCGGACTCAAAAGCAGGAAAAAAAAGAATGGCCTCACAACCATTGTGCGAAATGGCTTCCAAGAGCCGGGGGCTCAACATGGCGGCATTGATGGTATAATCGTTGGTCAGAAGTTCGGCTTCTCGCAGAATTTTGAACAACACCTGACGGAGCTTATTTCGAGTCGCCGGCTTAATTATATCAAGCTCGGGATGCCACTCTGATTTCCGGTTAAAGAAGGAATCAAAGTCTTCATAGTGAAGATCGGTCTTGAGACTGATGTAACGTTCCCGAATAATTTCGACGGCAAAATCGGCAATGAATTTGTAACGACGGCAAACCGCGATCCACAAAAGACAGCCTTGCTCCTGACCGCTGCCGTGAACCAGTAAATCAATCTCACGGGGGTCGAGTGTTTTTAGCCTGGAGATGATTTCCCGACAGAATCGTTTTGAGGTGCTCAGCGTTCTCGTTTGCAACAGATTGTCGGAAATAACCTTGTCTCTAAGGACATTCCAGTCACCCTGCTCAAGAAAGAGCGTCGCCAACTTTATCGACTCGCGGAGAAAGAGACCGCCCGTTGTGAGTGACATGATGTATCTTTCATTCGTCATTTCAGGTCTTGATTCCTTCAGAAATTAGCACCGTGCGTGTCCACCCACCCCGGTGTTTCTTAAGACGGCCATTATTTGCTATCTTAAATCTGTTGATAAGAGAACAAAGAACACGATTATCTGTTAAATCGAAATGACGTTCCGAACAAACTGGCATCCGACAATATAGGGCATTAAAAAATATATGTCACAACTCTCTATCTCAATGATAAAATTAGAAATAATGTCGAAGTCAACAAGGCGACTCATGACCATAAAAATGTTTAAAAAATCTCGTCGCTCCGATCAAAAATCTCCAGTTTAAAATTGAATCCTTCATAGGTCATCAACATCCGACCAAAGTCATCCCATTTGATTTCTTTACCATCAATCACAATTAACGGGGGATGTCGATAATCTTGATCGTTTTCAAGATCAGAAGAGATTTTGGCTCTAACAACATCATCTTTTGAAATTTGCCAGCTATTGGTAATATCACTCCATTCCAAATGTTTTCTGTTCAAGCCTCGTCGCATTCGTTCAAACAGCTTACCAAATAACTTAAAAATATCTTTCTCAATATCACCGATAACAGCGAATTCATATCCCCCTCGTAGGTCATCCTTGATTTCAAAGGATTCTATTCCAACTCGATCACCAAGATGCCGCACTGTGAAATGGAATTCATGATCAACACCTTCAGTATCTTTCAAAAGGATAGGTTCAAATTCAACATGTTCAAAATCAGTGTCATTGTATTCAGCGATCCGTTTATTGTAACACTTGAGGCAGGAGCAGACATATTTCTTTTCTGAGGACACATAAATCGTGTTGTATCTGGGTACATTCTCACCACAGTATTCACATTTTTCTTGTTTTGCATTGGAGTCCATGGGTTCTCCCTGAAATTTTGTCGTTAAAAATCATCTATTCCAAAACCACGTTGAAAAGTCTTCAAGCAACTGAAAGTTAATCGAATTTTTATCAACCGATTTTAAATCCGCTAACGGCAGAATAAATTTTTTCTTGTCTGAAATACGTCTGACATTTACCAGGATACTTTCGTCGTCATCAGATTCTTCAAGACTCAGTATCTGGTATTTATCCGTGTATGAGGGATTTCCCTTCTTTATCTTCTTCATTAACGACATTTAAAATTTTCATTACACGGGAAATATCTTCATCGACTTCGTCTATGTCATTGGTCTCGTCTACTTGCGTTACAGGATTTTCAATTGTCTTTTGAACATTAACGGCGACTTTTTTCTTCTTGGACTTCTTCTTGTTTGATTCTTTCCCCATGATTACTCTTCAGTCCTCCTTGCAAGAAATGTTGAATCATCTCCCATGTGGAATCTAAACTCACCTTCAATTATATCTGAATCCCTGAGCTGTATCCAACCACAGCCATTTGCTGGATCATTTTCGTCATTGCCGACCCAGGAGAATTCAAATCTGTCTTCATTGGTATGTTTGGTTATCTTTCCGTCAATTTCGCCGTGCACATAACCAAATTGGAATTCACCGGTACCATTTTTTTCAATCCGAATGTAGGCCTGAACTTCCTGGTTAAAGTAATCCTCACCCCACATTTCCATTTCATATATATGCCAACGTCCTTTGAATTTCATGCGCACTCCTTAAAATTAACGGCGATTTTTCTTTTTTGAAGCTTTTGCTTGTTTCCGCTTTTTCTTATTAGCCTTGTCTTTATTCTTCTGCGATTTACTTGATGGTTGCCCGGAATTAACATGAAAATAATCATTATTTTCATCCGTAGATGGTGAAAACGTTTTCGGTTTTATATTGAAACAGGCCCACCCGGACATTGCAGCGTGAATATCATCCAAGCTGTACCGCTCAATATCCTCTTTTACCCTTTCAATACACGCATCTTTACCGAGTTTCAAAGCACTTTCAAATTCACTGTATTGAATCATCCCGATTGAAAATTGCTCCTTCAAGGAATTCTTTCAAGGATTCTTGTGAATCAGCAATGTAACAAGCATTTTCATTATATTCATAGCATTCGTCGAATAATCTAAATGCGCTATATCCAATTACTGGATTATCCTTATTTTCCATTTCATGTCCCTTGTTTCACATCTCTTGGTGAAAACGATGAATCAACTTTCAATTGGGTCTCTGATAATCGCCACCAATGTTTTAAATTCGGTTTTGGTCACATTATGTTCCTTTTGATGTTGTGCTTGATAGCCCTTCGGGTAAGGTATGTATTTTGTCTTTACCTCAATGGGTTAAACAAATATTCAAGACCATTGAGTTTGATTTCATATACTGTTTGCAACATTTGACCGAGCTTTCCTTTTGGAAAGCCTTTACGGGAAAGCCAGATCACATATGGCTCGGGCAGGTCTATTAAAAGGCTATCTTTATATTTCCCAAATGGCATTTTCATTTTCGAAAGTTCAAGGAACAATTCTTTATCTGGTTGAATAGCTTCGGACATTTCACACCCATCTCGAATAAATCGATACATCATTTAACTAACGACGATTCTTTTTCTTGGAAGCACTTGCTTGTTTCCGCTTCTTTTGTTTAGCTTTCCTCTGGTTCTTCTGAGATTTACTGGATGGTATATCATGATGAGTTGGTAAAGAATCCTTCTTCATTGCAATTGGTGCGGATAAAGGAATGGGTTCACTTATGATTGTGTTCAAATCATTGTCAGGAATAAGGACTTCATGATCCAGATCATCCAAAATGATAGCTTCTTTCCTTTCCTGGATGAGTTTTAATCTAAATACTTTTCGTTTCTCTCGTATTTCTGGATTATCTTTCTCTTTTAACAAGTCCTTCAACCTGTCCTTAACAACTTCAATATCGTACAGATTAGGTTTCTCTATCGCCATACGATATACTATTTCAGCACGTTCATAATTTGGTCCATATTGATAGCTCCAATTCGACATCAGATAACAATCGCCATAATGGATATAACCGTAAGTAAATTCAGGGAATGTTTTGATTAACTCTTGAAAACGTTCTTCCGCTTCATCAATTTTACCAAGCTCCCATAATGAATCAGCTTCAAAGTTTCTGAAATTACCAATGTTCAGTTCAGTCTCTTTGGTGAATCGCTTGTACACCCATCTTGAAATTTTTGCTCTTTTGACAAGCAAGTTTAAATCATCCACTCCGTTATTTTGAAGCAGTTCATCCAAATCATATAGAAAATCATTAAAGAAGATGCCATTTTTAGGTAGGTCAAAATACGAATCCAGATCATCGAAATTTGTTATATTTTCAGGCAGATATTTTTGGATGATAGCTACAGCTTTATACCAGTTTCCATAGGATTCAGAATTTATTAAAAAGATGATCTTCTGTATAATTTGTTGATTGTCGTCCTTAAAAGAATTGGTCATGTGCCAAAACTCCCAACAGGTTAAGTGTATGATAAATCATTTGATCTTGACAGCATGATACTCCAACGGCGCCGTTGTAGTTCAATTCTCTTTTGCCTTAGTTGGTTTCCTGCCACGTTTGGGGAAATTTGCCTTTTTCTCTTCATCTACCATGGTAAGTTGTTCTAATATTTTATCACAATTTTCTGATATTTCTTTTGATTTATTGCGGTTAACTTCAACCTTAACCTTCAAATCATTAAGATATTTGGAAAGTTCATGTCGTCTTTTATCTGACATTTTAGAAAGTTCATCAGTATCAAAGTCGAGGGTTGTATCATCTACACTCTTCAATACGTCATCAATTTTTGTAATATATTTCTTCGTTGTTCTAATAAGAGAATATTTAGGATTGGATGTAAGCTTACTTAATTCTATTTTAATCTCCGTTTCAAACTCCCTGGTCGTCCATTTATTTTTAATACATTTATTTAGTATGGTGATTTTCTTACTGTCATTATCGAGTTTTACAAGAGAGGCTTTGTGAGTGTAAGACAATTCTTTAGTATCAATTTGTTTGTTAATAAAATATTGTTCTTGCGATGCGACTCGAACCATTATTCCAAGTGTGTTGGATTTAACTAATAAGTCTGGTCGCTCACACAACTTGTTGAAGCTGGCCAGCTTCTTTGGGTTTTTCGATGCGGCCATTTTGATATCCCCATTAAAGAAAGTCTTAAGAAGGTATTCACCAATCTCAATAGACCCTTTATATAACGTTTCATTGGCTTTCTCGTTGATGAATTGAACCGCTGCATTAATAGTCTTGTAATCTACCTCTATGACCGAGGATTCTTCCTTCTTTTTAATTGTCGATTTTATGTTTTTCGTCATCGCGCATGTCCTTTCATGCTTGAATATTAAAACTCTATTTCGAGCAACTTATCAACGAGTCAGCACGAAATCAATTAATTTAAACTCAAAAACATTTTGCCTTTCGACAATTCAAGAATTTAAAAAGATACAAAATGTAAAATTCGATACCCAAAAAGATATTCTGTTTAGTCGATCTTAAACCTTAATTTGTCAATCCACCTTCCGCCTTCTTAAAAAGGCATCCAGAGCCTCGATTATCACGCCGGATAATGAAATTATTGACATTTTTCAATTGACAAATTTATTGTTCCGCATTATCAGCCAGTTCAGGAAGTTCCCATGAAAAAGGAGATCTGATAATGAAGGGGAAAAAGATTGAATCTGTTTCACGTAACAGCGATTTCAAAGCTTATTGCTTCTTTTGTGGGGCTACAGTCGGTCAACTAAGCGATCGGACAGAAGAAAAAGTGAGTGCAATTTACGACTGCCCGAAATGCAGAGTAAACTACTGTGACCAGTGCAGTTATGAAAAAGAGGCAGATGGGGAGCTGGCCCAGTTCTGCCTGAGATGCGAAAGCAAGATAGAAAAAGTCAAGTAACCAGTCATTCACGTCGAACACAAAGAGACGCAACTGGTAGTTGCTTTCTTCACGATGATAGCCGACTCATCTCCGTGATGTGAAGATAGTGGCTATCAGTGTTGCCCTTGGCAATGAATCAGATTGCGTGGATTGACATTTACAGTCTTCCCTTTTAAAGCTGATGGCCGGTACAAAATGTTGTGTACCGGCTTTTCCGATTAAATCTGTGATAAGGTCGATGTATCGGGAACAATTCAGGTCCAACAATCTATCATCTGCCTGCTATTCCTGTGGAATTGAGATTCTGGGGAGACTACTGATCCAACAGCTCTGCTCCTGCGGTTACCCTACGGTATGCTTTTGGGGGGGGAGTCTGCAATGTTATACAAATAGCGGGAATAAAACTTGTAAAATAGTGATCATTAAATTATAAAAATAGCGGGAATAAAATGGGTCAAATAGCGAAGGAGCATTTCGGTATGACAGCATATTACCCGCGATGGCAAAAGCACACGATCGAGCAGATGATGTTGGAACGACGGGTGTTGTTGCTGGGGGGACCCCGGCAATGCGGAAAAACGACATTGGCCCGCAAATTGGAGTCCGATCAGACGGAATGCCGCACACTGGATGACGGCACATTGAGGGAGGCCGCGGAAAATGGACCGGATACGGTTTGATTCCGACCGGTCCGGCAAACTGATCGAGACCTTCGCTTTCAATGAAATGATGGCGCAGGCTGATGCCGGGAACGGTCGTTACGAGCTGTTCCACTATCGTGACCGGGAAAAACGAGAGATCGACTTTTTGATTGAACGGGAAGATGATGCATTGCTGGGGATTGAAATAAAGGCCGGATCGGCTGTCGGCAAAAGAGATTTCAACCATTTAAAATGGTTTCAAGAAAATCGGCTGAAAAATAAACAGTTTGTCGGCATTATCCTCTATGCGGGTGAATTTCCCGCCTCCTTTGGCGACAATTTATGGGCCGTTCCGTTTGGCTCATTATGGTCTTAAGAATTCTCCCATATCTCATCCACAAAGAAGGGGGCACCACTTTACGCCACGCTTTACCGACTGACTCACCGTGCATTAATGAAATCATTGCTGATAAAACACCTTGAAGAGCGAATCTGTGATAGGTAGGGGTATGATGACCCTTATTTCAATATTGAAATCCATTCTGCCGCCTGTGTGCGCCGCACTGGCCGTCTGCCTGTCCGGGCCGGCGGCTTGCCGCGCAGCCGATGAACGCGCGGTCGCCGCTTCGTGTTATGCGGCAACCGATCACTCCGACTGCCGCCATGTTCAGCGCGACTACACGGCCCTTGACGGCAGCATTCTGGGCTATATCGCCTTCCAGCATCCTGCACGCCGCCCGCGCACCGCGATCATCTACCTGAACGGCATCGAGAGCCATGCGGCATGGTTTGAAACCCCGGGATTTCTGCTCTGCGACACCGGCTATGATGTTTTTTGTCTTGATCGTCGCGGAAGCGGCATCAACCGGGAAAACCGTGGCTTCATGTCCGGCCATATCGACCACTATGAAATGCTGCTGGATGATATCGATGCCTTTGTTGCCACCATCAGACCAGACTACGACAGGCTGTTCATAGTGGGCATGTCATGGGGCGGCAAGCTGGGACTGGCATACAGTCTGACGCAGCGTGGCCGCATTGACGGTCTGGGGTTGATCACACCCGGCCTCTGCACGCATATAGACCTTGGGCTTTTCGCCAAAATGAAGGTGTTGCTCGGCTCGTTTCTGTTTCCCCGATCAACGCTGCGTCTGCCGATCGAGGACGCCATGTTTACCCGGACGCCCCGTTTTCTCGAATGCATCGGCAACGACGCCCTGCTCCTGCATGATTTTACCGCGCGGTTTCTTATGCAAAGCAGACGGCTCGACCGCTTTGTCGAAAAAAACATCGGCCGCAACCGCACCCCGCTCTTGCTCTTCCTGGCCGGTCACGATGTCATCATCGACAACAACTGCGTTCGCGCCCTTTTGGAGCGAGGCGCATCTGCGGGAATGCGCACCTTGATGTATGAAGATCAGCGGCATTCGCTTCAGCTTGACGCACCCGACCGGTTCGTGCGCGACCTGCACGAATGGATAACAGGCATGCCTGCAAGGTCCGACAATCACAGGGAGTCCGGCTCATGAAGATAGTGCGTTTCGATGTTATCACGATTGCAATACCGCTGCTGCAGTCGGTGCACCATCATCTGGCGACCCGCCAGACGGCTGAAAACATTCTTGTCAGAGCCGTTGCGGATACCGGCCTGACGGGCTGGGGGGAAAGCTGCCCCCGATCCTATGTCAGCGGAGAAACCATTGCAAGCGTAGCGGAAAATCTGGGCGATGTGCTCCTGCCGCCCTTTGTCGGCCGTCCGATCAAGCAGCCGGAGGATCTGCAGAAGCAGTTGCTCTGCCTTCTGGACGGCCTTGAGAGAAATCAGCATGCCGCATTTTGCGCCTGCGAACTTTCGCTGCTGGACCTTGCCGGGAAGGCGGCGGGTCAAAGCGCGGGCCATCTGGTGGGGCCGGTGGTACACGATCCGGTGCGCTACAGCGGGGTGCTTGCAAGCGACAATCCGGAAACAGTGCGCGCCCAGGCCGTCTTTATGCGGGATGCCGGCATTCGTTACGTCAAGGTTAAGGTCGGATCGTCCCTGGAAGACAACCGCATGCTCCTTGCGCAGGTAAGAGCCGTTTTCGGCCCTGAGTGCAGCATTCGCGTCGATGCCAACTGCGCATGGAGCGCCACGGATGCGTTGCGCCAGCTTGAGGCGTTGCGGCCCTTTCTGCTCAGCGGCGTTGAGCAGCCGGTACCAAGCGATGATATTTTGGGCATGCAGCAAATAACCGCTGCCGGCATAACCCCGGTTGTTGCCGATGAGTCGCTGTGCTCATATCCAGATGCAATCCGGCTGATAGAACACAAGGCATGCCATATTTTCAATCTGCGCGTGTCCAAGTGCGGCGGGCTTCTGAACACCGCTCGCATATACCGAAAGGCGCGGGAATCGGGCATCGGGTGCCAACTCGGCGCGCAGGTCGGCGAGACGGGTTTTTTATCCGCCGCAGGCAGGCACATCGGCGCCAGATGTTCGGATCTCGTATGGTGCGAAGGGTCCTACGGCAGATATCTGCTGGAGCAGGATATCGTCCAACCCGATATAACCATCGGCCCGGGCGGTTTGGCTCCGGCCATCACCTCGCCGGGTATCGGTGTCGAAGCCTGTGACAGAGCCATCGGGAAATATACGATCGCGTCTTTCACGGTTGCATAACAGGAGGCACACCATGTCATTTGCGGGTTTTTTAATTACGATGGTCGCCCGTCGGGCCGCCGCCCGCTTCGAAAAAGCGTCTCACCGGCCCATGGAACAGCAGACGCGCAAACTCATGGAAATCGTGACGCGCAACGCCGACACGGATTTCGGTCGCCGTTTCAACTTCGCGGCAATACGTACCGTCAAGGATTATCAGCGCCAGGTACCGCTGATCACCTATGAAGACATGCAAAAAGACATTGAGCGCATGGCGGCCGGCGAACCCAACGTCCTGACCGCCGAGCGCCCGGTGATGTTCGCCCAGACCAGCGGCACGACCGGTGATCCGAAACTGATTCCGGTCACACCTTCCTGCCAGGGACGCGATCACACCGATATCATGCGAACATGGCTGTATACCGCCCGCCGGGACCATGCGGCGATATTTGACGGGAAAATGGTCGCCCTGGTATCTCCGGCTGTGGAAGGATATACCGAAGCGGGAATCCCGTACGGGTCGACATCGGGCCATATCTACCGCGAGCTGCCCGGCGTTATCAGAAGGCTGTATGCGGTGCCGTACTGCGTTTTTGAAATTCCCGACTACACCGCAAAATATTACACCATCATGCGGTTATCGCTGGAGCAGAATGTCTCGATGCTGTGCACCGCCAATCCATCGACGATTCTCAAGATGTGCGAAAAAGCCGATGAGCTCAGCGAGGAGATTATCTGCGATATCCGTAATGGATCGCTGTCGCAAAAAATGGACATTCCGGTTGCCATTCGCCGGCAGCTGGAACCCGGGTTGCGCAAAAACAAGGCCCAGGCCGAAAGCCTCACGCACTGGCGCAGCAAGCGATCGGGCACCCTGATCCCCGCCGACTACTGGCCCCGGCTCAGTCTCATCGGCTGCTGGAAAGGCGGCACTGTGGGCCACTATGTGAAACGGTTGACCCCGTGGTTCGATCCCGATGGCAGGCGGAAGATCCCCGTGCGCGACTGGGGCTATCTTGCCAGCGAAATGCGGGGGTCGCTGCCGCTTGCCGATGAGGGAAGCCACGGCGCGTTAACGGTGGCAACAAACTTTTACGAATTTGCCGATGTAGAAGACGTTGAGGCAAAGCCGGATGATCCGGGCTCATGGGCCTATAAAACCGTTTCGGATCTTGTCGACGGCGGCATCTATCATGTTTTCGTAACTACCACGGGGGGACTTTACCGATACGATATCAACGATGTCGTGCAGGTTACGGGATACCATAATCAAACGCCGCAAATCGCTTTTCTGCGCAAAGGCAGCGGGATGACCAATATCACCGGTGAGAAGCTGAGCGTCAATCAAGTGATCAGCGCGTGTCAGGCCGCATCCCAGGTGACCGGAGTAGTGTTGGACCGTTTCAAGGTCGAAGTGGATGCCGATAAAAGCCGCTACCTGTTGCGGGTTGAATTCGCCGACAGACCCGATGAGGAGAGGCAGCGCACCTTCCTGCGGGAATTCGACCAATCGCTCAAGGAAATAAATATCGAATACAAGGCAAAACGCGAATCGCTGCGGTTGTCGCCGCCGGTGCTGCATGTGATGCGGGAAGGCTGGCACGAGCGAGAGAGAAAACGGGTGGTGCAGGGCGGCCACCGCATGTTTCAGGCGAAAGAGGAAATACTGAGCCCGGTAAAACAGCGGACCGATATGATTCGCCCGGAGCTGGATCATGTCATTGAACTGACTTGAGAGCATGTCCGCCTGAAACCGGCCGACGATATAGTCCCCGTAACGGTCAATCATCACGCCCGGAAGCCTTTCAGATTCGGCATTAACGAGCCGGCAATATGGAATAGCTGACAAAATAACACAGATTTTGACATTTCCGGTTTTAATGGGAACGAATATGTGTCGGGATACGAAGCCTTTTATTTAAACGAAATTAGCTGATAGAATTCACAGGAAGGGTACAATAATGAATCTTGCAGACATTTATGAAAAATTTGACCGGATTGGCTGTTTAACCTTTGCCACTATTGACCAAGACTATCCACAAACGCGCATTGCACACCTGTTTGCCCACGACCATGAAGGATTATATTTTCGAACCATGATCACGAAAGCTTTTTATGACCAGCTTAAAAGGACGAAAAAAGTGTCTATCTGTGGTATGTTTCCTAAAACTTCCGTCAGCCACGACAAGCAGGGGATGCCCTATTTTGAACCAGGATACACTATCCGGGCCACCGGTAATATTAAAGAGATCCCTTTAAAGACACTAAAGGAAAAAGCTGCTGTCAATGAAATGTTTATGCTCGGCGTAAAAGATATTGAAAGGTATCCAGCCATGACCACCTTCTGCTTGTTCAGCGCCTGGGGGGAAGTGTATGATTTCGATTTTGAAATGGAGCACCGTACTCATAAATTGCTGCGTACCGGCTTTTCCTTTGGCGGTAAACTCATCCCATTCAGAGGCGTTCGCATCACAGAAGAATGCATTGCCTGCGGGGAATGCAAGGAAAGGTGCTCTTTCAAGGCAATATATCAAGATAATGAACAGTTTATTATTGATCATGCCAGATGCGATGTGTGCGGGGATTGTTACACAATCTGTCCAGCCAATGCGGTTGAAATCGTTATTGATGATTACAAGGATTAAACCGTCTGTCAGATTTAAAAATGTTGATATGTTGGCTAAACCATCAAAGGCACGAAGGTGGGCCCATGACGATAGGCGAAAAAATCAAAAACCTCCGCAAAAATAAAAAATGGTCACAAGCAGAACTGGCCGGCCACGTAAAGGATAAAACGCTTTATGAAAAGATGAAGCTCATTGACACATTGGAAGAAGCTGACCGCAGCGTCATCAGCGGAGTCATTGACGCCTTTCTGACCAAACATCAAATGTGGCAAGTGCTGAACAAGAAAGATGTGGTTATCCAGCAATAAAAAAAGGGGGGGCTGCCATGCACCACAACACGATTTCACCCATTGAGCAAGAAAGGCTCATTCTGACAAAAATCAGGATGCTGCCAATGGATGGAACAAATCGCCCGGAATATTTCAATGGCAGACGTGGGCTTTCTTTCAAGCTGCCGGTATTTGATCCATGATCGGGACGCCAAGTTCTGCGCCTCATTTCGTGACATCTTGAAATCCGCCAACATAAAACCCATTGCCAATCTTTTAAATGCAATTAAATTGTCTTTTTATTCTATTATATATTGCCGATAGCGGCCCGTTGATTTGTTTGGCACGGATCAACAAGTTTGCGCTGTTGCCCCGTTTGTTTTTCCAAGATTCTTGTACCGCCGGAAGTGTGGAATGAAGTCACCGTGAGAGGTCAGGGCCACCCCGGCGCATATGAAGTAAACCAGGTAACATGGCTGACCATCCAAGCGCCTGATCCCCAATTGGTCAAACCGCTTGGCATCCTTGTGGACGCTGGAGAGGCCGAAGCCATCTCCCTTTGGGTCTTATCAAAATCGTATTCAAAAAAGTGCCCGTTTCCCTCCTTATCGACGACCGAGACGACATCGCCGGAGCTGTTGTATCCGGCAAGCGTTTCACGGCCGGCGGCATTGTCACATCATCCGGAGCACTGCCCGGAATGTGAAGATCCAAGGGGGCGGAAGTAAACGTATCACCCGCCGGGATTCTCGCGACGGTCTTTTTGTTGGGAAGGGTGACGATTTGATCCCCGAGAGATTGCTTAAAAGCCTTGGTGTAAATCACGTTCTCATCGGCATCGAGAAGATAAAAGCTCACCTCCATTGATGCCGCCTTACCCGAATCCGCCGCCGTCACGACTTCGATATCGTCTTCTCCGGTGTTTTGAAGCACCATCCGGACAACGCCGTTGCCGCCGCGGAGAAATTCTTCATTCAAAATCGACAGATACATCGCCCCATCGATCACGTTCATTTGGCCGGTCTCGACGATCTCGATCTTCTCTCCCGCGTTGGGGGTGATCTCGATCGTGCTGGTGATGGGTTCCAATGCCTGAAGCGTGTCGTATCCGCCGATAATGACGGGGATCGTTTCGGTGGCGCCCGGTGATAAAGAGAATTTCTCCGACATGTGGGTCCGGCCGGAAACAAGAGTCTTTATCCGGATATTTTGAACCGCTTCACTTGCGGCGCTCGTCACCCGGTATTCGAGCTTGTTCATGATCCCGCGCTCCAGCCGGGAGCCCTCCACCAGCGAAGCTTTGATTTTGGGAAGCGTGATGGTGCGGCCCATGCTCTCGATATCCGAGCGGTCCACCGCGATGAGCGTGTAGCTTCGCTCATCGCCGGCATAGCCGTAATCGATGATGGACTCTTGCGTGAGAAGCGCCAGATTCATCGCAAGGCAGCTTCGGTCTTTTCCCAAAAAGGCGCGGTAGCCCGCAATCTCGCCGCTCTGGTCCGGGTGACTCCAGGAGACAACGGGCGCCTCCGCGTCCTTTTGATAGACGGAGAGATTCGATACCGGAAGCAAATCGAAATTGAGGTAAAAGGAGTTCGAGGGAGGCGATTCGTTGCCCACCGCGTCCATAGCGGTAATGACATAGCAGTGATCGGTTTGCGAGGGTGTTGGATCGATCGCCGATGTTTGGGCGATACCGGTTGCAAGCGCCGTATAGCCGGTGACGCTCGGCATCGTGGTCAGATTGGAGCGGTAAATGGCGTAGGTCACGGGCTCCGTGTAGGCCGGGGATTCCCAGCGGCAGCGAATTCCCTGGGGCACGAGATCGAGCGCTAAATTTCTCGGCGCATTGGGAGAAAGAGAATCGGTTGTCACCTGAACTTCAGCGCTCATCCCGCCAACGGATTCTTCCCCGTTTTCCCGGCGAATGCTCGCAACGGCGTAAGCATAACTTCCGTCTTGCGAGGTATGATCCGTATAGGCGAGGCCCCCCTCAACGACTGCAAGCGCCGTCAATGCGCTCTCTCCCGAGGCTTTGCGATAAACTTGATTCCCGCATATAATAGAACCGTTCCCCCTTTTTATCTATTGTCATTTGAAATAGCGCTCAACCTCTGATATGGATGGCCGATTGGGCAGAAAAACATCTCCCATATCAACAACAGGCATGGTAATGCCTCCCCCTTGAATGCCATGATCTTTAAGCTTCTTTTGGAGTTGATCACTCTTGGATTTATCTTTATCCACATAGTATTCAACAAAGTCGATTCCGGCATTTGCCATTTCTGTTGAGAGCTTTTTACAATACCCGCAAAAGCTCAATGAATACAAAATTACCTTATCGCCAGCATTTTCCGGTTTTTCAATAAAATGCTTGTACATAAAGAACACAGCGGCAACACACAGGGTAACAACAGCAATTTTCCTCATTTTTATCCTCCGGTTTAGTCACTAATCGTGGATGTCGGCATTTTTTTCTCTTTATTAGCTTGGCACACCCCTCAGATTCAAGTGCATATATATCAAAAACAAAGGAAGTAATTTATATATTTATGAACGCGCTTGCCTCCTGCGAAGAGCATCCTGGTCTGTTTCACTCATTTGCTCCAAATGTGAAGATCTAAAGAGACGTCCCACTTCACGGGAGCCCAACATAAAAAGCGTTTGGCTGCCAGTTTTCGGGGGCAATGGACAATAAATAGGTATGGCATCCCCCGAATTTCCGAATTTCTGGCGAGCGGTTATCCTCAAATGTTACGCCCCCGTAAGTGCCCGAAAGCCGCCGCAGCGGGACTTCGGCATCGGGCGGACGGGAATATCAAATAAGACCGGCTGCCCTCGTAGGTGCGGAAGCCCGCCGCTCTTTTTGGCGGGCTGGTACCCGAGGAGGCGGACGATTCCTTGATAAAAAAGAAACTGAGTAGATAAGCTCAATCCCCAAAACTCGTTATAGTCAACATTGAGCGCCCAATTTATATCTTAACTGGTTCCCACAAGCCTTTAAATGGTATATCTGGAGGCACGAGACGCCACACCTCACTCGTTTTAAGGTCTTTAAACCATCTCCCACCATAAATTTCACCTTTTCCATAATCGGAATCTGGATTTACTTCTTCAGCTTCACCAGAACTAACTTGATTCTCAATATAACGAACAAATCTATAAAATTCGCCAGGGCTTTGAAAACCATGAATTTCTTCCCACATAATTCACCTCTTTATCACGGGGCAATCCAGTTTTGATTTACTCTTGGAATATAGATTTGGTTTCCACCACCAACCAAACCTCTTTGGGCGGCGGCAGCACCCTCATAAATCCGAGTACCAGCGGGAATTTTGGCTTCAACCACATGGGTAGCAGTGTTACCCCAGTTCTGGTCTAACGCCGAATCAATTACTGATTGCAGCGGACCTTGAGGTTTAGCTCTCGACCAATAAGATCCGGCAGGGTTGCCTGTATCGCCAATTACACGGTAAAGCGTGGTCGGTTTATCAAGAGTTCGGGCTGTGTAAGTTCCACTTCTAAATGTGTTTGCGATATCCGCAGCTAAAGGACCAGGATTCATAGGGCTATGCATTGCACTCTTTGAGACATATTTAAACCCTTTTCTACCGTACTGCCCCAGCCTAGCCGCATCCCCCAAAATCGGTACAGCCGCAAGGCCAGCAAAGCTGGCATTTGAATAATCTCCTTCAAGCACATAGAGCCCGACATCGATAAGATCAGGGATTATTCCTAATGCTGGCACCATGCCCGCAAGAGCAAGAAGATCGTGGACATGATCTCGCACCGCACATAATCCCATTGGGTCCATAAAATTAATAGGATCATTTTGACAATAAGCGTAGAGATTGAGCCCATCCCCGAACGGATCAGTCCTGAGATATCTGCCAATCTTCGGATCGTAGTACCGATTCCAGTTGTAGTACAGCCCCGTCTCAGCATCGAAGTACTGTCCCGGCATGCGAAGATTGCTGTTGATGCTTTCGGTGTTGATCAGGATATTCCCGAAAGAATCATACACCGCATCCCAGACCACCTGGCCGTTGGTGCGAATGATCTTTTGAGGGGTGCCTAAATGATCATTCTGGTACCAGTAATATGTTCCCCCTGTTTTGACAAAGAGCGGATCGGTACTGAAAGATGAATCGGGAACATAGCCGTAGCTTTTTGTCTCGGCGCCCAATACATCGTACTCACCGATTAAACCTTCATCCGAATATAGAAAATATGTCCGGGTGCCGTCAACCTCTTTCCAGAGTCTGCGGCCGAAGGGGTCGTAATAATAATCGGCAATGGCGGCGCCGAAGCTGTTTTCGACCCGGACGAGGCGGTCTTCGATGTCGTAAATATAGTGGGTAGAGTCGCTGTCAACGGTTTTATGGGTCGTGTTGCCGTTGGCATCAAAATTAAAGGTGGTGGCGGCAAAGCTCTGGAGTTCGTTATTGGCGTTGTAGTTCCAGGTGCCCGTCACCCGCCAGTCGGTTAAGCGGTTTCCATTGGGATCGTAGGTGTAGGCCTCATCGGTCAGGGCCGGGTTTACGGCCTGGGTCAGTTGGTGGAGTTTATCATACTGGTAGGTGTAATTGCCGTGCTCGGTGGCATTGGCGACCATGTTTCCGGCGGGAGAATAGGTGTGGTCCCGGCTCAGAAGCGTATTTCCCGCCGGGTCTTTCGCCGTGAGGGTCTCTATGCGCATCAGGGGATCATAGGCGTACTCGGTTTTGCTTCCGCCCGGGAGCATGGATGTCGCCGGACTGTTCCAGTGGGCCGCATCAAAGGCGTAGCTAATCTGACCTTCACCCGGAACACCAATTCCCGCCAACCGGTTATTCTCATCATAGCTGTAATCGATGGGAACGCCGTTCGGGCCGGTGAAGCTCTTTTTCAGGCCGTTGGCGTAGTAGGTGTAGCTGTAGCTTAAGGAAAACGGCCCGTA
>JAZDPP010000015.1:0-3103 GCA_043797445.1 Pseudomonadota bacterium
AAAACCGGGCCATGTTTTTTCTGCAACGCCAGTTGCGGGTTCGGCAACAAGATCCGGTTTTCTTTTCCCTGGTGGTTGCGTTCAAAATGATAGTGCTTGGTGTATTCGGTCAGAGCCCTGCGAAGGCTGTCTCGTAAGGTCAAAAAACCAAACAGGTTAAAAACGTAATAGAATCAGTGGGATGATGCCAAAAACAGCCTATTTCCCCATCTGTTTTGTGTAACTTCAAATAAATCAGCCGGTTGAGGCTCTTCATGCGATTTTTTTACTGGTTCCCGGTAATAAAAGTTGAGCAGACCATTGGGTCGCGTTTTGCACAAAACCGGACCATGTTTTGTTGCGGAAGCCAGTATCGGGTTCGGCAACAAGATCCGATTTCTTTTTCCCTGATGGTTGCGTTCAAATAAAGGTATGCCCTGCCACGTTTGGTTCATGTTTAAGCCTCGGCGGGACCCCGTTTTTCTTAAGGATATTTCCCACTGTCTGATCGCAGACATCGTAACCGGGATTTGACAGCGTGCCGGTTTTGCGGTCATAGCCCCACGATTGATTTTCCTCGGAAAATCTTGAGAATATGGGCTTCAATTTCAAGATCAACGGCCGGTTTGCCGTAATTATGCCGCTGCTTTGAGCCGTCAAACTTTTTCAGCGATCAAGACGGCGCCGGACATATTGACAAGCGGCTTTTTTGGGAAGCACCCGGGCGGTTAAAAACGCCGGTTACCGAGAGAATAGCGCGTTGCCTTGCCTTCGCCCTGCTTCAGCAAATATCCGTCGGCGACCAATTCACGCAGTTTTAACTTGATCGTGTTCCGGTTGGCACGGCTGATGGCATGAATCTCCGATATCGTGCCGCGGCCATGCTCTTTCACGATTTCCAATATCCGGGCCGACAGATCCGGAAGCCGCTGCATCACGCGCTCCCGTTCGATTTTGCGGATCAAATTATCTTTCTGTTTTTTCAAACAGGTGAACAAAAACAGCAACCATGCGGAAAGATCCGCGTCAAGGGCGCGCTGGGCCTTGCGTAACGCCAGATAATAGCCCTCCTTGTTCTGCTCGATGATGCTTTCAAGCGAGCTGTAAGGAACATACGAATAGCCGTTTTGCAGTAACAAGAGCGTGGTCAATATCCGCGAAAGCCTGCCGTTGCCGTCCTGAAACGGATGGATCGCAAGGAAATGCACGACGAACACCGCAATCACCAGCAGCGGATGCAGCTCTCCGGTTTCAAGATGGCGATGGGTCCATTTGACCAGCGCATCCATTCTCGCCGGCGTGTCAAAGGGTGAGGCCGTCTCAAAAATAACCCCCAGGCTTTTGCCGTTCTGATCAAAGGCTTCCACATGGTTCGCCAGTTTCTTGTATTCCCCCCGGTGCCGGACATCTTTTGAACTGAATTGAAGAAGAATGCGATGGAGTTGCTTGATATGGTTTTCTGTAACCGGTATTTGTTCGTGGGATTCAAAGATTAGGTTCATCGCCTCGGCATATCCGGCCACTTCTTGCTCATCCCGCGAACGGAAAGAGCCGATGTCGAGCCCGGCAAGAAGCGCCTCGATTTGCTGGTCGGTGAGTTTGACGCCTTCGATCCGGGTCGATGAGCCCACCGACTCAATGGTTGCAATCTTTTTTAACGCATCCAGCCGATCAGGCGCTAGGTTGCCAACCGCCTTCCACTCCCCCTTAAATTCATCGATTTCGGCAATCAGCCGCAACATCTCATTCGTAATATTTATAACCGGTTCTTTCACTTTTGGTCCTTTCGATACCCATAAATATACCCAAAAGTACCCATAAAATCATGAAAGAATCAATGATTAATTGTAACAAAAGAAGATGGATTGCCGCCGGCGAGGGCATCTGGTATTACCGGGTGACGGCGCAGGACGAGGCCGGAAACGAAAGCGCACTTTCAGAAGAGGCATCGGTCACACTTCGGATAAGACCCCTCCTGCGGCCGTTTCCATCGCGTATGCGCCCCATGGCCAATTCGCTACGACTTCGAGCCGGATCGCGCCGGGCAGGGTGGATGTGACCCTCACCGTGAGCGAGCCTTTAAGCGCGGTTCCGTTTTTGACGTTAACCCCAACGGGCGGCATTCCCATGGCCGTCGAGCTGACCCGAATCACCGATACCCGGTACGACGGCTATTTCACGGTTCTCGATACCACACCCTCCGGCGCGGAGAGATTGCGGGCTACCGCGCCTTTTTGGGAAAAGACCGGAGCGGCCTCGCGATGAATCTGGCGCTTCTCACGCAAGAATCCCTCACCGATTATGGCTATGCCGGCGATGAACGAAGCTACACGCTGATCGCGGTGGACCGCTCGGATATCGAGAGCATGGGCAGAACGATCACGCTGCCCAAAATCAAAGCTTCGCTGGTGGAGGGCTCCCGGCTGGAGCGCGGAATCATGAACAAGCTCGAATACCGGGTGACGAGCGCCGCAAGTGAGGCGGTTCAAAATATCCGGATAAAAACTCTTGTTTCCGGCCGGACCCACATGTCGGAGAAATTCTCTTTATCACCGGGCGCCACCGAAACGATCCCCGTCATTATCGGCGGATACAACACGCTTCAGGCATTGGAAACCATCACCAGCAGGATCGAGATCACCCCCAACGAGGGAGAGAAGATCGAGATCGTCGAGACCGGCCAAATGAACGTGATCGATGGGACGATGTATCTCTCGATTTTGAATGAAGAATTTCTCCGCGGCGGCAACGGCGTTGTCCGGATGGTGCTTCAAAACACCGGGGAAGACGATATCGAAGTCGTGACGGCCGAGGATTCGGGTAAGGCGGCATCAATGGAGGTGACCTTTTATCTTCTCGATGCCGATGAGAACGTGATTTACACCAAGGCGTTCAAGCAATCTCTCGGAGATCAAATCGTCACCCTTCCCAACAAAAAGAGCGTCGCGAGAATCCCGGCGGGTGATACGTTTACTTCCGCCCCCTTGGATCTTCACATTCCGGGCAGTGCTCCGGATGATGTGACAATCAAACTTGAAGTAAAAAATATCTACCACCACCTGGGGCAGGCCGATGAGGTGTCGATGAAGGGCTTATCCACCCGGCATCAGGTGAACCTGCGGGA
>JAZDPP010000016.1:0-32542 GCA_043797445.1 Pseudomonadota bacterium
GCTCAATCCGGCCCGTATCCTCGGACCCAAGATGGGTGCCATAGCCCATGAAATGGGGATTCACGTTACATATGAGCCGCGCTTGACAGAGCCTAATGCCAAAAAGCGTTCAACGCTTATGGGTCAATTTGGACGCCCTAAGACGAATATTCCTCAAGTTCAGCCAATTTTCTGAGAACCAGGGCATCATCAACCATTCAAAAACCTCCTTTTTAAAATGCCCTTTTCGATATAGGAGAAATCGAAATACTCGCGCATGGTCAGTGATTCGTAAGCATGGCGTTTAAAAGGCGCCTTATCCACCAGAATCTTTTTGTTTTTGAGAATTTGCATTCTGAGCGGAAGAGGGGCGCGGTTCAGAATGACGAGATCAATTTCGTCGGTCTGGAGCATATCGATAAGATTTCCAAGAAGTTCCAGTTTGTGGTCACTCGTATTTGCCTCCGGGTTGAGATAGATGGCAAGGTCCAGATCACTGAGCGGTGTCGCGTTGCCTTTGGCGAGTCCACCAAAAAGATAAACAAACCACACATCCGGTAGCGAATTCAAATAGAAAATGGCTTTGGGAAGAAGCTCGTTGATGTTTTTCGGCAATTTTTTGTATTTGATCATACGGCGTTGAATTGGCTCAGGTACTGGTGCAGAGGGATAAACCGGCAATGCTTAAAACGCTCGATTAACCGGGAGAGTCGCGTGTGTGTCTTATGAAGGTTTATGTAGTGCCGGAATTTGTAGGTCCGGGGAATATCATCCATTCTGGGCTGGTCCGGATCGATTTCCCAGGGGTGCATGTAAAATAAATAGGCGGATTCTTTTTTGAGGATTGACTTGATCCCCTGCAAAAAAAGATACGCCGGGAAAAGTCTGAAATAGCCGCCGCCACCCCAAGGAAGGGTTTTTCCGAATATCGTGAGATTACTGACCGGAAGTTCGAAGAACGTTTCGGATAGGGCATGGGCAAGGCCGGTCCTTGGGAAACCGGATATATCAACTTTGCCGTACCGCCCATGAAGCCCGAAAGAATTGTAGCTCGAATCGTACTGATAGCCGCTGTCTTCAATGATTTTAAGGATATCGTTGTTAATTGAAAAGCTCGGTGCGCGGTAACCGAAAACGGGTGCGCCGATGATATCTTCGAGCATCGATTTGCTGTCGGTCAGGTCCTGCCGCAGTGCATCGGTGTGTTGCGCCGTGCAGAGGTGGTGGTGAAAACCGTGAGAGGCGACCTCATGGCCTCGGGCGTGAATTTCTCTCACGAGGTGGGGCAGTTTTTGGGCCAGCCAGCCTAGGATGAAGAAGGAGGCTTTGGGGTTCGTTGGGTTCTTTGTGTTCTTTGTGGTTATTGGGTTTGTGGCGATAGTGTCGAAGAGGTCGAGGAGGCGATGGGTGTTCTGCTCGACCCGGAATTCCCGTTCGTTCCAGGTGGAATAGGGGATGGCCGACTTGAAGTTTTCGACCTGAAACCAGTCTTCGACATCAATGGTCAATAAAAAACAGGACGGAATGCCGGAGCGTGTTGCGCTATCAATAAACATGGCGATAGGGGCGTTCGGGAACCAGGGTTATTGAAATGGAAGCGCGGTTTTCTTCATTATCTTCCTCGGATAGGTCCGAGTTCAATCGGCTGTGCGAGTAATTCATGTTTATAAATAACCACTCTTTTGGCGTAAAGGTAACCCCGATATTAAATCGGCTGTGATCGTCCACCGTGCCGTTTCCTTGATCATTCGTATCGGGGGTTGAATCTCGCAAGTTGTTGTTGTCGTCCGAATAGAGGAGACTATGGGTATAATTGGTCGAGGCCGTCATCCAGCGCTTCGGTCTATAATTAAGCCCGGCATTGAAAATGACACGGTTTTCTATTTCATCATTGTTATCGGTTTCATTCCTTTTATCATTTATGAATTCATTCCGGCGCAGGCCCGTACCCAGATTTCCGCTTAAATGTCTCGTGAGTTCGTAGGTTAACTTTCCGGCTAAGTCATAAAACCGTTCAAACCCTCGACTTTGATATCCAAAATCGTTCCTGTCCATGCCGCTGCTTCCTGAAAGCCGGAAGGACCCTCTCTGAAACCGCCAGTTCCGTGTCAGGGAGGAATCCACAAAAAGACCACTCGGATCATCTTCCTCATCTTTTAGGTTTTGAAAAAAATACCCAACGCCCAGTGAGAACGAGGTGTCTTTGTCAATTTCATAGGAAATACCCGTGGAAGGGGAATGTATTTGATAGTCCGAGTTTTGGTTGCGGCCAAGGACATCGCTCAACACCTGGCCATCATTCTTAAAATCCCGGACAACATGATTGTATGCTATATATATGTCGAAATGTTTGGTTATTTTCCGGCTAACCTTCAAATTGGAATCCATATCATCAAAATCTTCATCGTCAAAGGCATCCGAATTGTTTAAATTGGTGGTGCGGATTTTACCGTTGTTATCAAATCTGGCTCTCGTATAATCAAAGGATGCATCGATTCCATATTGAGGCGTTACCCAGTATGTTACCCCGACACCCGGCGTGTGCCGTTTAGAACTATTGCCGTCGGCTGCCTTGTCTTCCCGAACGCTGAATAGATAATTTAAATTCAAGTAGTCGTTTTCGCCGAATTGATGCGCAAGGCCGGCGCTGCTATTATACGTATAGTAGGGGTCGCGCGAACGTCTCACAAGGGAATCCCGCATTAAATAAGGATCCTCGTCCGGCAACAGAATCCGGTCTTCTTCCCGTAACGGATCTTCAACCCGAAGGAACCGCTCTCCAAGTGTGAGTTTGGTTCTTTTCGATAATTCCGCCCATCCCGTCAAACCGGCACTATGGCGCGAAGAATTATTTTCAGTTTTATCTCCATAAATTTGATGTTGGTAATCATAAAAAAAATCGACTCCCATGTGCTTTTGCATAAAGTCCATATTCACGGAAGGCGAGATGGTCGTTACGTAATCCGATTCCGTGTTGTTTTCAGATAGAGATGAATTGTCCGTGTAACTTTCTTCAACTGAAAGCCTTGGTGTAACTGTCAGTACCGATCCGTAGGCGAATGAGGCAAGGACAACCGATACTGCAATCGCGACAGGAAAAGATTTTTTTAGCTTCATGGTATCACCGTAGCGTTTAAGGGTTATTGGGATAGTGAGTTAAGAGGCGCCACCGGTTAGGATGAATGAGACCGTTTTTCCCCGACACGGTACATTAGTTGGTGAATAAGATACATTAGTATCAGGGCAATGAAGAAAACCAGTATTCCGGACATCTCATGCAGGAATCCCTCTGCCACCTTTGCACCGTAGAACTTGGCAAGAACGGCGGTGGAGGAAAGCCGGAAGATATTGACGAGAATGGCGATGGGAACCGCGGATAAAAACAGAATGATTTTTTTTAACCGGGAGTGGTCTGAAATCAAGGCAAAGGCGGCACCGAGAGCCAGCAGGGACGTGAGGGATCGAAGTCCCGAACAGGCATCCACGACTTCAAGGGTGGTGTTTGCGAGATAAATAATATTGCCTTCGCTGTATACCGGAATATTGATCGCTTTAATGACCATCACCGCCATTTTTGTGGCAAATAGTTTTAAGGGAAAAGCAATTTTATTCCAGATAATGGCCGGCAGGGGAATCATAAATATCAGATAGCCGATTGGGTAAAACAACGCTTTGGCCATTGACCAGCCGGCAAGGAATATAATTGCGCTTAAAATGACAAGAATCATGGAAAAGCGCATGGTAAAAAGTTCAGCACCGATATAGGCGGCAATAAAGAACATGATACTGAACAATAAGAGAACCATACCCGAGTTGGATGGTTTTACGGGAATTTCCGAGAGCTTTTTTTGGTTTTGCCAGATGAGATAACCGGAGATAACCGGAATTAAAAATCCATGAGAATAATTGTCATCGATCGACCAATCGTGCACCATCTTATAGATAACATGGTAGTAGAGCGCGATGAAGCTGAGGCCGAGCATAATGATGGGGAGGTAGCGTTTTGGGTTCATTGGGTTCTTTGGGTTCTTTGGGTTCTTGGGTTTGGTGTTTTGTTGGGTTCATTCCTGCCGGAAAAATATGGATTTTACTGTAGGGGCAACCCTATGTGGTTGCCCTTTTTTCCCCCGATGGGGCGGCCACCAAGGGGGGGGTTGCCGCTATGTGGTATCATAAATATAGGCTGCCGCCTGTCACGGGGTTAGACGTTTTCACCGGGCAGAAATTCGATCAAAATCGGGATCAGACCCTCTGCAAAGGTCTTAAGGTAGCGGGTGGTCTCGTCTTCGCCGGCGGGTCCGACCGGTGCAATTAACCGTACAAAGGCTTCGTCGGTTCTATTCTTTGTTATTGCGTCCCAGACCATGTAGATCTTCTGCAGGTATTCGGATGAAATGAATCTGCCGCGGGACTGAAACCAATAAAGAACCACCTGCTTGGAACCTCCCTTTTCCAGGATGAGCTTAATCACTTTGATTTTCAGATGGCTTTTGTCCGGCAGGTTCAATTCTTCAAGGGATGTACGGGTAATATCCCACCCGGATCCCGGCATACAGTTTTTAGGAGAATGGATGAGATCTCCCTCCCGCTGGCTATGATAGTAGCCGATATAGAGTTGAACGGATTTACCGCCCGGCCCCAGGTAGGAAATAAGTGCCGAGTCATCCACTCCCAGTACATCGTAAACCTGTTTATCAAAATGCCCCTCCTGACCGGTCCAGATATCGATAGTTTTAGGAAAAGCGCTTAAGGGCTTTCGGGGGGGAACGGCTTCGCTGCGGCTGAAATAAGATAAAAACCCGATTGAAGCCAGCATCAATGCCGCTACAAGGATGTATCGCAGAAGAGGCTTCTCTATGAATCGTTTCATCATCAAAATCCTGTTAACAGTCTAACCCAGATAAACGGGATAAGTGCCTTTAAAAATACCGGTTCACATCACCCGATGGGTCATATAAAACGGCGAAGGGCGGCGATCACTTTTTCCGGCCCCTTTGATGTAATCACAATGAATCCCATCAGCAGGGCGAAAGAGAATCCCACGGAGAGGAGGCTGAAAATGAGGTGCCGCCGCAGCCTTTGTCTATCTTTCTGCTGTAAGATAACCGGCACTGCGGCCAACAGGGGAATCCCAAGAGAAGATTCGATATCCTCCTTTTTCCTGTAAGAGGTATCCATAAGTTCCAGAAGAAAAATAATGCCTCCGCCAATACCCAAACCGGCGGCGAGTGTGATCAACAGCAGCCTGTTCATATTGGGTGAGATCGGTTTTTCCGGCAGCCGCGCGGGATCAATAATTCGGAATTGTTCGCCTTTTTGTTTCTTTTCCATATTGACCGATATTTCGGCTTCAAGCCCGCGATTGAGCAGCGATTCATAAATACGTTTAATATTGTCGTAGTCTCTTTTAATCGACCGAAGCTCTTCTTCCCGCTTGGGAGTATTCTCTATTCGCTCCTGATAGATCTGGATCTTTTTTTCGAGATCCGCAATGTCGGTTTCCATCAGCCCTATGTGTTTTCGACTATCGGCCAACTGGGTCCGCTGCAGGGCCAAATAATCGACCTGAGGAACCTCCATTTGCGTTAGTTCGGGCTTAGGCGTCGCAGCCTCACCGGACGCTTTTTCGGCAGCTTCCAGCTTGCCAATCATCCCGGTCAGCCGAAGAACATCCGGATGGCGATCCGTATATCGCATTCTTAAAGCGGCCTGTTGCTCTCTCAGTTTATCTATTTCGGCATTTCCACCACCCGTTAAGGAACTTTCATCGAACAGTGGCATATTGGACTGCATGTTTTGGGATTCCGAGATTTGTCTCTCCGAAGCAACCAGCATCTCTTTGGCCTGTCTGAGCGCCTTTTGTTTTTCGACCAGTTGCTCACCAAAGCGAGTTATCACCTTTAGATTCGCATCCAACTGATCCGGAAGTTCACCCATATACTTCTGGCGAAATGCCATCAGCTGCTGCTCACGCTCCTCAAGCCGGATGCGCATTGTTTTCAGCTCATCCCCCAGAAATGCACTGGTTCCAATGGCCTGCGCCTCACGAACTTTGAGGTTTTCATCAATGAAATAGGTAGCCAGCGCGTTAGCGACATTTTTTACCTTTTCCGGATCTTTGCCTCTGAAAGAAATAGAAAAAGTGCTCGATTTTTTTACATTGACATCAATAAGTTTTCGAACACGTTCTATTTTATCCTCCAGAAACATTTTTTCCTGCCCGGACTCGGGAAAAAGTTTATACGTATCGATAATTCGCTCTATGTTGGTCCGGCTCATCACCTGCTCCGCAATGGTTCTCAGTCGAGCGGAAATATCCATTGTGACGACCGACTGAACATAGCTCGTGGGTACCCGTTGCGGTTCAACCAGAATGAGGGTGCTCGATTCGTAAACCTTCGGCAGTGTAAAGGCAAAATAACTGCCAACGGTGATCGCCAAGCAGAAGGGGACGATAATAAGCCAGCGGCGTCTGATAATGATTTTTATTATTTCTTCCGGCCTTATCATGTTGTCTGGGGCTTTTATCATGGCTTTTCTACCTTAATATGGTTTTATTTCAAAATAATTTTCTATCGACTCAATAACCCGGCTGGCGGTTTTGCCGTCCCAAAATTCTATGGCGGAACCGCTCTGGAAATTTCCCGACAGGAGATGATCCACGTGCGTTTCCAGATTTTCGATGGTGCAGAGACGATTCGTGCCGTTCGTTACCGTAACGGGTCGTTCCGTGTTAAGCCGCATGGTAAAGCAGGGGATGTTGAGGTAGCTTGTTTCTTCCTGAATACCGCCGGAATCGGTAACAACCAGCCGGCTGTTAAACACCAGACTCATGAATCGAACGTAACTCTGCGGCGTAAGAAGTCTGATTCCCGGTTTGTCTTCCAACAGGGGCAGTATCCCGTGAGTCTCGAGATTTTTTCGCGTTCTCGGGTGAACCGGAAATACCAGCGGCAATTTATCGGAAATTCGGGCCAGTAACCGGCTGAGCGTTTCCAGATTTTCCCGATGATCCACGTTAGAGGGTCTGTGGAGTGTAATGAGGCCGTATTTTTTGGGCTGAAGATCAAGCTCCTTGTAAACGGCGGTAGCTTCGATTCTCTTTCGCAGCATCTCCAGCGAATCGATCATGATATTTCCCACACGAATGATTTTTTCAGGGGAAACGCCTTCGCGTGTCAGGTGCGCGTCCCCATCGGCGGATGGCGTCCAGAGAATATCCGCCAGGGCGTCCGTTACCAGACGATTCACCTCTTCCGGCATGCTTCGGTCAAAGGATCGAAGGCCCGCTTCAAGATGGGCGACAAGGGGGCGACGGGAAGAGTGCGGGGAAACGGCTGATGGCGACGTTGAGTTGTAGGAAATTTTAGTGGCCGCCAGAGTGCAGGCCATGGTGGAATTGACATCTCCGACCACAACGACGAGATCCGGTTTCGTTTCCCGCAGGACCTTCTCATACGCTATCAACACCTGCCCCGTTTGCTCGGCATGGCTGCCGCTGCCGATTCCCAGGTGCAAGTCCGGCTCTGGAAGACCCAAGTCCTGAAAAAATACATCGGACATGTTCAGATCATAGTGCTGGCCCGTATGGACGATCTTGGGGTCAGCCCAGGTCTTTTTTTTCAGGGCATGATAGAGCGGCGCAATTTTCATGAAATTGGGCCGGGCTGCCGCAATGAGATGGATAAGAATTTTATTTTTCATGGTACGATAATGGTGTCGTTTGCCCGAATCGGGATATTCGTACTGATATCTTTATTATTCGCAATATCCTTGTAGTTCACACGAAACGCTTTATAGGTTCCGTTTTCGTCTCTGAGAAGGAGAATCTCTTTTTTGGAAGCCCACTCCGTAAATCCACCCGCTAACGCAAACGCCTGCAGCACGGTCAAATCTTTAACCAGCGTGTATTCTCCGGTTTTGGCCACCTCCCCCAGAATATAGAATTTCTGACTGCCGGAGGCTTTCAGTGTAATGGTGACCGAAGGCGCTTCAACAAATTCGCTCAGCTTTTTCTGGATAATATTCTTAAGCTGAAACGTTGTCAGGCCGGCAGCCTGAATATCATCCAACAGGGGATACGTAATTCTTCCATCTAACCGGACATCAACATTTCTCGTCAGATCTGGCTCTTTCCAGACAAGAACTTCCAACACATCTGCTATACCGATTTTGTAACCACCGGGATCCGCCACCAAAGGGATCTCTTCTTTGGCAGCCGGCGCGGATTCCGCGGCCCACGCCACTGAAAATAGTGATGTGACAATCAGTGAGAGCAGCATCAAACAACATCCCATCAGGCAACTTTTTTTCATAATTTTTTCCTTTTCTTTTATCGTTCTGGAATTGATTCCGTCCCGGCCGTAGGGGCAACCCCCTGTGGCTGCCCTTTTTTCCTTCAATGATGCACGCTGGTTAACGTCGTCTCCAATAAAAGGTCAAAAACGCGGGTTATCGCCCGACACCCAGGTAGGTAAAACCGATTTTCTTCATTTCATCCGTGTCATAGATATTCCGACCATCGACCAGAATCGGGTTTTTCAGCAGTACTTTGACCGCCCGCATATCCAGATTTCGAAACTCATCCCATTCCGTGACAAGAATCAGCGCATCACAATCCCGAATGGTCTCATAAGGGGTTTTAAAAAAGCGGACATTTTGGAGTACTTTCCCCGCGCTTTCCATCGCCACCGGATCATAGGCGTGAATCGTGGCGCCTTTTTCCTGCAAGGTTTCTATGATTTTAATGGCCGGCGCTTCCCGGATATCATCTGTCTTGGGTTTAAAGGACAGACCCCAGATCGCGATCGACTTACCCGCGACGGACAACACTTTTTCAAGCTTTTCGATGGCGAGAGATTTTTGCGTTTCATTCACCCGATCCACGGCTTCGAACAGATCGGACCGGCATCCGTGGTCTTTCAATGTGGCAATGAGCGCCTTGACGTCCTTGGGAAAGCAGCTTCCGCCGTATCCCAGCCCGGCATGTAAAAAGCGCGAACCGATGCGGCCGTCCAGGCCGATGCCCTTGGCCACGGCCTGAATATTTGCGCCCACGGCCTCACAGAGATGGGCCAGCTGGTTCATGAAGCTGATTCGGGTGGCGAGCATGGCATTGCTCGCATATTTAATGATCTCGGCGCTTTTAATGTCGGTCACCATGATCGGTCTACCCGTTCTGACGACGGAGCGATACAGGGCGCTCATGATTTCCTCGGCCTTTTTATCATCGGTTCCAATAATGATCCGATCCGGGTTTTCAAAATCTTTTACGGCCGCCCCCTCGCGAAGAAACTCGGGGTTTGACACCACATTGAAATCAATCGGCGCACTCTGGTTTTCCCGGATCACTTTACCGACAAGATCCGCCGTTCCGACCGGCACGGTGCTTTTATTCACCACGACCTTGTAGCCATTCATATAGCGGCCGATGGATGCTGCCGTCTCCATAATGGCTGTCAGGTCGGCGGCCTGATCCGGTCCGGAGGGGGTACCGACACAGATAAATATGATCTCCGATGATTCAATGGCGGCCATTGCATCGGTCGTAAACCGGATACGCCCCGCTTCCACATTCCGGCGAAATATCTCCCCCAGGCCGGGTTCATATATCGGCAGCTCTCCCGCTTCCAGCCTGGCAATTTTTTCATGGTCCACATCAAGGCAGGTGACGTCGTTGCCGAGATTGGCAAATCCAACGCCGGTGACTAGTCCCACGTATCCGGTACCAATTACGGTCAATTTCATGCTCAGCGAACTCCGTAGTATTCTTTATACCATTCAACAAATTTCTCTATTCCGGTTTCAATCGAGGTGGCCGGCTTAAATCCGACATCCGTCATGAGATCATCCACATTCGCATAGGTTGCAGGGACATCGCCCGGTTGAAGATCCATCAGCTCTTTTTCGGCTTTTTTGCCGATGACATTCTCGATGGTTTCGATAAAACGGGTCAATTCAACGGGCTGATTATTTCCGATATTGTATATTTTGTAGGGGGCGTAGGAGGTGCCGGGATCGGGATGGTCACCGCTCCAGGTCGGGTTCGGTTCGGGCAGTCGGCCCATGACGCGGACGACCCCCTCAACGATATCGTCGATATAGGTAAAATCCCGTCGCATCTGCCCCCGGTTAAATACCTTGATTGGTTTTCCTTCGAGGATCGCCTTGGTAAAGAGAAAAAGAGCCATGTCCGGTCGTCCCCAGGGACCGTAAACCGTGAAAAACCGCAATCCGGTACACGGCAGAGAAAACAGATGGCTGTAAGTGTGGGCCATCAGTTCATTGGCCTTTTTAGTGGCGGCATATAAGGATACCGGATGGTCCACATTGTCATGGACCGAAAACGGCATGTTCGTATTGGCGCCATATACCGAGCTGGAAGAGGCAAAGACCAGGTGTTTCACGCGATAGTGCCGGCAGCATTCCAGAATATTCACAAAGCCCACGATATTGGCATCCACATATGCCTGCGGGTTGGTAAGCGAGTAGCGTACGCCGGCCTGGGCCGCCAGATTGACCACTACATCAAAGGCGGTCCCCTTGAAAATCTCCTCCAATTGATTTTTATCTTCCAGACTTGCCTTGATCAGGGAAAAATTTTCAAACGATTCGAGCCGCCGGAGCCGGTCTTTTTTAAGTCCGACATCATAGTAATCGTTGAGGTTGTCAACGCCGGTTACGTGCGCACCGTCCCTTAACAATCTTTCCGAAAGGTGATTGCCGATAAAGCCGGCGGCGCCGGTAACCAGAACCGTTTTGAAGGAGAATGGGGGGGGAGTTGAGTTCATTGGGTTCGTTGGGTTCATTGGGTTCATTGAGTTCTTTGGGTTCGTTGGGTTCGTTGGGTTCGTTGGGTTCATGGGGTTTGCCGGGTTCCTTGATATCGGTTTGGATGAAAGGCAGTGGGGTATCAGCCGTTCTTGCTATGCGGGAGATGCGCCGTCATTGTACCATTCAAAGGTTAATTTCAGCCCCCTGTCAAAATCGTATTCAGGTGAAAAGCCGAGCACCTTGCCTGCCTGGGTGATGTCGGCCAGGGACTCGCGGATGTCGCCAGGCCGGGAAGGACCGTGTTCCGCTTCAATCTGAATGCCGGACAGGCGGCAGATGCGGTCCCATAATTGATTGACCTGAATCGAATGGCCGGTGCCGATGTTAAACCAGGCGCCACCGGCTCCTTTGGCGGATGCGGCAAGAAGATTGGCCTTTACGACATCCTTTACAAATACAAAGTCCCGCGATTGCGTTCCATCTCCATAGATCACCGGTTTTTTACGCTCCGCCGCGCGGGTTAAAAAAATGGAAATGACGCCGGAGTAGGGGGAAGACGGATCCTGCCGGGGGCCATAAACATTGAAATAGCGAAGACAAACTGTCTCAACACCAAAAAGTTCATGATAGAGCCGGGCGTTTAGTTCACCGGTTCTTTTCTGAACCGCATAGGGACTCAAAGGTTTGGCCGGCATGGTCTCAAGCTTCGGCATCTCCGGCGCATCCCCATAGACGGCGCACGAACTCGCCAGAACCGTCCGCTTGACATGATGCTTGCGCGCGGCTTCCAAAACAGTCAATGTGCCGATGTCATTGACCATGGCGGAAACAACCGGTTCCTGAACGGTTTGGGGGACGGAAACAACCGCCGCCTCGTGAAATATCACATCGCACCCTACAGCTGCGTTCATAACGGCAGCCGAATCGCGAATATCCGCCTCAATAAAGGAAATCCGGTCTTTCAGGTGCGCCAGATTTAAAAGGCGCCCCGTCGAGAGATTGTCCAATACGGTCACATTACATTTTGCGGCCACCAGCGCATCCACCAGGTGAGAACCGATAAACCCGGCGCCACCCGTTACCAGTGCTTTATGAAAAGGCAAGTCCATCCGTTATTTTTCCCCGCACAGCGGTTTGGGCCCCGCACTTTACCAGACCCGGTACATAGCTCCGCCCGGTCAGTTCCAAGGATTTTATTTTTTAACCACTTTTTATTATTGAAAATTTGTTAAAAACGCCAAAAATACCACCAACCTCTAACCTCTAACCCCTAACCTCTAACCTCTCATCTCTCACCTCGCCCCCTTCCCAAACAAAACCGTCTTAACCGTCTTCATAACAACGATCAGATCCATGAAAAAAGACATGTTCTTGATGTAAAAAAGTTCATAATTCAGCTTTTCGATGGCGTCTTCGACGGTTGCGCCATACCCGTAACTTACCTGTGCCCACCCGGTAATTCCGGGTTTAACGGAAAACCGCTCCCCATAATATGGAATGCTGTCTTCCAGTTTTTTAACGAAAAACGCCCGCTCGGGCCGAGGTCCCACAAAGCTCATTTCTCCCATCAGCACATTCCACAACTGAGGGATTTCATCGATTCGCAATTTGCGAATGAAATGACCGACCCTGGTGACGCGGTCATCGTCTGTTTTGGCCCATACGGGGCCGCTTTTCTTTTCCGCATCCGCCACCATGGAGCGAAATTTATGGACCATAAATGGTTTCCGTTTTTCTCCGACCCGCTCCTGGGAGAAAATAACAGGCCCCCTGGAATCGATCTTGATCAACATGGCGGTCAGAAGGATTATCGGTAAACAGGGAATCAGCAAAAGGGCTGAAAAAATAAGATCCGTCATCCGCTTAAAGAACCGATGTCCCCGGCTCTTTTTAAAACCATCCGAGAAAATGAGCCACGCGGGGTTGATGAGCGACACGATTAACCTGCCGGTCAACATCTCATAAAAAGTATTTCCTTCTATTATTTCGATTCCATCCACCCGGCACTTCAAAAGCTCCGTCATCGGAAAAGCGCCTCGCCTCTCATGAAGAGCAACGACAATTTTTTTTATTCCGAGATCTTTGGCCAACTCACAAAGGCCCTCAAAATCCTCTCGCACCAGAAAACGTGGATCGATTGCTTCGTTATGGGCATTCTCTCCATTTTTCCCTCTGACGACGGCACCGATCGTATACCCGCAATCTCTTTTTGCCGCAATTTCCCGCACAATGTTGACTCCCAGCTCACTCCAGCCGAGAAGAATAATCTTCTGATCCAATAAGCCGTGCCGCAAGGCAAGGGTATAGCAAAAACGCCAGAAAATAACGAAGAAAAGCGTAATCCCGACACTTAAAGCAAAAACCCCTCTTCCGATAATGGCTTCCGGTAAAATAAAATAGATGATCGCAAGAAAAATGGCCGCGGCGCCCAGCGCCTGCAGCAGCCGTATCCCCAGCTCGGAAAAGCTGTTTATAACCGCTAAATCGTAAAGATCATTATAATAGAGGCATGTCTGGCAAACCATTGCAATCAGAAACGCTTTTAGGTACAGCCCAACGTCTATTGCAAGCAGGTCCGGATAATGGATCAACCCGGCAGCCATCAGAACCGCCCCATAGATCAGCAGGAATTCGCCGATAATAAAGAAAACATTTCTTATGGGGTAATACTGTCGGAACAACCTGAGCATCACGGTGGTAACCCTTTAATCAACACCAAAAAAGAAGTACAATGGCCAGTAGGCCGGCAAATCAAACGGAAATGGATTACTACTGGACATAATGGCCGTAAGATGCGTACTTTCCATATTTGCCGTAACCATAATACCGCGATCCCTGAAAATCGAAGCGATTCATCACAATCCCCAGTATTTTATCCTTTCCAAGCGTTTCCACCAGTTCCTCGACCAGCCCCCGCGGGGTTTTTCCCGAACTGACAACCACTACGATGCCGTCCACCTGCCGGGCGAGAGCGGCCGTTTCAGCCGTGAACTTTGGAGGGGGAGAATCAATGATGATGTATCGGTCCGGGTATCGCTCCTTGACCTCCTCAACCAGCTCGGACATCGGCTCGGAGGAAAGCAATTCCGATGGATTCGGTGGTGGTGTCCCCCCCGGGAGCAAGCTGAGCTTTTTGACCTGAGTTTTCAGCAGCAGGGATGAAAGCGGGACTTTACGGGAAAGGTATTCGCTTAATCCCGGAACATCATCAAAACCAAAATTCCGGTGCTGGCAGGGCCGCCGAATATCGCAATCCACCAGGAGCACATGCTCTTCGATGTTTTGCGCGATACTCACCGCGAGGTTGGCCGAGACAAAGGATTTTCCTTCACCGGGAACGGCGCTGGTCACCAGAATCGTTCGCGGCGGTTTTCCGGAAACCGGAAACAGGAGATTGGTTCGCAATATTTTAAATTGTTCGGATTCAAAAGACTGCGAATTGAGCAGCGTCACCAGATTCTCATTAACCCTGTTTTGTTTATACAGCGGCCTTGCCAAATCCAGTTCCCCGTCATTTTGTTCGGGCTGAAACGCGGGCTGATTTCCGCTCGATTCCGACGGCGCCTCGGTCGAAATGAGGTTTTGATTACTTGATTTGGTCAATGCATCAAATACTTTTCCCATAAAGGCTCCCATGCAGGGCAAAGATCGCGTTAAGAACAGTTGCTGAAGTTTCTATACCGTCAGGTTATACTCTTTAATCTTGTTCAAAAGGGATTTATAACTGATATTTAACAATCCGGCCGCTTTTTTCCGATTCCAGTTCGTGCTGTCAAGTGCTTTTTTCATGAGTTTTTTTTCGGCCCGGGTAATAAATTCACCACAAATATCTTTCAACGAGATACGGTTTAAATCCGCCACATAGGGCTTTATTTCCTCAAAATCCACAAGAGGATACACCCCGTCGTTTTTTGGGGAAACGGGCCCGCTTTTACGATTGGGATGACACCGGCAAAGCGATTCAATATACCCGTTCTCATCTCCCACTACAACAGAACTCTTTACCATATTTTCCAATTCCCGGACATTTCCCGGCCAGTCATATTCGGCATACAGGGACCGGGCCTTGGGCGGAAAACGGTAATGGCCCTTGCCCAGCTGGCGGCAATATTTGTCTATAAAAAAATCAACCAGAAGGGGGATATCATTTGATCGTTCACGTAAGGGCGGAATCCGAATACGATAAACATTCAGCCGATAAAACAGATCCTTTCTAAATTTTCCGGTTTCAACCAATCCCGCCAGATTTTCGCTTGTCGAGGCAATAATTCGAATACAGGCGCTGCCGGAAAATGGCCCGTTTCCCCCACCCCCCCGCTGTTCAAACAACCGCAGCAAAGCGCCCTGAAACGTAAGGGGTATCCGGCCGATCTCGTCAAAAAAAAAGGTCGGTCCCGGCGGCGCCGGATCCCGGTCATTTTCCCCCACCGCTTGTTTTAAGACTTCTTCTCCTCTTTCGAACCACATCGACAGGTCATTTTGGAGTATCTCCCGAGTGATCGCGCCGCTGTCCACTTTTACAAATGCTCTCCGACGCCGGGTGGACCAAAAATGAACCGCTCTGGCAACGAGATCTTTACCGGTTCCGCATTCGCCTTCCACCAAAAGGGCTTCATCGGATCGGGCAATTTCAAAAATGGCTTTCTTTAATTTTACAATTTCCGGATCGGATCCGACAATGATCGGCCAATTGCGGTCACCCTCTTGATCCGGAGTGTCAATTCTCCGGTCCCTGAATTGACCGATGACTTCGTTGAGGGCGTCGGGTGAAATTGCCGGGCTTATACTCATGGTATTGGGAAACCCGTTCACGCGAATAAACGCCTGAGCAGCAGGCTCGGCACTCATCACCAAGATCGGCAGTCGCACGTCAATGTATTTTGCCGCATATAGGAATCGGGATATTCTTTCGCTTGGCAACAACCCTAAAATCAACAGATCGGGCTCCAATAGCGCCAGGTTGTCGAGACAGGTCGCCTCTTTTTCAAAACAGACGGCCCTATCCCCGCTATCCGATATCTGCATCCGCAGATAATTGCGGCGGCTCGGGTCCGGTTCGATCACGATGATGTTATAGGCCTTTATTGTTGTCATTGTACCGACGCTATTGGATTGGAGGGTTGGTGAAACCTCGTGGATATGTTCTAAGCAAACATCGTGCCATTGGCTTTAAAAAGGGCAGGGTTAAACGCCATATATTTTTTGGACGACTGCGGTGAGCGGGTTATTATACCTATAATTTAGATAAATTGATTAAATTGGGGGACGGTATTTTTTTTCCATCCCGGGAATATGAGGAATTTTTTTCCTTTTCCCCATTAAAGTATAGGAATTTTTTTTCACACATGCGTGGCATTAAATTACATTTCTTGACAAGTGAGTGACATAATTTGTCACCCGGGCAACCGCTGCCCTATCCTGTTCCATATCATCCTTTCATCCCGCCCTTCCTGATTCGGACAAAGTTTCTTAAGGGGGGTTTCATTCCATCTGCCTTACGGGATATCGAATAGGAAAACAAAGCGACATAGCTGTGTAAAAAAATGCCGCTAAACGCTTCCGGTAAAGCCGGCGTGGGGCTGTTTGGGAATTAATGATGCCAGGGCGCCGGTGGTCGGCGCCCTGAAATAACCTGAAACCTGATTCTACGGGAATAAACGTCGCCTATGCTTTGCGGATCCGGGCGTATTCCGATGCGGCCTTGATGAAGGATGAAAACAGGGGGTGCGGGTTCATGGGACGGGACTTAAATTCAGGATGAAACTGACACCCGAGAAACCAGGGGTGATCGGCAATTTCCACAATCTCCACCAGGTCACCGCTTGGCGAGGTGCCGCTGACACTCAAGCCGTTTTCCTCAAGCCGTGCCTTGAACTTATTATTGAATTCGTAACGGTGCCGGTGGCGTTCGGAAATATCGATCATTCCGTAAGCTTTTTCGGCCAATGCCCCCGGAATCAATCGGCAGGGGTAGGCCCCCAGGCGCATGGTGCCGCCTTTATTGGAATTTACAGTTCGTTTCTGCACCGTGCCGGTTTTTTCATCAAACCATTCCAGCATCAGGTAAATGACCGGAAAGGGGCTATTATCATCAAATTCGGCGCTGTGAGCCCCCGCCATTCCCACCACGTTTCTGGCAAACTCGATTACGGCGACATGCATGCCGAGGCAAATACCGAAAAACGGGATTTTTTGTTCACGGGCATACCTGACGGCGCATATTTTTCCCTCGATTCCGCGGGGACCGAACCCGCCGGGCACCAGAATTCCGTCCGCCCCGCCCAGTAACCCGGCGCAATTTTCTTTATTAACCTGTTCTGAATCCACAAAGATCAACTGAACGTGGCAGTTGTGGGGAAGTCCGCCATGCGTCAACGCCTCGTTAAGGCTTTTATAGGATTCCGTGAGATCCACATATTTGCCCACAATGGCGATGGTTACATCCGCTCCGGGGGAGCGAAGGGTATCCACGAGCGTTTCCCATGGTTCCAGGCGCGGGGCCCGGGTCCAGATATGGAGGAACTCCAAAATTTTGTCATCCAGGCCCTCCTTGTGAAACACGAGGGGTACCTCATAGATGCAGTCCACATCCTTGGCGGTGATAACCGCATCCTCGCCGACATTGCAGAACAGGGCGATTTTTCGCTTAATATCCCGGGAGAGGTATCGATCCGTCCGGCAAAGCAGAATCTCCGGCTGAATCCCGATGCTGCGAAGCTCCTTGACACTGTGCTGGGTCGGTTTCGTTTTTACCTCACCGGCCGTTGCGATATAGGGAACGAGTGTCAAATGAATATTGATGGCGTTTTCCTTGCCCGCCTCCGCCTTGAACTGCCGGATTGCTTCGAGGAACGGGAGGCTCTCGATATCGCCGATGGTGCCGCCCACCTCGACGATCACGACATCCACGTCCTTTCCTACCAACCGAATGCACCTTTTTATCTCGTCGGTGATATGGGGAATGACCTGAACGGTGCCGCCAAGATATTCCCCGCGCCGCTCCTTACTGATAACCGCATCATAAATTTTGCCGGTGGTAAAATTATTGTCACGCCCCAGCTTGGCATGGGTAAATCGCTCGTAATGCCCCAAATCCAAATCCGTCTCCGCGCCATCCTCCGTTACAAAAACCTCGCCGTGCTGGAAGGGGTTCATGGTGCCGGGATCCACATTGATATAGGGATCGAGTTTCTGGATCGTTACGGTCAACCCGCGGCTCTCCAGCAAAGCGCCGATGGCGGCTGAAGCAAGCCCTTTTCCAAGTGAAGAGACGACGCCTCCGGTCACAAAGATGTATTTGGTGTTTTTGTTCATTTCCCTTCCTCAAATAAATTCGGTAATGGCCGGCGCATATGGCGCTCATTTATAACGTTTCTTAAAGTCTTCAATGGTTTTTTGAATATCGCTCCGGGGTTCCGGCGCCACCGGGTTCGAACGCATCGGAGTGGATACGGGATACCGCTTTTTCAAGGATCCGATATCAAACAACGAACCATCCAGCGTGGGGTTTACCTCCAGGCCTTCCACATAAATCTCCCGGCCCGGCGATTTTCCCTCCATGATTTGAATATGCATGGGATACCACGCTTTTCCTTTTTTCCGCCAGTCAAGAAATCTGAATTCCAGAAGTTGTCCTCTCTTGCCGGTGGATGATTCCGGAACCAGCCATCGAAAGGGAAGAAAGGTGTCTTTTTCGATCCAGATCTGTGGAGAAGTCAGATCCGGATATTGCGCCCCCAACACATAGCAGGGCTTTCCCTCAAAACGGCCCAGGCTTGTAACCATCACATCGATGCCGGTCAAGCGAAGTTTTTCCGCGAGCAATTCGCCTGACCGGTAAAAAAGGATGTCCGTATACTGATCCCAAATATCTTCGCGTTCCGGCACGCGCTGGTTGCCGGCAATTACTATCGTTTCCGAGTCGACAACCAGAAAAATCCGATGATTGTTTTCCGAGTGGCTCTCAAGGCGAAACGAACGCGGATACCGGTAGCTCAGCATCTCGCGAAAGCTCCCGCCGGGCGCCGATTCCCGGTCGTTCACCAAAACGAGCCGCTGGGATATGGCAAGCGTGTCCGCTTTTCCCATTTCTCGCGTCATCAGTTCAAGCAATTGAGGGCCTGGCAATACATAGGCCCCGGACGGCACGCTCCAGAGGAGGGTGGAAACGGCAAACGAGAATATGAAAAGGATCTTTTTAGTCAAATCCGGTAAGGCTCCAAAAAAAGCCGTCAGCCGTCAGTTTTCAGAAAACATATAAAAAACGAATCGGCAAATAAAGAAAATATGTAAATATCAGCAACTCCATCCCAAAGCGAATAGCTGATAGCTGATAGCTGATAACTGATAACTGATAACTGATAGCTTCATTCCGGCACGAAAATATCGTCTGAAAACCGCGCCGCGCTACCGAGATCCTCTTCAATTCGGATCAACTGATTGTATTTTGCGACCCGATCGCTTCGGGACATGGAGCCGGTTTTAATCTGCCCGCCGTTTACCCCGACAACCAGATCCGCAATGAAACTGTCCTCGGTTTCTCCGGAGCGGTGAGAAATGATGGTGGTATAACCCGCCTGTTTGGCCATCTCGATGGCTTCAAGGGTTTCCGTTACGGTGCCGATCTGATTGAGCTTGATCAGAATGGCATTACCGATTCCCTGTTCGATCCCTTTCTTGAAAATTTCGGGATTGGTGACGAAAATGTCATCTCCCACCAGCTGAACCGAACCGCCCAGCTGATCGGTCATAACTTCCCAGTTTTCCCAATCCTGTTCGGCCAACCCGTCTTCGATTGAAAAAATCGGATATTTTTCAACGAGACCCTCATAGTATGCAATCATTTCGGCGGCTGAAAGCACCCGGTTTTCGGACTTCAGGTTGTAGGCGCCGTTTTCATAAAACTCACTGGCGGCACAATCCAGCGCAAGGCCGATTTCTTTCCCGGGGGTGTATCCGGCGGCCTCGATGGCTTTCATGATCAGCTGAATGGCGGCCTCATTTGATTCCAAATTCGGCGCAAAGCCCCCCTCATCCCCGACAGCCGTGCTAAGACCTCTTTCATTGAGGATTTTTTTCAAACTATGAAATGTCTCCGCTCCCATGCGAACTGCGGCCTTAATCGAGGTGGCTGAAAAGGGGATGATCATAAACTCCTGAATATCAAGGTTATTTGCAGCATGCGCCCCGCCGTTGAGGATGTTCATCATGGGCACCGGAAGATACCTGGCGCTGATGCCGCCAAGATGCCGGTACAGGGGGATGCCGTAAGCGAGCGCCGCGGCTCTGGCGGCGGCCATGGAAACGCCCAGCATCGCATTGGCGCCCAGTTTGGACTTGTTGGGAGTTCCATCCAGTTCGATCATTCGCCGATCCAGGTCCACCTGCGCCGCGACATCCATCCCCAAAACAGCGGGCAAAATAAGATGCGTTACGTTTTCAACGGCTTTGGAAACCCCTTTCCCGCCAAACCGATCCGCTTCCTTGTCCCGAAGCTCCAGTGCCTCTCTTGTGCCGGTGGAGGCACCCGATGGAACGGCCGCCCGCCCCACGGCGCCACAGGCGAGAACGACGTCCACTTCAACGGTCGGATTGCCTCTCGAATCCAAAATCTCTCTTGCGAGCACATCCATAATCTCGGTCATATGATCCTCCTCAATACTTTATTGTATTTTGTGTAGCGTGTGATCGGGCGTTTGGAGATCTCATCTGCCCGAATGAACGGTGCGGAAGAGGTGGCGTCAGATACCCTCTGTACACACCTGCTCCCGTTGAAATGCGGCCACCGTCGGTGAAATGGCAAACGGGCTGATACGGCTATCTTATCTATCCGTTCATTAATTCCAACAGTTGCCCCTCCTCTTGACAAACAGGAGATTCCTGTTACTAACTCCTCTCAGGCGCCCTTGTCAAGGAATGGAATGAGACGCCCGAATAAGAAACAACCCGGGATTTCACGAACGGCCTCTCCCGGATAATGACGCTTTCATAGGTAGCAAATGGAAATTCAAAAAGATCTATATTCAAGCGCCCATCTGGTGGTATCGGCCATTCGGGTTTTCGGGCATCAGCAAAATGTACCCCCCTCCATCGAACAGATCTGCAATATGTTGTCCTTTAATGCAGAGCTCGGGCATATGATCTGTCGAAAGCTTAAAGAGACGGGAGTGATTGAAATTGTTGAGGGGGCCTTCGGCACGCGGCTTTATGTCCATGATCATTTGAAAATCGAAGACATTCCGAAGGGAAAAAAAGACAGCGATTTATCAAAGGAATTGGCCGCTTTTCAGGACGCCAGAAAGGGCCTTTCCAAAAAAATCGAATCGTTCCAGGCACAGCAGGCGGAAAAGAAAAAAAGCCTGTTTGCCGATCTGGAAAAACAGCTCAAGGACAAACTGGAAAAGAAAAAATAGCACGTTCACATCAGCCCCACTTCCCAGTTCCACAGGCCGGGGCGTGATTTGAGAGAGATTGCCTGAGGAACCGGTTCCACCAGGTGAACGAACAACTGGTATCCGGCGCGGGCCAGAGCGTCCTTTTTTTCGGTGATGTCGATTTTCCAGTTGGGAAACACCCACTCATCCGGCCCATAGCGCCTCACCCAGGCCTGTTCCCCTTTTGGACTGGTGTAGGCCTGATCATGCTCGAGAGTTGATGACACTCCCCGGGCGACGCAGAGCGGCCAGTGGCCGGATACGACAATTCCCATCCGAACCTTACCGTATTGAGGAAGGCTCAGGAGATCTTTTTCCCCCATCTCCGGGGTCACCATCACACCGGAAATCCCCCAGCCGGACAGGGTTTCAATCGCCACCGGATTGGTAAGATTGCAAAAAGGACCCGCCCAAAGATCGTATCGGGCCGGGGAATTGAAAAAAGCGACCTGCCAAGGGGCGTTCAGCACAAAATGGCGGCCACCGGCCAGGATCGATTGATCCACCAAACCGGCCAGGGCCGACTCGTTTTCGGGCCAGACCACCGGGGGTAACCACCAAAAAATATCGGGTATCCGCTCTCCGGGCGCGAAAGCAACGGTCTCCGCTGTGAGCCAGCAGCCGGGCAACCCCTCAACCGGCGTTTGATTGAACTGCCGGAATACGTGCATCTCCTGGGGGATAACCGCATTTTTCGTCCGTTTAGTACCTGAGAAATTATTTTCTGCGCGTTTTTGGCAGAAAATAATTTCGTAAAGGTACTTATCCCGTTTATCGGGGTTGGGAAACCGGAAATCAGCGGGCGGAAGATCCCTCGGCGCCGGCAGAGGGACGAGAAGGGTTTCGAGAGTATTGATTTTTTCCGCGAGAGCCGGCTCCAGGCGATCCACGAGAAATACCGGTGTTCCCGTCCGGGGCGCCTTCCCTTCAGAAACTTTCAGATAGTACCGCCCGCGTTTGGGAACATATTTTCGAACCCTGTGAAGACCGTGCCCGATATCATCCTCATACCCGGTTCGCAGCAGATCACCTGAAAGGAGCGTTTCTCCGGGAATAATGAAGGGCTTGTTCCGAGGGCCCCGACATTTACCGATCACCATCCCCGAACCGGATTGAGCGTCCGGATTCACGGGGTTCTGGGGCCGCTGGGGAAGAAAATTGTAATGGGTCCCGGGGCGCCCCAATGCCTGCGCGAGGAGCTCGAGCGCCGCCTTTTTCGCCTGAGGGTCGCCTCCTTCATCCCGAAGCATCCGATAAGCCTGAACCGTATAATAAACGTAGTGGGGGCCTTTTCGACGCCCCTCTATTTTCCAGGCCCGAATCTGCGGAATGGTCAGGAGGACTTTTCCAAGGACATCGAGACTCAAATCCTGGCATGAAAAGAAACGGCCGGAATTTTCCCCTTCGGCATAGCGTCTGCGGCAGGGCTGAACACATCGCCCGCGAAGCCCGCTTTTTCCGCCCATATAGCTGCTCCAGTAACACCGGCCCGAAACCCCGAAGCAAAGTGCCCCATGGACAAAAATTTCAAGCGCGAGCCCGTTCGGGCAGGTGCTCGCCATGGCCCGTATTTCATCCACATTCAATTCGCGCGGCAGCACCACCCGATCCACCTGGAGGTTCTGATGCACCAGGGATAGCGCTCGGGGAAAACTGACATTGGCCAGAGTAGATAAATGCAGCTCACCACCGAATCCCACCTCTCGCGCCAGAGGCACATAGGCCAGATCCTGAAGGATCAGCGCATCCGGCCGAACCTGATGATGCAATTGGCGTAAGATGGTTACGGCGGTTCCGAGTTCATCGGGTTTCAGAAGGCTGTTTAAAGCGATAAAAACCTTCACCCCTTTTTCATGGGCAAGTCCCGTCAGCGGCGCCAACTCCTCCACCGTGAAATTGACCGCCGCCATGCGGGCATTCATCGCCTTGAGGCCGCAATAGATTGCATCCGCACCGGCGGCAATCGCCGATAAAAAAGAGGCCTTGCTTCCCGCCGGGGCCAGTATGGATGGAGTGGTAATTGTGTTTATTTCCTGTTTCATGAGACTCGCGATCTATTTTTTTGCGGCAAGGAACGCTCTATGCGATTCTGTCAACCTCTATGTGAAGAATTTCAGCGATCCGTTTTGCCATTGCCGGTGAAAGCCTGCGCTTACCTCTTTCATAATCGCTCACCATGTTCTGGCGGATTCCAAGCTTTTCGGCAAGTTGAGCCTGTGACAGATCCGCCTTGAGCCGGGCGCCCGACAAAAGATTGCCGATTCTGTTCGACTGCATTTCCGCCCAAAAATCCGTCTCTTCTATAGCGATACTCTCCGTGTTATCTGAAGTGAGAATGCTCACTTCGAACTTCTTCCGAATCCATTCGATGAGTTCATCGACACGATCCCCTTGAAGGGAGATCTCAATACGGGGCTTTTTCACGAGAGCCAACATAATACACCTCAATTTCGATTTCCCCTTGCCGGTGGGTCCAACATGCCACATAGCGATAATTCAAATGGCAACGGTAGTTGTCATTTCCCAAGGGGGAAAAATTGTTCCAGCTTTCTTCTTGATTTTGACCTCATATTGCATAAGTTATAATATAACCCTATGAAGTTATGGTCAAGGCATTATAACGGCCTGATATGCGTTATATCATAGGCATTCTCAATTCACGAGCGTTTAAATATCTGATTCATCAACCTGTATTCGGTGCTTTGATCTATTTTACAGACCGAAAACCTGTGCTATAGTCATGGAGGCGATCTCGCCTGAATTATCTAATGGAAAGGGTTAGAAAATGAAATTAGCAATCAGTGGAAAAGGGGGAGTGGGAAAAACAACGTTTTCTTCCCTTCTGATACGAACACTCAACGAAATGGGGAAGCACGTTTTGGCAATCGATGCGGATCCGGACGCGAATCTGGCGGCCGCGGTGGGAATTGCCGATGCGGACAAGGTAACCCCCATCTCGGAAATGAAAACACTCATTTACGAGCGAACCGAAGCGCAACCGGGAAGCATCGGCGGCTTTTTTAAACTGAATCCCAAGGTGGACGATCTGCCCGAGGCCTTATCGGCCCGCTTCGAGAACATAAAACTGATGCGGTTGGGAGGTGTTAAAAAAGGGGGGTCGGGTTGCATTTGTCCTGAAAGCACGCTGTTGAAAATGCTCGTTACCCATATCGTGCTTTCCCGGGATGAGGTGGTCGTCATGGACATGGAGGCGGGGATCGAGCATCTGGGGCGGGGAACCGCCCGCGCGGTCAACCGGCTTCTGGTGGTGGTCGAGCCGGGTCGCAGAAGCATCGAAACCGCCGGTCATATCCGCCATCTGGCCGACGATATTGGATTGAAAAATATCGCCCTGATCGGAAACAAGATTCGAAACGATCAGGATGAGGCTTTTTTAAGGGAAAACCTGCCCGACTTTGAATTTCTCGGCTTCCTTCCCTATGAAGATGCGCTCATTGAAGCCGATCTCACGGGCAAATCCCCCTTCGATATCGATTCCAGGTCCAAAGCGCTGGTAAAGGAGCTCATTGGCAGACTCTAATTCCAAACGGCGGCGACCGTTCAAAATTCCTCTCCGGAAAAACAAGCGGTATGGCGGGGGGCATTATCGGCCACGCATTGATGAAACCGCTTCGATCGCAACGATTCACCCCGGAGCGGATGCGAGCCTGAAAGAAGTGTTTGCCCTCATCGGCACGCCGGAAGAAAAACCCTTTCAGCCGGACCCGTTTCAGATCGAGGCGCTGGCTGCGATCGAGCACTCCGACTGCCTCGTCTGCGTTCCTACCGGCGCCGGAAAAACCTGGATTGCGGAGAAAGCCATGAGCCGCATTCATCAAGCCGGCGGGCAATCCTGGTATGCCTCCCCCTTGAAGGCCCTCAGTAACTCGAAGCATTTGGAATTCAGCCGGATTTTCGGCGCCGAAACTGTCGGCATTCTGACCGGGGATCGAAAGGAGAATGCGCAGGCCCCCATTATTGTCGGGACAACGGAAATCTTAAGGAATCAGCTATACGATGCCATGTACCGGGGGGAGACCCTGAGCACGGATCTCGTGATTCTGGACGAAGCGCATTTTCTGGGGGATGAGGATCGGGGCGTTGTCTGGGAAGAGGTCATGATTTATCTGCCCCAGCGGGTTGCGCTCTTATTGCTGTCCGCCACGATCGGGAATGCCGGCCAGATTGCCCACTGGCTGAAATCGGTCCGGGGAAAACCTTGCGCGGTCGTACAAACAAACGATCGGCCCGTTCCCCTTTGCCCGCTCTTTTTTCACCCCACGGGACAACTCTTGCCACTCACTTCCAAAGGCGCTGACGGAACCTCCCGCACCCATAAAAAAGTAAAGGAATACCTGGCGCAAAAGCCCCGCCCCCTTCTTTCGCATCCGGGTAGCCTCCCGCCTTTCGGCGAGATTCTCCGGGTGATGCGCAAATACAACCTGCTCCCCGCTATTTTTTTCTTAAAATCACGCGCCGACTGTGACGCCGCGCTTGAAAAATGCCTGGAAAATCCGCTGCCCGGTTCGGAACGCTCCGGCGCCATTAACGAGGAAATCGAACGGATAGCCGTCCAGAGCCCTCACATCGCGCATCACCGCCAGCGAAGTTATCTGGAAAACCAGGCGGTGGGAGCCCATCATGCCGGTCAGCTTCCGGTTTGGAAAATGCTGATCGAAACCCTTCTGACCCGGGGACTCCTGGATGCGGTTTTTGCGACTTCCACGGTGGCGGCGGGGGTCAACTTCCCGGCCAGGACCGTGGTTCTGTTTAACTCGGACCGTTTTAACGGCCGCCAGTTCATCCCCCTTACCGCGACGGAATTTCATCAGATGACCGGCCGGGCGGGCCGGCGGGGAATGGACCGGATTGGATTCGCCCTGGCCGTTCCGGGGAAATTTTTAGACATCCCCTATACTACCCGGCTTCTATCCTCCCCCCCCTCGGATGTCGACAGTCAGATCCGCATCAATTTTTCCATGACGCTGAACCTGCTGCTTTCCCACACGCCGGAAGAGGTGCGAAACCTGCTGACGGGCTCCTTTGCCAATTTCCAGGGCCGCCGCAAAAAAGAGGGGCGGGCCCGCCCGGAAGCCGATTCCCGGCCGGATTTGCTGTGGCAGGATTTTCTTCGTCATCTTCAGCTGTTGACGGAGAAAGGGTACGTGACGGAAAGCGGCGCTCTCACAGAGGATGGTATTTGGGCATCCCAGCTTCGGGTGGACCAGCCGCTGCTGATTGCGGAATGTCTTCAGTTGGGCCTGCTTCCCGAGTCAGACCCGGCGCTATTGGCCGCTCTCACGGCCTCCCTGGTCTACGACCGGGAAACAGAGGACCGGATGATTCGGCCGCTGCTCCCTAAAAAATTGGTAAGCGCCTTTCTTTCCATCAAGCGGGGACTCCTGCCGCTGACAAAAGAAATGTCGGGACTCGGTTTTCCCGTCAGGCCCTTACTCATTAAACCAGCGGCGGCGGTTTATGCCTGGGCACGGGAATATCCGTGGGAAAAGCTGGCATCGACGGCCGAAATGGAGGAGGGGGATCTTGCCATGCTGGTGTTACGAACCGCGGATCACCTTCGGCATATTCGAACGCTGACGCGGGCATTTCCCCAGACAGCAAAAACCGCCGGTTTAGCGGTTGATTTAATCCTGCGGGAACCGGTGCTGACGGATTATCCGGGATAAAGCCCTGCTGGCTATGCCCGCAACCCCGTAGGGGCCTGTGCCCATGAACCAGTTTTTTTGCCTTGATCATCATATCGGCCACGCCAGGGTATTTTTTCCAGACCGGCTATTAACCAGCAGCCCTTTTTCGTAAAGGGTATTTGGCATCCCTTGAACCGGAGGGACTATTTACCGTTTTTTGACAACTCCCGAGGCTTGCCTTACTATGACGATATGTCCACCTGGATAACCGGCGATAATTCAAAGGGGAAAAAAGCATGGAAAGACAGTTGCCAAAGACAAAAACCGAATGCAGAACCGAGACGGATACGCGAGCAACTTACCGGGCGCAGCTCCCCGCCATCACCGATGAAATTATCGACAGCTGCGGTGATGTCGAATGTTATCTTCATGTGGATTATGAACCGATTCCCTCCCGGGCGTCCGTCATCGAAATCATAAACCGGTTCAGGGAGATTCTGTTCCCCGGGTATTTTTCGCGCAAGAAACTCGATCCGGTAAACTTCAAATACAATATGGGCCAGGCAACGACCGCACTTTATGATCTGCTGGCGGAGCAGATCTGTAACAGTATTCGGCATGATTGCTTTCGCTATGATAATGTGTGCCGGGACTGCGGAGACGAAAGTCATCGCATCGCCCTGGCAATGATGAGCTTCGTGCCGCGGTTGCGAAAGATGTTGTCCGCCGATGTTCGGGCCACCTTTGACGGTGATCCGGCCGCAAAGAGTTATGATGAAATCATTTTCAGTTATCCCGGGCTGTTTGCCCAATCCGTATACCGAATCGCCCATCAGCTCCAGGAACTGGATGTCCCGGTATTGCCGCGTATCATGACCGAATACGCGCACAGCGAAACGGGCATCGACATTCACCCGGGAGCGACTATCGGCAATAATTTCGTGATCGATCACGGAACCGGCGTTGTCATCGGCGAGACAACGCTCATCGGTAATGATGTTCGAATTTATCAGGGGGTGACGTTGGGTGCTCTTTCTCTGCCCCCCGACGCGGGGACACAATACCGGGGAAAAAAGCGGCACCCGACCATTGAAGACAATGTAATCATCTATTCGGGCGCCACCATTCTGGGGGGCAATACGGTGATTGGCGCGCGATCGGTCATTGGCGGGAATGTCTGGCTCACAGAATCGGTTCCTCCGGACACCAAGGTCATCATGGAATCGCCCAAGTTAATTTATAAGTGATCGATTTCAACGAAAGGAGACACCATGAGAATTTTTCCGGAAATCGGTTCAACCATCGGTGCAACCCCTCTGGTACGGCTGAATCGAATCAGCAGCGGCCTGGCGGCGGAGGTACTCGTAAAACTTGAATTTTTTAATCCCCTCGGCAGTGTCAAGGACCGTATTGCCGTTTCCATGATTGCGGCCGCGGAAAAAGCGGGAAAAATAGGTCCTGAAACCCTCATTGTCGAGCCGACGAGTGGCAATACCGGCATCGCACTGGCGTTTGTCTGCGCGGCAAAAGGGTACCGCCTGTGTCTGACCATGCCTGAAACCATGAGCATGGAACGAAGAAAATTGCTGACGCATTTAGGCGCGGAGCTGATTCTGACACCCGGCGCCCTGGGAATGAAAGGCGCCATTGAAAAGGCCACAAGCATTGCCGAAAGCCGGACGGATACGTTTATGCCGAATCAGTTCAATAATCCGGCCAACCCCCGGATTCACCGGGAAACCACCGCGGAGGAAATCTGGAAAGATACGGATGGCAAGGTGGATATTCTGGTGGCCGGTATCGGCACCGGCGGAACGATTACCGGCGTGGGGCAGGTCATTAAACAGCGAAATCCCGGTTTTAAGGTCATCGCGGTCGAACCCGCCGACTCTCCCGTCCTGTCCGGCGGTAAACCGGGACCCCATAAAATTCAGGGAATCGGCGCCGGTTTTATCCCCGAGGTTCTTGACCGCGGCATTCTCGACGAAGTTCTCACGGTTACCAACGACAATGCGTTCGACACGGCCAGAAAACTGGCCGGAATGGAGGGAATTCTATGCGGCATCTCCTCGGGGGCGGCCGTATGGGCGGCACTGGAAGTTGCCCGCCGGAAAGAGTCCGAGGGCAAACGGATTGTGACGATTGCCCCCAGTACCGGCGAACGATACATCAGCACCGATCTTTTTAAAACTCCCGAGACCCCATGAACCCAACAACCAGAGAAGAAAAAGATTCCCTCGGCCCGGTTCGCGTACCCGATACAGCCTATTATGGCGCGCAGACCCAGCGAGCCGTTCAAAATTTTCCGATTAGTGGTCTTTATTTTCAGGAACCTTTCATCCATACCCTGGCATTGCTTAAAAAATGTGCCGCGGAAACGAACTGTGACCTGGGCTTGCTGGCCCCTGATCCGGCAGGTGCCATCATCACCGCCGCCGCGGAGGTGATGGCCGGAAAAATGCGGGACCAGTTCGTGGTGGATGTGTTTCAAACCGGCTCCGGCACTTCCACCAATATGAATATGAATGAAGTTCTTGCCGCCCGCGCCAACGAGATCCTAACCGGTAAAAAAGGCGGCAAATCACCGGTTCATCCCAACGATCATGTCAACCAGGGGCAATCCAGCAACGATGTCATCCCTACGGTCATCCATGTGGCAACGATCCGTCAAATACACGCGGAATTGAAACCGGCCCTGGAACAACTGGAGCTTGCCTTGTCCGAGAAGGCCTCTGAATTCAGCGATGTTCGAAAAATGGGTCGAACCCACCTTCAAGACGCCGTTCCCATGACCCTCGGCCAGGAGTTTTCCGGATATGCGGATCAAATCAAACGAGGGAGGGAACGTCTAACACCCGCTGAAGAGCGGTTGTGTGAGCTGGCGTTGGGCGGTACCGCCATCGGCACCGGCATCAATGCGCCCCCGGAATTCGCCCCACGGGTCATTGCCCGCCTTGCGGCGGTTACCGGCCTTCCCTTTCGGGAAACGCGCAATCACTTTCAGGCTCAGGCAGCTCAAGATACCGCTGTCGAGGTAAGCGGTGTTCTAAGAACCCTTGCCACCAGTTTGTTTAAAATTGCCAACGATATCAGATGGCTTTCCTCCGGGCCCCGATGCGGTATCGGCGAATTGCAACTTCCTTCCCTCCAGCCCGGCTCCTCCATCATGCCCGGCAAAGTCAACCCGGTCATACCGGAGGTAGTGATGCAAGTAGCCATGCAGGTAGTTGGAAATGATGCAACCATCGTGCTGGGAGGGCAATCCGGCAACTTCGAGTTGAATATCGCCTTGCCCGTAATTGCCTATAATCTGCTGCAATCTGTTCAGCTTCTTTCAAATGCGGCCCGGGTTTTCAGCGAAAAATGTGTTCGGGGAATCCATGCAAACCGGGAAGCCTGCAGCGGATACATCAAAAAGAGTCTGGCGCTGGCAACCGCGCTGGTGCCCCATATCGGATACGATGCGGCGGCGGTCATTGCCCAAAAGGCATATGAAACCGGAGAAAGCATACCCGAAGTGGCCAGAAGGGAAAGGGTTCTGCCAGGCGATGTGTTGGAAACGTTGTTTGATTAGATCGGATGAGGAAGGAAGTGTGCGGTATAATTGTGGGCGCGATGGGGGTCTTCCGTTGGCTGCTTACACGGCCAATTGGGTACCAAAATTCTTTTTGACGATTGAATATGTTAACAAATTTGCTCATCCCTCCGGTTTGGGCTGTATAAAAACGGGCACGCCCGAGAATCTGGCCTTTCGCCTGTCAAGTTGCAAACGACGATCCTCTCCGGATCTCCTTTCGGGCAAATAACCACTGTATGAGAACTGGCGCCGGTCCAATCCGGTCCGTCTCCCGCCATTATCTCTGAGTTTGATGGCATCCAAAAATTCGTCCATCGGTTCCCCCGTCATTTTTGGTCCCTGCGTCAACTTGCGCATATTCTTCGAACCACTCCAATTCGAACGGCATGCTGAGTATCATCGTCATATTTCCTTGAACAGAAATACAACAACGCTCCCGCCTCCCGGTTCCTTATTTTCAACCCCGTGTTCTCCCGATACAATGAGGGAAAACCCGCGGCGGATAATGCTCCATGAACACGTCCGTCCCGGCCCAACCATCGCAAACGCATCCTAACTGCTTTGAAGCCTGCAACAAGCATACCTAAACTATAAAAATATTTTTATCCACAATATCAGCAAATTAGGCTTAACAACGCAATTAAGGCCCTTAAACTATGTAGAAAATTTACCTTTTTTGGGAAACCTTCTTCACACTATTTGGGGTATAAATTCGTTACACCCTGTTTTTTAATCCTGCGACAACAGGGCCGGGATGCCATCGCGCCACCCGCTTGCCACCGCCCGGCCGTCACAATTCAGATAACCGGTTTGGGGGGCAAAACCCTGACTGTCCGCCTGCTTATGAGCACACCCGCCGAGCCTGTGAATTCCTGAATGAAAATTGCCAAACGTTTTTCCGCAAAAAGTTGAATACACTCGGGATAAAGTATCCATTCCTCTTGAAGCCCTTTTTTTCGAATCGTATCGAGCGTGTCTTCGGGCTCGATCGGAAATGCCCGCTGACCGATGATCGGGCCGGAATCCTCCCCGTAATCGATGAAGTGAACCGTGCACCCGCCGATTTTACAACCATGACGAAACGTATCCCCATACCCGTCCGTCCCCGGAAATGAGGGCAGCAACGCCGGATGAATGTTCATGATTCTGGGTGGCTCTCCCTGGTGATTGACCCGATCGATAAAATAGGGAGTAAGATTTCGCATAAACCCGGCCAGCACCAGCAGATCATAGGAATAGGCCGCCATCGATTTCAGGAGTGCGGCCTCCGCGATGGCCCGGGTCGCCAGAAAAAATTCAATCGTTTTCGCTGGCGCGTCCGGCCGAAAAAGCGATTGCCGCGAGACCGCTTCCGCCATCTTAAAATCGGGGGGAAGTAAGACCGATTCCGGATGCTGCCTGAAATTTCGTATGATGGCGCCGTAATCCACGACGAAATGAGGAATACCGTGCCGCCGGCTGCGCTCAAGCCCTCCGGCGCCCAGCACATCGGACCCCACAAAGACCATCTCGCCGTCGATCCGGTTCGACTCGCAGGCATCGATAATCGCCTGCAGGTTGGTACCGCCGCCGGATATCAGTGCGCCGATTTTAATCTTCTTTTTCATATTCCCTTCCTATTTTCATTCCCACTCATGGGGATTGATCGAAAGAACCATCCCCGGAAAGCCCGGTAACCCGAAACCGAAGCACCCGGTTATTGAAAGAATGGGCACTCTACGACAAATGTCCCCCTTTGTCCTGTTCGATCACGATTGGGAAATGTTTTTTCATCGACACCTCACGCCATGTTATGTGATTGTTTTCTGTAATACAAATAATTTGGTGAGGGAGGTAAAGTCAACTGTGAAACGCAGGGTCATGCCGGATGCCGGGGTGAAAGACCAACTGATGAATAGGCGCACGGGGTGGGGCATTGAGAAGCAGTATCGGGCTTCCAGAACGAAGAGATCAATGATGCCCACAAGGAATTGGGTAGAGAGGGATTAGACTTAGGGCGTCCAAAAAGGACAAAAATCAGCCCAGATTTTTCCCCGATTTTTGGACCCGATCAAATAGCCTCTTGAACCAGGATATGGCCTCCATATGACGGAATTTTAAGGGGTCCAAAAACCGGGCAACGGCCAGAGACC
>JAZDPP010000017.1:0-12593 GCA_043797445.1 Pseudomonadota bacterium
CGAAATCCAAAACATCGCATTCACGCTCAGAACCACAACAAGTTTTGGTTATTTGCATTTTGCTGTTTTGAATTTGTTTCGTATTTCGGATTTCGGATTTTTCTGCCATAAAAAGCACGAATTTCGATAGTAAGATACTAATCTGTCATCACTCTTTTACCAGGTTCGGATGGACGCTATGCTAAAATTGATTGTCTGTATGAAACAGGTCCCCATGGTGTCGGAATTGCCCTGGGATACACGTACCGGTACGCTTCGACGCGATCTGGCGGATGGCATGATGAATCCGGCATGCCGTCATGCCTTTGAAGCCGCGCTTCAGATCAAACAGGCGCATGACGCCCACATCACCGTCCTGACCATGGGCCCGCCGATGGCCGAGGAGATCCTCCGGGAAGCAATGGCCGGCGGTGCGGACCGGGGGGTGCTGCTGACGGACCGGCGAATGGCGGGCGCCGATACCTTTGCCACCTCCTTTACACTGGGCCGTGCCATTGAACACATTTGCCCGGACTTTGATCTGGTTCTCTGTGGCAGCTACACCAGCGACAGTGAAACCGCCCAGGTCGGCCCCCAGCTGGCCGAAGAACTGAATGTGCCGGGGGTGGCCTATGTGGACAGAATCGAAATCGATCGGCGGACCGTCCGGATGCAGCGGTTGGCGGACGATTTTCTTGAAACGCTGGAGATGGATTTGCCGGGTCTTGTCACGATCAGCCCGACTTATTATGCGCCCCGCTATATTTCCATTTCGGGTATTTCCGATGCGTTTGAATATGCCCATATCGATCGGGTGACACTGGAGAATCTCAATGCGGACCCCGATCTTGCCGGCCGAAAGGGATCACCGACTCAGATTCTGGACGTTTATTCTCCAACGGCAACCAAAAAGAATATGGTGCTGAAAGGAGCGCCCAAAACGGTCGTTCAGGAGCTGTTTGAGAGGTTCGGCGACAAGCTCAGCGGCGCTATCGGCAAGGATTTACAACGATTGGACGATAGAAAAGCGGTTCGATAACGGGAATCATCGTAAAAAAATGAATGCGTTCGTCGGTTTCAGGGGAGAAAAATGAACGGAGTGAATCGGGAAATATGGGTGTTCGGAGATTATCGCAATTACTTTCAGAACCGGGTAACGCTTCAATTGCTGGCAAAGGCGACGGAGATGGCCGGGAAAACGGGCGGCCGGGTTTGTGCGGTGGTGGTCGGCAGCGATGTGGGAGAGTATATCAGAGAGTATATCGCGCATGGCGCCGACAAGGTTTATGCCGTGGCCCATCCGGCCCTTGAATCTTACAGCGTCGAGACCTACAGCACCCTCCTCGTTGCGCTCGCCAAAGACTATCAGCCGGAAACCCTTCTCATCGGCGGCACCGCCTTTGGCCGGGAGATGGCGCCCCGGGTCGCAAAACGGCTTGGCACGGGACTTACCGCGGATTGTATCGAATTGGATATCGATGCGGCGGGCCTGCTGGTTCAAACAGCTCCCTCCTTTGGCGGAAACCTCCTGGCGAAAATCATAACCCCGTCTCACCGGCCCCAGATGGCAACCGTTCGGCCCGGCGTTTTTAAGGAAATCCACCATGACGATAATCGGTCCGGTGAGATTGTTCGCGTACCCTATCCAAAGCATCTTCCCCGAGAGCGGGTCCGGCTGATCAGTATGGAGCACACGCCTCCCCAGGGGCGGCGAATAGAAGACGCGCCCGTGGTGGTGTGCGGGGGCAGGGGGATGGGCAGCCGGCAGAAGTTTAAAAAACTTTACGAGCTCGCCAGGCTGACCAATGGGGAGGTGGGCGCCACGCGGCCCGTCGTCTATGCCAAATGGGCGGACCACGATGCGCTGGTGGGGCAGGCCGGTCGACAGGTAAAGCCCCAGGTGCTGTTTTCTTTCGGTATCAGTGGTGCCATCCAGCATACGGCGGCCATCGGTCATTCGGATTTCATCATCGCGGTCAACAAAAATCCCAACGCCACGATGATGAAACTGGCCGATGTCGCCATTGTGGCAGATGCGAGCCAGGTTTGCTCGGCCCTTATCAAGGCGCTAAGAGAAAGAATTCGAAGTTGACGGGACATGCGGCGTTCCGCCTCGGTGGCCGCCATTACGGACGCCGGTCGCGGACGATTGAAAGGCCCTGGTTTGAACCGGAATGCAGGGGCGGTTCGCGAACCGCCCTTACGGTGGGGGTGGCAAACAGTGAGTCACAACCCGATGATTTTTTTTGAAAAAAAGGAGTGATAACATGCAAGTCCTTCTCGTTGATCCGGTTCATTCGTCACGTGAAGCCCTGGCGCAGCAGCTCTCCGATATGTCGTTTGAACCGATTATCGCCAGAGACGGTATGGAGGCATGGACGCTTCTCAGGGAAAAAGCGATCAATCTGGTCATCAGCGAGTGGCATTTGCCACGAGTGAGCGGCTTTGAATTGTGCCGGAAAATAAGGTCCATCGAAAAGGACGAGTATATCTATATTTTTATCCTTATCGGCAAGGAAGAGGTGCAAAGCCTGAGGGACGTTTTTAAAAGCGGCGCTGACGATTGTCTGCTCAAGCCTCTGAATCCGCATCTTTTTTCGGCTCGCCTCCAGAGCGGGAAGCGGATCATTCACCTCGGCAGAAAGAATAAAGAACTTCAAAACACCATCGTTGAAAGCAGAAACAAGTTGAGAATCGTATTTGATTCATTACCCGAGGAAATCGTCGCCACCGACGGGGATGGCCGAATCCAGTCGCTGAATCGGGCTTATGTCGAGAATCGAAACGCCGGGTTTACGGATCTTTGGCACCAGCAGATAAAGGCGGAAGACCTTTATTTTTTGGAAAAATTTGACAAATCTCTTTTCGCGGCATCGTTTAATAGCGTCATTCTTACCGGTAAGCCCGTGATCATAAGGGATTTAGCCACTACGCAGGACGACAAGATTCAGCATAAAGAGATCCATTTTCTGCCGGTGAAAGCCGAAAATGGGAGGATGAAACAAATCATCATCATCGCCAGAGATATTCCGGATTAGCGCCTTAGAAAACAACGCTTCGTTTTTGTTACCGGAAATTTTTTCGTTAAGGCACTTACCCCCCCCCCCCCCTCAAGGGGGTACTGAAAAAGGGCCTTGATCATGGTTTCGGCCTTCTTTTTTTTGTTCTTCCCCCGATCGGTGCCTTACAGGTTAATTCCTGTCGAAATAAACAAGATAATTTTTTAATACACAGTCCCTGATTCTATGGCACGGCCTTGTAGGGACGGTTCGCGAACCGCCCTTACGGGTTGCGGGCATAGCCAGCGTTAGAAAATTACAAAAATGTCTTTTGCAAAGACAAAGCGCACAAAACTGTTTTTTTTAATCGGATGAATCTCGCGAACCGGCTGAGGGAAACACTCATAACATCTTATAAATCCATAATGTTAAGCATTTTATAGATCTGATGGCACGCGGCTTGCTCTCACGTAATGACAAGAATGTCTTTGAACACGCAAACCAAAACAGGAGAGCTTTTCAAATGAAAAAGATTGAGGCCATTATCAAACCGTTCAAATTGGATGATGTTAAGGATGCCCTGAATGAATTGGGCATTAAGGGGATGACGGTCACGGAGGTCAGGGGATACGGGCGTCAGCGGGGGCACTCGGAAATATACCGCGGAACCGAGTATCAGGTCGAATTCTTGCCCAAGATTAAAATCGATATTGTCGTGGAGGCGTCGCTCGCGGAAAGGGTGGTTGAAGTTATCAAGTCAAGCGCCAACACGGGAAAAATTGGGGACGGTAAAATTTTTGTTCTTCCGATTGAATCCGTTACGCGTATCAGAACCGGAGAAAAGGGGAAGGAGGCGATTTAATAGCGAAAGGAGGCGGAGCCGATTCCTCACGGAAAAAGTGTTTATAGCCCAAGTGAAAACATTTACATGAAATAATTAACTGGTTGAAATTTGGAGGAGAAAGGAAAGATGAAATCTATTAAATGTTATCTGGCGTTGGTCGTTATTCTGACGGGTGTTCTGTTATCAACCGGCCATTTGTTTGCGGAGGATGAAAAGCCCACTTGCGATGCGTCTCTTGCCGCTTATTCCCAGTATATCTGGCGCGGGTATGAATTCAGCAAGGACAGTGTGGTTTTCTTCCCGTCAATGACCGTTTCTTACAAGGGATTTGCATTCAACATATGGGGGGATCTCGACACGGACTTTGTGGGGGCGGCCATCGACAATGGCACCGAAATGTTTGAAACCGATTATGTGCTCACCTACAAAAACAGCGTGAGTATTCTGAACTACACCCTGGGATGGATTTACTACGATGTGGATGGGGGAGAAGATCAGGAAGCCTATGTGGTATTGGGTCTGGATACCCTGCTTGCTCCGGAGATCAGTGTATGGCGGGGGATTGAGCATACCGATTCATGGTATTTCAAGTTCGCGCTGTCACACAGTTTCGAACTTCAGAATAAATGGTCGGTCAACGTCGGCGCCTGGGTGGCCTATTATGACATTCCGGACGGCGATCTCATCACCGGTGATGACTATAGTGAATGGCATGATGCCACCATTTGGGCGGCGCTCAATATTCCCCTGACCGATTGGTGCACGTTGACGCCGTCCATTAACTATTCCTTTGCGCTTTCCAGTAAATCTCAAGACCAGATTGAAACCGCCAACCTGAATTTTGCCAATGACGAGGAGTCCAATTTTATTTACGGCGGCGTTACACTGGCGGTATCCTTCTAACCCCAATGCCCGGAGCGGGCACAATAACGGATTGAAAATCAATCATTTTTATATAAAGTGCATATAACTTCGATAGACAAAAAGCCGGCTACGGTTTGATAAAGAAGGCGATTTACGGTTTCACTAATGTGAAGCCGTAAATCGCCTTTCCTGTTTTTTCCCCCAGGGGATGTGGGATCCCTAAAATTTTTCACTTTTTCTGCTCTTCTCGCCCAAAAAGCATGCAAAGAAATTCGATGCTTGCTTCCGCAAGGCCCTTGATGCACTTGCGCATTCTATCGGCATTGAAAATGACAAAAATGTAATAAGCCTTGCCTAATTTTACAAATGTGTTTTTTTCAATTTTGTAACCAATTGCAACCATGCATAGCCTTTCAGTCGCAAAATATAATTATAAAAGATAGTTATGTTGTTTGTTCGTTTGGTGGCACGGGGTTTGCTTTTCATTCGGGCAACCACTGGTTTTAGTAACGAAGCAAAAAGAGGAGTGCATTCCAGATGAAAAAGATTGAAGCCATTATCAAACCGTTCAAATTGGATGAAGTAAAGGATGCTCTGGAGGAATTGGGCATAAAGGGGATGACCGTCACGGAAGTCAGAGGATACGGTCGCCAGAGAGGTCATATGGAAATATATCGGGGCGCTGAATATGAGACGAATTTTATTCCTAAAATAAAAATCGAGATTGTCGTGGCGTCGTCCATGACGGAAAAGGCGGTGGAAAAAATTATGGCCGGGGCTCGTACCGGGAAAGTAGGGGACGGGAAAATTTTTATTTTTCCAGTTGAATCCGTTACGCGCATCAGAACCGGAGAAAAAGGCGCAGATGCCCTTTAAGGGAGAATAACCGGTGAATTGTCACTATTACCAAAGGTTGGATCGAACGTTGTTGTCAGACCATACGAGAGATTAATTATTTTTAAGGAGATTAAAAATGAAACGGCTTTTTCTTATTTTTACTTTTATTTTATCTGTTATTCCATCGGTTGCGTTTGCTGAAAACGTGTTAAATTCCGGGGATACCGCCTGGATGATCGTATCAACCGCATTGGTCATGATGATGACGCCCGCCGGGCTCGCCCTTTTCTACGGGGGCATGTCACGGCATAAAAACCTGCTGAACACCTTTGCAATGACATTCGCGGCTTACTGTATCGGCAGTATCGTCTGGGTGATATGGGGCTATTCCATCGCCTTTGGACCGGATTTCAATGGCCTGTTCGGCGGGCTGAGTCACTTATTCCTGAACGGAATCGATGTGAACAGTCTCAGCGGCACCATTCCTACTTACGTTTTTGTCGTTTTTCAAATGACCTTTGCGGGAATTACGGCCGCACTGGTGCTCGGCTCCATTGTGGACAGGATGAAATTTTCTTCCTGGCTGGTGTTTACCATTTTATGGATCACCTTTATTTACTGCCCCATCGCGCACTGGGTGTGGGGCGGTGGTTGGTTGGCGAAAATCGGCGCCCTCGATTTTGCCGGCGGCAATGTGGTTCATATCAATGCGGGTGTCGCAGGCCTCATGCTTTCTTTCTTTGTCGGAAAGCGGATCGGTTACGGCAAGGAGGCGATGTTTCCGTCCAGCGTCGCATTGACGGCTCTCGGCGCTGCTCTGCTATGGTTCGGGTGGTTCGGATTCAATGCCGGCAGTCAGCTTGCGGCGGATGGTATCGCGGGGTCCGCCTTTCTCGTGACCAATACTTCGGCGGCGATGGGGGGATTGTCCTGGATGTTACTGGAATGGTATTTGAACCGGAAGCCGACCATTCTGGGCCTTGCCTCCGGCGTGGTTGCGGGCCTCGTGTCCATTACCCCCGCCGCCGGGTTTGTGGATCTGCCCGCATCCCTCATCATCGGCTTGGTTGCCGGTATTCTCGGGTTTTATTGTGTGGCCAGGCTAAAGCACAAAGTGGGCTATGACGATTCTCTGGATGCGTTCGGCGTTCATGGCATGTGCGGGTTATGGGGAGCGCTTGCCACGGGGCTTTTTGCCAATCCCGCTGTAAATAAGCTCGGAACCGGGTTGTTTTATGGAAACCCCAAGCAATTGCTCATTCAGATAATTTCAATTGCCGCGACAGCGGGTTTTACCGCGGTCGGTACGATTATCGTGATTTATGTCACCAAAATATTGACCGGCGGGCTGCGGGTGGAAGCGGAAGATGAGGTCAAGGGGCTCGACAGCTCCCTGCATGGGGAACGGGCCTTTGATTTGCATACCTGAGCCCTGACATCCTGGCTTTACCGCAATCTATATATTAAAATAAATCAGGTGGGTACCGGAAACCTCGTAGGGGCGGTTCGCGAACCGCCCTTACGGACGGACAATGGGGATGGGGATGCCCACCCCCTTCACGCCCTTTACGGGAACCGTCCGAAGCCGGGTTAGGAACCGCTCAATGAGCGAGCCGGATGCCGCGTGCTCATAGACAGCGCCTTCGGGGGTCAGGCCCCGGATAAGGCCGTCCCTTAAAAACCCGCTCAACAGGTGAATGCCGGCCGTTTCACGATCCCCTGAATCGATTCGGGAAGCGATATCAAATCGCTCCGGTCGCGGAATCGCTATTTTTCTATCCACCAGATGTTTCATAAAATTGATGATTCTTCCAAGACGCATCAGGGTGACGGTTTCAAGGCGCGTCGTGGTATGTGAAATGGGCAGAGCGCTCGATCGCATCAGGGAGAAGCTTTGCGGAAGGAGGCCCAGCTGCCGGCAGGTTTCATAGTCGGCGCTGGCGGGGGCGGGGTAGTAAACGGAGACCCCGGCCAGGACCCGGTGGCCGGCCAGAAAAAGAAGATCTTCGATGGAATCATTGGCGTATTGGCCGGGGGCGCCGACGATAATATAGCCCACCGCCTCCATTCCGTGTTTTTCCGCAAGCGCGAGAGCGTCAACAAAGGCCTTTCGAACATCGGGGCGGTGAAATCGTTTCAGCTGATCGGGGCAGGCGCTGCCGAGAGACAGATTCAGGGCGTTAAATCCGGCGGTTTTCATGGCTCCGGCCACGGCATCGTCCAGGGTGGGGGGAAAAAGGCCGTTCATGGCCCGAAGCTCCGGTTTTTTGTCTCCGAACCGCTCGGAAATGCCGTGAAGCAGGGAGAGAAACCAGGACCGGTTGAAGGAGAGATTTTCGTCTTCGAAATCGATAAACCGGGCGCCATGGGCCAAAACGGCCTCACCGATTTCGGTTAAAACGGCGTCCACACTTCTCGTTCGAAAGGGGGTGAGCTTCCGGTTCCCCAAAGCGCAGTAACTGCATTTCATCGGGCAGCCCCTGCTGGTGACAACGACCGTCGTTCCTTTTTTTCCCCGCTGATAAAAGCGATTATTTATCCGGTTTCGGTCGGGAAGGGGATGGGAATCCAACGATACCATGACGGCCGGCTCGCTGATGTGAAGCGTCCCATCCTCTTTTCTATAGACAATCCCCGGCACCCGGGAAAGCTCGCCGCCGGATGTGAGCGCTCTTGCAAGGGCCGGCATGGCGACTTCCCCCTCTCCCCGAAGGACAAAATCGACGGACGGATCGGCCATGACGGCAGCCGGCAAGGCCGTGGGGTGATGTCCGCCGAGGACGATACGGCAGTGGGGGAGAGCGGCCCGAATGCTGTTGGCGGTCAAAAGGGCCTCATCGGCATAGGGCGTAAAGAGAGACGATATCCCGACGATACGGGCGCCGGACAGCCCCGCCATCCGTGCCATATGCTCGAAACTGTACCCGTAATGCCGGTAAGGGTGAAAAAGCCCGAAAGGGGAGATGTCCGGAGCGCCGTAAAACGGAACCAGATAGGACATCTCCGGCGGATAGGGGAGCGTTCGGGATTTACTTGTGGCAAGACCGTCCAGGATATCGACTGAAAAGCCGCTTGCCGTGAGGGATGCGGCAATGGACGCGAGTCCGTAAGGGATGGTGCGTTTGGCGGTGAGATAGAAATCGTGAATCGGGGGTTGCACCAGGAGAATGTCAACCACCGGTATAGACCCTCGGAACGCGCTCTGAGATGCCGGTGACGACTTCATAATTGATGGTGCCGAGCGTGGCCGCGATTTCATCAACCGGAAGCACGGCGCCGTTCTGCGTTCCAAAAATAACCGCCTCATCCCCGATTCGGACATTTGAAATATGCCCCACATCGATGAGGGTGAGATCCATGCACACCCGGCCGACCACTGGCGCCTTTATGCCGTGAACGAGCATTTGCCCCCGGGAGGAGAGCCGTCGGTTCAGGCCGTCGGCGTAGCCCACGGAAACGGTTGCAATCCGGGTTTTCTTGTCGGTTGTGTACGTGCGGCCATAACTGATCGAAAAACCGGGCGGCACCTCTTTTAGCTGGACGATGCTTGCCTTAAAGGTCATCGCCGGTTGCAGTGAAACACGATTTTGATCGACATCCGCAGAAGGGTAAAGTCCGTAAAGGGAGATTCCCGGGCGGACCATGTCGAGATGGGTTTCCGGGTAGCTGATCAGGGCGCCGCTGTTGGCGGCATGCCGGAGGGGAATGTGAACGCCGCTTTCAAAAAGGCGCTCCGTTATTTCCAGAAACAGCGCCAGTTGCTGCCGAGTATAAGATTTGTCCCCCGTGTCGGCACAGGCAAAGTGGGTGTAGATACCTTCGATTTCCAATCCGGGTAAGCGCGCGATGCGCGATATCTCCCGAGTCAGGGACCTGGAAGATGCCAAATTATCCGGCTCTCTCAACGTATCCGGCAGCAGCCCGATTCTTCCCATGCCGGTATCGACCTTGATATGGACGCGAATCGATTTTCCCCGAGCGCTCGCCTGTCCGGAAAGACGTTCGGCCGTCCGGAACGAAAATACGGTAGGCGTCAATTCAAAATCAATGAGAGCTGGGGCCAGGTCGGGATCGGTATGGCCGAAAATCAAAATCGGCGCCTTGATACCGGCCTCCCGCAGTTGGATGCCCTCCTCGATCCGGGCCACCCCCAGTGCGTCGGCTCCGTTTTGAAGGGCGCTCATCGCCACCGGCACGGCGCCATGGCCATAGGCGTTTGCCTTGACCACGGCCATGAATCGCGCCGAAGGGGAGGTGATCCGGCGCAACTCCCTGACGTTATGGGCCACCGAGGGAAGATGGATTTCCGCGCTGATGAGAGACGGTTTCATACCGGATTCTCAGGAGCTTTTCTTTTCTTTTGACTGAAGCGCCTTTTGAAGCTTTTCTCCTAACGATCCGAACCCGTTACTCGCACTCTGGGTGTGCTTGTGCCAGTCCTGCTCATCGGCCGCGTCTCCGGGGGCAAGGGAGACCTTTTTTTCCGTGAACTTAATCTCCTCGATGGTCACCGTCACGGCGTCTCCAACCTTTAGTTTTTCAAAGGCGGCTTTATCCGTTGACTGATTGATTTTCGATTGGGGAAGAAGGCCGGTGACGCCGGCCGCCAGCGAAATGAAAAGTCCGAACTTTTCTTTTTTCTCCACTTTTCCGGTGATGCTTTGACCCGCGGCAAAATTGTCCTTGAAGCTCGTCCACGGATCCGCCTGGGTTTCGCGGATACTGAGCGAGATGCGGCGTTTCTTGAAATCGAGTTCCTTTATGGAAACGCTCACCTTATCGTGGGGTTTGACAATTTCCTCGGGGGTGAGAATGCGCTTCTCGTAGCTCATTTCACTGATATGGACGAGGCCCTCGATTCCCGGAGCGATCTCGACAAACGCACCGAATTTGGCGCATCGGGTGACCTTTCCCTCGACGATATCCCCGACAGTGAATTTGCCTTCGAGACTGTCCCAGGGATTGCCCTGAACCTGCTTTGCGGAGAGACTGATTTTGGCGCGATCTTTGCCTTCAGCCGGTTCTTTCAAACCGATGACCTTTACGCGCAGGACGTCGCCGACCTGTACGACCTCCTGCGGCGTTTCCACCCGGGACCAGCCCAGTTCGCTGATATGAACCATGCCCTCAACTCCGGAGCCCAGGTCTACAAAGGCCCCGAAGGGCATGAGCCGGGTTACGCGCCCATCCCACTCTGAATCGATCGTTAGCTTGTCATATACCTGTTTTTGTTCCACTTCCTGCTGCTGCTTCAACAGCTCCCGCCGGGACACGACGATATTTCGGCCGTTTTCCTCAAATCGGGTGATCAAAAAGGGGTAGGATCTGCCGACATAATCCTCCGGAGCGTCGATACGCACTATATCCAGCTGACTGATCGGGCAGAAGGCTCTTTTCTGAAGAATCTCCACATTAAAGCCGCCCTTGCAGGTGGAGGAGATTTTTCCCTCGACCGGAATTTTCTGGGTGCAGGCGTCTCTTAACTGGTTGATGCCGCCGATGCCCGAGATGGCTCTTGAAAGGATGATCTCGCTTTCCGTCACGGCGGTGACATAGAGCTCCAGCTCGTCTCCGAGTGCATAGGGGCAGTTCCCCTTCTCGTCCATCAGCTCGGCCATGTCGACGGCCCCGTCGATTTTCGTTCCGGTATCCATAAATACCGTGTCCTTGCCGATCGAGATGATCCGGCCCTTAATTTTATCACCGACCTGAACATCCTCGCTCATGCCGCCGCTGTATTGTTCAAAAAGCTCGGCAAAATTTTCTTCAGGGGTCTCGTTTTCCATATCCTCGGTCATCTGTTGGGTCCTCCACCTCAATAAAAGGAAATTTAGACCCCCTAAATAGGAAAATGGGATACTGAAGTCAATTAAAAACAGGGGCTGCGGGGAATTCCTGGTGAAAGTTGTTTCCCCCTGCCTATGGTGCGTTCTGTGAAAAACATCGGCCGAAGTTTTATGGTGTTGAAAATCGATTTCTACATAATAATCCAATAAATTAAATTGTTGAAGTTGCCCATCTGAATTGAATCAATGTCATGGGATCAAGTGTCAAGGTGGTCAATTTACGGTTGCTGGTTCGAAATCACTTTCCGAATGACCGCCTTGACTTTCGAAGACGGTTGAACAAGTATGCCGAAGGTACCTCTTTGGAGCAAATTTGTTCAACAACCCCCTATCCGGTGAAAGGCCCCTTGAATCGCTTGCGGTTTTCCAACGGTCTACGTTGTTACGACCAATCCAAAACGACCAACAAATCTTCAATGGCGTTGGAATCAAACAAAAGCTCAAAGAGGCCGGTCGCTTGGAAAGGTGATTGTGGAGCAAAACATCTCTCGCTTTCTGCCAAAATCGGCCCACTGATGGGCTGACTATCCCGCCTGAGTTCGATGTTTCCTGTGGCGCTTCCAGAAAAGAAAAAGTGGAATCGCTTTGCCTTCACGGTTGTATCTAAACGATAGGGGAAATGGTTCTCGCCGAGTGAAAACTTCAAGCTTGCTTTTCCACCATTCGAGCTGATCGGGTTCTTGAAGGCAGCCCACTCGCTAGCGAATTCGTGCCGCATTGAAAACAGTCTTGCAGAATTGCTTTTAAGCCAATTATCCGCGGCAGTTTCCGCGCTGCTCCGGTTTCCATCTACTCGCGCCGTATATCTTATTGTCAGAACCACGTCTGATATCGTGTCGTAGTCAAAAGGCTTTGGTTTCCCCAAAAACTCAATTAACCAAGTACTGAGGACTCCGGCGCCCTCGAAGGGGAGATACCTTTCGTCTCTCAGGTTCACCTCAAATATTCCGCCGTCGTTTTGACCGTTGCTCGTCACGATAGACTTAACTGCAGCAGGGTACTCTACAAAATTCGTGGTATCGTTTTGTGGATCGTTTCCGTACCCCTCTTTTCCGCGGCGAACGTAGTTCGTGCCTAATGTTACAGCAATTCTCGGTGAAAAATTTCAGCCGCTGAAGGACAAGATTCTGGCCAAAACCGAAAACTATTTTTCGCGAAGCCGATTCTCTAAAAAATAGTGCAACCTTATGATATAATTAAATAAAATTTAAATCTAGACATTTC
>JAZDPP010000018.1:0-55342 GCA_043797445.1 Pseudomonadota bacterium
GCAACCGGACGAATCGGGGGCGCTGAAGCCGCCGAAAGTTGTTCCCTTGCCTCGTCGGATACATATGGACAGCTGTCAAGCTCAGCCTTGCCTGATGCCAGATTCATGGCAAATGCAAGGCACGTGGGGACACCGCATTCCTTGCAGTTGGTTTTCGGCAGGAGTTTGAATATCTGAATTCCGGTTAATGCCATTTTTATCTCCTTATTCTGTTACAACCAGCTTTCAACCGCGGGAACCGGCGTTGCCGATTCGGCAGTCTCCGGATAAAGCCGGTGTTCGTTTTGGGTCCATGTACGATCCGATCCGACCAGCCGATCCTGGGGCGCTCTCGATAGAGCGCCCCTTTCACGCTGATATTATCGGATAATCGATTCCATCGACAGCGCCGGATGCCCCTTTTCTTTCAGGAAGGGTAGAATTTCTTCCTCCGTGGTGCCGACGGTTTCATCCGCGATCATGTCTACAAAGCCGGGAACGCCCATTTCATCACCCCGTTTGATCAGCCGATCCCGGAGCTCATCCTTTAGGACTTTAGGCATCCAGACCATCCGCAACAACCCACCGTCACCGGCCAGGAATTTGCGCTGGGTGACATTGTATTTGGAATGTCCCACGAATCCCGGTGAAGAGGCGCCGCCGCCCATCACACCGGCCAGCGTCGTGAACTTCATGCCGCAAGGTGTTTCGCCGGCGTAATCCCGGCCGACGGTCATAACCCCGTTACAAGATGGCAACATGGCGGCAATGGCCTCGCAGCAACCACAGGTGGTCATCGGATCGATGACCATCGAGTAGAAGTTGTAGTGGGTGATGGCGCCGCGGGAAGCCTTTTTAATAAAGTCATTGACGCCCTTCCACTGGCCCAGCTTCGGATCCAGGCATTCGCCCTTTTCAATCGGCTGGTTCGGGCCGGTGGGATTGATTTCGAAAGAGGCCTTGCAGTCCATCCAGTTATAGGCGCCACAGAGACCCGTCCGCTCGGGACTGACCGAACAAACATGGCTGGGAGCAAAAGACTGGCACAGAGTGCAGCTGTAATAAGTCTCGACATCCTCATCCGTCATCTTCTCAACGCGCTCATCGCGCATCTTGTACTCGGCACGAGCTCTCTTGGTGAGCTTGTCCACATCTTCCTGATTGGTGTACAGGGTGACTTGCACCTTGTCGAGAATCTTCTGAAAATCCTGATGGAATTTGGCATGCAGCACCTTGCCCACATGTTGCAGACTGAAGCCTTTTTCCATGGCGGCCTTGCTGATGCGGATCCAGGAGATATCCCGCTGGCCGATGTGCATGATACCCTGAATATAATTTACCAAATGGTGAATCTGACGTTCGAGAATCGGCTCGAAATCCGCCTGGAATTCCCGGCCGGCGACCTGAACATAGATACCCAGGGGGAAGGTGGCGCCCGCCTTGAGGTCCATGACGTCCGGACCGACGATGATGACCTTTCCGTCCTCGATCTCGTTCATCTCCGCCATCTTCACGAGCTCGGTGCACTGGGTCTGACCGCCGCCGCACTGGGCATGAAGGTCTTTCCCGCGAACACGTTCCCCCTCATAGGCCGGACCAAAGGCCAGAGGGATATCGATCTGGGAAACGGTAACTTTCAGACCGCGGACTTCAACGGACCGCTGGCACATTTCGGCGTGGGGCACATTGGCAACCACATGTTCATAAGTACAGATACCCGTCGGAAGTATTTCCGGAATATCCGTATCCGCAAGCGTCGGAAAACCCCAGTTGACGCAACCGGCGGCCGCGGCGCCCCATTCCGTGCCGACATCGCCCAGCGCGTTGACAAAGGCAAAAATACGATCCTTGTTATAAAGGAGCATTTTCTTGTAGTCGCCCGGCTGAACGCCACCGAAGGCCATGGCAGCCCGGTTGGCAAATCCCAGCGCAAAAATGGCGGAGGAGATATCCGGCCCAAAGGGAACGATCCGGGTATTCCAGCCGATCTGAACACCGGCTTCCAGCAGCTGCTGGGCAACGGTGGTACCGTTGTGGTTGGCGGCCAGGAAGATGTAGAGGCTTCGTTTCTGATAGTCTTCCACGATCAACTTGGCAATTTCGGGACTCGGGGCGGCGCCAACGATGGCGGCAAACCCGGGAGCAGAGCCGTCAACAAATTCCACGCCGCGTTTCCGGAAAACGGTGTCATCCGCAGCGCCGAGCCAGATCTTCCCGGCTTCTTCATCGATATCCTCTGAGTGAAAGTAGTAATCCGGCTGATTCAGGTACCGGATGGCCTCCTTGATTTCAAAGGCGAACAGGGCCGCCATACCGGCATCCAGCAGGGGTCCCAGGTACGGCAGGTGATTGGCACCCTTGACATGAGGGGGCAGCAGCTTTCGAGCGAACGCCAGCGGTTTTTTCATGTCTTCCAGGGTTTCCACCTTAATGCCGAGAAGCGAGTAAATTACCGGCAAGTAATAGGCGGTATTGGGGAACCCTACTTTGGTTGAGGCATCAAAGGTATCCAGCGCTTTCTGGTACTCACCTTCGACTTTGGAAACGATATTGTAGCCACCTTGAATAGCGGCAAATGCAACTAATTTGGACATTTTCTTCCTCCTTCGTTGAGGATTACTGATTTAATATTCAGCTAATAAAGGGCCGACCGGCTTCAAGCCGGAATTACACCGCCTCTAATTTCTGTCGATCCGCCATATCCATCAACACGCGCTCTCTGGCCTTGTCGATGCCGAGTGCCTTTCTCTTCATGTCGATATGGGCAATCATCTTGTGAGCGTGCTTGATGGGATCCGGCTCGCAATCCCACATACCGCCGTAGATTTTTTCCAGATCCTTAAAGAGATAGTCCTGGAAAACAGGGGCGCCGCTTGTCGGCATATGAAGCCCGAAGACCGTGTATACGCCGGAACTGACGAAGTAATGGCCGATGCTGATGGCCTTCTCGCTCATCCATTCAGGAGCACTTCCCGCCGCGGGCAAATCCTGAATGTCTTTCCCCAGTCCGCCCGCTTTTACCACTTCGGTGGCTGCCAGCAGAATCCGGCTGTTATCGACGCAGGAACCGAGATGCAGAACCGGTGGGATACCGACGGTTTCACAAACCTCTTTCAGCCCCGGGCCACAAAATACAGCCGCTGTTTCCGGCGTTAACAGTCCTTCCATCGCGCAGGCAATGCCGTTGCAGCCGGTGGTCAAAACGATCACGTCGTTCTTGATCAGTTCCTTGACGATGGTGATATGCGCTTCGTTGTGCCGGGTCCGGGCATTGTTACACCCAACGACACCGGCAATACCCCGAATTCGACCGTTGATGATGTTGTCGTTAAGGGTATAATAGGAACCGCGGAACGTGCCGCCCAGATGATATTGAATGGATTCCACGCTGAAACCGGCAATCTGAGTCGCTTTCTGCCGGGGAATCATCACTTCCGCACCCCGGTTCTGGAAGTTATCGATAGCCATTTTTACGATCCGTTTGGCATCTTCCATGGCGTGGTGCTCATCAAACTCGATGTGAATGACGTTATCCTGCTCCATCTTGGCGATCGGATGGGTCGTGATCAGCTTGGTGTGAAAACACTTTGCCACGTTCGCCAGGTTCTGGAAGATACACTGCACATCCACTACCATCGCGTCGCACGCACCGGTAATAATCGCCAGTTCCTGCTGCAGGAAGGTGCCTGCCGGCGGAACGCCGTGGCGCTGAAGAATTTCATTTCCCGTGCAGCAGATGCCGCCGAGTTGAATGCCTTTGGCGCCTTTGGTCTTGCAGTAGTCCAACATTTCGGAAGATTGAGCGGCGGCAACGATCATCTCTGAAAGAATCGGTTCATGGCCGTGAATGATGATGTTGACGTGATCTTCCTTCATGATGCCGAGGTTGGCTTCCGACTGAAGCGGTGTCGGTGTTCCGAACATAACATCCTGCAAGTCCGTCGCCAGCATGGAGCCGCCCCACCCATCCGCCAGGGATGCGCGGGTGCACTGCTTCACTATGTTCTTGTAGTCCTGGTCGACGCCCATGTGCGTCCGGTGCATGATTTCAACGATTTCCCGATCGATATTTCTCGGCAGAACCCCGAGTTTTTTCCATCGTTCATACAGGGGCTGCGGTGCCCGCTTCAGGTAAACCAGTTCACCATCGGGTTTTCCCCATTCAGCCACGGCTTTGTCGGCTACTTCCCGCGCGATCTCATCCACATCCCGATCTTTTGTTTCGCCATTTACCTCGACGGTAGTGGCAACCCCCAGATGCGGCGCAATGGCCAGCAGTTTGCCGACGTCTTTGATTCGGTAATCATCCGTCTGTTTATTTGCGACCGACCAGAACACTTCCGCAACACCGCGGCCATGATCCGAGTGAGCCGCTGCGCCGGCTGCCACCATTCTGGCAAAGTTTCTGGCAGCGATGGTATTGGCGGTAGCGCCGCAAAGGCCTTTTCTTTCATCCACGCCGTCGATCCCCCCCTTGGTCAAGGGCAGGCGGCAAGGCCCCATGGCACAATTTTTACAACAGGTACCCTGAATACCAATGTTGCAGGGTTTCATTGCTTCGGCGCGATCGAATACCGTGTCGATACCCAGCGCTTGCGCCCTGGCAATCATCTGCTGGGTCGCAATATCCATGGACGCTTTTACCGGATCGGCCTTTTTGGCTTCCTTTTCGACTTTTTCAGCCTTGATCTCTTTTTTCTCTATCACGTGTGGTTCCTCCACATATTTTCATTAATGGCATATTCAATCCGCATCTCGGACCGCCGCGTTTTTCATTCGGTCGCTTCCACGATGCCGATACCTCTTAACCTCAAGCGACGCGACGATGGATTCGATCCAGTTTCAGCGCTATTTTTTCCAGTTCGTTTTTCTGTTCGGCCGCAGCAGTCATCGAAACGACAGCATCCCCTTCGACATGCTGTTTGGTTTTCCGATCTTCCCGCTCCTTTGCGCGCTTTTCGCGGATAGCGGCTTCCTCGGCATCACTTTTCGCCTTCGCGTCCGCGATAACCTTCGCCTCGGCCTCGGCCTTGGCTTTGGCTGCTGCGTCCGCCTTGGCCTTGGCATCGGCGTCGGCTTTGGCTTTGGCCGCTGCTTCCGCCTTCACTTTGGCCTCGGCTGCTGCTTTCGCTGCAGCCTCTTCCGCCGCCTTATCGACAACAGGCGCGGCCGGTTTGGCCTCGGCCACGGGTTTCGGCGCTTCTTTTACTTCGGCTTTGGGCGCCGGTGGCGCCGCTGCCTTTGGCGCGGCTGCCTTGGGTGCTTCGGCTGCTTTTGCAGGCGCCTCTTTTTTGACCGGCGCCGCTTTTTTCTCTTTCTCTTCGGTGATGGTCAAATCCGGTTTCGGCGCCAGGGCCGCCAGATCGATATTGGCATCCGCCAGCAATTTTTTAATGGGAGCCACATCCTTGGCGCTGCCGCCGTCCGACACCAGATTGATGAACGCCTTGGCCATGCGAATCGCTTCGGGATGACGCATGATGAGTATATTTGAGCCGGCGATGAGATAGCTCACCGCGCCGACCGCTTCCATCAGAATCCCGCGTTTTTCCGGATCTCCCAGTGTCGGGGCATCCGCCGCGGTCTGCTTGGCTTCCTTGCACTTCCATACTTCGTTGGCAAGATTGTTGATAATGGGCAACTGCAGTTTATCATCCCCTTGCGCGAGAGCCGCCATGCGAAGCCGTTCCATAACCGAATAGGAATACTCAAGACCATATCCAAGCCCCCCGGTCGTGGGATCGATAATCATGCGGTCGAGCGGCATGCCCAGATTTTCAAGCAGGATGTTGACTTGTTTGGCGAGATTTACATCGATGGGGGATGAGGAGATGACCGTGTGGCCATAGCCCATTGCCGCGGCGCCGATCGACTTGTGGTTTTTGTCTTCCACGGGCCCGAGCACAAGCTTTTTCCCGTCAAATTTTTCCGCGAGCGCCTTTAAAACGACTTCATCTTTCTTTGTATTTGCCGATCCCCAGATGATCAGGGGGACTTTAACCGCATCCAGAACCTTCTGAATCGTTGCGGCGGCATCGTCGGCACTGGCATCTTTCCCATTCGGGTCCGTGCTTTTGAGCTGCAATACGATCATTTCCGCGCCGAATTCCGTGACACATTTTTTGGCCCAGGCAGCTGGATCTCCCAAGACGTCCTTGAAAGGCGCCTTGGCTGATTCCGGCCATTCCTCGGCCGGATCGAGATCCCAAACTTCCATGGCAATTCTGGGTTTGTTCGGCATTGCCCCTTCAAACTGATAGAAGGGATAACACGATTCACCACCCACCTTGACGGCACTGTCTCCCTGTCCGATGGATATTTCCTTTATGCCGCCCGCATAAGATTCCTTAAATAGTACAAAGCTCAATTTTACCTCCTTTGGATAAAACCTGTTAATAAGATGAGGTGTAAGAAATAGGCCGACTGCGTCCCCCTCAAATAAAAAAGGGGACCAAAACGGATCCCCTACGAAAAATCATCGCCTCCCTTCGTTACGATAATGAGTATATAGTCTTCTACCGCGGTAGATTCGTCACAAATTATCATCAGCTGCCTCCGAGCAGCAAATCGAATTGAACATCCCCTGTGTAAAACCGACCTCACCCTTTCAAACAATACCCGTGTATTGACAGCCTGAAGATGCCCCGAAAATGACTGGGCCAAGGCATGTATGGAGCGATGGAAAAGAATCTCCTATCTGATCATTAACGCTTTGTCAATAGAGGAGAAGTTAAAAAATTGGCCGGTTTAGCCTGCAAATGGTATTTTGTTGAACGACAATCCATTACCGATTGAACGGGGTGAATTAACTAAATCCCCTTCGGGCATCCAGTCTGCTTTTCAACTTCGGGAAAAGGTTGATATCCGTATGCGGCAAAAAGAGGGCGGCCACATAATGGTCCATGAAAGACCGGGTTTCCGACAACTCGAAATTGGTCATTTTTTCCCGAACGGCCGAGACATCCCGCCGTATCCGATTGGTGAGGGAACTCATGCGGGCCCCCATGAGCGAACCGTTGCCGATAAAGATCACCTTATCGGGATCTATTTCCGGTAATAGGCCGATGGTCATCGATTTTTCCAGATCCACGTAGCTACCGAACCCGCCGGCCAAAATGATCCTGTCAATATCCTCCATGTGAAGCCCCACCTCTTCAAGCAAAGTCTGGCAGCCCGAATACATGGCGCCTTTTGCCCGAATGAGGTTATCGATATCCGGTTCCGTGAGGACCACATCTCTGTCGATCTGTGACTCCTGTGCCCAGGCCAGCACATATTCGTAAATACCGTCCTTTTCCCGGATACGGGGGGTGTTCAGATCCCGATTGAACTTACCCCGGTTATCGATGACACCGTACTCAAAAAGTGTCGCCACGATGGTGATCAGGCCGGAACCGCAAATCCCCTTGGGGCGAACGCGTCCGATCGTAATATTCATGGGCTCCAGGGTTATCGGATCAATGGAAAAATCTTCGATGGCGCCCTTTGTTGCCCGCATGCCAAGCTTGATACCGCCGCCTTCAAAGGCGGGACCCGCCGAACAGGCCGCGCAGGCCAGCCAATCTTTATTTCCAATGACGATTTCCGCATTGGTGCCGATATCCATATAGAGTGTAATTTTGTCGGATAGATACATTCCCGACCCCATGACGCCGGCCACGATATCTCCCCCGACATAACTTGAGACCTGCGGATAAACCAGGGCGGCCACGTGAGCGCCCAATTCCAATCCGAGCTCGGCGGCCTTTAGGGGAGGATAAATGGCGGATGCAGGCACATAGGGAGAACGTCGAATAAATTTCGTTTCGACCTTCAACCACAGCTGAGTCATGGTCGTGTTGCCGGCAAGCGTAATCGTGGAAATCTCATCGAGATCCACCTTGGCCTGTTTCACGATTTTTTTGATCACCTTGTTCAGCGTCTCCGTCACGACCTGACTCATTTTTTCCAGCCCGCCCGGCTTTTCGGCAAATACCATGCGGCTGATCACATCTTCCCCATAGCTGATCTGGCCGTTGAATTCACCGTGCTCGGCCAGAACGACGCCGCTCACGAGATCGATCAATTGTCCGAAGACCGTTGTGGTACCGATATCCATGGCAATGGCAAAGTTTCGCCCGGTGGTATCCCCCGGCTGAACATTGATGATCCGGGTCTTTCCATCTTCCCGAACGGGGCGCGCCAACGTGGCGGTCACTTTAAACTCCCCATCTCTCAGCACAAGGGGTATTTTCCGAATGACCGAAAAATCCACCTCCAGACGATGCTCGTCGTGTTGAATCTGCAAGAAACTGATCAGACGCGAAATATCGGACTGGTTGTCCTGGCTGGACGGCTCGGGAAGCTCCAGATATTTTTTCTCAACAGGCGGAACAAAAAGCCCCATCTCCTTTAAATCGTCGAAATTCATCTGCCGAATACGGGCCGTGCGCCGGGGGGTACTCTGCATATTGAGCACGCTGGCATCGATCTCCGACTCAATCGGAATTCGCACCACCAGATCACTTTTCACATGCGCAAGACAGGCCTGTCGATACCCGTTTTTCAGATCCGCTTCCGAAAGCTGAGAGGTAATCCCCCCCGCCACCTCTCCGGATTCGATAATCACCCGGCACTTCCCGCACACGCCCTCCCCCCCGCAGGAGGCGTTGACGTGAACCCCCGCCTCCATGGCTGCCTGTATCAGGTTCTCTCCATCGGCTACGGTTATCCTCTTATTGTGAGGCAAAAACAAAATATTGAAATTTCCCATTATCGGCTCCTATGGATGAGGCACATCGCATTTTCTATCACACTGTTTATCTTACTCTTACTCTTGCTCTTGCTCTTACTCTTACTCTTGCTCTTGCTCTTGCTTACGGGATTGAGAGCAAGATTAAGATTACGATTAAGAGCAAGAGCATGATCAAGAAGAACGGCATTGCCGGTACTATAAGTCTCTATGTATCAAAGCGGGTATCATAGGCGAAGATAAAAATGGAATCAAGAGATTGGCCGCCGAATCTCGAAATAGTGGACCCAGCGCATCAGGATTCGGTAAGCCGGCGCTCTCCAAACCGCATGGGCCACACGATCCCGATGATGCTGATCACGGTCGCCAGGGTGAAAGATCCCGCCAACCATGCCCATTGCATGAGTGTCAGCGCCCTCCCGTGAATCCCGGAGAGAATGACCGAATAGACGGGTCCCGCCTCCACAATGATCACACCACCGATCAGCGCCGCGGACGCGACCATAAAAATCAAGCCGCCCATGCTGGTCACCGACTGGGCGGGATTCTCGGATGAAAAATCCGGATAGGCCGCCCCCAAACCGACCCCCATGGCCACCACTCCCGGGGTCAGAAAAAAAATAGTAATTGTGGACAGAACCATCATAAACGGCGTCACACGCAGTAAGATATTTGAAGCCACGATGAGCGTCTCGCTCAGAATCAGGAGCGGCAGCAGATAGATGGCAAATTTAATCCAGAGAAAGGCGCGAATGGAAACCGGAGCCGACCGGATGATCCAAAAGGCGCTGCCCTCCATGCTGACCGATGGAAAGGCAAACCGGCCCACGACGGCGGTCAGAACGAAACCGGCCAGGGCCACATTCAAAAAGGAAAAAAGATTTTGAAGATACGCCGTCGGGATGGGAGACTTATCGAGGGGCAGAACGGCAAAATTATAAAGATAGATGCAGACCAGCGCGAGAATGATGAAGACCTGGGACCACTGCGTCTGGTCCCGCCAGAAAGCGGTCAGCTCCTTCACGGTGAGCGCGCGCACAGGGCCCGGCAGAAACGAGAAAACCCGGAACAAACCGGGGCCGGTGGATTGAATCAACCGGCTTCGGGTCGCCTGGGTTTTTGAAAAGCCCTTAAAGTAAACCCAGCGGGCGATATGAATATTCACCATCAGCATGAACAAAGCGGCACTGGTGCAAAGCGCCGCATGAAAAAGGGCTTCGGCAAAACGCCCTTTCAGCGCGGCGATAAAGCCGTCATAAGCCCAGGTGCTCGGAAGATAGTCGGAGGCCGGGGCCCGCATGGCGTTAAGATATCCCATCAGGGTACTGAACGCCTCCGGATCGACAAGCCGCTCCGGCCTGAGGAGACGAAAGACAATATAGAGCCCGATGAGAACGGCCAGGCCGAGAAAGGTGAAGATGCTTCGGATCCGATTGGCGGGTAATGAAATGACGAGAAGCATGACGACAAGGGCGCTGACGCCCGCGGCCAGCAGGCAAAGCGGCACCATCACGAGAAAAATATTGACATAAAAAAAGACGCCGGCCTTAAACACCAAACCATAGGACAGAAAAATCGGCAGGGTATAAATCACGACCATCCAGGCGCTGTCAAACGCGCTTTCCAGCCAGCGGGCAATAAAAATTTTTTCGCTCTCAACCGGCACGCTGTGCACGAGATAGAGATCCCGGCTCAAGTAAAGCTTCGTGAGCGATGCCAGGATCGCGCTGAAAACAAGAAGGGACAGGCAGGTCACCAGCACCATGGAGAGAAGCTTATACGCCAGGAGATCCCCAACCCCCTCGATCGATTGGAAATAACGCAACACCCGATACGTTACGGTAAAAATACCGGCCCAGAATACAAACCCCAGGGAAAGAAACAGAAAGGCGCGGGAAAGGCCGCCTTTTTTCATCCGGCCCTTTTGAAATGCCTGCCAGCGAGGCAATAAAAGCGTCCACACCGTGTTCATGAAGCTCACTCTTCCCGTGTCAACGCCAGAAAGGCGTTCTCCAGCCCTTCACCTTCCACCCGCGCGGCGGCCCGCAACTCCTGCAGCCCGCCGGTGGCAATGAGAGACCCGTTATGAATGATGCCGATACGATCACAGACATCTTCCGCAAGGGACAGCGTGTGGGTCGACATAAAAATAGTCGTCCCCTCGCTCGCCAGGCGCCGGAAAAGATCACGCACCATCTTGATTCCTTCCGGATCGAGCCCCACCATCGGCTCATCCACCACCAGAACCGGCGGTTCGTGCAGGAGGGCGGAAGCCATGACGAGGCGCTGCTTCATCCCATGGGAATACGATTCAATCAGCTCATGCGCCCGGTCGGGAAGGCGAAACATGTCCAGAAGCCGGGCGGCCCGAGGCTGGACCCGATCACGTGCAACCCCGTAGAGATCGGCGATAAAACGCAGGTATTCCATGCCGGTGAGCTTCTCATAGAGAAACGGCCGATCCGGAATCAGACCGATTCGCTGTTTTGCCCTCGACGGCTCCCGGGCCATATCGATCCCATCAATGAAAACGCTACCGTCCGTGGGCGCCAGCAGCCCGCCGATCATTCGAATGGTGGTGGTTTTTCCAGCGCCGTTGGGCCCGATAAAACCGAAAAGCTCCCCCCGGGAGACCGTGAGATTCAGATTCCGGACAGCCTGGTTCTTTCCGTATCGCTTATTAATTTGTCTTAACTCTATCACGGGGTTTCATCCAATATGTTCAGGGAAATGCGGCCAATCGTCCCCATGAGATCCACCTGTTTGCTGGGATCTCCCCGCACCAGCCGCAGGTGCGTCACATCCGCCGGCATCTGGTTCATCAACGCGTCGGCTGTAATCCAACGCCCCAGAAACAGCACATTCCAGGCGTGATAGTAAAACCGGCCATTCAAATAGACAAGTCCCGCCTCCACCTGGGCCGGAATTCCCGAAGCGCGCGCCATGGCCGCCAGCAGTACGGCGTGCTCATTGCAATCCCCCTGCCGGTGTTTTAGCGTCTCAAGTGCGCTTGGCACCGATATCACGGGCCTTTTTTCGATATTGTCATGGACCCAGGCGACAAGCTTTTGGGCCTTTTCAAGCGGCCTTTCCCCACCCGAAACGATATCGGCCGAAAGCCGCATGATGTCCGGGTGATCCGATTCCATGAACGGCGTCGCCATCAGGAAATCCCGCATCCCGGATACCTCGATGCCTTCCGGGTCGGGAAGGGGTTCCCGGAGAACCGTCAGGATCCCCTGCTTCCATTCCTGCCGATCGCCGTCGATAAAAAGCGACCCTCCGACGCCATCGATCGTCAGCTTCAAAAGCGAAAGCCTTTCCGGCGTTTCAATTGTTTTTCCGGCGGACACGGAAACAAGGCGGGTCAGATCCTTGCCGGCAACCAAAGGTTCACCATCCAGAGCCGACTCCGGCGTAACCTGCTTCAAAGTAAAACCCAGCATCCCTTTTTCCTGAAGGACAGCGCCGTCCTTATCCAGCCAGGCGTTCATCTCCGTCCCCATCACCTCCACACGGACTTTCAAGGACTCGACATCACGCTCCATAATCCGTAACGATTCCCTCTCAACAGCTGTCACCCGAATCGTCTGTCGTCCGAAAGTAGAAGGGTCAAAGACGGCAAGCTCAGCGCTGTCACCCGGTTTCAACCGAGCGGCATTTACGGCATCCAGCGCAATGGCCGTCACATAGAGCGCTCCTTCGAGGGCAATGCGGATCTCCCGGCCGTCCACGGTCACGATCATGACGTTATCCTTCACCCTCCCGACGGCATGAAAGGAAAAACGATGGGATTTAAGGGAAAAATCAACGGCATCCAGACTCAGATCCGAAAAGAGACTCGCCGTTGTCCGAATCTCGACCGTATGAATCAAGCCCATCGTGTTGAGTCGCATGCGGGTAAAATCCGTCAGCTGAAAGCCGGTATCCTGGTGTTCCAGCTTACGATGGGCATACCCGATTTTTTGGTCTTCCTGGTAAATATTGAGCCAGGTTTCCTTTTCCTCCAGTTGAGTCGGACCAGGAACGCGCATGCCGCTGGCCGAATGAAAAAGTCCTGTTCGAATGCCCATCAGATACCCGAAAAGAATCCCGGATATCACCAGCAGTATGGATGTCATTCGCGTTTTCCGGATGATTCCCATCAGCGCCTTATCTCCCCACCTAACCAGGGCATCCTAATGTTACTCGAAGGATCTTTAATCCACTCTTTATTCGTCCTCCCCTCCCACCCTTTTTAACTCTCCTGAAAAGGCAACCCGCGCCGCTTGGAGCTTCTCCTTTTTTAAATATTCCCGATAGCATTTTAAAATATATTGCCTGGGAAACGCCGGATGAGAAAGATATTGAACGATTGAATCCATAAAATAATCTCTAACACCTTTCAACACTTCATTTTTGTTATTTTCACTAATAAAGTTGCGCTCCATTTTTTTCTCAAAAACAATGCTGTTTCCAAGCGCGGATTTAACGGCATCGAAATCAGGCGCATCCAGACCGGGATCTCCATCTGGAGCTTCCGCAACCGGGATTTCGACCCTTCCCGTCAATGATACATACCAGAGTTTGTCCGCAATTATTCTTGAGCCGTTATAGAGATTCAATACCAAACCATTTTCAAGTGGCACGGTTTCAAACAATTCCAAATCCAACGTCATTTTCCCTCCAAAGCTTTTTTGGCCTTGATCATCGTTTCGGCCAATTTCCCACTGCAGGCAGGCCGCGCCAGGGTGTTTTTGGAAGAGCGGCAGGCTGTTTGAGCGATAGCGAGTTCCTGCCGGTCTGGAAAAAATATCCTGGCGTGGCCGGTACGATGATCAAGGCCGCTTTTTTAGTGTAATCACTTATCCGCCACTGTCTGAATATAGAAAAAAATTCTGTACGTGGGATATGGCAAAAAAACTTTACAGTCAAAATAGAATTTGCTATTGATGTCCGTCCCTTCGCAAGGCCCTCCACATGGTCTAACTTCTTTCCGGGACATTGAACTCAAAGCCATTCGGATAAGCCATTGTTTTTCAAGTAACCCGGCATGAAGTGTGTCTAACTTTTGTTCCAGGAGCTTATTATTTTTTAAATGCATCAACCCAGGAGAGGATGACCATGGGCATCAGCACCAAGATGAGCACGGCGGCCAATTTGTCAAACGCTTCAGTTGAAATCGACTATGATCGCTTTTACAGCGTTGAGTTCTCCGTGGGTAACGTCAAATTTTTATACCAGTTCAAGATTTGGAGATCCCCCGCTTCTCCCATTTTTGTTCTGATAAAAAACGGGTCCGAGATGCTAAACAAAATCAAACCCGGTGATGTTCTGAAAATGAAGTACTACAGCACCGACTCAACCCGCCCCGTTTGTCACCTTGACACCGAAATTTTAAACATCGACTGGAACCATCACGGCAAATTCAAAGGCCATTATGCCGTCAACCTTGGTGTTATAACCAACCCGAAACCCGCCACCGCCTGAGTATTGAACACAACCTATTATTTTTTATCCGCATCCTTACTATTGGTAACATAGGGCTTGATATCAAGGATCGGCGTGCCATCGATCATATCCAGCCCTTTTACATCGAGAACCGCCCCTTGAACACTCAAAACCGTCAACACGGAATAACCGATCGGATTCGGGCGATGAGGGGAACAGAGGTTAAACACACCGGTGGGTTTCACAATATGAAGCGGTTTTTGAATAAGCTGCTCCGGACGAAATGTCGGGCTTTTATGAAAGCAAAAAATCACTGAAATTCGCTGTCCGCTGGATATATCCTTTAACCCGTCGCGATACTTGTCATGAATAACCAGCTTGCCTTCGACATCCGAGAGCGTCCAGTGCCGTGGAATGGACTCGGCCTGGGTACGCACAAAACCGATAGGGGTCATTTCAATTTTCATTTTTCCTCCGCACCAAGAAAGTCACATACGCAATGTTACTTATTTTCTTTTAAAAATAGACTATTACAACAAAGAGCCGAGGAGGCTTTCCGTCTTGAGTGGCTCCTGGCTGGCGATCATCTCGAAATGTTTATCGATGTGAATCAATATCGCTTGATTAACCAAAGCGGCGCCCGCGATTATTACGTCGGTGTGCGGGATGGTTAGTCCCGCCTTCCTGAGGTTAAAAGACATCCGTGCGGCTTTGGCCCAAACTTCATCGTTTATTTCGAAATTGATAAGCGAATCCAGGCGTCTGCGTAATTTTTCAAACTCGGCCTCGGTTTTTATCCCCCCCAGGAGTTCAACCTTGACAAGCGGGATGATGGCCACAGTATTTATCCGCAGCAAATGATCGACCCGGTTTTTGAGAACCGCAAGCGGATTTTTCTTCAAGGTCATTATCCAAGCCGAGGTGTCGAGGAGAAAGAGGTCATTCGGCATTGCGCAATTCCTCTAATTTTTCGAGCGTTAGATCAAGATCGAAGGTACCAAGCTCGTTAATCAAGGCCTCCCGGTCCTTCTTCCTTACCAGTTCCAATAAGCCGGCCTCAATTGCCTCTTTCTTGCTTCGAGCATGAATCGCCTTTATGGCCTCATTCATCAATACGTCGTCGATAACCACGGTTGTCCTCATATGACCTCCAGAGATGCATTCGGTGTATGTATCGATTTTATGGTAACGCAATGATCGTGTCAATCCAAACGTGTCCTGCCAGCCCGCTGGGCGGATGGGGCCGAAGACTTCTAACACTTTGGCCCAGTTAGGGTTTTTTCGATCAGTTTACGAATATCTTGGGCCTGGTACTCTGGAACTATTCACCCCTAAATTGGGCGTGTGGCAATCCGGACTGTATTTTTATTTTATTTTCTCCAGACGCGCCACCGATTCGATATGAAAAGTATGGGGAAACATATCCACCGGCTGAATTTCCATCGGCTGGTATTTTTCCCTCAGCATCCCCAGGTCCCTTGCAAGGGTGGCTGGATTGCAGGAGACGTAAACAATTCGTTGTGGTGCCATTTTGAGTACTTGCACTACCACATCCTTGTGCATTCCGACACGGGGCGGATCAATAATCAGCACCTCCGGCACCGCTTCTATCTCCATAAGCGCATCTTTTATATCGCCCAGAATGAAGCGGCAGTTGGTAATGCCGTTCGCGCGGCAATTTCGTTTTGCGTCGGCGACAGCGCTTTCAATAATTTCAATGCCGATCACCTCTTTTGCGGCATCCGAAAGCCCGATACCGATTGTTCCCGTGCCGCAATATAAATCCAGCACCGTTTCCGTGCCGGTAAGCCCCGCGTATGCCTTTGCCGTGTCATACAACCGGGAAGCACCGCGTGTATTGGTTTGAAAAAAAGAATTTGCGGAGATCTCAAATTCAAACCGACCACTTCTATCCTTTAAAATTGGGGAACCGGCCAGCAGAAGTTCGTATTCACCAATGGCGATGCCAGCCTTTCGGGCGGTTATATTATTGACGACCGATACGATTTGCGGATATTCTGCCACCAGTCGATCGGCAAGGGGACGGAGCGTTTCAGGCGCTTCCGCTGCCGTGATGATATTCACCATCCACTGATCATAGGCGGCGGAATGCCGCAACATGAGAAACCGCCAGAAGCCTTCATGGCTGCGTAAACCGTAAACCGGCAAATTCGAATTTCGAATGAATTGTCTCACCTCATTCAAAATCTCGTTTCCCAATGCCGGCATCAGCAAGCATTTTTCGATATCGAGCACCTTCTGAAACGTTCCAGACACATGAAGACCAATGCCGAATCCGGCTTCGACATCTTCCCTGCCCATTTCTTCCGGCAGGAGCCATCTGTGATCGGAGCAGGAAAACTCCATTTTGTTGCGATAGGCAAACACATCCGGGGAGGGAATCGTGTCATGAACCGGCACCTCCTGAATGAGACCGATATGCGCAAGCGATTCGGCCACATGGCGCCGTTTATAAATGAGCTGCGACTCATAGGGCAGAAACTGCCATTTGCATCCGCCGCAATGGCCGCAATACGAACATGGCGGCGTGATCCGCAAAGAAGAGGCCGTTAGCAACCGGATCATCCGGGCCTCGGCAAAATTCTTTTTTTTCTTGGTGATTCGCGCCAGAATCCGATCCCCGGGAGCCGTCTGGTCCACAAACACGGCTAACCCATCGACCTTTGCAATCCCCCTTCCGCCGAATGCCAGGTCTGAAATCTCTAATTCCAGCTCCTGTCCCCTCTTTACCGTCATAATAAAACCTTCTGAAGCGATGGAATCCGCCTGCCTGAATGACAGAGTTTACCGAATATTCCGGTTGCGTTTGTGATCGTCCTGTGCCAACTGGTTGTCACGGGAACAAAAGCGCTATTTCCGATTGCCCTTTACAACCAGACTCCCATTAGGCTGTTGAACCCTGTTTGTCAATGTCGAAGCGTTGCATCCCCAAACAGCATCACTGTGCCGCATGAGTACCGATACCATGACAATCCATTTGAAACCGAGTATCCAAACCGTCTATTTCGCTTCCGATGGATACCGACTCAAAGGCCGGTTGCACCTGCCTTCCGAGCCGAATCCCCCCATGGTCATCGGCTCCCACGGGTTTCTTGCCAACCGGCACTCACCGAAACTCATCGCGCTGGCCGAACAGTGCAATCGATGCGGCATTGGTTTTTTCCGCTTCGATCATCGGGGGTGCGGGGAAAGTGAAGGTTCCTTTGATTCCGGGACATCGCTTCGGGGACGGTGCAACGACCTTTTGAGCGCGATCCGCACGCTGGGAGAACTAGGGCATGCGAAATCGGGCATCGGCCTTTTCGGCAGCAGCATGGGGGGCGCCACCGTTCTATCCACGGCTGGGCGTTTTCCGGTGGCCGCCATCGTCGCCTATGCCGCTCCCATTCAATATTTATCGCACCCGGATGGGTTACCGGATACCGTGGAAGCCCAGCAGCTTCGAAGCGGGGGGATCCGGTTCGACGCGCCACTTGATTTATCCGCCCTTCATCATCTTCTTGTTTTCCATGGGGATGTTGACACTGTTGTTCCCATCAGCCACGGACAAGCACTTTACCAACAGGCCAAAAGGCCGAAGCGAATGATTACCCAGAAAGGCGGGGACCACCCCATGAGTCTTCCGGCCCACCAGAGCGCCTTTGTCCGTGAATCCGTTTACTGGTTCAAGCGCTGTTTTGCGGAGACTATCGGATGAGTGAGGGGCTATGGGCTATGGGCTATGGGGGATGGGGGATGGGGGATGGGAATTAGTGGATGGGGAATGAATATATTCAAATGCCATCTGCGATAGTTCAGGTATCTGCATGTATGTTGCTATTGCAGGGTTTAAGGTTGTTGCGTTAAAGAAGAACCATCAGCGACACCAACCTGATGCACATTGATCAGACTTTCGGGGAGCCGATCCGGAGAGCCCGGCACCACTAAGAAGACGGCTTTTTCGCCAGTCACTATTCGACCCGATATGCGGGAGGATATCAACGCCGCGCCATTGAGGGAGGCGCAACGAATCGCCTCTTCAATGGAATATCCGGCGAGCCGCAAGAGTTTTAGTTCCTCAACGAGTCCCGCTCCGTGTTCCACGCCCGGACTTCCGGCATCGGAACCGGCTGCGACTAGAACTCCCAACTCCCGGGCCTGGACCATCTGCCGAAGCTGGTGATCCAGCGTTCGTCTGGCGACATCCGCCTCCACGGTCCCCGGAGCCAGTATATCCGCGTAGGCTTTCATGGGAATCGCCGTCGGCACCCAGATGACGCCCTTATCCCGCATCTTTAAAAGATTTTCTTTTCCCATGAAGTAGCCATGCTCGATCGACCGGCATCCGGCTTCAATCGCCATGCCAACGGGCGCGGGACCATTGGCATGCACCATCACGCTTCGATCAAAATGTGCCGCCATTAATACGGCCTGCCGAAGTTGCTCGCGGGTGAACTGGGGAGGGGTCTCCCGACCAAACTGCGTCAGGCTGTTAATGCCGGAGTTGAGAATTTTAATATGATCGACCCGGGGCGCCTGAGCGCTTACCGCATCGGATAGCGTCTCGCCTTCCGCTATTTCTTTTCCAATAAATCCGCCATAGCGCCCCCTCTTATAAAAAGCGCTTCCGGGCGTATGAATAGCCACTTTTGATTCTTCCCCGGGAGTGCGTTTTTTCTGATACCGTAGTACCATTTCAAATCTATCCCCCCCGTCACGCACCGCCATAATTCCGTAAGATGCGTATTGTCGAAGGCGGTGGGCGATAAGAGCCTCCTTTCCGGCGCCGCCATCCCTGGCTGACAAGTCATGATGGGCGGGAGCCGCGCCATCGGGCAAACAAAGATGAACATGGCTGTCGATCAGCCCCGGGAGCAGGGTTGAATTCGTGAGATCGATGAATGCTCCCGAGCGCATATCCCGTTCCCCATCCGGTTCGACGGCCTGAATTATCCCTTCTCCGATAGTCAATGTCACATTTTTCAATGCCGGCCGGCCGCTGCCATCTATCAACCATCCGGCAAGGATCTTTCCTGAAAACAATGCTGAACTCCCATCAATTGATCTATTTAATTGATCTGTTAAATTGATCTATGTCAATGCCACCTGTGTTGCCCTTTGATAAATGAAGGGGTATTATAAAGGTTATTGAACAGCCGTCCAACACCAAAACAGCTTCGGGGAAAAATGGTCATGGAACCGCTATCGAGCAGCCCGGTTAAAATACAACAAAGTGATGCCAAATTCGCTGAGGAAGTGGCCAGGCGTTCGGGATCAAGCCCGTCTCGATGCTGGCACTGTCTAAGTTGCGCGGCGGGCTGCCCGTTTTTTGCCGCTATGGACCATGCGCCCAATCGAATTCTTCGGTTGATTCAACTGGGTCTTCGCAAAGAGGCGCTGGAATCTTCAACCATATGGATTTGCGTGGGTTGCCATACCTGCTCGATCCAATGCCCCATGGCCATTGACATGGCGGCCATCATGGATGCCCTGCGCCAGATCGCGCTTGAAGAAAACGTGACTATCGCTGAACCGGGAATTCTTTCTTTTCACAGAGAAGTCCTCGACTCCATTTATAAGCACGGCCGCGCCCATAAACTGGAAATCATGCTTCGGTATAAACTCAATCAACGGGATTTACTGTCTGATTTTGGCGTCGGGCTGAAAATGCTCGCCAAACGCAAACTGGATTTATTGCCGTCCAAAATCTCGGACATTCAATCGGTCAGACGATGTTTTCACCATGAATAAACCGGCCAATCATTATAGCGGCAAGTCGTTAAGAGCGGTCTCCTATTTTCCCGGCTGCTCCCTTGCGACCACGGCCCACGAGAGTAATGAGTCTCTTGTGATCAGTTTCGAGCAATTGGGCGTCCAGTTGATGGAACTTGAAGACTGGAATTGCTGCGGTAGCTCCTCGGCGCACTGTATTCAGCATGATCTTGCAATCGATCTGCCCTCCCGGAACCTATCGCTTGCCCCGGCGAACCGGCCCCTGCTAGTAGCCTGTCCGAGTTGTCTCCTGCGGTTGCGGGAAACGCATGAGCATCTTAAAAGAGACATGGCTGCACGGGAACATTACGAAACAAAATGGGGAAAACCGTTCAATCCCGATCTTAAAATTTACCACTTTTTTGAATTCCTTGAAGGGATGGACCCGAGCCGTGAGCAATCGGTACCGATACCCGGTTTAAAGGATCTTAAATTTGCCGCATATTATGGCTGCATGCTGGCAAGACCCCCCATCCTGAACCGTGAAAAAAACTATCACGGATTGATGGAAAACATGCTCTCCAAGGTGGGCGCCCTTTCCGTAACCTGGCACCATAAATCCCGCTGTTGCGGCACCTTTTTGACGGTGGCGCGACCGGATGTGGTCACACCAATCGTGAATACCATCGTTCAGGATGCCATGGACGCTGGGGCTGAGTGCATTATCACGGCATGCGCCATGTGCCATATGAATCTGGAAGTCCGCTGCACCGTCAAATCCCCCATTCCCATCTTTCACTTTTCCGAAATTCTCTCCCTTGCCATGGGAACAAAAATCCGTAACAGCTGGTTTGCGCGGCACCTGATCAATCCGGTCCCCCTCCTGAAATCAAGAGGGCTGATTTAAGAAGAGGGTGCCTCCAGCAGCTTTCGCCGCAGCACATCCAGGGCCTTCATGGCAAACATCTGTTTATACATCAGCCGTCTGTCACCATAGGTGAACCGGAACCTGTACGCCTGAGTGCCGTCCGGACCGGATAGCCCGATGCAAACGGTTCCAACCGGCTTTTCCGGTGTGCCGCCGTCGGGTCCCGCAATACCGCTGGTGGCAAGCCCATAGGTGGCGCCTGAAATCCGTCGCACGCCGTCCGCCATCTCCCGCACCGTTTCCTCATGGACGGCCCCATGGATTGCAATCGTATCCGCCGATACGCCCAGCACATTGATTTTAGCGTCATTGGAATAGGTAACGGCGGATAGGAGAAAATACGCGGAGCTTCCCGCCACGTCGGTGAGCCAGTTGGCGATAAGACCGCCCGTGCAACTTTCGGCAACCGCCAGGGTAGCCTTTTGTTCGGATAAAAGCCGCCCCAGCACCACTTCCATCCCCTCCCCTTCCCGGGAAACAATCGATCGGCCGAGCCGTTCACGAACCCATGCCTCGGCCAAGCTCACGGTCTCCCGGCAGGTTTGCTCATTCTCCCCCCGTTTGTATAGTTTCACGAGGATAGCCGGATATTTTACCTGAAAGCCGAGCCCGACACCGGGAAACGCCTTGTCAAATCCTTCCAGACGGTGACTGACCGTGGATTCAGGAAGCCCAAAGGTGGACAGGACCCGGGTAATATTGCAGGGCGGCAATTCGCCGAACCGCGCCCTGATCTCCGGCAAGACCCGATCCGCCATCATTTTGCGCATCTCAAAGGGAACGCCGGGAAGGAAAAAAAACCGGCACCGGCCGATCGTCATCGCAAATCCGGGCGCGGTCCCCACCGGATTATCCAGCCGGTCCGATCCTTCCGGGAAATAGGCCTGCTTCTTGTTTGCCACATTCATTTGAAGATTGCGCTTCTGAAAATACGCCAGCAAATGGTCCAAAGCCGTTTGATCTAAAAGAAGTGATACACCCGCGGCCTTGGCGGCAGCTTCTGCGGATAGATCATCCGTCGTGGGCCCCAGCCCGCCGGTGACAATCGTGATATCGGCCCGGCCGCCGATCTCTCCGATGATGGAAACAAGAGAATCGAGATCGTCTCCGACCGTATTGTGGCGCCGCACCCGCAGCCCCGTATCATCCAGAATTTGAGAGATATAGGCGGCATTCGAGTCTACGATTACCCCGTTTAACACCTCTTCACCCGTGGAAAGTATCTCGGCAAACATATTTCTCTCCTTATCATAATAAGATTTTTCATGTAACACGATGCCCCCCGCCTGCACAAACTCAAAAAAAATATCTTGACACGGTTCATTCCACGGATGTATCTGAATGGACATATTTTAATTATTTTTTAGCGAGACAGGAAAAATGATACAGATGTGCCGATTTTGGTGGTGGCGGGCTCACATAACAGGGCTTGCCAGCGGAACCTGATTCGAGAAATATTTTTTAGATCATAGACCGTGAGCATCCCGTTGCCCACGGTCTTTTTTTAAGTATTTTAAAAGGGCTGTGGAAACCTCCACGGCCCTTTTTTTGTCGGGAACAGAAGATCCATTGTCGGCTGTTTTTAGTAAAAACGTCGTTATTTCAGATAATTCCGAATTTTAATGCAAGGGAGAGGACCCATGTTACTTCGTCATTTTCCGGAAAAGGAAAGGTTCCACCAGCTGTCAAAAGCGTTCAACGTCGTCCCGGTATGTTCTGAAATTCTATCGGATTTAGATACGCCGGTTTCGATTTTGGAGAAGCTCTATCAACGTCGCGGACCGGTTTTTTTACTGGAAAGCGCCGAGGGCGGCGAAAGATGGGGACGCTACAGCTTTTTGAGCACCTCTGCCAAAAGCCAAATTCGCGTTTTCGCCGACCGGATCGAAGTGGAAGAAAATGGTGTAATTTCAAGCACCGAGCATCACAACAACCCGTTGGGCGTTTTGAGAAAACTGATGCAGCAATTTCGACCGGCCGAGATTCCGGAATTGCCCAGGTTCTGGTGCGGCCTTGTGGGCTATCTCACCTACGAGATGGTTTCTTTTTTTGAATCGATTCCGCACCAGTGGCCTTTGGAAAAACCGCTGGCCCACTTTATGATTCCGGATGAACTCCTGATTTTCGATAATATTCGGCACACCCTTCAGCTCGTCAGCATCTGTTTCCTTTCAGGCCAGGCGGACGCCGAAAGGGAATACGGTGCCGCTGCTCTGCGAATTGACGCACTCCGGGAAAAAATCAGACAACCGATTGGGAAACCTCTCTCCTCGGCTCCCCATGCCCCCTATCGGTTGACCCCCCTGTTGCCACAGGAGACGTTTTGCGACCTTGTCAGAAAAACCAAGAATTATATCCGGGAGGGAGATATTATTCAGGCGGTCCTGTCACAACCCTTTATTTGCGAAATAGCGCCCGATCCGGTGGCCCTCTACCGGGCGCAGCGGTATATCAATCCCTCCCCTTACCTCTACTTTTTCCATCTGGATGATATGGCGCTGGTGGGCTCCTCCCCTGAAACCATGGTCCGGCTGGAAAATGGTATCGCCACCCTGCGCCCCATTGCCGGCACGAAACCAAGAGGTAAAACCGAGCAGGAAGACAGGGAGCTGGCTAATGAACTGCTCGCCGATGAAAAAGAGCAGGCGGAACATTTGATGCTGGTGGATCTGGCAAGAAACGATCTGGGCCGGGTCGCAGTAACCGGCACCGTGGAGGTAACGGATCTGATGTTTATCGAGCGGTATTCCCATGTGATGCATATCGTATCCAACACGCGGTGCGATCTTAAATCCGGTGTCGATGCCTGGGAGCTTCTGGCGGCGACATTTCCGGCCGGCACCTTGTCCGGTGCTCCTAAAATTCGCGCCATGGAAATCATCGCCGAACTGGAATCGACTCCCCGGGGGCCCTATGGCGGTGCCGTGGGATATATTTCATTTCATGGCAATATGGATATGGCCATCACGATTCGAACCGCCTGCATTCAAAGCGGCCGCATGACCATCCAGGCCGGCGCCGGCATCGTGGCGGATTCCGATCCGGAAAGGGAACGCGTGGAGACCGTCAATAAGGCCATGGCGATTGAAAAAGCACTCCAGCTTCTAACCCCATGACTTTTTACCACCGGCATAAATCGAACCCCTGCAAGGTCTTGCTCCGAAATCAGGGGCGGGGTATTAAAAAATTTCATGTTTTATAAACAGAAATGAATGCAAGACGCTAACGGCTAAAAACCCGCCCGACTTTTAAAAGGGAGACAAATATGATTCTGGTAATAGACAATTACGATTCCTTCACTTATAACCTGGTTCAATATTTACGGCAGTTGGAAGCCGAGGTGACAGTGGTTCGTAACAATGAGATTGATATTCGGGAAATCACGGAGATGCAGCCCTCGGGAATAGTCATTTCTCCCGGGCCTGGCCGACCCGCTACAGCCGGAATCTGCCTTGCCGCCATCCGAAATTTTTCAGGCAAAATTCCGATTCTGGGTGTCTGCCTGGGTCACCAGTCCATTGCCGAGGCCTTCGGTGGGCAAATCGTCCACGCCAAACGACTGATGCATGGAAAAACGTCGACCGTCACAGCGGACGGGCAGGGTGTGTTTTCGGGAATTAACAAACCATTTCAGGCCATGCGATACCACAGTCTGGCCGTATCCCGGGAATCGCTACCGGAATGCCTGCGGGTCACGGCGGTATCCGAAGACGATGAAATCATGGGAATTCGCCATCACAGCCACTGTACGGAGGGCATACAATTCCACCCGGAATCGATCATGACAACCGTCGGCAAACGGCTTCTTCGAAATTTTTTAAAAGAGGTGGAAATCCAAAAAGAATTGAACCGAACGAACCATTGAAAGGAATATCACCATGTTTAAAGAATATTTACAAAAAATAATGGATAGAGAAGATTTAAGTTATTCTCAGATGGCGGAAATGATGGATGAGCTTTTTTCCGGACAGTGCACGGACGCCCAGATCGGCGCGCTGATGGCCGCGCTTGCCACAAAAGGAGCGACTTTTACGGAATTAGCCGGCGCCGCCCAGGCCATGCGTCGAAAAGCACTGCGCATTCAAGTGCCGTTGTCAACGGTCATCGATATTGTCGGCACCGGTGGAGACGCGTCCAATACCTTCAACATCTCAACGACAACCGCATTTGTCGTTGCCGGTTGCGGGGTCCCCGTGGCCAAGCACGGCAACCGCGCCGTATCCAGTAAATGCGGCAGTGCGGACGTGCTGGAAGCTCTCGGCGTTAATTTGAATCTCGATCCGGAATTGGTGGAGCAGGCGGTTCAGGAGATCGGCATCGGCTTTCTATTTGCCCCCCTGTATCACAAGGCCATGAAATATGCCGCCACCGCCAGAAAAGAAATCGGCCTTCGCAGCATATTCAACATGCTCGGACCGCTTACCAATCCGGCGGCGGCAAACTGTATGCTCCTCGGCGTTTATTCCGCCGGACTGACCGAAATGTTTGCCGAGGCATTGAAATTGCTCGGCGCCAAGCGCGCTTTCGTCGTCCATGGCCACGATGGCCTGGATGAAATTACCGTTTGCGCGGCGACCCGCATTTCCGAGTTAAAGGACGGCGTGATCCGCACCTATGATATTTCCCCTGAAAGCTATTTTGGGGAATTAGCGGAACCCGCAAATCTGACCGGCGGCGAAATTTCGAAAAATGCAGCCATCACAAAAGAAGTCCTTGGCGGCAAAACCGGCCCCAGACGAAATATTGTTCTCATTAATGCCGCAGCGGCGCTTGTTTGTACCGAAAAAGCAACCGATTTAAAAGAAGGAATTCGTCTTGCTGAAAACGCGATTGACAGCGGCGCCGCGGCTGAAAAACTGAAACAACTCATCGCGTTCACGAATGAAAATGGATGATACTCGATGTTCAAGTTTTTCGGAATTGGCCTGTAGGAGCGGCTTCCAGCCGCGATTTTTCACGAGCCGGCAATTCCCGTCGCGGCTGGAAGCCGCTCCTACAGCAGACCGAAAGCAACTGCTGCTGCAATCATATTGGACGAAGCCCTGTAACTCCAAAAACATGAACATCGAGTGATAAAAGATCTATTCGCAGCTTTAAGCCGAAGGAGCCCGGTATGAATATCCTTGATCAAATTGTTGCGCGTAAAAAAGAATTGGTTGCAGAGGCCCGGATGAAAATTCCCCAAACCCTGCTTGAGGAACGCTGCCGGAATCGTGTCGATCACCGTCCGTTTTTTAAGCGCCTTGAAACGCCCGGGCCGGGGGGGGCCAATATCATCGCTGAAATCAAGCGGGCATCCCCATCGAAAGGACCGATCCGGCCGGACTTGAACGCGGCCGATTACGCCCGATTCTATGAAAAGGGCGGAGCCGCCTGCCTTTCCGTATTGACGGACAAGGATTATTTCATGGGAACCGAAGAGGATCTGATTCAGGCCCGCATGGCGACCTCATTGCCGGTCCTGAGAAAGGACTTCACCGTTTCATCCTATCAGCTGTATGAATCCGCGGCCATGGGAGCGGATGCGGTCCTGCTGATCGTGCGAATTCTGACCGAAGATCAGCTTCACGCCTATCTGGCACTTTGTGGTGAGCTTCAACTGGATGCCCTTGTGGAAGTTCATACGGAAAAGGACATGGAAAGCGCCATCCGTGCCGACGCCAAACTTGTCGGCATCAACAACCGTAATCTGAATTCCTTTGAGACCAACACCAACACCGCTATTCAATTCGCCTCGCGGCTTTCAAAGCATCAGGTTGCCGTCGCGGCAAGCGGTATCAAAGCCAGGGCGGATATCGACAAAGCACGGGAAGCCGGCATCCATAATTTTCTCATTGGCGAAAGCCTCGTTCGGGCGGAAGATCCGGCCCTGTTTTTACGCTCATTACTTTCATTTTAGACCGTATCACTTAACACTCCCGGCGAAGCCGGCTTCAGCGTGAGAGAAAAACAATGGAAAACCGGTCCCGACCTCAAATCAAAATCTGCGGACTGAAACATGTGGAAGAGGCACTTTTCTGCGCGGATCTCGGCGTTCACGCAATCGGATGCGTATTCTACCCTAAGAGCCCTCGTCACCTCTCGGATGCCGAGGCTGGAAAAATCTGCCGGGCTGTGAGCGGACGCGTGCAGACGGTAGGCGTTTTTGTAAACGAATCTGTTCATACGATCCTTCAAAAGGTGAGGGATTGCGGCCTAACCGCCGTGCAATTGCATGGAAAAGAATCCCCTGATACGGTAAACGAGCTGAGGCGGAATAGTATAACCGTCATAAAAACACTGTTTGTGGACGGAACTCCGAATCTCACCGATGCCGCCCTCTATAACGCATCCGCTTTCCTCGTCGAGTGCGGCAAGGGCCCGCTTCCCGGAGGAAATGCCATGGCGTGGGACTGGCGTCAGGCAAGGGACTTTGGTGATCGCTATCCTCTCCTTCTTGCGGGCGGACTTTCCCCGGAAAATATCTCCCAAGCCATTTTGGAGGCATTTCCCGCGGCGGTAGACGTCAGCTCCGGCGTTGAATCGGCACCGGGGCAAAAAAACCTTAAAAAAATCGAAGCATTCGTGCGGGCGGTTTATGCTTTCCCGCAAACAATTGACGGTGAAAGACCCAATGCCGAGATATTTCGACCTTGAACCCAGGGTACTGAAAAATTCCCGTGAATCGGGGTTAGGTTTCTTGCTGATATGAGGTGAGGGGATAAAAACCCGTATGCTCTTCCGTAATCGCATATTTCACCAGGTCAACCGTTTTTCTTAGATTCAGCTTGGCTCTGATATTGGCCCTGTGGTGCTGAACGGTGCGAACACTGATAAATAACAACTCTGCAATTTCCTTGCTGGTATTTCCCTCGACAATAAGCTTGAGAACCTGGTGCTCTCTTAAAGACAGGGGATCTTTGTTATTTCCCAAATCCCCCCGGTAAATTCCGACCAGGTCCTGCGAAAATGTTTTGAGAAAAACAGGCGATAAAAAGGTACCGCCTTTTCTGATCGTATTAATGGCATTTATCAGCTCATTTCCGGAATCGTCTTTCAACAAAAAACCTTCGGCGCCAAGGGACAGCACCCGCTGAAGATATTCCTTTTTTTTGTGCATGCTTAAGATCAGCACCTTGATGTGCGGATAAGCGGTCTTTATTTCATGTATCGCCTCAATCCCCCTGAGGTTCGGCATGGAGATATCCAAAATCGCCATATCCGTATCGGTCTTTTTTAAAAGCCGCAAGAGTTCGAGCCCGTCGCCGGCTTCGCCGACAACGGCCATGTTTTCGGTAGCGTTTATAATGCCTTTTATTCCTTCCCGTAACATCGCATGATCATCCGCCAGAACAATTCGGTATGGCTTCATAAGGCAACCCTCTTCGGCACAACATGCATTCCATAGACGTTGGAGTCCCATTACCTCCTATGTCTTCTAACACAGCCTTTCCCCCGGCACAAATCATTTAATTTTTATTTATCTATATTAAATAATTATAATAATATATTATAACGTTTCCCGCAATGATTCGAGAAACGGTTTTACTCCGCGAACCCCTTCTTGCTCCATTCGCCGTATCACTTCGGAACCAATCACCGCTATCTCCGCCTTTCCTTTTAAAAAATCAATCTCCGCCCGGTCTTTTATACCAAACCCCACGGCGATAGGAAGATTCGCAGCCTCTTTGCATCGGGCGAGATAAGCGGACAGGTCGTCCGAAAAAGTTGTTTCAGCGCCCGTCACGCCTTTTCTGGCCACGCAGTAAATGAACCCTTTCCCAACCGAGGCAATGGTCCGCATCCGTGCTGAAACGGTAGTCGGTGAAAAGATATAAATGGGCGCCATCCCGTGCCTCTTCATGGCGATCAGGTAGTCATCACTTTCTTCCGGTGGAAGATCGGGAATGATCGCCCCTCGAATGCCGTGAGTCGCCATCGCCTCCGCAAATCGATCCACACCATATTTAAAAACAATATTGTAATAGGTCATGAACAAAAACGGGATATCAAATGATTTTGTAACCTTTCGAGCAAATTCGAAACATTTTTGAACGCTCGCCCCGCTTGCCAGCGCCTGCTGATTGGCGCGAAGAATCACCGGGCCATCGGCCATCGGTTCGGAAAAAGGAATCTGAAGCTCTATCAGATCAACTCCCGCCGACACCATGACATCAACCATCTCCAGGGATGTCTCAAAGGAAGGATAGCCCAGCACCATATGGCTCATGAGCAAGATATCTTTTTCCTTTAATTTTTCTCTAATGTATGTCTCAAGCATTATATCCCTCCGCTTTTGCGCTAATAAATTCCCGCCATTGGGGATCGTTAAGCGCCTCGGCCACCGTGAAAATATCTTTATCGCCACGCCCGGATTGATTGATCAGAATGATATCCGTCTTTTCCATGCCCGGCGCTTCCCGGAACGCGCCGGCGAAGGCATGCGCCGATTCCAGCGCCGGAATGAGCCCTTCTTTTTTGATGGTGAGAGATAGCGCATCTATAACCTCCCGGTCCGTTGCGGATTCAAACCGGACCCGGCCCGTTCGGGAGCAATCCGCCAGAATCGGCGATACGCCGATGTAATCGAGACCCGCCGCCACGCTATGGGTCTCCCGCATCTGGCCGTCTTCATTCTGAAGGAAAAAAGTTTTATATCCCTGGGCAACGCCGATGCTTGCATCCTTTGCGGCCAACCGCACGGCATGCCGGCCGGTGGTAACCCCCTCCCCTCCGGCCTCGACACCGACCAGCGTCACCGGATCATCCCAGAAACCCGAAAAAATCCCCAATGCATTGGAGCCTCCCCCGACGCACGCATAGATCCGGTCCGGAAACCTGCCGGCGATTCGAAGCATCTGCTCTCTTGCCTCCTTACCGATAATGGATTGAAAATACATAACCATCTCCGGAAAAGGGTGGGGACCGCAAGCCGTGCCGAGGACATAGTGGGTTGTGTCCATATGGGATACCCAATCCCGGAAGGCCTCGTTAATGGCATCCTTTAAAATCCGGCTCCCGTCTTTCACCGCAACCACCTTTGCCCCCAGACGCTCCATCCAGAACACATTGGGCCGTTGTCGCTGCACATCGACCTCTCCCATGTAGATGGTGCAGTCAAATCCGAATTTGGCGGCCATGGTGGCGGTCGCCACACCGTGCTGGCCGGCGCCCGTTTCCGCAATAACCCGGGTCTTTCCCATTCGCCGGGTCAATAGCCCCTGTCCCATCACATTGTTCGCCTTATGCGCCCCGGTATGATTCAGATCTTCACGCTTGACAAAAATCCGCGGCCCTCCAAAATGACGGGTCAGGTTTTCCGCATAGGTAATGGGAGTCGGCCGGCAGGAATAACTCGACATGAGGGCGCTGTATTCCTCCCAAAAGCCGGGATCATTTTTTATGGCCTGAAACGCATCGTCAAGCTCCTCAAATGTCGCCGCGAGTATCTCCGGAATGAAGGCGCCGCCGAAACCATTATAGTATCCCCGAGTTTTCATCATTCCCCCTTCCAATGAGTTGAGAAAAAACGAACTTGTCCGTCCTGCAGAAAAGTTCGGAATAAACGGCATTTTCAGCCTGTGGAAAATGCAGAAACCGCTGAACCGAGAGTAATGGCGTGTCCATGGCGATCATCAATAGCTTGCCTTGAGCCGGATTCGGGTACCCGGCTCTAAACAGCTGTCTGCCGCCGATGGGCTTCATGAAAAATTGCTCCTCCACGACCTGGGACAGGGATCTGCCCGTCAAATCCATCCGATCGATACCAGAAAAAAGCACCGGGTGCAGATACATGTCTTCGATCAATACCGGCATTTCATCGGCGCAGCTGAGCCGGGAAAAAAAATAAGCTTCCCCGCCACCAAACGGATTGGTTGAATTTGTTGAAACGGAAACGAGCGTGACGGAACGAACAATTTCCGTCGTTATTGCCACCCCTCTTTTTTTAAAGGACGCCAGTGTGCCGCCAAGGGAAAACAGGTCCACCTCTTTTAGCTTCTCCCGAACAAAGGTTCCGGCCCCCCGTCGCCGCAGGAGCATCCCCTTTCGAATCAGTGCCTCCGTGGCCTGCCGGGCCGTGGGACGTCCAATCCCATAGGTTTTGGCCAACAGGATCTCAGATGGAATCCGTGTCCCCGGCCGGTATTCCCCCTCACGAATTTTTTCGGTAATAATGTCAGCCAGTTGGTGGTAAAGTGGAATCGGCGACCGCGGGTTCAACCCCTTCCCAAACTGCAAAATTTCGTTCATGGCCTTTCTCTGCTTCCAATATAGTGCCTAAAAGATTCATTCCTGTCGAAAAAAACAAGAAAATTTTAACCCCGTAACCCTGATTTCGGAGAACGCCGGTAGGGCCGAACCTATGTGTTCGCCCTTGGTAATCAGGGCGAACACGTAGGTTTGCCCCTACGGGGTTGCGGGCATAGCCAGCGTTAGATTCTAATTTATGCCAAAATTGGATAAGTTGTCAATACAACTTTTTTACTTTTTCTCTATTCCAGTACCGTCCCTTCTTCCCCTTGTAAAACAAACCGCCATTTGCTATTCAGTCCGAATGAAAAACGCAAATAAAAATAGCACGATTATTCTCGCATCCAAATCCCCCAGACGAAAATACCTGCTGGCTCGAGCCGGCCTGACGTTTACGGTCGTGCCCAGCGCCTTTGACGAGAGCGCCATTTCCCTGTCATCACCGGCACTTTATGCCCGCGTGCTGGCCGAATCAAAAGCCGGGGAGATTTCTGAAAAATATCCGGAAGCCTGGGTTATCGGCGCGGACACCATCGTTTTGATCGACGGCCTTGTTCTCGGCAAACCCGGATCTATCGATGAGGCCAGAAGCATGCTGTACCGTCTCAGCGGCCAGACGCACCAGGTATTAACCGGATATTGCATCCGTTGCCGATCGGCTGAGCGGTTTTTCTCTGAAACCGTTAAAACCGATGTAACGTTTAAAAAGCTGACGGAAGCGGAGATCGAATGGTATATCCACACGGATGAGCCCTTCGACAAAGCCGGGGCTTATGCGGTCCAGGGATTGGGGACGTTTCTGGTTAAGGCGATTCACGGCTCGTACACCAATGTGGTGGGATTGCCGGTATGTGAAGTCATTGAATTTCTGATCCGGGAGGGCGTCGTCGGTTTCCAGGTGTCGGAATAAGGAAAAATCCTTACGATTTTAAGAAGTTAAAAACGTGAAATCAAAACTTGACATTTTAAATGAGCGCATCGGAAAAGCGGCATTGGCCGCCGGAAGAGAGCCCAAAAGCGTTCGTCTGGTTGGCGTGAGTAAAACCAAACCGCCGGAAGCAGTTCGCGAAGCCATTGCAGCCGGCATTACGATTATCGGTGAAAGTTATGTGCAAGAGGCCCGTGATAAATTCAGGGCGCTTTCCGGCCTTCCGGTTTCCTGGCATTTTATCGGACACCTTCAAACCAATAAAGTCAAATATGTCATTTCCATGTTCGACTTGATCCATTCGGTTGACTCGCTGAAACTCGCCATTGAGATTAATAAACAGGCGGGGAAAATCGATAAGATTCAAAATATTCTCATTCAGGTTAATATTGCGGAAGAAATCAGCAAATCCGGGACGACCATTAAGGACACCCGGGCGCTGGTCGAAGGAATCGCCCAATTGGACCATGTCCGGCTTCAGGGGCTTATGACCCTTCCGCCTTTTTTCGATGATCCGGATAAAGCGAGCCCCTATTTCAAGGCGTTGCGCCTTTTGCGCGATGAGATCCGGGAAATTGGGATTCCAAACGTTTCATTGAACGAGCTTTCCATGGGAATGACCGGGGATTTTGAAGCGGCGATTGCGCAAGGAGCCACGCTAATCCGCATCGGCACGGCGCTGTTCGGGGAGCGCAATTGAAAATTCTGATACATCTATGCTGCGCGCCTTGCGGCATTTATCCAATCCAGTATCTTCGGCATAAAGACGCCGAGGTGATGGGGTTCTTTTACCGTCACAACATCCATCCCTGGTCGGAATGCCGGCGGCGGGAGGAAACGCTTCGGGAATATGCCGGGAAAATCGATCTGCCCGTTATTTACCAAGAAGAATATGAAATTGAAGCGTTTTTGCGGAATGTGGCCTTCCGTGAAACGAATCGCTGCCAATACTGTTACCACGATCGCCTGAGAGCCACCGCTCTTCTGGCCAAACACGGCCACTTCGATTATTTCACCTCCTCCCTGTTGTACAGCAAATTTCAACAGCACGATATGATCAAATCCATCGGGGAGGCCATCGGAAAATCCGTCGGCCTTCCGTTTTTTTACCACGACTTCCGGGAAGGCTGGAAAGAGGGGGTTGACGCGTCCAAGCAACTCAACCTGTATCGGCAACCTTATTGCGGTTGTATTTACAGTGAAAAAGAAAGGTTCTACCAGGTTCCCCGAACCCGGATTCCCCATGTTCGGTAACTTCATTCATTTTATTATCGTTCTATTGATATACGCCACCTATCAACCGGTCGCCGAAACCAATTTCCGCCTGCTGGAATCCATCCTGCTGTTAGGCTGCCTGGCACTCCTGTTTGCGCTTCAGGCATGGATATCGTTTCGTCGCCTTGAGAGGCGAGTCTCCCTGGATCGCTTGCATCAGTTGGATCACCATTTCAATAAAACGATGCTTCGCCAATCCATTTTGGCGATCAGCTTGTTTACAATAAACATTTATGGACTGAATCTCACCTCTTTTCTCTCGGCGCTCCCCGTTTTTTCGGATATCCCAACGCTCCAGGCGCTCTTCTGTTTGCTTCTTTTCATCGGCTATTTATCCATAACCTGGTTCTTGGCTCATGGCGCCTATCAAAAAATTTACGCCACTCATTTTTCCCGATCCGAATACGTGCTCTCCAATATCAGGTTTTCAGTTCCCATCCTGCTCCCCTGGCTGGTACTGTCAGGAATTGCGGACCTGTTGTTCTTGCCGCCATTTGAATTCACCCGGCGATTTCTTTCCACCGCCATGGGACAAATTTTATATTTTCTGATGTTCTTGCTTGGCATTTCCGTCATCGGCCCGGCCATGATTCAAAAATTCTGGCGATGCAAACCAATGGAACCGGATTATTTGCGGGCAAGAATCGAATCGCTGTGTGAAAAAGCGGGGATGGCCTATCGCGATATCCTCTACTGGCCCATATTCGGCGGTCAAATGATCACCGCGGGCATCATGGGCCTTATCAGGAGATTCCGGTATATTCTAGTCACAAAGGCGCTCCTTCACTATCTTTCCGCCGACGAACTGGATGCGGTCATCGCCCATGAAATCGGCCATGTAAAAAAATTTCACCTCTTTTTCTACCTGATGTTTTTTTCAGGCTTCATGCTCCTGTCTCTCGCCTTTCAAAATGTATTTGTGTATTCACTTCTGTATACAAAACCAATTTACCGGTTCTTAGGCGAATATGGAATTCTGCCGGGAACCGTAAAATCAGCCATGGATGCCGTGGTATTCATTCTCGTTTTTTTACTCTATTTCCGATTTGTTTTTGGATTCTTCATGCGACATTTCGAACGTCAGGCGGACACCTATGTTTATGCGCTGTTCGAGAGCGCCGCCCCCCTCATCTCCACGCTGAAAAAAATCGCGTTTGCCAGCGGTCAGCCGGCCGATAAACCCAACTGGCACCATTTCAGCATTGGGGAACGTGTCCGTTTTCTTGAAAAATGTGAGGCGGATCGGAGCTGGATAGCGACCCACAACCGAAAATTAAAAATCTGCATTGCCGTCTATCTTGCGGGCCTGCTTTTCATCTTCGCGGCCGGTTATCAGTTCAATTACGGAGAAAACGGCCAGGCTTTTTTCAGGCATCAACTGGTCCGGTATCTTAAGAGCGAGCTATCCACAACCCCCGGCAACCCCCTCCTTCTCAGCGTGCTGGGAGATCTGTATTATGAAGCGAAAAACTTTCAAGAAACCGTTGCCGCTTATGAGAAATCTCTTTCCCATGCACCGGAAAATCCGCATGTCTTAAATAACCTCGCATGGCTCTATGCCACCTGCGAAGACGAGGGCATCCGTAACCCCAAGCGCGCCCTCCAGCTCTCGCTTCTGGCGGTGGAACGGGAACGTTCCGCCCAGGTCCTGGATACTCTCGCTGAGAGCCACTTTGCAAACGGTGAAATTGAAGCCGCCATCGTAACCGAAAGGATGGCGTTGGAACTGGCGAAAGAAAACCGGGAGTATTTCCGGAAACAGCTTGAGAGGTTTACGGCAAGGATGAAAATTCAGTGATCAAGTTTCTATTTTTAAATCGACACTGTAATCCCCTTGCCTCGGCCCCTGATCGATCAATGCGGCCGCGATGACGGTTCCGGCGCCGTTGCTGACCGAAATCGGAGAGTTCAGTTTGATCTTCTCAATTCTGGCGCCTTTTTTTAGCATTGCTATCAGGTCCTTATTTGCCACCGGGACAATCAGATTCACCGTATCGGACGTTTGCAGATTCACCGGCACGTCAATCATCTGTCCGGTTCTGGGCCCGACGGAAACCGGGATGCTCACGGAGCTCACATAGTCGATGTAATCTTCAATGAAATCCTGCTGAGGCGCCTTTTTCTTGGGGGGGGTGTCCGCAACCAGCTTATCAAGCAATTCGTCATACGCACCCCCATCCTCAGCGGGTCCATCGGCGCCGACCATCATCCTCGGTCCTGCCTTTGGCAGTATAGCAAGAACATCTTCGTAGGAATCCTCGTAGGGGTCATAAGCAGGCGGCGGGGGGAGATTCCTCGCAGGCGCTTTGGGCGAAGCCGGAGAAGGGGAAGGCGAAGGGGGGGCGGTCCTTCCGGGTGAAGGCGGTATTACTCTCCCCGGCGCTACCGAAGAAACGACACCATAGGCCCTCTCCAGAAAGGTCTTTATTGTTTCAAGCTCTTCTTTAGAAAAAAGCCCGTAACCGACCCATTTATTATATTGGACCATCGGATCATTAGCTAATCGGATCGCCATTCGGCAACGAAGAATCTGTTTGGCCACTTCGATCCGGCGGTCCGGATTTTTCAGCAGGAATTCGAACTCCTGAATGGCGCGGTCAAACAAACCGAATTTAGCGAGCGCCATGGCGCCTTCCATCGCAGCATCCTCCGGATCATGCGTGGCGGAAACCGAGAACAATTTTTTTATAAGATCTTTATCCGTTGCGGAAAGATCAGGGGCGACGGTTCTTGTTTCAACCCGATTCGCCGCCTTCTCCAACGAGGCAATTTTCCGCGAAATACCAGCAAGCAATTCCTCTCTGTTCTTTAGCTCATCGTTCTCATGCAGTACGGCGGCCGCGGCTTCGAATTTTTTCCGTGCATCCACCAAAAGCCCTTGGGTCTGATAGATATTCGCCTCTTTAAGCAGCGTCTTAAGCGTGTTGGCAATATCCATGGAGATGGTCTCACCCGGTAATTTTATCGATAAAGAAGTCATTTCTTGCCTTCAGCAAACAATTCCGGAAACCCAAATCATCCCCCCCCTCTTTGCAACCGCTCGTTAATGAGATTAACGGTGACCTCATTTGCATGATGAAGCCGCGTGGCCAGCACTCCAAAAAGATGGCGCGCCACATCAGGATATTTTTCGATGACTTCCTGAAGCTTATCCCCTGGGAATCGCTTAATGATCGATCTTCCTTTGGAAATAATGGAAGCGGATCGCGGCTCGTTGGTAATAACCGCCATTTCGCCGAAGTATTCCCCCGGTTCAACAATTTCAGCGATTTTCTTCCCCCCCTTCACCACGACCAGAGCGCCTTGAACCAATTTAAAAAAATCCTTATCCTTGTTGCCTTCTCGAATGATGACATCTTTGTCTTCATAATTTTCAGTATCCGGGGTCAATAGATAGGCAGGCATTGATTCTTTCGTGATGACGGTTCGTTTGAACACCTCTTCAATCGAAATCTCCCCTTTTCGTGCCTTTTGCAAAGCCGCATCGCGCAGCGTCCGCATCCCTTCGTGCATGGCCGTTTTCCGCAATTGGTCTTCCGGAACATTGGCGCTGATGGCCTTGGCGACCTCTTCGGTCACCTCCATCAACTCAAAAAGTCCGGTACGCCCTTTGTAGCCAGCCCCTTTGCAAGCCGGGCACCCCTTTGGCCCATATAAGGTAAGCGAAGGGATTTCTTCCTTTGAAAACCCGGCTGTCAGAAGCTCTTCCTGGCTGTAGTGATCCACGACCGCTTTGCATTTCGGGCACAGCTTCCTCGCGAGGCGTTGAGAGAGCACCATGGTCACGGCGGAGGCCAGCATATAGGGGGGAATTCCGATATCGATGAGCCGCCCGATGGTGGAAGGGCAATCATTGGTATGAAGGGTGCTGAAAACCAAATGCCCCGTCATGGCGGCTTTCATCGCAATCTCCGCTGTTTCCATGTCCCGAATTTCGCCCACCATGATAATGTCCGGATCCTGACGCAAAAAAGCTTTCAACGCCGCGGCAAAAGTCATGCCGACTTCCTGTTTGACATTAACCTGGTTGATGCCTTTAAAATTGAATTCGACAGGGTCTTCCGCGGTAAGAATCTTGGTGTCTTCCTTATTGAGCCGGTTTAGAATCGAATAAAGCGTCGTTGTTTTTCCACTCCCCGTGGGACCGGTCACCAGCAACAACCCATAAGGCCGGCTGATACACCGCTTCAGCGCCGCAAAGGTGTCCGTTTCAAACCCCATCACCGTCAAATCGACATTCAGAGCGCCGCGGTCCAGTATTCGCATAACCGTGCTTTCACCGAAAAGCGTGGGTAATGTGGAAACACGGAAATCTACCACCTTGTTTCTTCCGACTTTCAACTTGATCCGGCCATCCTGGGGAACACGCCGTTCGGCAATATTCAATCCGGCAATAATCTTGATTCGGGATGTCAATGCGTTTTTAATGGAAACCGGAAAGTTTTTTGATTTGTACAGGGACCCATCCAGCCGATAACGAACCTGAAGGGAACTTTCAAACGGCTCGATATGAATATCGCTGACACCATCATTGATTGCCGTAATCAATATGCCGTTGACAAGCTTTATGATCGGACCATCGGATGCGGAATACTGGTCGGCATGATCATCTCCATCCGCGGGCGATGCCAGTTCGATATCTTCCAAAGCAGCGGAAACGAGGGAACCGAAGTCATCCACCTCCGAGAGCGAGGTTTCCTCTGTTTCCTCCTCGACTTTGCCGGCAAAAACATTTCGGTACTCTTCTTCACTTATTTTGTAATATTTTCGATACGCTTCGGCAATATCTCTCTCCGTTGAAACACTTGCCTCTATGCTTTTTTTAATATCCTTTTGCAAACCTTCCACGGCACCCGTATCGGTCGGTTCCGCCATGGAAATGGAAAGAGAGTCCCCATCTATCCGGAGAGGAAACGCTATGTATTTTTTTGCAATCTCATACGGAACGAGCTTCAGCGCCTCGGGGTCGGGGGTGATTTTGGAAATAGTAACAGCGGAATAATTATATTTGCGGTTCAATAAATTGAGAATGGTATCATCATCAATATAACCGAGCTTCAGGAGGATATTGCCCAGGCGGCCATTATTCTTCTTTTGAATGTTCAGCGCCTCTTCAAGCTGAAAACTGGTAATCTGACCTTCCTTGGATAACAGTTCACCGATTTTCGTTTTACCGGCGCCGGACTGGTCCCGAATGGTTGCTTTCAAGCTCGATTTTTTGTCTCCAGCCTGACCGGGACGATCAATTACCGCGGGTTTTAACATTGCAAGATGCCTCTATTCTGAATACGGACTTTAATATTGCGTGGGGCTGCTTTTTTTCCAGGTGAATGCGGTTTGATGGATTCACTTGAAAAAACTCGCATCCACAGCCCGAAGAAGTGGGATTTTACCCCCTTCTTTAGCCTTTGGCAACCGATTTCAATGAATTTTCCTCAAGAACAAGAGGGGAAAAAGTCATCCGGCACGGGAACCGGACTTGTCGCGCAAACAACTTTCAGGCGCCGGGCCGGAATTACTTGATGCACACTTTTCGGACCTGTGGCATATCACAATAGCCCGCCAGCACCTTTTCGATGCCGTCTTGCTTCAGCGTCGCCATGCCGTCTTTTATGGCCTGCTGGCGAAGCATCTCAACGGAAGCCCGGGTTTGAATCAGTCGCTTTATTTCATCGGTTCCCATCAGCAACTCATGAAGCGCCATTCTGCCGGAATAACCGGTATGCCGGCATTTATCGCAACCAACCGGCCTATATAACACCATGCTTTCCGAAAAAGGGATGCCGACATTGCGCTGAAAGACATCCGGACCATACTCTCGCACAAGCGCTTCAAAATCCGCTTCCGCCGGATGAAACGGTTTCTTGCAGTTCTGGCATAGCATGGGTAAGAGCCGCTGCGCCAGAATACAAATAATAGCGTCCGAGAAGTTGAAAGGATCCATTCCCATATCCAAAAGGCGCATGATACTCTCCGGAGCATTGTTCGTGTGAAGTGTGGAAAACACCAAATGACCGGTCAGGGACGCTTCAATTCCGATTCGGGCGGTTTCACGGTCCCGCATCTCTCCCACCATAATAACGTCCGGATCCGCCCGTAAGAATGCCCGCATGGCGGTCGCAAAATCGAGATCGATTTTGGGGTGTACCTGTACCTGTCGAAGTCCCACCTGGGTTAATTCAACCGGATCCTCGGCAGTCCATATTTTTTTGGTAACGTCGTTGATATGGTTCAATGCCGCGTGCAGCGTCGTTGTTTTTCCCGACCCGGTGGGACCGCAAACCAGCACGATGCCATAGGGCCGGGTAATGGCCTGAATGAAACCGTCATGATTTCTTTTTGAAAAATGCATCTCCGCAAGCGGTTTTGGCTTAACATTGGAAAAAATACGCACCACCACATCCTCCAGCTTGCCCTGGGTTGGTATGGTGGCGACTCTGAGTTCCACTTTTTCCCGGCCCAATCTGCTGAATATTATTTTCCCATCCTGAGGCCGCCGCTTTTCAGCGATATCGAGAGAAGCCATCACCTTAATTCTCGAAATAACGGCTCGTTTGAAAGTGGCGGGTATTTTCCGGTATAACCGGCAAGTGCCATCCACACGGAACCGGATCCGGGTGTCCTGCTTTCCCGGATACGGCTCTATGTGAATATCGGATGCCCCTTGGGCTATTGCATCTAAAACGATCTTGTTTACCAGTTGTACAATGACACTATCCTGCTCACTGTAGGTCGTCTCCCGCGACTCGGTTTGAGGAACATCCCCTGAAAGCTGCAAAATGATATCGTCAATGGGATCCGGCTCCTTTAAATGGTCTGCAAAAAGATCGATCATTTTCAGAATATCCGACCCGAGCGCCACGCAAAACATAAGCGATTGCCCGGGCAAGACGGCCTTTATCTCATCAATTATCTGCAATTGGCCGGGATCCGCCATGGCAATCAGGGTTCCCCCTTTTTCCGTCCGCAGGGGGACCCATAAGTTGTTGCGCAGAAACGATATCTTAAGTCCCTTCATCAGCGCCCGGGGGTTTTCCATTTCCGGATGGAATTCAACAAAGGGGACCTTATAAAAATGGCTCAGCGATCGGCCAAGCTCCTTTCTTTTAACCCCAAACGCGGATATCAGCACGGCATCCACGGACACCTTGTCCCGTTTGGCCGTTTCGATGGCGCGATGCAGCTCAATTTCGGTTAAAAAGCGGTTATCAATTAAATACTGATACCGATTGGCCTTGGAGCGAGCCCTGCGTTTCTGGTTATAAAGCGCAATCCCAAAAGTTTGCGCCAGCTGATGGGCAGCCCGTTCGTCCGATTTAGTAAATCGGGAATCGTCTCGTCGGTTGATGAGTTGCAAGGCACCGAGAAGATATTTATCAAAAGCGATGGGATGGGCAAGAACCTGCTTTGTAAGATACCCGGTTTTGGCATCCCAGCAGGGATCGAATTGAAGCTGTGGATCTATCCCCCTGAGTTCCTCTTTATCATATACGTTGCGAACATTGATGAGTTTGTTTTTGAACGCCGTATGTCCGGCGATACTATCCGTTGAAACCGGCAACCGGATTTCCTTTATTTCCTGACCGGATTTGAATCGGGATATAAGATGGTCCGTTATCCCATCGATGGTATATACGGTAAGCCTCTCCGCTTTGAAAAGAGCGGTAATTTCCCGTTCCAATCGTCCCAGGATCTCGTCAATGTCCTTGGCGGCATGAATTTTATTGCAAATCTCATGGAGCCTCGTGCGGTATTCAACATCCAACTTTAAGTTCTGAACATCTTCCGGCTTCAGGGGTACAGCCTCTGGATTCTTTTCCATTTTCCATACCTGCTCCGCTGTAAAGGATAATCAACTCGAGTAAGAAGCTACTTTTTTTCCAACCGCCGATAGTTCTCGATAATTTTTTTTGCCCCGCCACCAATCAGCAGGGCTCCCAGCAAATAAAAGCAAAACCGGATGAAACCGAGCACGGATGAAAAACTCTCAATCCGTTCAATTTGCGGCATCACCTGGGGGACTCGAAAAAACACGGCAACACCAAACATCGTAAGAATGCAACCCCAGGCAATATGAAAGAGCGCTTTTTGTCTATCCATTGCTCGCTCCTAGTCATCCAGTTTCCCATTGAATTGCGCTTTGCGTTTTTCGAGAAAGGCGCTCATTCCTTCCTTGGCATCCGGGCTGATCATCGTCATGGCAAAATGATTGACCTCTATTCCAATCCCGGTTTTTAAATCGGCATTGACGCCATCGTTGATCGCCTGCTTGGCCGCCCGTAACGGGACTCTTCCCTTGCCGGCAATGACCTTGGCTGTTTTCATCACGGCCGCCATCAGCGCTTCCGGCGGGCACACCCGGTTCACCAGTCCGATTTCCCTTGCTTCCGCGGCGGAAATCATCTTCCCGGTGAAAATCATTTCCTTGGCCAGACTCTTTCCGATCAGCCGGGGCAATCGTTGTGTTCCCCCGTAGCCGGGAATCAATCCCAGATTGATTTCAGGCAAACCGAATTGGGCCGTTTCCGAGGCATAAATAAAATCGCAGGCCAGCGCGATTTCATTTCCCCCCCCCAGGGCAAAGCCGTTCACCGCCGCGATCACCGGTTGCGGCATGGCTTCCAGTTTGAGCAAAATGGCATGACCCTTTTCAGATAAAACTTTGGTCCGCAAGGGGCTCAATGTAGCCAGTTCCGTGATATCCGCTCCCGCCACAAATGCCTTTTCGCCCGCCCCCGTTAAAATCAGCACCCGAATCTCTTCGTTGCCGGCAATCTTATCCAACGCATCGGAAAACTCCGTAAACAATGCCTGATTCAGCGCATTGAGCGCCTTAGGTCTGTTAAAAGTAATGACGGCAATCCCCTCGGTCACTTCAAAAATGATATTTTCGTATGGCATTGGCTCCTCCTCCTTTGTATTAATTTTGTTCCCGTTCGCGGGCAATTTTTCCACATCGTTACCGCTTGGCCTGTCAGCCTTGCCCGCCCCTTTTTTGCCGACGATCCATGAGCGCCGTTGGATTTATTTCTTTAATATAGGTTTTGATGCCCGATATGATGGCATCCGTCAGCCGTTCCTGATAGGTGACATTCACCAGCCGTTCACATTCCCGGGCGTTGCTGATAAAGGATGTCTCGACTAGAATGGCCGGCATTTGGGCGCCGAGAAGTACATAAAAGGGGGCCTGCTTCACCCCCTTGTTTTTAATAAGATCGTATTTTTTTTGCAGGCCCTGGTGCAGGGAGGACTGCACATATGCCGCCAGCCGGCTCGATTCGTTTATTTTGGCGTTTTGCATCAAATCATTCAAAATTGTCTGTAAATCGCTGATGTTTTTCGTTGAGGTCGCATTCTCCCTGGCCGCGACAAGAATCGCTTCGTTGTCCGTTGCCAAATTCAGAAAATAAGTCTCGATACCAAAAACGCGGCTGTCCCTGTGAGCGTTCGCATGAATCGAAACGAACAGATCCGCATTATTGGTGTTGGCGATAGCCGTTCGCTCTTCGAGCGTCAGGTATTGATCGCTGTTCCGGGTCATAAGGACATCACAGCCGATTTCACTTCGCACTTTGTCAGCCAACCGTCTGGCGATTTTCAAGGTCACGTCTTTTTCATGAACACCGCTTATATATCCCGAAGCGCCGAAATCCTTTCCGCCGTGCCCGGCATCAATCACGATCCGCTTTACCCCGAGCGCCAGTTGCCTTGCAAGAGCGCTCTTTCCCATGCTCCCCTTCACAGCGGTAGTCGTCTCGGGAGCCACCGGAACGTCGGCATGCTGCTCGGGTTTCGCATCTCCTCCACCTTCTCCGCTTCCGCCGCCTCCTCCTCCGCCTCCCTCGCCCCAAACATCCAGAACAATACGAAACGGGTTGCGCAACGAAAAAATCTTGTAGGTGGTAAAGGATTTTATGTCTGCAACCACTCTGACGGAATCAAGTGTGTACTGGGCCGCTCGGGCATCGCTCAGAAGATTGTCATTAATGGGAATCACCTTTTGCAGCTTGCCGGCCAACCGGCTCGATTGGAGATCCACACAAATCCGTTGGGGTTTATTATTGACGGTATCCTGCTTAATAATCTGGTGCGTGTATGCAATTGCCTGATCCGCATCAATTACGATCCGCGTATAACTGGGATTGGACCAGTGCCGCAATGCTGCGATTGTGGCCAGACCGGAGGTGCCGTGCGTTTTGGCGGGAGACACCGATTCTTCTTTTTCGGGTGCAATTGACGCGGATTTATCAGCCGGAGGCGACTTGACACCATTGGCTCGACCCATCACCTGCTGCATATCCATTTCCGCTTTTTGCTTATATTCACTGGCCGGAAATCTCGCAATAAGCTGTTCAAAACTCTCTTTTGCTCCTTTCTTATCTTCCGCCATACTGGAGCGCCGGTAGAGTTCAAGGTAAAGCTTGCCGGCCATATAGAGGCTGACGGGGGCAAAGGGGCCTGAAGGTTCCTGCCTGTAAACGTTCTGAAACCGTTTAATGCAACTCAGCCAGTTGTGCCTGTAATCCCGTTTTACCGCATCTTTGCTCAGCTTGTTATAACTATCCTCGGCTTCGAGATACTTGCTTTTTAGGGTAACAGCCCTCGCATCCTGGAGGGACAACCCCATAATAAGAGAAAAGAAAATCAGTCCGATTATTATTTTGGGTCTATTGATTACCATTTTCCTATATCGATTGCGTCCTTGCCTTCCGACTCAATTCGTCCAGGCAGTTAAGCGCCTCCAGCGGGGTCATTCCCGCTATGTCAAGACGCTGCAATTTATCCATCACGATCTTTTCCACTGAACGAAACATGTCCATCTGAACAGGGCCCCCGGGTGCCTTGCCGGCTTTCCCGCTGTCCGATACCAGTCCTTTAGCACCGTTGTTCCCGTTTTCAATGCGTAAAAGAATTTTTTTTGACCGATGGATAACCACATCCGGTATGCCGGCCAGGCGGGCTACTTGAATGCCATAGCTTCGATTGGTCCCCCCCTCCACCAGTTTTCTTAAAAAAATGATCTCATCGTTCCATTCTTTCACGGCAATATTAAAATTCTTCACTCTCTCCTTTTTTCGCGCCAGTTCGGTAAGCTCATGATAGTGGGTGGCAAAAAGCGTTTTCACGCCCCGACCTTTCAGATCATGGAGATACTCCGCCACGGCCCAGGCAATGCTCATTCCGTCAAACGTGCTGGTTCCCCTGCCGATTTCGTCCATAATCACCAGACTCCGCGGCGTCGCATTATTGAGAATATTGGCCGTTTCTTGCATCTCTACCATAAACGTGCTCTGTCCGGCGGAAAGATTGTCCAGGGCGCCCACTCGGGTAAAAATCCTGTCCAACACTGGAATAGTGGCTCTGGCCGCGGGAATAAAACTGCCGAATTGCGTCATGATAGCCAAAATCGCGACCTGCCGCAATACCGTTGATTTTCCGGCCATGTTCGGTCCGGTGATAATCAACACCTGGTTTTCCGTATCGTCCATGCTGATGGTATTGGGCACAAACCGCTCGCCGGCAATCATTTTTTCAACCACGGGATGACGACCGGATTCAATATGCAAAATCCCATCGGTGTTAATTTGAGGCCGACAATATCCGTTTGACTCCGCAAGATCGGCTAAACTAATCAAGCAGTCAAGGCGGGCGAGAAATTTGGAGACCCCCTGGATGGCAAAATTCCGGGTAACAATTTCTTTCCGGATTTCGTTAAAAATCTCATACTCAAGAGTTGCCCGCTTTTCCTCGGCCCCCAGGACCTGGTCTTCAAATTTCTTTAACTCATCGGTAATATATCTTTCCGCATTCACAAGCGTCTGCTTGCGAACATAATGCCCGGGAACCGAATTCGCATGCGCCTTGGGAATTTCGATATAATAGCCGAATACCTTGTTATATCGAACTTTCAGTGAATTGATACCTGTTTTTTCCCGCTCCGTGACCTCGAGCGTTGTAAGAAACCCCTTCCCTCCTCTGCTGATACCGATCAATTCGTCCAACCGCGAATTGAAACCGGATTTTATCATGCCCCCTTCATTGAGAACGGGGGCGGCATCCTCCCGAATCGCAGCCTCTATAAGATCCGCCAATTGATTCAGATCGTCAAGATTTTCCGTCCATCTGAATAAAACCGCCGTCAATCCGGTCAGTTGTGTCGCAATTTCAGGCAATTGCCGAAGGGAGTGTTTCAATGCCACCAAATCCCTTGCATTGCACTGGCCCATTGAAATTTTGCTGCCGAGCCGTTCCATGTCATAAACGTCTCTGAGTATCTCCATAATACAGTGGCGGACTGTAACTTTCTTAACCGCTTCTTCCACAGCGTCCAGTCTCGATTCAATTTTCCCGGGATCCAACAGCGGATATCGAATCCATTTTCGAAGAAGGCGCCCCCCCATGGCCGTTTGGGTCCGGTCGATCACGCCCAATAAGGTCCCGCGCTTCGTTCCGGTCCGCATACTTTTGAGCAATTCCAGATTCTGACAGCTCGTGTCATCCACCCACAGGTATTGATCGATAAAATACGTCTCCAAACCCGACAGGTGTTCAATCTTTTGTTTCTGCGTTTCCCGAACATAGTACAGCAACGCGCCGGCAGCGCAAACCGCGGCCATCAACTGTTCACATCCGAACCCCTCGAGCGTGAGAGTATTGAACTGGTTGATGAGTTGCAGGCGTGCCCGATGATGTTCATAAGCATCGTCGGGAAGCCAGGTAACGGCGGTTGCCTTCAGCGCATTGACGACGGGGGTATAGGCCACATCATTTTGAGCCGATTCGGGTAAGGTGGCTTCACTTGGGGCAATACGGCGTATCTCATCCACCACGGCGTGTTGATCAGTGGATTCCGAAACCCGAAATGTCCCCGTTGATATATCGAGGCAAGCAAAGCCGATCAGGTTATTAACCCGAATGACGGAAAGGATGTAGTTATTTGATTTTTCGTCTAACAATGAATCTTCAACGATCATTCCCGGCGTGATCACCCGAACGACTTCCCGCTTTACAAGCCCCTTGGCAACCGCCGGATCTTCAACCTGATCGCAGATAGCGACTTTATGGCCGCTCTCGATAAGCCGGGCGATATACCCCTGTGCCGCCCGATAAGGAACGCCGCACATGGGAATTTTCGTCGTTTCATTCTTATTCCGGGAGGTAAGGGTAATCTCCAATGCCTTGGAAGCTACCTCGGCATCTTCGAGAAACATTTCATAAAAATCTCCCATCCGATAAAAAAGGATGGCATCCCTGTGCTGTTCCTTAATTGCCAGGTACTGCTGCATCATGGGAGTGGTTTTTTGATCGGCCATGTTTGCTCGGTTATGAGCTAACCCCTATCGGGGGTGGATTCCGGTTCCACCTCAATCACCGGCGTTGTTGCCATGGGTGACTTTCTTGACTCCAGTTCTTTTCGAAGCTGGGAAATCATGTCGAGGAGTGACTCGGTTTTCGCGTTAAGGTCCTTAATCGTTTTGTTTGATCTGAAACGTTCCATCAGGCTGAAAAAATAAGCGATGAGAAGACCCAGAAAAAAGCATGCCAGAAACCAGGCGATATTGGGCCATTCCGGTGAATGCAGGATGTCGCCCACGAAAAAATTAACTGTAAAGCTATGTTTTTCTAAAAAAAAAGTTTTATTCTGGTATACAATAAGTGCGGTGATACCCAAGAGGATGATCCAGAGTAGGATTTTCACTTTTTTCATTATGTCACTCCCTTATAAAAATAAACAATTTCCCTTTTTGTTGGAATACGGCATCACTTATCGCTGTCAGGTGGGCTTCATTTACGCTTTTCATGCTTATAATTCAAGCCTTTTTTCCTTTAAGAGGGACAAGTTCCAGCTCTCCCCATACACCGATGCGATCCCCGAGGATGATCACCACGCCATCGACTCCACGAATTGTTTTCCCAAATTCGATCCCCCGGGCGATATCGGAACGCGACAGAACGCGATTCCCAATCGCGGTCGCCGCGGCATCCGCAAGAGGGCAGGAGGCCGAGACAACACACACCGCATCCGCCCGCCCAAAGCTCAAAGAGGGACCAACGGTGCCGGAAGAGGTACACACGGCTATCGAACGATTCTCCGATTGAACCTTGAGTCCGATTTTCAAACTCAATGGGGATTTCCCGGCAAAAACGCCGACGGTAACCGGATAACCGGTTTTAATGAATACATCCCCCCCGTTCTCGATAATCACCTCTTTCGAGTGAAGCAAAAGATCGGTTCCAACCCGCTCCGCCACCGCCCCCGCGACCGCGGCCATGGGCCCGACCCCGGCAATTTCGCCGGCACCGATCATGTCTCTGACAATTTCCGGCATCGCGCCGGCGTATGGCCAGGGAGCAAGTGACACAGCAAAATCGGGATGAAGCGAGATAAACCTCTCCAGATAACCGCGATGACGAAGGACCGACTCCAGGGTCACTTTTTCCAGCGGCTGACCCGCTAAAATGAATAAATCGGTTTCCTTCACCGTCACGCTGAATGAAACGAGGCCGTCACTTTGAACAGAATGGCGATAGGTGCGTGGTTCGTGCAAGATCATTCCCCGAATTGCCGGCTGGGTCCGTTGAGGGAGTTATCACAAATGCGTTAATCCATTGTTACGATACGAGGTCGCAGATTTTCCGGGCACTGTCGCAAAAAATATTGATCGGTCATTCCCGCAATGAAATCCCGTACGATGGATTCATTTGATTGATGGTCAATGTATTCTGAAGACATTTCCGCAAAATAACTTGAAAAAATTACGGAATTTCGATTTTCGGTTTCTATATCCGTTAGATATTGTTCAAAAAGCATTGCGAAAAGCGCTTCGATAACATCGAGATGCTTCTTTATGGCCGGGTTTAAATAAATGCGCTCGAGATTGAACGATTTCATCTCTTGAAGCGCTTCGGACACCTCCGCGCTGAAAGCAATATATGGATTTTGGTAACTGTTTTGAATAATATCCGTTACCAGGCTATACACGATGGTGCCATTGGTGTCCCCCAGAACATCGACAATTCTTTTCGAAATATCGGTTCTTCGAATCATTTTCAATCGAATGGCATCCTCGAGATCCCGGCCGATATAAGCAATGGTATCGGCCATTCTAACCACGCATCCCTCCATTGTCATGGGGATCAGTTCCGTATCCGCGCTATAAGTCTTGCGCTGCATTTCGCGGTCAAGGGTCGCGAAGTTTTTTTCGGGATCAGGCGTGAGCCGGCTGTTATGCACCTCCCCGTCATGGCACAAAATTCCGTCAAGGGTCTGAAGACACAGGTTCCATCCGGCCCCTTTTCTTTCCACCCGATCCAGAAACCGGACACTTTGAACATTGTGATGAAAGTCACCGATACCGTGCTTGCGGCAAAGCCTTGAAAGAATCTTCTCACCGTCATGTCCGAAAGGGGTGTGACCGATATCATGCCCCAATGCGATCGCTTCAATGAGGTCTTCATTGAGCCCGAGAAAGCGGCCAATCGTTCTGGCTATCTTTGATACCAGCTGGACATGAAGCACCCGGTGGGTGATGTGATCGTTGCGGATTAAATAGAACACCTGTGTTTTATCAATATAGCGGGTATAGGCAAGTGAGTGAAGAATCCGGTCGACATCGTGGGAAAAAGCCTGCCGGTATTCTGAATCGAGCCGTTTTTCAGGCCGGCGCCGAATGCCGCTTCTGCTCAGGCATGCCCCATTAGCCAAAAATTCGGTCTCACGGGCATCCAACGTTTTCCGGACCCCATCGAGCAGTAAACGACACCTTTCTCCGGAATCATATTTCCCCATCGGTTATCATTCGCTCCATCAACCGCATATAATCAATACCGGCCATTCTAAAGCCCGCTTTCCCGTATTTCATGTTGGCCTCAAGGACATAGAATCCGCCGTTGTGCGAACATATATCGATGCCCACGTCATCCCAGCGGCATACCCGGGCCGTGTGCCGTGCCAACTCCAGCGCCGCGGGCGGCAGCGAATCGAGCTGAATACGTCCGCCGATGGCAACGTTGGTTCTGAAGTCACCTGGAGGGGCGACTCGCCAATAGCCATGAACCACCTTGGCGCCGATCACCACAATCCGCATATCCCGGTCAATCGGCAGATAGGATTGAATATAGGCCACATCTGTAACTATCAGATATTGCTCTAGTTCACTCCTATCCCGAATTAAAAAAACACCACGACCCAGCGCCGAACCTCTTGGAATTTTGCCGATAAACGGAAAGGCAAAATCATCCGTAATCTTTTTTTTCTGGCGGGTTCCATAATAAAACCGCGTTCTGGGATGCGGAATGCCGAGGAGTTGAAACAACGCGGTTTGCTTTATCTTATCCTGTACACACTTATAGGTATGATAACTCGGGAACGTCTTTATGCCGGCGGTGTCAAAGAGATCCGCATAATGGGGCGTCGGATAATAAATAATCCGTGCGCTCCGAATAAGTCTTGCCTCCTCATCGCCGTAATCGGAGAAATTCGGTTTCACTCCCAGCGTAAGGACATTTCTACATCCCCGCAGCCGCGCCTCCAAAGCGATTGATTTTTCTTCAGACATCCGGTTCATCCACTCGCTTATCTCCCCTGTGTGAAAAAATCTATCGATCCATTGCGATCATAAGGAGGTCATATCAAACACCGATATAAAACGCGCGAACGAACTTATTGGCTTTTAATAACAAACAGTTCACTTAAAATTGAAGGGTTTGCCCAGAACCGTTCCACATCGATTCGAACCGCCGCTTCATTTTCGGCGCAAAGCGTGATCCGGTTCGGAATGCGGAAATTATCCAGCGTGGCAACATCCTCAAAGACGGCACGCCATACCAGCCGTCCTTCCGGGTCCTTTCTTTCCATCTCCCGAAAGGCGGTACCCTTTTCATCCAGATAAATCGTGTCCACCAACTCACCGGAAACGTCTATTAGAACCAAAGCCGTGCCTTGTAAAGCATCTTTTTCAAGGTGGGCTATCGGTGGAATCGCACCGAAAGAGGGGGCTCGCCCGCAAAAGAGCGAAAGAAGATCCGGCACCCCTATGGGAATTTCGATATACCGTTTAAGCCCCGTATCCGCCACACGCTGTTTTACAACGCCCTCTTTTTCAGATGACAGCAAATAATAATATTTGCCATCGCAGGCAATGCTGAAAACGGGCTGTCCAGCGGGCCCGAAAAGCTGGAGCCGAAGCTTGTCGGGTTCGGCTGCAGCCCAGGCGGCACGAAATTTCCGTAGCTTCCCGTTCTGAACGAGGCTCACCGTCCCAAGGCCTTTAAACGTAACCAACGAACTGTTTATCATCTTTAACGAGGAGAGCAGTTCCATTGCGGCGGGTGATGATTGACCGTCAACACCGGCAGGCCTTAACGGTTTATAGGCAGCGCAACCGGCTAAAAAAGACGTTGCCACCCAGAGGGCGACAACGCACTCAACCCCATAACAACATCCTCTTCTCACCTGTCAGTTTTCCTTTTCAGTCAGTACTCGAATTTTTTCCTCCAGGATTTCCTTATCCTTTTCCTTCTTGTTTAAGGACCGCCGGTAGCATTCCAAAGCCTTTTCCTTAGCGTTTATTTTGAGGTAAGCATCGGCCATGTGTTCCAGAATGGTCGGATCATCCGGTACAAGGGAAACGGCCTTTTCCAAAACGGATACGGCGCGATCATACAGACCTTTTTTATAATAGACCCACCCCAGGCTGTCGATAATATAGCCATCATCCGGCTGGGTTTCGATCGCCTTTAAAACAAGTTGCTCGGCCTCATCGAGCAAAATCCCCATATCCGCATAGGTATATCCAAGATAATTCAATGCGTTGGTATGATTGGGTTCCAATTGAATAACCGTTTTCATTTCCCGGATGGCGGACTCCCGGTCCCCTTTTTTATCATAGAGAACACCAAGGCGGAAAAGAATTCGAACGTTTTCCGGCGCTAACCGAAGCCCCTGCAAAAAAGCGTTCTCCGAGTCGGTGTAATTCTCAATCTCTTCGTAAAACGACCCCAGATAAAACAGCAGGTCCGCCGTGGGAGTCACCTGCGATATGATTTCCTTTATAAAGGCGATGGCCTCATGAATCCGGCCCAGCTCCTGGTACAAAAAAGCAATATGGGCGATGGCGCCCTCGAAAAACCGGGAGTCCGGTTTCACGTTTTGCAGATAAGTCATAGCGGCGTTTTTATCTCCGTTCCCGTCCATGGCCAGCCCCATGAGATAGCTTAAATCGGAGCTTTCGGAAACCCCCTGCAGCATGCCGCCTATCACAACGATGGCGGCTGTATAGTTTTCCTTCTCAAGGTATTTTTGCGCTATGTTGGAAACAATCATCCGATCGGTAAGACTCCGCTGCCCCAGCTGCTTCAGGATCACCTTTGATTCATCCAATTTCCCCGTGTTCGCATAAAACAGCGCCAATTCCATCAGCATCTCGACATTCCGAGGATCCTTGGCTAAAACATCCTCGTAAACCGAGAGTTTTTTATCTTCCCGCCCCTGTTGCTCGTATAGTTTTAGCAGCTCAAATTGCGGTTCCTCCAGTCCGGGAGCCAATTGTATTGTTTTTTTGAATTCCGCTTCGGCAGCCTCAATTTTTCCTTGTTCAGCGAATATTTTTCCAATGAAAAAATGTCCCAGATAAGATTCCGGGAAATGGTCAACCAGCCGCTCATAAACCCGCAGCGCTTTATCGGACTCACCGGAGTCCATATAAATTTTTCCAAGAAGCACATACGTGTTTTCCTGTTTGGAATCCACGGTGATCACCCGCTCATAGGCTTTTTTTGCCTCATCCGGCCGCTCAAGACTCTGATGAATTCGGCCCAGCAGCATGAGCGCATCCACATTCTCCGGATCCTTCGCCAGAATTTCTTCAACAACGCGTAATGCGCCGGTGAAATCTTTCTGGGATATCAGCAAGATTGCAAGTTCAAACCGTAAAAAAACCGTATCCGGATCCGCCTCGATTGCCTTTTGCAAAAGAATAATCGCGCGATCCAACTGCCCTTGCTTGGCTAAAAGCCGGGATGTCATAAAATAATAGGCAGCGGGACCGGAATATGTTTTTTCGAGTGAGAACGAGGGGGACGATCCCATATGCATTGGTATCGATCCACATCCCAGCAACATAAAAATCAAAGCCACTGGTGAAAACAACTTCACTATTCGAACAAGTGCTGATTTCATAAATCTCTTCTATTGGGTTACCCGGGGACAAAGGTCTTCATTTCCCGGGAGGAAATACCGGCGGGCGCTCCATGTCCAAAATTCTTAATCGCCGTATTGAGAATATTCCTGATAGTCCGGAAGTTGCTGTTTAAAAAACTCTCTCATCTTTTTGATGACATTCTTCTCAACCTGACGCACCCGTTCTCTGGAAATATCGTACCGGTCACCAATCTCCTGGAGCGTTGCCGGCGAATCGGAAAAAATGCGTAAATCGAAAATCTCAAGCTCTCTGGGCGTCATTTTTTTCCGAAATTCACCAATTTTGTCATGAAGAAGCGCTTCTATCTCCTTTTTGGCCACCCGATCCTCAACCGACTCGGCTTCGATGCTCAGGAAATCGATCCGCTCCGTATCGGAATCATTTTTCAATGGGGCATCCAATGACACGTCCCAACCATCCAGCCGTTGGTCCATATCAACAATTTCACGCTCTGAAACGCCGAGCCGATCCGACAAGAGCTTGGGCTTCGGATCAAATCCCTCATCCAGCAGCTTCTGTTTTTCTTTCTTGAGCTTGAAAAACAGCTTGCGCTGCCCCTGAGTCGTTCCGATCTTCACCAACCGCCAGTTATCCATGATAAACTTCAGTATGTACGCTTTGATCCAAAAGGATGCGTAATATGAAAATTTAACATTTTTATACGGATCGAATTTTTTCACCGCCTGCATGAGGCCAATGTTGCCCTCCTGAATCAAATCCAAAAGGTTTTGCATCCAAACACGCTGAAATTCCAACGCTATCTTGACAACCAACCGAAGGTTCGACGTCACTAGCACATAGGCTGCGTCCGGATCACCCGTTTCCTGAACCTTCCGAGCATATTCCTTTTCTTCTTCACGGGTTAACAACTTATAATATCTGATTTCCCGTAAATACCGTTGTAACGGATCATATTTAACCAGAGCCGTATCATCCGATGCCCCCGAGGCTTTGGCGCCCGCTTCCGTTGCAATCGGCTTATCGACTTTCAATCGATTCTCTCTCGGCTCTTTTTTCTTATACGTTACTGTCATCGCTGATATTTCCACCCCGGCAACCGATATGGGGCCATTATTGATTATTTACAAACGATATAAACCCATCACCCCCATTAGGAATGCCTTGCCGATCTTAAAAAAAATCGTTCAATGATTCCGCAAAAGACAGGGCTAAACTGAACACTTAGCATTTAAATTTTGTATAGACAAGGAAACAGAGCTATGGTAGACGTCCTTCCAATATTAAAATTGTGCGCCTGTAGCTCAGCTGGATAGAGCAACGGACTTCTAATCCGTAGGCCGGGGGTCCGAATCCCTCCAGGCGTACCAACAAAATAAAGGGGTTAGCCATCATCGGTTATCCCTTTTTTCGTTCAAAACATGTTCCAAGCCTTCCTGAAATTACCGATAGGCCCAGTACCCTGTTTGTTAGGAAATATATAGGGAACGAGCTTGTCCGTATGCTTTCGATTTTCCAATTGTTTCCTGATCACCGCTTTGAGCTCATCATCATCAAGATAAACCGTTCTGGCCTCACCGTTTTTGGTTTCCCCCGCTTTTAACGTTACAATTCCGTTAATATTATCAACGTCGCTCCAAGTCAAGGCAGCTATTTCCTTATCCCGCCACCCCACCTTGTATCCAAACGTAACGAAAGGTTTCAAATAGGCCGGAAGAGCTTCCCGAAGTGCCAGAAACTCAGAATGTTCGAAAAAGCCTTTTCGAACGTTGTTTTCCTTTAGCATCGGAATATAAGGCACTCGGTTCACTTTTGGGGGTGTTTGTTTAGCTCCAAGATTTCCACCGGTTCCGGACAATCGGGTGCATATCCAAGGATGATAACGGAATTCTTTCCATTCATGAGTCGCTCCCTTCGTTCTCGTCGAGGTTCTGGGTTATCCCCAAGATCTCTGAATTTTTTTTTGTGCCTCAATGATGAGTTCGGCTCTTCTGAGTTTTTGCTCAAGACGCTGTTTTTCCTTTTCCAGTTGAGCAACACGCGAGGTCAGCGGGTTTTTTCCCTTATTTTTTCGACCCCGTTATTTAGATGTCATGGCGTGCAAGAGGCCCTGATCACGTTGCTTTCTCCAGGTTGTCAAATTCGATGAATAAAGGCCTTCGCGCCTCAATAATTGGCCAAGCTGGCCAGGCTCAACACAGGCATCGGCCTGCTGAAGAAGGCGCAATTTGTAACCGGCCGTAAAGATTCGCCTGGGTTTTTGTTCCGGCACCTCGGGGTCTGGCGGTGTAAGATGAGCATGACCGCCGCCAGCCGATGACCTAACTCCAGTCGCCCCCGGGGCTCCTTCGGTTAGATCCTCGGTCGACGCGACATTTTCACTGACTTTGGTTTGTTTTATGGCTATTGTTTTCATAGGTGATTCTCCTACCCGCCCTACACTAATTTTTCAAGGGGTCGGTGTCTCACCTTTCATTGACACAGAGGGCAGATCGAGGGTTACGTCTTCAAATTGTGCGAAAAATTTTATACGTTATCAATAAATGTTATGCCTGTTGAGAGCTTTTTATCGGATGAACTTTGGTCGGCTGCAAAATCCGCAAATAAAAAATGTAGGCGTTAATATATGTTTTTAAATATGCTTGCTTTAAAAAAAACAAAATTGATACCGCTTGTTTTTTGCTTTTTGTTTTGTTCTTCATTGTCATTCGCATGGGATCGGCATGATCTGATCACCAAGTATGCGCTTTCATATGAGATGGGCGATGCAGATGGTGGTGCAGATCAGATGTTGGCTTTGGGATTGAGACAGAGAGTGAAATCCGAAGAGCTAAGCGATTTTATTTTGACTGAAAAAGACGGGCTTCCTGGGGTTTTCAGCGATTATTATGACGAAATGGAGCGGCTTTCGCGTGCGGGATATGTATCGAAGCGTGTGAAGCGGATGGTGTTTGATCCGATGGTTGCGC